>NZ_JAJAGH010000005.1:0-570845 GCF_020734085.1 Hominibacterium faecale
CTTACCATGGTCTACGTGTCCAATGGTTCCGATATTGATATGTGGTTTGTTTCTTTCAAACTTTGCCTTTGCCATTTTTATTCTCCTTTCTCTCGACCCGCACCTGGCGGATCGCAATCCCTTCTTCCCACGGCCATGCCGTTTTCGTGGAAGAAAGGTTATTTATTGATGGATTCCACCAAGTTATCGGGCAGTTTCTCAAAGTGGTCGAACTGCATAACATAAACGCCTCTGCCCTGTGTCTTTGAACGCAGGTCTGTCGCATAACCGAACATTTCGGAAAGGGGCACATAACCTCTTACCGCAACTGCGCCGTTGTTCATGTCAGACCCTTCGATTCTGCCTCTTCTTGAACTGATGTCTCCGATTACGTCGCCCATGTATTCATCCGGAACTGTAACCTCAACTTTGAAAATCGGCTCAAGGAGTACAGGTTTCGCTTTCTTGCAGGCTTCTCTGAATGCCATGGAAGCGGCAATCTTGAAGGCCATTTCAGAGGAATCGACTTCATGATAGGATCCATCATAAAGTTCAACGCCAACGTCAACAACCTGATAGCCGGCAATCGGACCTGTCTGCATCGCTTCCTTAATACCTTCTTCAATTTTGCCGATGTATTCCTTCGGAATCGCACCGCCCACAATTGCATTGGTAAACTCGAAGCCTTCGCCCGGTTCTCTCGGGTTAATTCTGATTTTAACATGTCCATACTGTCCACGGCCGCCGGACTGCTTCGCATACTTATGGTCAACATCAGCAGGCTGTGAAATCGTTTCTTTGTAGGATACCTGTGGCTTACCTACGTTGGCCTCTACTTTGAATTCACGCAGCAGTCTGTCTACGATGATTTCAAGGTGAAGTTCACCCATACCCGCGATGATGGTCTGACCGGTATCTTCGTTGGTATAAGTCTTGAAAGTCGGGTCTTCTTCCGCAAGCTTTGCAAGCGCGATACCCATTTTTTCCTGACCGGCCTTTGTCTTCGGCTCAATGGCAATTTCAATTACCGGATCGGGGAATTCCATAGATTCGAGGATGATCTCATGTTTATCATCACACAGAGTATCCCCTGTCGTAGTATCTTTCAATCCTACTGCAGCTGCAATGTCTCCGGAATAAACCTCTTCGATTTCTTCCCTCTTGTTGGCGTGCATCTGCAGGATTCTGCCAATTCTTTCTTTCTTGCCCTTCGTTGAGTTGTAAATGTGGGAGCCCGCTTTGAGACTGCCGGAGTACACTCTAAAGAAGGCCAGTTTTCCCACAAACGGGTCGGCCATGATCTTAAATGCCAGAGCAGAAAACGGACCTTTATCATCAGCAGGCCGTTCTTCTTCCTCTTCTTTTCCTGGAACAATTCCCTTGATCGGCGGAATGTCCAGCGGAGAAGGCATATAATCCACAACAGCATCCAGCATCATCTGAACACCTTTGTTTCTGTAAGCGGAACCGCAAGTTACAGGAATCATTTCGCCGGCCAGAGTCTGCACTCTGATGGCGTCTTTGATTTCTTTCTTTGTCAGTTCTTCGCCCTCCAGGAATTTCATCATCAGCTCCTCATCCGTTTCGGCAACGGATTCCACCAGCTTGTCTCTCCATTCCTGAGCAGTATCTTTCAGGTCTTCCGGAATTTCCTCAACAGCAAATTCCTTTCCTAAGTCGTCTTTGTATATCTCTGCTTTCATCTCTACTAAGTCGATAATCCCAATAAAATCTTCCTGGGCACCGATTGGCAGCTGAATAGGCACTGCATTGGCCTTCAGTCTGTTTTTTACCATGTCTACGACTCTGAAAAAGTCAGCTCCCATGATGTCCATTTTGTTGACGAAGATCATTCTCGGAACACCGTACTTTTCCGCCTGTCTCCAAACAGTTTCGGACTGGGGCTCAACCCCGCCCTTGGCGCAAAGTACAGTAACCGCTCCGTCCAGTACTCGCAGGGATCGCTCTACCTCAACGGTGAAGTCCACGTGTCCCGGTGTATCGATAATATTGATTCTAACGTCTTTCCATTGTGCTGTAGTAGCAGCAGAGGTGATAGTGATACCACGTTCCTGTTCCTGTTCCATCCAGTCCATTGTGGCGGCGCCTTCATGCGTTTCGCCGAGTTTGTGCGTTCTTCCTGTATAGAAAAGAATTCGTTCTGTGGTTGTGGTCTTACCGGCGTCAATGTGCGCCATAATCCCAATATTTCTAGTTTTTTCTAATGGAAAACTTCTAGGCATCATATCCTCCCTTCTACCTGTTTTTACGCATTACCATCTGTAGTGAGCAAAGGCCTTATTGGCTTCTGCCATCTTATGCGTATCTTCTTTTTTCTTCACGGATGCGCCCGCATTATTGGATGCATCGATCAGTTCTTTGGCCAGTCTGTCGGCCATCGTCTTTTCGCCTCTGGCTCTGGTGTATTTTGTCAGCCATCTCAGTCCCAGGGTCTGACGTCTTTCCGGTCTTACTTCTACCGGTACCTGATAGTTGGCACCGCCGACACGTCTGGCTTTTACTTCCAGAACCGGCATGATGTTGTTCATTGCTTTTTCAAATACTTCCAATGGATTTTCGCCAGTCGTTTCTTCTACCTGTTTGAAGGCACCGTAAACGATCGCCTGGGCTGTTCCTTTTTTGCCGTCTAACATGATGCTGTTGATCAGCTTTGCTACAACGACACTTCCGTATACTGGATCTGGAAGCACTTCACGCTTTGGTACGTTTCCTTTTCTTGGCACTTCTCTTCCCTCCTTGCCATATTACTTCACTTTCCACGGTCTCGTGGAAAATTACTCTCCCCGCTTTCCTGAATACTCGAATTGAAAACGGGCAAGTGTGCTTTCGGTACTCGAGAGTATCAGCCTTATCCCGCCGAAACTCCCGCGGCGCTCATGACATAATAGTCTGTCCAGCAAGCGTTAGCAAGCTGCAAGACAAAGTTTATGCTAGAAATCCCAGCGAACTAAGTGAGCGCATGGATTTCATCGTATACATAAATCTATGATCAAGAACACGCTTTATTTCCCGATTACTACTTCTTAGGGCGTTTAGCGCCGTATTTGGAACGGGCTTTGCCTCTGTCTGCTACGCCAGCAGTGTCAAGTGTACCGCGAACGATGTGATATCTTACACCTGGCAGGTCCTTAACTCTTCCGCCTCTGATGAGTACAACACTATGTTCCTGCAGGTTGTGGCCGATACCAGGAATATAGGCTGTTACTTCGATACCATTCGTAAGACGAACCCTTGCAACTTTTCTAAGAGCTGAATTCGGCTTTTTCGGGGTAACGGTCTTTACAGACGTACATACGCCTCTTTTCTGAGGTGAATTAACGTTGGTCGGAACTCTTCTAATGGAGTTCATACCCTTACCCAGAGCCGGTGCAGTTGACTTTTTCACGCTGCTGGTTCTGCCCTGACGTACTAATTGGTTGATAGTAGGCATTCTTTTCTCCTTTCTTGCGCTGCTGTCCGCAGCCTGTTTGTCTATTTCAAACTCGATTTGAGCTTAAAATCTTTTTATGCACTCGAATCTCGGGCTTTGTCAAGCCCGAGACCGAAGTTAATTCTATCATAGGTTTCCACAAAAAGTCAATTTAATTCAAATATTTTTTATAATACAGAAAATATCCATTGCGTAGCATTTCCTGTATTTCAAAAAAGTTTACCTTGTGAAAGTGAGCGCGAAGCGCGAATAACGTTTCCGAAGGAAACTTTTTTATTCTTCATCAAACTCGATGATCTCGGAAGATTCTCCTTGAATCGGCGCCTGAGCTACTTCTGCGTCGGCATCTGCCAGTTCCAGATCAGCATCATCCTCCAGCTCAAAGATTTCTTCGATATCGGCTTCAATTTCGTCGACTTCGATTTCCGGCTGACGGCTTACAGCCTCCATTTCCGGAGCTTCTGCCAGAAAATCATCATCCTCTTCTTCCTGCTCAGCCATCATCGCCGTATAGGCCTCCATGAGAGCTGTATTTACACCATAATCCAGGTCGATATTCTTATAACGTTTCATACCGGTTCCCGCAGGGATAAGTTTACCAATGATAACGTTTTCCTTAAGACCAAGCAGCTTATCGTTTTTACCCTTGATCGCCGCGTCGGTCAGCACTCTTGTGGTTTCCTGGAAGGATGCCGCAGACAGGAAGGAATTGGTTGCCAAGGAGGCCTTGGTAATACCAAGAAGAATCCTTTCGTATTTAGCCGGTTCCTGATCCTCCGAAAGCGCCGCATTGGCCTCCTCGATCTCATGCTTGCTGTACTGTCCTCCCGGGAGCAGCTTGGTTTCACCCGCATCGGTGATCTTGCACTTGGAAAGCATCTGACTTACGATTACTTCTACATGCTTGTCGTTGATATCTACACCCTGTTGCTTATACACTCGCTGCACTTCCTTGAGCAGGTACTGATATACACCCTCTACGCCGTTGAGCCTTAAGATATCCTTCGGATCCAGCGGTCCTCTGGTAATATTCTGTCCTGCCAGCACATAGTCGCCTTCTTTCACATTGAGTCTGGCGCCGTAAGGCACGATATATTCCCGTTCCTCTTCGCCGCGGACTTTAACCAGCGTCTTGTTGTCTTTTCTGGCTTCGATGGAAACCACCGTGCCGTCCGCTTCGCAAATTTCGGCCAGACCTTTCGGCTTTCTGGCTTCGAACAGCTCCTCAACTCTAGGCAGACCGTGGGTAATGTCGGAACCCGCTACACCGCCAGTGTGGAACGTTCTCATGGTCAGCTGGGTACCCGGTTCTCCGATGGACTGGGCGGCTGTGATGCCGACCGCCTCACCGATATTAACCGCTTCGCCGGTGGCCAGGTTGCGGCCGTAGCACTTGGCGCAGATTCCCGTCTTGCTGTGGCAGGTCATTACCGAACGAATGGCTACGGATTTGATGCCCGCATCTTCGATGGCCTGTGCCTGATCTTCTGTGATCTCTTCATTCTGCTCCACCAGCATCACGCCAGTTTCCGGATGATAGATATCCGTAAGCGAGGTTCTGCCGATGATACGCAGTTTCAGCGATTCGATTACTTCCTTGCCGTCTGTGAAGGCTCTTACTTCGATACCTTCGTCTGTGCCGCAGTCAAATTCGCGGACAATGACGTTATGGGAAACGTCAACAAGTCGTCTTGTCAGGTAACCGGAGTCAGCCGTTCTCAGCGCCGTATCGGCCAGACCCTTTCTGGCGCCGTTGGAGGAAATAAAGTATTCCAGTACGGACAGCCCTTCACGGAAGTTGGCTTTGATCGGCATTTCGATGGTTTTACCTGTGGCGTTGGCCATCAGACCACGCATACCGCCGATCTGTCTGATCTGGTTCTTGCTGCCTCGAGCTCCTGAATGGGCCATGATGAACAGATTGTTCAAAGAACCCAGGGAGTCCATCAGAGCGTCGGCCACATCGTCGGTCGTCTTGTTCCAAATCTCGATAACCTTCTCATATCGTTCCTGGTTGGAAACAAGTCCTTTACGGAAGGCTTTTTCATATTTGTCAACCATTTTTTCCGATTCTTCAATGATCCCCTGTTTTGCTTCTGGGATCTCCATGTCGGAAATACCAATGGTAATGGCTGCTCTTGTGGAATAGTGGAAGCCCATGTCTTTGATATAGTCCAGCATGATGGCCGTCCCGGTGTTTCCGTGGATCCGGTAGCAGCGGTCGATGATCTGTCCCAGCTTTTTCTTATCGCACAGGAAGTCGATTTCCAGCGCATAAGGATCGGCTTCCCGATCGACAAAGCCCAGGTCCTGCGGAATTTCCTGGTTGAAGATAAATCTTCCAACCGTGGATTCCACCAGCTTGCCCCGCTTGTCGTCTTCGTCCTTATACATGCGGACTTTTACTTTGGCGTGAAGCCCCACTTCTTTATTCTGATAAGCCATCAACATTTCGTCGATGTCGGTAAATACTTTTCCGTCGCCCTTTTCGGCCGGCGTGTCTCTTTCATCCACGCCAGGATGGGTCAGGTAGTAGCTTCCCAGGATCATATCCTGCGTCGGCGTTGTGATCGGAGAACCATCCTTGGGCGCCAGAATGTTGTTCACGGAGAGCATGAGGAATCTGGCTTCCGCCTGAGCTTCAACAGAAAGAGGTACGTGTACCGCCATCTGGTCGCCGTCAAAGTCAGCGTTGAAGGCTGTACATACCAGCGGATGAAGTTTAATAGCTTTTCCTTCCACCAGCACCGGCTCAAAGGCCTGGATACCCAGTCTGTGAAGGGTCGGAGCACGGTTGAGCATAACCGGGTGTTCCTTGATGACGCCTTCCAGCACATCCCACACTTCCGGCCTTACTTTTTCAACCATTCTCTTGGCGCTCTTGATGTTGTGGGCGTAACCGTTTTCCACCAGCTTTTTCATGATGAAGGGTTTGAACAGTTCCAGAGCCATCTTCTTAGGCAGACCGCACTGCCAGAAGCGCAGCTCCGGTCCGACTACGATTACGGAACGGCCCGAGTAGTCGACACGCTTACCCAGCAGGTTCTGTCTGAAACGTCCCTGTTTTCCTTTGAGCATGTCAGACAGGGATTTGAGCGGTCTGGATCCCGGTCCTGTTACCGGCCGGCCTCTTCTGCCGTTATCGATGAGGGCGTCCACCGCTTCCTGGAGCATTCTCTTTTCGTTTCTCACGATGATATCGGGCGCGCCCAGCTCCAGCAGACGGTTGAGTCTATTGTTACGGTTGATTACTCTCCGATATAAATCGTTCAGGTCGGAGGTGGCGAATCTGCCGCCGTCCAGCTGAACCATCGGTCTCAGATCCGGCGGGATAACGGGAATCACTTCCAGGATCATCCACTCCGGTTTATTGCCGGATGCTCTCAGAGCTTCGAGAACCTCCAGACGTCTTACAATACGGATTTTTTTCTGTCCGGTGGCGTCCTTCAGCTTGCCCCGCAGTTCTTCAGACAACTCTCCCAGGTCGATATGGGTCAGCAGCTCTCTTACTGCTTCCGCGCCCATGGCAGCCTTGAATTCATTTCCGTATTTCTCTTTTGCTTCTCTGTACTGCTGTTCGGTCAGCACTTCTTTATACGCGAATTCCGTGGAACCGGGATCGAGCACAATATATGCGGCAAAGTACAGGACCTTTTCCAGATTTCTCGGCGATATGTCGAGAACCAGTCCCATTCTTGACGGGATGCCCTTAAAGTACCAAATATGGGATACCGGCGCGGCCAGCTTGATGTGGCCCATCCGCTCTCTTCTAACCTTTGCTTTTGTAACTTCAACACCGCATCGATCGCAGACGATTCCTTTGTAACGAATCCTCTTGTACTTTCCGCAGTGACATTCCCAGTCCTTTTGAGGTCCAAATATCCTTTCGCAGAAAAGGCCTTCCTTCTCCGGCTTTAAGGTCCTGTAGTTAATAGTTTCAGGTTTTGTAACCTCTCCGTGCGACCATTCCAGGATCTTCTCTGTGGAAGCCAGGCCGATCTGCAGGGATTCAAAATTATTTAACTCATAGTTGTTGTTTTCACTCATTGGTCACTTCTCCTTCCCTATTCCCTATAACCGTTCATCCGGATCTTCGGCCAGCACGTCGTCTTCCAGGTCATCCTCCAAATCGTCATCGTCCGGCCCCTCTTCTGAGAAACCGCCTTCATCGAAGATTTCGTCTTCGTCGGCAACATCAGGATCAGCGTCGATAATATCTTCGATGGCGGACAAACCTTCCATCTCCGGCGCCTCCTTGATTTCAATCTCTTCGTTGTCCTCGGTCAGAACTTTTACATCAAGTCCCAGACTCTGCATTTCTTTGATCAGAACCTTAAAGGATTCGGGGATTCCCGGTTCAGGAATGTTCTCGCCCTTGACGATTGCTTCATAGGTCTTGACACGCCCTACGATATCGTCAGACTTAACCGTAAGGATTTCCTGCAGAGTATATGCAGCACCGTATGCTTCCAGTGCCCAAACTTCCATTTCCCCAAAACGCTGTCCGCCGAACTGGGCTTTTCCTCCCAGAGGCTGTTGGGTAACCAATGAATACGGACCTGTACTTCTGGCGTGAATTTTGTCGTCTACCAGATGGTGAAGCTTCAGCATATACATGTAGCCCACGGTTACCGGATTATCGAACTGCTCGCCAGTACGTCCGTCTCTTAATTTCAGTTTACCGCTTTTATCAACGCCGACTTCATCCAACAGCTGAATGATATCCTTTTCGTTTGCTCCATCAAATACCGGCGTAGCGATATACCAGTCTTTTCTCTTGGCCGCCAATCCCAGATGAACCTCCAGCACCTGTCCGACGTTCATTCGGGAAGGTACACCCAGAGGGTTGAGCATGACCTGCAGGGACTGGCCGTTTTCCATAAACGGCATATCTTCTTCCGGCAGGATTCTGGAAATAACACCTTTGTTTCCGTGGCGGCCGGCCATCTTGTCTCCCACGTTGATCTTCCTCTTGGTGGCAATATAGCAGCGCACCAGTTTGTTTACGCCTGGAGGCAGCTCATCGCCGTTTTCTCTTGAGAAAATCTTTACGTCGACTACAATACCAGTCTCTCCGTGAGGAACACGAAGCGAGGTATCTCTAACTTCTCTGGCTTTCTCTCCGAAAATAGCCCGCAGCAGTCTTTCTTCCGCAGTCAGCTCTGTTTCTCCCTTTGGAGTTACTTTGCCAACCAGAATATCGGATGCGTTAACTTCAGCACCAATTCGGATAATGCCTTCTTCATCCAAGTCCTTGAGCGCGTCTTCGCCCACATTGGGGATATCTCTGGTGATCTCTTCCGGTCCCAGCTTGGTATCCCTGGCTTCGGATTCATATTCTTCAATATGGATGGATGTGAGAACATCCTCCATAATCAGTCTTTCATTGAGTATGATTGCATCCTCGTAATTGTAGCCTTCCCAAGTCATGAAGCCGATCAGCAGGTTTTTGCCCAGTGCGACTTCACCGTTTTCCGTGGAAGGACCGTCGGCAATTACTTCTCCGGCCTCTACATGTTCGCCGTGACAGACAATCGGTCTCTGGTTAATGCAGGTTCCCTGGTTAGAACGTTTAAATTTAAGCAGTGTGTATTTATCCGTTCCTTTTCCGTCATCCCTGCGGATGGTGATTCTATCGGCATCGACGAATTCTACCGTACCGGAATTTTTAGCCAGCTGTACGACACCCGAATCCTTAGCAGCCTTGTGCTCCATTCCGGTTCCGACGATCGGCGCTTCCGTTACCAGAAGCGGAACAGCCTGACGCTGCATGTTGGAACCCATCAGCGCCCGGTTGGCGTCATCGTTTTCCAGGAAGGGGATCATCGCAGTAGCCACAGATACAACCTGCTTGGGCGAAACGTCCATATAGTCGATTTGATCTCTCGGCATCAGGTCGATTTCTCCGCCTACACCGCGGGAAGCTACCTTCAGATTGACGAAGTGTCCTTCTGAATCCAGCGGTTCGTTAGCCTGGGCTACGATTTTATCTTCTTCATCATCGGCCGTCAGGTAATGGATTTCATCCGTTACACGGCCTGTCTCTTTATCTACTACACGATACGGAGTTTCGATAAATCCATATTCATTGATAATTCCATAAGTTGTTAAGGAGCCAATCAGCCCAATGTTAGGGCCTTCTGGTGTCTCGATGGGGCACATTCTTCCATAATGGGAATGATGTACGTCACGTACTTCGAATCCGGCTCTCTCTCTGGACAGTCCTCCCGGACCCAGAGCCGACAGTCTTCTCTTGTGTGTCAGCTCGGCCAGCGGATTGGTCTGGTCCATAAACTGGGATAGCTGGGAGCTTCCGAAAAATTCTTTGATGGAAGCCGTCACAGGACGAATGTTCATCAGCGCCTGAGGCGTTGCGATTTCGATATCCTGTGTGGTCATTCTCTCTTTAACGGTTCGCTCCATTCTGGCAAGACCGATGCGGAACTGATTTTGCAGCAGTTCGCCCACGGTTCTCAGTCTCCGGTTGCCCAGATGGTCGATGTCATCAACTTCTCCAATTCCATAGTTCAGGTTGAGGATATAGCTGACTGAGGCGATGATATCGGCGATGAGAATATGCTTGGGCGACAGGTCATGCTTTCTGGAAACCAGGGCTTCTTTAAGAGATGCTTCATCGCTTCCTTCGTTTTCACTGAGTATTTCCATCAGTACCGGATAATAAACCTTATCCGGAATCTTGGTGTCGGAAAGGTCGAATTCCACGTAGGTGCTGATGTCGACGAACTGGTTGCCGATTATTTTTGTCACGGTCTCTTCATCGTTTCCATACGCGAAGATATGATGGACGCCGGCGTTTTCAATCTGGCGGGCCATCTGTGCATCGATGCGCTGGTCTTTTTCAACCAGAATTTCACCGGTATTGGGGTCTGTCACATCTTCTGCTGCGACACGATCCACGATCCGGTTGAAGAGTCCCAGTTTTTTATTGTATTTATATCTGCCTACTTTGGCAAGGTCATATCGTTTCGGGTCAAAAAATAAGGAATTGAGCAGAGACTCGGCGCTTTCCACGGTAGGCGGCTCTCCTGGTCTGAGCTTTTTATAGATTTCTTTCAAACCTTCTTCGTAGCTGTCAGTCGCATCCTTTTCCAGGGTTCTTCTAAGTCTTGTGTCTTCTCCGAAGGTATCAATAATCTCCTGATCGCTTCCCATCCCCAGTGCTCGAAGGAGTGTTGTGACAGGCTGTTTTCTGGTACGGTCAACTCTTACTGAGATGATTTCATTGGAATCCGTCTCATATTCAAGCCATGCCCCCCTGTTTGGAATAATGGTCGTCGAGAATAGATTTTTACCCGACTTGTCTATTTCTACCGCATAATAAGGTCCCGGAGAACGCACCAGCTGAGTTACCACCACTCGCTCGGCGCCGTTATAGATGAAGGTACCTTTTTCGGTCATCAGCGGGAAGTCCCCCATGAATACTTCCTGCTCTTTTACTTCCCCTGTTTCTTTATTGATTAATCTTACTTTTACTTTAAGTGGAGCTGCATATGTTACATCGCGTTCCTTACATTCCTCCTGCTCGTATTTGGGAGGATCGTTTAAGGAATAGTCGATAAATTCAAGCACTAAATTTCCTGCATAATCCTTAATCGGGGATATGTCCTCAAAGACTTCCTGCAGGCCTTCTTTGATGAACCAATCGTAGGAATCCGTTTGAATCTGGATCAGATTTGGCATTTCCGCGACTTCATTGATCTTGGAAAATGTCATACGGTCTTTTCTACCTAATTTTACTGGCTTTGGCATATTTATCACTCCTTATATCTCTAACAAATTACATTTGCGTGGCAGTCTAATATGATATCACGGAGGTGTCAATTTGTCAACATTATTTTTGGAAATTTCTAGTTTTTTGCTTTCGGGTGAATAGATTTGGTCATTTGCGATGGGGATTTTGCCCGATAGGCGGGGCGTGATCGGGTGCAGCCCAGCGAGGGGAGGCGACGCATAGAAATAAGGAATATTTATTTTTACAGCAACCGATTTTGCCTGATGTGCCGCATTGTTCAAGCCGCCGCTTGATTGATCAGCTGCCTGGCCTTGGCCCTATCAGCCTTGGCACGAGATTTAGACCAGCCCGCCAGGATCCAGTCAGGTTCTGGAAGCAGGCTGCGATCCGGGAAACGTTCTGTAAAAAACAGCATTTTTTATACGCAAAAGCAGGCGGGAACGCATCCCGCCTGCCAGATTGTCCATAACTGCGCTTATTTCAGTTCTACCTTTGCGCCAACTTCTTCCAGCTGACCCTTGATTGCTTCGGCTTCTGCCTTTTCAATGCCTTCTTTTACGTTGGACGGAGCTCCGTCAACCAGCTCTTTTGCTTCCTTCAGTCCCAGGCCGGTGATTTCTCTTACAGCCTTGATAACCTTGATCTTTTCTCCGCCAACTTCTGCCAGAACAACTGTGAATTCAGTCTGTTCTTCTGCTCCGCCTGCTGCTGCTCCGTCAGCTGCCGCTACTACAACGCCTGCTGCTGCGGACACACCAAATTCTTCTTCGCAAGCCTTTACAAGCTCGTTTAATTCCAGTACGGACATTTCTTTTATAGCTTCAATAAATTCAGCTGTTGTTAATTTTGCCATTCTAATTTACCTCCAATTAAATTTTAATGATTCATAATAAAACTTTCGTTTAAATTGTTTCTCTTAAGCTTCTTCTGCCGGTGCAGCTTCTGCTCCGCCTTCGCCTTTTTCAGCGATCTGGTTAAGCACACGTGCAAAGTTGGTGATCGGGGACTGGATGCTTCCCATGAACTTTGCGATCAGGTTTTCCCTTGACGGGATCTTGGCGATCTGTTTTACGCCTTCTGCATCAAAGAATTCACCTTCAATGACACCTGCTTTGAATTCCATTTTTTTGTATTCTTCGATCACTCCATTGATGACTCTGGCCGGAGCCGTAGCATCGTCGTAGCTGATGGCGAATGCGCTGGGTCCTTCCAGGGCCTGACCCAGGGACTCATAGGGAGTGCCTTCGATAGCTCTCTTAGCCAGCGTATTCTTGTAGACGGTATAGTCCACATCTGCCTCACGAAGCTTTCTTCTCATTTCGTCAGCCTGCGCAACTGTGATTCCCATATAGTCGATCACTATGGCAGCCTGCGCTTTTTCCAGCTTTTCTTTTATCTCGTCAATGATGACCTGTTTTTCCTGCCATGCTTCTTTTGACATACGTTTCTCTCCTTTCCTGAGATTTGGTTTGCGGTACGCCGTAAATGAAAAGCCTTGATCTGCGAAGACAAATCAAGGCCAATATACATTCATTTATATTGTACCTCGGCGGGATGATTAAGCTCGTATCAACATACTCGCCCCCGCTGTCTACGGTTATTATTCTTATTTTGTTTTAAATCTTAGCCAAGCTTCTGCGCGTTGACTTTGATTCCAGGTCCCATACTTGAAGCAACCGTTACGCTCTTCAGATACTGACCTTTAGCTGCAGCAGGTTTTGCTTTGATAACAGCTTCCAGCAACGCATTGAAGTTATCTTCCAGTTTTTCCTTTCCAAAGGAAGCCTTTCCGATCGGTGTGTGGATAATGTTGCTCTTGTCAAGGCGATATTCCACTTTACCTGCTTTTACTTCCTGGATGGCTTTTTCAACATCCATTGTAACTGTACCGGATTTTGGGTTCGGCATCAGGCCCTTAGGACCTAAAATCTTACCCAGACGTCCTACAACACCCATCATGTCAGGAGTTGCGATAACCACATCAAAGTCAAACCAGTTTTCTGTCTGGATTCTCTGGGCCATTTCCTCAGCTCCCACAAAATCAGCGCCTGCCGCTTCTGCTTCCGCTGCCTTCGGTCCCTTTGCGAATACCAAAACTTTCTTTGTTTTGCCTGTTCCGTGCGGGAGAACGATAGCGCCTCTGACCTGCTGGTCAGCGTGTCTTCCGTCTACACCAAGTCTGATGTGCACTTCAACAGTTTCGTCAAATTTTGCCTTGGCTGTCTTAGTAACCAGCTCCATGGCTTCCGGTACTTCATATACCGCCTGTCTGTCATATGCTTTTAATGACTCTTTGTAATTCTTACCTCTTTTAGGCATCTTAAACCTCCTTGTGGTATTAGCGGCATTCTGCCTCCCACGCTCTTAGTCTTCTACTACGATTCCCATGCTTCTTGCAGTTCCCTTGATCATCTCTGTAGCTGATTCAAGGCTTGCTGCATTAAGATCCGGCATCTTTGTCTTTGCGATTTCTTCGACCTGTGCGGTTGTCAGTGTAGCCACCTTTTTCTTGTTAGGCTCACCGGATGCAGTGTCAAGTCCCGCGGCCTTCTTGAGCAGAACTGCTGCAGGCGGTGTTTTGCAGATGAACGAAAACGATCTGTCCGCATAAACAGTAATCACTACAGGAATGATCATGCCTGGCTGGTCCTGAGTTTTGGCGTTGAACTGTTTACAGAAGTCCATAATGTTAACGCCGTGCTGACCCAGAGCAGGTCCTACTGGAGGAGCCGGATTTGCGTTGCCGGCCGGAATCTGAAGTTTGATATAACCTTCAACTTTCTTAGCCATTGTGTTTCTCCTTTCTCTTAGATTTTATCTACCTGTGCGAAGTCAAGCTCCACAGGCGTATCTCGTCCGAACATGGAGATTCTAGCTTTCAGCGTCTGTTTTTCCATATTGACCTCTTCTACTACTCCCATAAAGCTTTCGAATGGTCCATTGATAACCTTTACACTGTCGCCCACTTCCACATCCAGATCGATGTATATTTTCTCGATACCCATTCTTCTCACCTCTTCTGTGGAAAGAGGGATCGGGTCGGAGCCATGACCTACGAAACCTGTTACGCCCTGGGTGTTTCTCACCAGGTACCAAGATTCGTTGGTAACAATCATTTTTACAATAACGTACCCAGGGAACATTTTCCTGGTTTTGATCTTCCGTTGTCCGTTTTTAATCTCTACCCGGTCTTCTGTCGGCACAACAACGTCAAGGATCAGATCCTGCATTCCCCGATTTTCAACGATCTTCTCAATATTCACTTTCACCTTGTTCTCGTGGCCGGAATAAGTGTGGACGACATACCACTTGGCTTCACCGTCACCCCTCAATCCTTCCAGCTCTTCGATGTTCAGCTTTTTCTTCGGAGGTTCTTCCGCAGGAGCTTCATCTGCCGTTTCGGCCTCAGCCCGTGCAGAAGGAGTTTCCTCTTCCGATACCTGATCAGAGCAGGCCCCGTCCGCAGTTTCCTCAATTACAGAGGATTCCTCCGCCGCAAGGTTTTCTTCCATGATAGTATCCTTTTCGTTCTCTCCCATTGCACCTTCAGTCCTTTTTATCTTTCATTACATAGTAATACCAAGCAAGCCTTTGAGCGCTGCCAAAAATCCGGTATCAATCGCCCAGAATGCGACAGCAAAGACAGCACAGGCAACCAGTACGACCACCGTATAGGAACCCAGTTCCTTCTTTGTCGGCCATACTACCTTTTTCATTTCCAGCTTGACACCCTTAAAGTAGTCTTTCAGGCTGCCTCTTTTTTTCTTAGGAGGAGCTACAGGAACTTTTCGTTTTACGTCCTTGTCCTTTTTTGCCATGATTACTACTCCTTATTTGGTTTCCTTATGAATCGTATGTTTCTTGCAGAACTTGCAGTATTTCTTGATTTCGATACGATCAGGATCGTTCTTCTTGTTCTTGATTGTATTGTAGTTTCTCTGCTTACATTCTGTGCAAGCCAATGTTACTTTAACTCTCATCTTGATTGTCCTCCGTTTAACTCAAAATTCAGAGCCTCAGAAAGCTCTGTTTGTAATCATCATCATAAAGTCGCTTGATAATTGTATATTAGCGGCTCGTCAATGTCAAGAGATTTTTACCAATTCTAGAGATCGATTTCTTTGGGATCGTCTTCTTCAATTTGGTACCACTCTTCATCCACGAATCCGCCTTCGCTGATTTTTTCCAAAGGCATGATCATATACTTGCCCCAGGCCTCTACTGCTACGCTGCCATCGGGAAGCAAAATTTCCCCTGTACCTTCAAACAGTTTGCGGTTCCGTTTTGTCACCCTGGCAACTGCCTTCAGGTCCGCTTCCGTTGGAATGGGCTTTTTGTACTTCATATGCAGTTCGACGGTTACGCCCCAAAAGTCATCCCGGCCGTCGGCCGCTGCCCGGCCGATCAGTTCGTCCAAAACACCTGCGGCCATTCCGCCGTGCATTCTGCCCGGGTAGCTCTGGTGCCAGTCCTCCGATCGGAATGTAGCTGCGATTTCGCCATTTTCCAATTCATAAAACCGGCAGCCCAGGCTGGCTTTATTTTGGTCGCCGCAGACGATACATCTGGCACTGTTGTTTTGTTTTCGTTTTACCCTTTGCTTCATGATTTACTCCATTTTAAAACTGCGGCGGATGCCGCAGCTTTCAGTTTCTGTTCTTATTATATTCTTTTATTCGGTCTCCGTCAAGAGATCAGGACCAGCCTTTTTGCTTTTCTCCTATTGGTGCAGCGGAATTTCTTTTCCATCCAGCAGCACGCTTTCCACCTGCTGCATATCGATTAGCTTGCCAAGCACGCCCTCCATAGTTCCTGAGGAATGACTTCCGTCGGACAGCCAGGAAGAACCGTCTATCTGAACAGGTACCGCCGCTCCATCCTTCATTTTAATCTTCAGGGCGGTCAAGGACTCCCATCCCGCTTCCACATCTTCGTAATAGCGACCGACTTTGCCCTCCACAAAACAGGAAATCGGAGAAATGGTAATTTTTTCGATCACCAGAGAACCTTCTCCGGCGGGAATTTCAGCTGACGGTTTATAGGTCTTGGAAACATCCTTGTAGGCCAGCTTAAAGTTGAGTTTCCAGCTGCCTTCGATCAGAACTTTTTCATCGCCCTCTTGCACATTGATCACTTTTCCAAAATTTTTCAGTTTTAGTTCCACTTCCCGATTATTGGCCGCTTCATCTGATGACAGCTCCATGAGCATACTGAGAGTTTTTCCATCTGCTGATACGCCGTCCTTCATCGGGCTCAAACTCAGCATACCGGTCTGCTGGGACTCCATATCAAAGGATTCAAAGCAGCACATCTGGTCCAGCTTAAGATCGGTCAAGGAAGTCACCTCCAGCAAAACAAAGACCCGGTGCCCGTCTCCCACCGCTTGTTTGGCCTCGATGCGCAGACCATTTTTTTCGACAGCCGCATTGATATCCGTTACCGATTGGGTAATCTGATCACTAGTTCCCCCCAACAGGCTTGCCAGTCTGCTGTCCAGCTTTAGCACCTTTACGGTAAACGCTCCGCAGGCAAGGAGCATGACAGCGGCAAGGGCAATGGCGGCCGTCCTTCTGAGATGACGAGTTTTTCGGGGAGTACGTTCTTTTTCTATCTGTTCCACAACACACGCAAGTATCCGCTCTTTTTCTTCTTTATTCATGACGTATCCCCCTTTCCTCCAATTTCTTCTTTAAGATCGCTTTTGAACGAAAGAGTTTATTTTCCACTTGTTTTTCCGACAATTCCAACTTTCCAGCGATTTCTTTCACCTTATATTCCTGGAAGAAACGCATGGCAAAGATGGTTCGGTCCGGTTCCTCCATTTCTGCCACTACCTGACGAACAGTCAGCTCTTCTTCTCTGCGAATCACCATATCTTCAATCCCCTCGCTGTCGTCCGGGATCTCTTCCTTCTGATAAATGTCCGCCTCAAGTCCCCCTCGCAGGCGCTTGCATTTATCCAGAGCGGCATTTCTGGCGATTCCATAAAGGTAACTTTTCAGAGAAGTGCCTTTGTTGGGCTTGAAACTCTTTCGATATCGCCACAGGCGTATAAAAGTTTCTGCGATCGCTTCCTCCACATCCTCATCTGTCCCCCAGGCGAGAATCTCTCTGCAGATGGTCTTTACCGAGTCTCCGTATAAATCCAACGCGATGGCAATGCCCTTTTCCGGATTTCGTTCAATTGTTCGAATCAGTTTTTTGTCTTCCATGCTGTGAAAAGGTCCCTTTCACTTACCTATACTTGCCTTGTCGTGAAAACCACTCACTTTTTCCTAAATTATTTTTTATCTACGTTTTCCTTTTTTTCTCAGCCTGCTCCGTTCTAATCGAAACAGCCCGTTCATGACGGCCCATATGACACCCGCTTCCAAAAATAAAGCAGTCGCCAGAAAGGAGGAGAAGCGGGTAAGCAGCATGATGGCCAGCATTGCGCCAATTAAAATTCGATTCATCATTTTAAAGACTCGGTATCCGCTTCGGTAGGCAAGCATCCGTTCTCGGATTACCGCTTCCTCGTGAAGATTGCCCTTTTGATTCAAACTGGGCCTTCGGCTGAGCTTGAAGAGCATCTTTTTTGAACACCACATTGCTCCAATAGCCGCGAAAAGGGCTATCGCCACCCATATCTGTGCGCCGTTACCTGTTTTGCTGCAAAGGAAAAAACGAATTCCTATGAAAAGGAAGGTCAGCATCATGAACAGCTCTAGAAGGTAGTCCGCGGCTTCCAGTCCTCCTTCTATTTTTTCCCACTTTCCTCCTGCTGTATCATCGCTTTCTTTCAACGCATCTTGGCTTTCAAATTTGAGGAGCCACCCAAGGGCACTGATTACCAGGTCAATGCCGATCACAATCCAGGTCAGCAGCCAAATTGAACGGATTATCTGATCGCTGGAAAAATCCAGGGTTTCACTTTTTATTTCAAAGAAAATTAAAAAAACAAAGACGCCGATGGCCGCTATCACGCACAGGATTGTCACTGCTGCCAGGAAAACAATCCCCCAATTTACTGTTCCTGCTCGTTTAATGTTCATTGTTTTCCTCCTCGTATGCAAACACGTCCTCCACCCTTACATTCAGCATTTTGGCAATTTTCAGCGCCAGGGTCACCGAAGGCGAGTAGTCTCCCCGTTCAATGAGGCTGATGGTCTGTCTGGACGCTCCGACCAGCCGGCCAAAATCCTGCTGGTTCATATTCAATTTCGCCCGGTACTCTTTTAATCGATTCCTCAGAGGCATATTCACAAACCTTTCTATTGACAACTATTATTTGCATTTTGACTATATGAGTTGTCATTATGACAAGAATCATAGTCATCTTTATTATAGTTCTGACAAAAATCCTTGTCAAGCAGACCTGTTGGCTTTTGGTGGAGTTGGGCCCCGGCGAGGAGAGTGCCAGAAAAAATCAAAAGAGTTAAGATTTATAGTAATCTTTGATGTTTTTCCGGTTTTCCGCCCCCATAAAACCAGTTAAGAGCTGAAAAACTATCAGAACTAGCTCCTTTTTGCAGCAATCCCGATATCCGGGGCTGGGCCGCCCCGTTTCAACAACCATCGCACCAATACCCAGGCCGGAGCGGGGTATACCCTCTCCGCCTGAACAGCAAAAGACTGCTGCATGAAGCGAATCAATCTTTTCACTTCGTGCAGCAGCCTTCCAATCTACCATTTCTATCACCGTTCCAGGCGCACATCCTTTTTACTCATTGACCGAACCGTGGTCAAAATCAGAACCACAGCCAAAATCAGCAGGACGCAGGCAATGCTTCCCATAAGGATATTACCCGCCCCATAGAAGGACTTGGCCAGCATGACGAGAGCCGTAAGGGTCACCGCGAACATAATCACCATCGGAATAGCCGTAGGCAGCACACCCCTTCCTGTTCTTGCGAACCACGCGGTCAGCGCCAGTAGAGCCAGACCGGCCAGCAGCTGATTAGACGCGCCGAAAATCGGCCAAATCTTATCGTAGCCGTAAAGCATGAGCAGTCCTGCGCAGCCCACTGTCACCACCGTCCCCACAACCGGCTTTTGCAAAAATCGTTGAAATTGAGGCTGGTCCTTTTTCTCCCCTTTTCCCATCAGCTCCTGGAACATATACCGGGCAATCCGGGTCGCCGTATCCAGAGACGTAAGGGCAAAGGCCGAAAAAGCCAAGATGATAAACACCATCCCCACCTCTTTAGGCAGGCCGAATCCGGCCATAAACTCAGACACGCCCGCCGCGAATCTTACCGCAGGAGTTCCATCGACCTGAACAGCCGTATAAGCAACGGCAATGATCGTAACGATCGCCACAATCCCCTCAATCAACATAGCACCGTAGCCAATCAGCTTAGCATCAGACTCTTTGTTGATCTGCTTTGAAGTCGTTCCCGAACCGACCAGCGAATGAAAGCCGGAAATCGCCCCGCAAGCAACGGTAATAAACAAAATTGGAAATAAATATTGAACCGCTTTCCCATCGTTCACAGCAAATGACGTAAAGGCATCCATCTGCAAAGTCGGATGTTCAATGAAAATACCCGCAACTGCGCCGATCAAAACTGCGTAAAGAAGAAATGAACACAGGTAATCCCTGGGCTGAAGCAGAATCCACACAGGCATCACAGACGCCACCACGATGTACAGGAGAACAACCACAATCCATGCGGTTTTGGACAAGGTCAGGATGGGAAACGTGTAGCCGATCCAAATGCAGAAGAAGAGTGCCGCCACCCCGATAATCGTCGATACTACGATGTTGGCATTCTTTCGATAAACAAAAATTCCAAACAAGACGGCAAGCAAAATAAATAAAACCGACGCAGTACCGGCCATAGCCCCTGTCAGGTTGTTCGGATTTGCCGGGTCGTAAGCAAAGGTTCCCGCACAAATATCGGCAAAGGCCGCCACTACCAGGACCAGCGCCAGCCAGGAAAACAGATTGAACAGCAGCTTTCCAGTCTGACCGATATTCTGCCGCACCACTTCACCGATGGACTTTCCATCATGGCGCAGCGAAGCAAAAATAGAACCAAAGTCATGGACACCGCCGAAAAAAATGCTGCCGATTACCACCCACAAATAAACGGGCAGCCAGCCGAAAATGATCGCCTGGATTGGCCCTGTAATCGGCCCCGCTCCTGCAATCGAAGAAAAGTGATGACCCAGTATGACTTTCGCGTCCGCAGGGCAATAGTCAACATCATCCCGTAAGGTATGAGCGGGCGTCGGCCTGCAGGCGTCAATCCCCCACTTTTTCGCTAAAAATCTTCCATAAGTCACATAGGCAATGAAGAATGCTCCAATGCCAATTACCAATAATAATGCTGCATTCATCTCTCGTTCACCTCGCAAAATCGTATTCCATCACCATTGATATACCTGTTTAATTTCTTTTCCCACTTTATTAGTATACACTTTTTTTCCTTTCAGGTCAACACAAACCAGCCGCACTTTGGAAAATCCCCGCCAAAAGAAGTGAAACATTTTTTCAAACTTGAGCCTCTTGACCAGGTTTTCAGTCCCAGGGGGCAGAGTATCACAGACAAGGATTCCGGTAATATCCGTGTAAAAATGATCCTTTCCCGGACTCAGCGCCATTACTTTTTCACACATCTCACAAAAAAACGAGTCCACATCTTCCAGATCCGGCGCGGCAATTGCCTTCATATAGCAAGTTTCAAAGGTTTCATAGCGATCAATGATATCTTGCTTTGTAAGAAAGATTCTGCCGGAAACATCATGGTATCGGGCAATCATAAGATATTGCCGGCCGTTTTCTTTGCCAGGTGCTTCTATTTGAAAATTAGCTTCCAGCCGCTTTCGAATCATTTCCGCATATTGTTCCAGGTTCATACTGCAATTCTCCCTTACAGAAAAAGCGGCTGAACATGTCAGCCGCTTTTATCATATTTCTTAAATTATTTCCAGACAGTTTTTCGGGCACTGGTTCACGCAGGCTTCGCATGTCACACAAGTTTCTTTATCTACCTTCCAAACCTTTTCTTTGCGGTCTATGGTCAGTGCGTCCACCGGGCAGGCCTTGGAGCAAATACCGCAGTAAATACAGTCGCTGGTTTTGCATCTCAAACCTTCCTCATCCTCAGGGCAGCTGTATGTAGGCTCTTTTTCCGCTTCCGCTTCTTTTTTCGCCTCTTTCTTTTCTGCCTTTTCCTCGCTTTGGGAAGCTTCTGCTTTTCCGCCCAGCGAGAGACACTTCTTCGGACATTTTTCTACACAGACTCCGCAGCTTACGCAAGCGTCTGTATCCACCTTCCAAACCTTTTCCTTGCGATCAACAGTCAGCGCCTCGCAAGGACAATTCTTGGAACAAAGTCCGCAGTAAATACAGTCGTCCAGATTACAGGTCAGCTCGCCGCTATCGGCTGCGCCGCCGTCCTTCTCTTTGTTGAGCGTTGTTTTGTCTTGCTTAGGTATCTCAAAGGTATCCACGACTTTTTCTGGTCCCGGTTCTGTATACTGATTTTCCATGGTCAGACAAGTTTTCGGACACACTTCAACACAGCAGTTGCACTGAATGCACTGCATTCTTTCGATGGTCCATGTACGGGCGTTTCGATCAACGGTGATGGCATTGGCCGGGCACTTTTTGGCACAAATACCACAGACAATACAGTCCTCCGTACGAATACCGATCTGTCCTCTCGTCCGCTCCTGCCACTCTCTTGGTACTACTGGGTACATGAGAGTCGCAGGCTTTCTGAACAGACTTTTTAGTACGACTTTTCCGATTCTAAAAGTTGCCATTACTCTCACCTACCTTTCTGTACAACTGATACAAGGGTCGATCGTTAAGATCAGAATTGGAACATCGGCCAGATCACAGCCCTGCAGCATTTTTACAAGCGCAGGAATGTTCATGTTGGTCGGTGTTCTGACTCTCATTCTTTCCAGGAACTTGGAGTCCGCACCCTTGGCGTAATAGAACGCTTCGCCTCTGGGCTGTTCTAATCTGACTGCAAACTCGCCCTTCACATTTCCTTTTACTGGCACATCGATCGGTCCGTCCGGAATCTGCGAAACAGCCTCTTCAATCAAATCAATGGACTGGAAAACCTCTCCGATTCTCACTTTGCATCTTGCATAGCAATCGCCTTCCGTTTCAACGATCGGCTCAAAATTCAGCTTATCATAGACTCCCGGCCCGTTCAGTCTCAAATCCTGAACCAGTCCCGATCCTCTTGCTACCGGGCCTGTGGCGCTGAGATCGATCGCATCCTCTTTCGACAACACGCCGACGCCGCACAGTCTGTTTTTAACAGAAGTATCATTGATAAATACATCTGTCAGCTCTTTGATTTCTTTTTTCAAACCCTTGAGAATATCCACGATCTCTTTCAGAGTTTCGTTATCGATATCTTTTCTCAGGCCGCCGACTTTACATACGGAAAAGATAACTCTTCCGCCGGTCGTCTTTTCAAAAATATCGAGAATCGATTCTCTGACTCTCCAGCAATGCATAAACAAGCTGTCAAAAGCAAAGGCGTCAGCCAAAAGGCCCAGCCATAAAAGATGGCTGTGAAGCCTGGACAGTTCATGCCAAATCGTCCTCAAATATTCAGCTCTTTCCGGAACCTGGATATCCATGGCCCCTTCCACGGAGGCGCAATAGCCCCAGCCGTGTCCGAAACTGCAGATACCACAGATTCTTTCTATAACATATACCATTTCGGTATATTCCTTTTTTTCCACCAGCTTTTCCAGGCCTCTATGAATAAATCCAATAGAAGGAATCGCTTCGACTACCACTTCATCTTCGAGCACAAGATCGAGATGAACCGGTTCCGGAAGCACCGGATGCTGCGGTCCGAAAGGAATAATCGTTCTTTTACCCATATCTTTCTTCCTTTCTTAGTTCTTTGGATTCCATGGAGTAGGTTCAGCCACCTTAAAGAAATGTCCGCCGTAATCCAATTCAATATTCTTAATCTTGATTCCGAACAGATCGTGCATTTCATTTTCATAAATGAACGCGCTCCAATACTCGCCGGTAACGCTCTGAATCTCTTCTTCTTCCGGAATCGTCACTCTCAGGTTAAACAGCTCATGATCCTTATCGAAGGAATAAAGGATTTCAAATCCTTCCGAAACCTTTGTCGCGCAGATCTGCAGCAGCCTGTAGCCTTCCGCTTTCATGTTTCTGGCTTTTGACAAAAGATCAGAAGCTGCAACGGGTTCAATGCTTTGTTCTCTATATGATCTCATTTAAGCTTCCTCCTTTTCTGCAGGTTCTGCGTCGATCGCCGGAGCTGCCGTATTGCCGTTCATAGCGTTTCTCTTTTCCTGAAGAACGCCCAGGCCTTTTACAACTCCATCAATGATTGCTTCCGGTCTAGCCGCGCAGCCCGGAACGTATACGTCTACCGGGATTACGGTATCGACGCCGCCTAGAATGTTGTAGCATTCTTTAAAAACGCCGCCGTTGTTGGCGCAAATTCCAATGGCCACAACCACTTTTGGTTCCGGCATCTGGGAATAAATCTGCTTTACGACTTCTTTATTCTGCTCATTTACAGATCCGGTTACCAGAAACACATCCGCATGCTTTGGGTTACCGGTATTGATGATACCAAACCGCTCAACGTCGTACATAGGTGTAAGGCATGCCAGTACTTCTATGTCGCATCCGTTGCAGCTGGAGCCGTCATAATGGATGACCCATGGTGATTTTGTTACATATGACATCTCTACACCTCCTTTATACCAGATATACGATGAACAAGTTGATCATACCAAGCACCAGCGCTACAATCCACGCTGAGTTGATGGCAACCTGCCACTTCATTCTTGCGAAACAGTTATCGATGAACACTTCCAGGAAGTAGGCTGCAAGGCATACAACTACGCCGATTACAGCTCCCCAGATCGTGCCGTTGGCAAAGAACAGGAATATGAATCCCAAAAGGAAAATGTTCTCATACCAGTGAGCAACTTCGATCAAAGCCATCGTCTTTCCTGAAAATTCAGTAACCAGTCCTTTTACCAATTCCTGATGCGCATGGTGCGACATGGACAGGTCGAAAGGCGACTTTCTGAATTTAATGGTCAAAATGAACAGGAATCCGAAAAACACTCCGATCAACGGCAGGAAGGACATAGAGTCAGTAGCAACAATCTGACGCACTTCAAAGCTTCCAACCACAATGTAAAATCCAATCGCCGTCAAAAGTACCATCGGTTCATATGCCAGCATTTGCAGCAATTCTCTCTCAGCACCGATCTGGGAGTAAGGAGAATTGGATGAAAAGGCTGCAACGATGAGGAATACGCTTGCCAAAGTCAGTGTGAAAATGACCAGCAGCAGGTCTCCGCCTGCGAAGAAGATTCCGCCTGTAACCAGCACAAAGATGAAGAAGCAAGTTACGTAGAAATCCTGTACTTTATTAACAGTAATGTCTTCTTTTTCTCTCAGCTTCAGCACATCGTAGAACGGCTGCAGAACCGGCGGTCCCACTCTTCCCTGCATTCTTGCGGAAATGATACGGTCGATACCTGCTAAGAATCCTCCAACGAGCGGTGCGAGAACAAGATATGCGACTACAAATATTATTATCTTAATCATTTTAAGCAGCACCTCCTGTCATGATCGCAACCAGTGACCCGATCATCAGGCCCAGTCCTATAATGATAACTGCCGAAGTAATGATGCATCCGATGACATTCATCTTCATTTCGCCGAAATATTTTTCCATATGCCAGTTACGCAGCGATGCATCAACCGGTCTGTCCATTGCGCCGTGGAAACGAAGGTCATCTCCTTCATTAACACCAGCCATATAGATAGGTACGATTTTTTTCTTTGTTCGTCCGAAGAAGAACGCGATCAACAGCAGTACCACGGCTGCCATGATAACCATGATGATCATGTTGTCTGCGGAGAGCGCCATGGATGAAAGTCCTCCGAATACGCCTTCCAGGTAAGGAACGATGGAATAGCTGGAAATCAGCGGAAAAGCCAGACATGCAACGATGGTCAGCGCAACCAGCGTTCCCTGTACGAACCATTCTTCTTTATGTACCTTCTGCTGGATATTTTCCGTGCCAGCTACGATAGCACCCATCTTACCGAGCCATTTGGTCCAGTAGAAAGCGGTCGCCGCACTGCCGAAGCAGATGATGCCAACCAGAATCAAATTGCCGGAATCTACGAACGCTGTCATGGAGGCCCATTTTGAAATCAGCATTCCAAAAGGTGCCAAGAACATGCCTGCGATGCCGATCATCATGAAAGCTGCCAAACGAGGCATTCTTCCAAAGAGACCGTCCATATCTTCGATATCTCTGCTGCCGATATTGTGTTCCGCAGTACCTACGCACAGGAACAGCAGAGACTTGGTGATTGCGTGGAATATGATCAGCATGATGCCTGCCCATACCGCACCGGCCGTACCGATACCGCCGCAGGTTACGATCAGTCCCAGGTTGGCAATGGTCGAGTAAGCCAGTACCTTCTTGGCGTTGCTCTGCGAGATAGCAGCAAAGGATGCTAGCAGGAAGGTTACACCGCCTACAGTCATGGTCATCAGACCCGCGAAGTTGCCCATCCCCAGACATGGTGCCAGCTTAATAATCAGGAACACGCCGGCTTTAACCATTGTGGAAGAGTGGAGCAGCGCCGAAGTCGGTGTCGGTGCTACCATAGCGCCGAGCAGCCAGCTGTTGAACGGCATCTGAGCCGCCTTAGTGATTCCTGCAAATGCCAGGAACGCTGCCGGGATTGCCATGATTCCGGAGTACATCATTCCGTATGTAATCATTGTACTCAGTTCCAGAGTCTGGTAAACGATTCCCAGGATGAGGATGGCGGCCGCAAAACCAACGCCGCCCAAAAGGTTCATGATCAGGGCGCGGAACGCATTGTTGGTTGCTTCCTTAGTCTTGGTGTACCCGATGAGGAAGAAAGAACAAAGGCTCGTGATCTCCCAGAAGAAGTACATCCAGATCAGGTTGTTCGATGTAACGATACCGAACATCGCTGCCAGGAAGAGAAACATAACGAAGAAGAACCAAGGTCTTCTGTCTTTTTCACCAGCATGGTGATGCTGGAAGTCTTTCATGTAGCCTAATGCATACACGCAGATAAGGCTTCCGATGATTCCAATGATCAGAGCCATGATCACGGAAAGTCTGTCAATATACATATTGTTGACGACTTCGATGTGATGTCCTTTAGTAAGTTCGAACCATATCAGAAGCGGTGTCTGAATGGCTGCAAAAACTGATGCCAGGTATTTCTTGTGTCTGATGCCGATGATGATGATATAGATTGCCAGACAGGCTTCGATAATCATCATGACATAATTGACTGCTTCATGGCTGAAGTCAAACATTTGACCGCCATTTCTGAAATACTGTACTGCAAGGAAGATGGATCCGGCGGCGATTACAATTGCCGCAAATTTAACGATCACGTCTCTTGCTGCGTCAGCTTTAACTACTAAAAGAACAAAGGCCACAACTAATGGAAACAAGATTAGAAAAAATATAGTGCCCATTTTATCCTCCTAATAAATAAAACTTTTTATGAGTGCCAATTTCTCACACCTCATTATACCTATATATATATCCAATAACAAGCGTTAGATTATATTTTCAATCTTCTGAAATTTCTGTTTATCCAGCGCAAACGGTTGAATTTCTGCGGTTTTTATTTTTTCAGCAAAAAAGTCTCAAAAAAAAGACAATTTTTTGGCGGACCTTGGCAGAACTCCTGTGGATCCTGTATACGTTCTCATTTTAAAGATTTCCTAAAGAAGGGATATTTCTCATAGTAAGACACCCCTAACAAGAAGCATTCATCTCAAAAAATCTCTTTTTTGAGAATATATGCCATCTGCGTTTTATGATGGGGTTTGCCCCGAGATGACCGGCTGACAGGTGGCTAGCTCAAAGGTCAGCCCGCCGCGACCCGGCTTAAAGCCCATTCCGGCCCAAAGCAAAAAAGAGGCTGATCGCATTCATAACTAATTGAATGCGACAGCCTCTTTCGATAATTCTATAACAAACTTTGGCTTATTTCTCTTTCTTCGGTTCAACGCTCTTCGAAAGAATGAAGAATACGATGCACGCCACTGCACAGACTACCGTCAGAATAGCCAGACCGATCTGAATCGTTCCAACAATGGTATCCACATTGGATCCTTCCAGAATACCGTCGAAATAGTCGCCTGATTCCCAGGCATCCTCTGTGCCCCAACCTTCATACCAAGGCTCGAACAGCAGCGCAATCCCATTCATGATGGTCATTACCAGGAACAGGAAGGCAATCTTCTTTGTATCTCCAACAGCCAGACCGGTTTTTTCATTTTTCGGGAAGTTGACTGGATCTTTTTTAGTAAGACCACCGTATCTTCTCCTCCAGATAAAGTACAGAATCGGTCCTGTAATAATACCGATCATACCGCCCAAGTAGTAGTCGGAACCGTTGACAAAATTGGCGAACAGCGCCACGCAGATTGGTACTATACAGATCGCGGCCAACAGCCCGTTGCCGCCAGGAATTCTGAATACATATTCTTCTCTCGGAATTCTTCTTCTGAGCACCATCGCTGAGATGTATACCAAAATGTAGGAAGCCATCAACAGCGCGACATCCAGTATGATAATGAACCCAAACGGGAACATGCAGAAAATCAAGTTGAAAATTCCTACTGATAATACTGCCACATACGGAACACCATGTTTTTTATCACACTTTACCATTACCGGCGGAGCAAGGAAGTCATCTGCCAAAGCGAAGAATCCTCTGGATCCAGATGCGATATATGTATTATAGATGGAACATTGAGCCAAAATTGCCACAATGGCGAATATAATACCGAATGCAGGTCCCCAGAAGTGGGAGACAACCGTCGCATATCCCACAGCATCGCCTTCTGTTCCCCAGTTTTCCCAGTTGCCCAGAGAGCCCAGGCCTGCCGTTGTCGGCAGAATATAAACAGCCATGATGAGCGGAATGGTAATCAACGTACCTTTTGGAATAACCTGCGGATTGGAAACTTCTCCCGCAATGGTGGACATGGATTCATATCCGGAGTACATCCACATTCCGATGGAAATGCCTCCCGCAATATAGAAGAACCAATCGCTCAGGCCTTCTGCAGGTTCCGCCGTCATCTGGAAGGAAATCGTGGATGCCGTCTCCGCATCGCCACCCCAATTGATGAAGCCGCAAACCGCGACGACAGCAAAGGCTACCATTACCAAAATCGACAGGATTGTACTTGCAATACCTACATCTTTTACTCCGCGGATATTGATCAGCGTAAAAATTAAAATCATTGCAAATTTTAGAGCAAATTCCATCCCCCATGTCATATCCCATACCGTGGCAGCATACCCGCCTGCAAGGATAACATAGGATGTGTTATCGATGTAGATGGAGATCGTTCTCCACCAGCCGGCCTGGAATCCCCAGAACTCGCCAAGGGCCTCCTGGACCCACTTGTAATAGCCTCCTTCCTGCGGTCTTACAGAACCCAATTCGGAAGCTACCAAGCCAAAGGGCAGTCCCCAAACAAAAGGCAGAACGCACAGCATAACGATGGTTAGTCCAGGGCCGCATTCCGGAATCATTTCCTCGATTCCGTAACAACCGGCGGCAACCAGACAGAAGATCATGAACACTACGGTGGACACTTTAATGTCATGTTTCTTCAACCCATGTTCGCCTACATTAACAGGCGCTGAGTTTCTTTGTTCACTCATGTCTTTACCTCCTCAAAACAAAATAAATAAAACATAATTACAAATCTAATTATACACCATTTGTTTGAATTATCAATTAATTAAGACGAATTAAAAGAGAACAGCAAACCCGTTCTCTTTTAATCTCAAAATTGTTATTTTCCTTTACAATTTCAATTCCCTTGTATACGAATGTTTTTCACTATTTAGTTAAATCCGGGAAGGTTTCATCGAAGGTCTTTTCGTCTGCGCCGAGCGAATTGATGACCCTCGTCTTACCCATGGACTTGGTAATCTTCTGCACAATCATAGGAACAATAACTGCTGCACATGCCACTGCAAATACAATGGGGCCGCCGCCGGTAATTTCCGGATCCGCAAATGCCATCAACAGCAGGCAGCATAGCTGCGCAATCATAGCAAACCATGGAACCCAGGACTGTCCTTTGCTCACGCGGGCACGCAGACAAGTATCCGGATCATAACCTCTCTGCTTAATCCTTACTCTGAATCGCTTCTGAGAAGCAATAATGCCGACCCAGGCCAGTGTTCCGGTAAATCCGGACATGGACAGCAGGTTGGTGTACAGATTTGATAAAGTGCCGGTCAGTTCTGAAACCAGACCGATGATCAGTACAATCCACATGAAAAGCAAGGTAAAAAGTACCGCATTCTTAGGAGTCGCCTTCTTATTCAGCTTGCCCAGGAATTTAGGCGCAAGACCTTCAACCGCCAGGCCGTACATACACCTTACTGTTCCGTAGAATCCCGTATTGGCACAGCTGAAGGCCGCTACCAGTACGACAGCGCTCATGATAAAGCCAAAGGGTCCCATGCCGTAAGCTTTCATGATATCGGCAAAGATTGGTGTTTCATCAGTACCCAAGTCAGTCGGATAAACCAGCAGCACCAAAAGGATAGGTACCAGGTAAAGACCTACGATACGATATGTAACGCTCTTGCAGGCTCTCGGTACAGATTTGTCCGGATCCTGAGATTCTGCCGCTGCAAGACCGACGATTTCCGTGCCCTGGAAGGTAACCAGTACAACAACCATGCAGGTCAATACGATTGCAAATCCGTTAGGGAACAGATCGGCCATAAAATCAGCATCGCCGAAATTCACGCCCATGCCTTTGAATCCATCTTCCACGGCACCCTGGACAACGCCCTGAGGATTGCCCCACAGTCCGACCCAGATACCAAAGGCCAGCAGCGCAAACAAAATGATAACACATACTTTGGTAATAGCCAGTCCTGATTCGATCTTCGCAAAGATATCGACTGCGCAAAGATTGATGATCGTCAGTGCCGCCAAGGCTCCCACTGCAAATGCAACATAAGCGATTGCGCTTTTGTTGCCCGTCAGGCTCTGCAGTACATAGGAAACCGCAATGGCTTCTGAAGGTACATAGCACACCCAGTTGAACCAGAAGGACCAGCCCATGCCCACCGACATGGTCTCTCCTAGAAATTCATTGGTGTAGGCTACAAAAGAACCCTTTCTCGGTAAGTTGACTAATAATTCCGCATAAGCGATCATAAGTCCGTAAACAATAACTCCAACTACGCCGAACGCTAAAAATACTGCTGGTCCCATAGCCTGGATACACCAGCCTACTCCGAGGAAATAGCAGGATCCAATTACACCGCCAAGACCAATGAACGCTACCTGCCAGCCCTTAATGCCTCTTTTTAGTTCTTGAGGCTCTTCTGTTACCTGAACAACTTTTTTCTCTTCTGACATATTTGCCTCCTTCTCACATATTAAAAATATGATTAGATTTGCCCTCTCTTCATAGTTCCGCAGCTTTCCAAGGGGTAAAAGCATAAGCAGAATATTCAGTTTTTTAGGGCTTTTTTATTTTTTCATACTTTTCTCTCATTGTCAACGATTCTGAGAAATTTCTCAATTCTGATTTTTCCGTTTCTCAATACTGAGATATCAGCAACTGCAATCGCGTGCTTTCAACGGCCTCATTAGTGTCTTCTAAAACTTACATATCCTTCTTCAAAAAAAAGAAATCGAACCACATGACAAAAGCGGTTCGATCTCTTTTCTATTTTCCCTTGTTAATATGTAATTTTCTAACTATTTCGTCAAATCCGGATATAATTCGTCAAAGGACTTTTCGTCGCTTCCCAGCGCGTTGATGTCACGCACATGTCCCGTTTTAGCCAGAATCGCACGCACGATCATGGGCACGAATACGGCAGCGCAGGCCAGGCCAAAGATAGGCAGCTGTCCTTCGCCAAAGGCCAGCAACACTAAGCAAGCCAGCTGGGCGATCATAGCGAACCACGGAATCCAGGCTTGTCCCTTGCTTACTTTAGCCCGCAGGCAGGTTTCCGGATCGTAGCCCCTCTGCTTCAATCTTCTTCTAAAGAGTATCTGGGAAGCAATGATGCCTACCCAAGCCAGAGTTCCGGTAAAGCCGGACATGGACAGCAGGCTGGCGTACAAGCTTTCCAGCGCGCCGGTCAACTGAGAAAACAGACCGATGATCAACACAATCCACATGAAGAGCAGTGTAAACAATACTGCGTTCTTCGGATTGGCGTTCTTGTTGAGCTTGCTGAGAAACTTCGGTGCCAGACCTTCGATGGAAAGACCGAACATACAGCGAACTGTTCCATAGAAGCCGGTGTTGGCGCAGCTGAAGGCCGCAACCAGTACGATAGCGCTCATGATCAAAGCAAATCCATTCAAATTATAAAGTTTGAGCGTATCGGCAAAGATCGGAGTAGCATCTGATCCCAGTGCATATGGGAAGATCAGGATGAGCAAGAGAATCGGAACCATATACAGTCCCACGATACGATAGGTAACGCTCTTGCATGCTTTTGGAACCGACTGGTCCGGATTTTCCGCTTCCGCAGCTGTCAAGCCTACGATTTCCGTACCCTGGAAGGTTACCAGCACAACAACCATGGAGGTCATTACAATAGCTGCCCCGTTGGGGAAAAGCTGTGATCCGAATCCGACAGCTGCATCTCCGAAGTTTACAGTAGCACCCAGGAAACCGTCGCTTCCCCAGAGGCCTACCCAAATTCCGAAAGCCAGGATAATAAATAAAATAATTACGCAAACCTTTGTAATAGCCAGTCCCGATTCGATCTTCGCAAAGATATCAACCGCGCAAAGATTGATAATCGTCAGCGCCAACAGCGCTCCAACTGCGAAGGCCACATACGAAGTCGCGCTCGTCGCCCCCGTCAAGGACTGTAATACCGTAGCAACGGCAATGGCTTCCGAAGGACAGTAGCATACCCAGTTGAACCAGAATGCCCATCCCATGCCGGTGGATATCGTTGGCCCTAAGAACTCATTGGTATAAGCTACAAAAGAACCCTTCCTCGGAAGGTTGACCAATAATTCCGCATAAGCGATCATAAGTCCATAAACGATAACACCAACTACCGCAAAAGCGATAAATACTGCGGGTCCCATGTCGTGGACGCAAATACCAAGACCCAGAAAATAACAGGATCCGATTACGCCGCCAAGACCAATAAATGCGACCTGCCACCCCTTAATACCTCTTTTTAGCTCCTGCGTCTCTTCTCCCGCCGGAGCTACATTTCTTTCTTCTGACATTTTTGCCTCCTTCTCACATATACAAGATATGCAGATGATTAGATTCGTCCATTCTCTAGCAGGCTCAACCTTTCCAAGGGTAAAAGGTAATTCGAAATTTTCAGTTACTTAATGGACTGCTCTATTTTTTCACATTCGTGCAAAAATGTCAATATTAATGAGAATTTTCTCATTTTTAATTTTTATTCGTATCATTTTTGAGAATTATAGATTAAAAAACAATAACAGGCCCACGGCTCCCGGCAGGCCCAGAATTCCAATAATGACCGCGCTCAAAGGGTTTAAAGGCACAAATAGCCCCCAATTCCCGCCCAGAATATTGATTAAAACAATCAGCACACCTCCTATCATGCTGTTAATCAGCATCCTCCCCGCCCATTTAAGGGGCACGATCAATAGCTTTCCCAGCACGTAAATCAAAAAAAGGCATGCCGCGTAGGCCACAAAAATGCCGGCTTCCAATCCAAAGCTCATAATAACCTCCTTAAGCTTTATCTATTGTTTCTTATGTAACAGGCTATGCGCAGAGGACAAAAAAAAGACCCGTCCTATCGAACGAGTCGCACGTCTTCTTTTATTTTCAGAAAATGATTTACAATTCTCTGCGGCCTTCCATGGCTTTAAGCAAAGTAATTTCATCGGCATATTCCAGATCGCCGCCAACCGGAACGCCGTGGGCAATGCGTGAGACTTTGATTCCGGAGGGTTTAACCAGTCTGGCAATATACATGGCAGTGGCTTCCCCCTCAATATTGGGATTGGTCGCCAGGATGATCTCCTGTACATCCTCCTGCTGAAGCCTGACGATCAGCTGTTTGAGGTTGATGTCCTCAGGTCCGATCCCTTCCATGGGAGAAATCGCTCCATGAAGCACGTGATAGAGGCCGCCGTATTCTTTGATCCGTTCCATGGCTGCCACATCCCGGGGTGTTTCGACAACACAAATAACGCTGCGGTCTCTGGCGGGGTCGGAACAGACCATGCAAGGATCCGTATCCGTCAGATTACCGCAAACGGAACAGTACTTCATGTTTTTCTTGGCTTCCGTTATGGATTCTGCCAGGGCAAGCGCTTCTTTTTCGTCCATGGACAGAATATGAAAAGCCAGCCGCTGGGCGGTTTTACCCCCGATGCCCGGCAGCCTGGAAAGTTCGCTGATCAATTTGCTCAGCGGTTTGGCATAATATTTCATGACCTACAGCCCCGGAATCCCCAGACTGCCAGTCAGCTTGTTCATTTCGTTCTGCGAAATCTCTTCCATCTGCCTCAGAGCTTCATTGGCCGCAACCAAGATTAAATCCTGCAGCATTTCAATATCGTCCGGATCCACGACCTCCGGCTTGATTTCAATGTTCTTGATTTCCTTTTTGCCGGTCACCGTTACCGTCACGGCGCCGCCGCCCGATGTAGCCGTCGTTTCCATCTGATCGATTTCACCCTGCAGCTCATCCATTTTGCGCTGCATAGCCTGCATCTGCTGCATCTGTTTCTGCATGTTTCCCATGCCGCCGGCCTTTGGCTTTTTTCCGGCTCTCATTCCTTTTCCCATATTCTCCTCCTTATTCAATCTCGATATTTAATCCAAGTTTTGTCTCCGCTGTTTTGGCAAGGCGCTGAGCATCGTCGGTCTTTGGCGCGCAATCCTCGCCTTCCAGCTGACAGCGAAGCCCCCTTCGCTTGCCTGTATGTTTTTCCATCAGGTCTTCCAATACCTGTCTGTTGTTTTCCACGTATCCGCACACAGCGGCATTGGACGCCACGACTGTAAACAGCTCATCGGTCATTTCCGTCAATCTGGTTCCGCTGCGGATCAGATTGAAGCTGCCTCTGGATGCCTCAGCTTCTTCAAAAATAGCATGCCACAGGCTGTCGTAATCAAAGCTTTTTTCCGGTGCGGGGCTGCCGTCCGGATGGGTCTGCCCCTCTGCAGGTGCAGAAGCATCCACCTGATCGGGACTCTGCGTTTTTATGGTGGTGCTGGCAGCAGGCGGTGCGGTTCTCGGAACCATTCTCGGCGCTGCTCCGGCCGGGTCGATCAGATCGGTGGCCATTTTCACCATGCACAGCTCCAGTAAAATCCTCGGCTGGGTGGACCATTTGGCTTCCGACATAGTCCTGGAAAGTTCAATAATAGCATTGTTGATATCCGCCAGATCCAGGCTGTCGCTCTGGCGGCGGATCCGATCCACGTTCTCCGGGGACAGGTTGAGCATATCCTCCGGATTTTTTATAAATTTGGTGATGAGCAGGTTGCGGTAGTGGGACAGCCAGTCCTTCATGAACTGCCTTACATCCTTTCCGTCGGCCAGAATCTGTTCCAGCATCAAAAGCGCTTCCTGGGGCTGTCTCAGCGTAATTTTATCGGTCAGTTCCAGGAACACTTCCTCTCCGGCAGTACCCAGAAAATCCAGGACGTCCTCACGCTCCACACGGGTTTGTCCGCCAGAAATACACTGGTCCAGAATACTGAGTCCGTCTCTCACCGATCCATCCGCGTTGGCCGCGATCAGCCGCAGCGCGCCCTGAGAAACGTCAATGCCTTTCTGCTGGCAGATATCTTCCATCCCTCCCACCAGGGTTTCTTCCGGCACCCGCTTGAAATCCAGGCGCATGCATCTGGAGAGAATGGTGGCGGGAAGCTTTTGCGGCTCTGTGGTGGCAAGGATGAACATCACATTTTCCGGCGGTTCTTCCAGGGTTTTGAGCAGTGCGTTGAAAGCTCCCGTGGAAAGCATGTGCACTTCGTCCACGATATATACTTTTTTTCTGCCCACGGCCGGCGGGTATTTGACGCTTTCCCGCAGCTCGCGGATGTTTTCCACCCCGTTGTTGGAAGCCGCGTCGATCTCTATCACATCCATGAAGGTACCGTCCTTGATGGCCGTACAGTTGGCACAGACGCCGCAGGGCCGTCCGCCGTCCGCCGTGCAGTTGACGCCCTTGGCCAAAATTCTGGCCGTGGTGGTCTTGCCGGTGCCTCTTGTTCCGCAGAATAAATAAGCGTGGCTCACCGAGTCGGTGGCCAGCTGATTTTTCAATATTTTAATGATATGGCCCTGACCGAGAATTTCCTCGAAAACCTCCGGCCTGTAGGCTCTGTAGAGAGCAGTATACATGTTCTACCTCACTTCATCAAAAAACAAATTGCCCTTTGAAAGCTCCGCAAAGCGTTAGCAAAGGCTGATCTGCGGCACATAAGAGCTTCCGCTTATTGCTGCTTCCTTCCGGACCTGACAAGGTTCACGGAGTCTTATTGCGCAGGACCCCAACCATACCAGACGGAGCTATCAAAGGGCAATTTCATGCTTATCAATTATATTATTTTTAAGGTCTTTCGTCAAGGGTTATTTCATGCGGCCGCTTGGAATTCGTGGTTCATGCCAGCCATGCCTGGGGCTGCACTAGCTTTCTTCACCCACCACCTTATACAGCTCATCGCTGGCAGGCGGCGCGATCTCGATCAGCTCCCCGTTGACATTCATGCAGATGCCGGCTGACGAATCCTTGATCACGCCTATGTAAGAAGCCTCCACACCCGCAGCCTTCATGGCCTCTGCCATCTCTTCCTTCTTGTCAGGCGCAACCATGATAATCATACAGCCGCTGGAAATCAGCCGCAGATAATCGATATCAAAATAATCGCAGATTTTTCTTGTTACCGGCTCCACCGGGACCTGATCCACCCACAGCTCGGCGCCGGTGCCGGCGATCTGGCACATTTCCCAGACAGCCCCCAGCACGCCGCCCTCAGTCACATCATGCATCCCATGGGTTCCCACCTTTCCGGCCGCGACTCCTTCTTTTACAACGCTGACCTTTCCCAGCAGGCTTTTAGCTTTCTCGATCTCCTCATGGGTGAGCACCTTTTGCAGCTGCTCCTCAAAATCGCAGGCAATGATCCCAGAGCCTTCCAGACCGGCGGATTTCGTTATCATGATCAAATCCCCCGGCCGCATGTTTTCCGAATGCTGAGAAGCCCATTTTTCGCCTCTGCCGATGGCTGTGGAAACGATCACTGGCTTGGTCACAGCCGGAGTGATCTCCGTATGGCCGCCGATGATCTCCACGCCCAGCTCTTCCGAAGCTTCGCCGGCCTGGCGCATCATCTCTTCAATCTGCTCCTCCGTCGTTCCCACAGGCAGCATGACGGCCAGCATGATGCCTAAAGGCTGAATGCCGTTGGATGCGATATCGTTGCAGGAAATATGGATGGACAGCCGGCCGATCTCACTGATGGCTGCCGTGATGGGGTCCGTGGACATGATACATTCATACGACCCGAAATCCACCACCGCGCAGTCCTCCCCAATGCCCGGCCTTGTGAGGACCTCCGGCCTTTTGAATTTGATGTTGTTGAATACGATCTTTTCCAGCAGTTCACTGTCCAGTTTTCCGGTTTTAAGCATTTGTAATCTCCTTTTCAGACTTAGATTTATCCGCTTCATCAAGAAGTTCTATAAACTGTTCCTCCGTAATAATGGGGACTCCCAGTTCCTTGGCTTTTTTGTTTTTGGATGAGGTCGATTGATTATCGTTGTTGATCAGATAGTCTGTCTTTTTGCTCACCGATCCGGCCGCCTTTCCGCCCCGCGACTCGATGACCGCCTTGAGGGCATCCCGGTTTTCGTAATGGTTAAGGCTGCCTGTGATTACGAAGGTCTTGCCGGCAAACCCCTGGACTTCCTCCTGCTGAAAGCTTTCATCCAATACCAGCTCTTCCAGCAGATCGCCGATGATCCGGCGATTTTTTTCCTTCTGAAAAAACGCTGTATATCCAGCAGCCATAACATCTCCAATCCCGTCGATGGCATCCAGCTCTTCCTCTTCTGCGTTTTGTATCTTCTCCCACTTATTTTCAAAGGCCTTAGCGATAACTTTGGCGTTGGCCACACCTATATTGGGAATCCCCAGACTGTAGAGCAGTCTGGCTGGCGTGGTGTTTCTGGCTGTCTTTAGCGCATTCATCAAGTTGTCGAAGGACTTTTCTCCAAAGCCTTCCATGGATGTGATTTCCTCTTTAAAGCGCCCCAGCCGGAACAAATCCGCCAGCTCTTTGATATACCCGCGGGCCACCAGTTTTTCCAGCGTCGCCTCCGACAAACCGTCGATGTTCATCGCATTGCGGCTGACAAAATGAGTCAGAGCCTTGATTTGTTTTGCCAGGCATTCAGGATTGGTGCAATAGAGCACTTCCACATCCTTATCCTTTTTGATCACCGCTTCCTCGCCGCACACAGGACAGGCATCGGGTATGGCCAAATTGCCGCTCTTCGTCAGGTTTTCCGCGATCTGAGGAATGATCATGTTCGCTTTATAGACTTGAATATGATCCCCCAGACCCAGGCGCAGCTCCTTTAAAATGCTCACGTTATGCACCGAGGCCCTGGTAACGGTAGTACCCTCCAGCTGGACCGGATCAAAGATTGCCACCGGATTGATGAGGCCGGTCCTTGACGCGCTCCATTCAATTTCCTTGAGCGTGGTTTCCTTGATCTCATCCCGCCACTTGAAAGCGATGGAATCTCTGGGGAATTTGGAAGTAGCTCCCAGGGAGGCTCCATAAGCGATATCGTCAAATATCAAAACCAGCCCGTCGGAAGGGATATCATTCTTCTCCACATGATCGGCAAACCATGCCACCTGCCGGGACAGATTCTCGCGTGTGACCATCTTATATTCCACCACCTGAAAGCCCTGTTTTTCCAGCCAGAGAAATTGTTCCTCCCGGGACGTCATCTCCATACCCTCGGCGCTCACCAGTCCAAAGGCGAAGAAATGTACCCTTCTCCTGGCCGTAATTTCGTTATTCAGCTGACGCACGCTGCCGCTGCAAAGGTTTCGCGGGTTTTTGTAACGGGCGTCAACATCTTCAATGGTTTCATTGATCTTTTCAAAATCCGAATATTTGATACAGGCTTCGCCCCTGAGAATCAGCTCGCCCTGAAAGGGAATATTCACCGGAATATTTTTAAAGACTCTGGCGTTGGAGGTAATCACTTCTCCGATTTCCCCGTTGCCCCTGGTAACCGCCTTGTAAAGCTGCCCTTCCCGATAAGTAAGGACAATGGTCAGGCCATCGATCTTCCATGAAAGCAGGCCTTTCTGCTCTCCCAGCCAGTCGGCCAGCTCCCCGGTATCCTTAGTCTTGTCCAGAGAAAGCATGGGCGACGGATGGCGCTCTTTGGGCAGGCTATCCAGCACTTGGTAGCCCACATTGACCGTTGGGCTCTGGGCCAGTACGATGCCTGTTTCCTTTTCCAGCTGGGCCAGCTCATCATACAGCCTGTCGTATTCCAGATTGCTCATGATCTCCCTGCTCTCCTGATAATAAGCGCGGGAAGCCTGATTGAGCAGCTCCACTTTTTCCTGTATTTCTTTTCGTTTATCTTCCATTCTTGTCTTGCTTACCTTTCATTTTTTGGTATGTACCTGGTAAGGGGAGCGATGCCTGCGGCCAGCTTTTTTACCGATCCGTCCCGAAAGGACACTTCGATGATCTTGTCGCTTGCCTTGAGCACGGTGCCCCGTCCGAATTTGGGATGGGTTACATCATCTCCCACCTGAAAGGTTTCACCCGATGCCGCTCTCTGGCGGACCTGCTGTTTGACATATTTCAACTGATCGAAGGGGTTAAAAGGCGTCTCACGACTGTATCCGTCAAGGGAACGGGAGTTCCTGGCTTCCTTTTTCTTTTCAAAAATAGCATCCCCATCGATGAGATGTTTATCCATTTCACGCAAAAACTGCGATTCCCTGGTATAATCGGTTTTTCCGTACAGGGTCCGCATGCTTGCGCTGGTGAGAAAAAGCCGCTCTCTGGCTCTGGTCATGCCCACATAGCAAAGCCGCCGTTCTTCCTCCAGCCCGTCTTCTTTCTCGAAAGCCCGCCAGCCGGGGAAAAGTCCGTCCTCCAGGCCAGGAAGGAACACAAAAGGAAATTCCAGACCCTTTGCGCTGTGCATGGTCATCAGAACCACCGCGTTTTCGCTTTCATCGTGGTTGTCCACTTCCGCCAAAAGGGCGATCCGCTCCATAAAGTCGGGCAGGGACAATTGCTCATCATCCTTCTCGTAATCGTAGATGACTGATTTGAATTCCATCAAGTTTTCAATTCGGCTTTCCGCCTCCAGATTGTTCTGCTCTTCCAGGGCTTTTAAATAACCCGTACCAACCAGCAGCCCGTCGTAAATATCCGAAACCCTTAAATTGGATTGTTCTTTGCTGTATTGTTGGATCACTTCAACCATGCTGCGGATACCGGCGGATGCTTTTGCCGACAGGCCGCTCACCACCTCTTCATCCATCAGCGTATCGAAGAGGCTTTCTCCCCGAACCCGCGCCAAAGCCTGCAGCTTGTCCACCGTCCTTGCGCCGATCCCGCGCTTGGGCTCATTGATAATGCGCAGCAGAGCCAGATCGTCATCGGGATTTTGTACCAGCCTCATATAGCTGACAATATCCTTAACTTCCTTTCGATCGTAATACCTCAGTCCTCCCAGAACCCGGTAAGGAATATCTCTCCTGGAGAGGGCTTCCTCAAAGGTTCTGGACTGGGCATTGGTGCGGTAGAGGATTGCAAAATCGCTGTAGCGCAGGTCCTTTCTCTTCAGATGGTCGATCTGCTGGGCCACGTAATGGGCTTCGTCCCGCTCATCATCCGCACGGTAATAGGCAATTTTCTGTCCGTCCGCTTTTGAGGTCCACAGTTTTTTCTCTTTTCTTCCCCGGTTCTTTTCAATCACCGAATGGGCCGCCGCCAGAATGTTGGCGGTGGAACGATAGTTTTGTTCCAGCTTGACCACTTTGGCATTGGGGAAGTCCTTTTCAAACTCCAGAATATTGCGGATATCCGCGCCACGCCACTGATAGATGCACTGGTCATCATCTCCCACCACGCAAAGATTTTTGTGCTTTTCCGCCAGCATTTTTATAAATGTATATTGGATAAAGTTGGTATCCTGGTATTCATCCACCATAATATACTGGAATCGATTCTGATATTCAAGCAAGGCCGCCTCGTCCTGTTTAAATACCCGGACCGCATTGAGCAGCAGATCGTCAAAATCCATGGCATTGTTTTTTTTCAGCAGCGTTTCATAAGAGCGGTAGGCCTGGTAGACAATCTTTGTCTTGGGGTCCTCACCGTATGTGGCCAGATACTGTTTGGGGTCCAGCTCTTTCTCTTTGCAGTCGCTGATAATACTGAGAAAATAGGCGGGTGTATACCGCTTATCATCCAGATTCATCTCTTTGACGATGTTTTTCATAGCCGCTTTCTGGTCCGTGGGATCGTAGACGACGAAATCCTTTTTATAGCCTAAAAGCTGCGCGTGTTTTCTCAGCACGCGCAGACAGGCCGAGTGAAAGGTGAGGATCCACATATTGACCCCGGATCCGATGAGGCTTTCCACCCGGTCCCGCATTTCCTGAGCCGCCTTATTGGTAAAGGTAACCGCTAAAATATGATACGGATTGACTCCCTTTTCCTCGATCAAATACGCGATTCGATGGGTCATGGTGCTGGTTTTGCCGCTTCCCGCGCCCGCTAAAATCAGGAGAGGCCCCTCTGTGTACAGAGCTGCCTCCCTTTGCTGCGGATTGAGATTGTCTAAGTAATCCATTTCTTCCTCCGCCTAAAATATAATATAGTTCCAGATCAGATTCATAAAAAAGTTCACGCCCGGATTCAAAATGATGCCTGTGATGTTAAACAGCACCAGGAACATCAGTATGAAAAATCCGTTGTTATAGATCGTATAGTAAAGCTGGGTATGCTTGATGTTAAAGATTTCGCTGATAATGGAAAACCCGTCGAGAGGCGGAACCGGAATCAAATTGAAGATCATCAGCACCAGGTTGATCTGAACCACGTAGAGCAGGATCGTCCACAGGGCCTCTCCGAAGCCGCCCAGCATAAAGCCCTGGCCTGCCACCATCAGTACCAGCTTCATGATAAAGCCAAAGACTATGGCTACGATCAGATTCATCACTACTCCGGCCAAAGAGACCAGGAGTTCATCCCGTCTGCGCTTCTTAAAGTTGTTGGGGTTGATTTCCACCGGCACGCCCCAGCCCCAGCCGGCGAACATGAGGGCAGCCAGGCCGATGGGGTCCACGTGAGCCGCCGGGTTGATCGTCACCCTCCCCTGATATTTGGGTGTTGGATCGCCCAGCTTATACGCTACCCAGCCGTGGGCAAATTCATGAAACGAAATTCCTACGATAACGCCCGGTATGATTAAAATCGTGTGCATGAGCCATTCCATAGGGCTGGAAAATCTTCGCAGCGATGAAAAAACCATCAATGCCAGAAATATTAAAAACACAGGGTCAACTATTCTTCTTCTCAAATCCTTCATCCTTTCTTTCTTACCTTTTGGCCGGTCCCAGCCGGCAAACTTCTGCTTAATACATAAAGTATGATATATTCTATCACAATTCCGCCGGTTTTTAAATATGATAAATAAGAAACAAATTGGCCGCAAGCGGCCAGGGAGGAGAGACAATTCTTTATGGCTAATAAATATGTCTGCGTGGATGTTTACACAGTCCGGGCAGGAGATACGCTCTATTCAATCGCACAGCGCTACAATGTGGATGTCGGCCTTCTGATGCGGGCTAACAAAGTGCACAATCCCTACAACCTGAGGATCGGAACAAACCTTTGCATACCAGGTCTTGCGCAGGAGGATCCGATTCCTCAGCCTCTGCCGGAAGTGGGTCCGGAAGAGACGCCTGAGCCGCAGCCGGATGCTTCACCCAATCCAGGCTGCAAAACTACTCACACCGTTAAGTCCGGCGATACCCTTTATATGATCGCAAAGATGCACAAGATCACGCTGGATGCGCTGATGAACGCCAATCCAAACATCGACCCTTACAACTTGCAGGTTGGAACGGAGCTTTGTATTCCTCAGTAAGAAGTTTTGCTTCGGCAAGGTCCTGGGCCTGCGCTGCGTATCCGTACGTAGGTCCGCGGAGTTTGCCTCCGGTCACAGCAAGTCGGAAAGCAGACGGGCCAGGCTTTCCTTAAAACGAATCCAAAGGGAACGCTGTTGGTACAAATCCAGCGTCAGCTCGTGGCAGTCCCCCATATCATTTTCAAATATGGCTTCCAGCTTGCGGGCTTCTTCGCCGTCGTAGAGAAAGGCGTTGGCTTCAAAATTCAGCATAAAGCTGCGCCGGTCAAAGTTGGCCGAGCCTACGCTGGCCACTTCGCTGTCGGCCACAATGGTCTTTGCATGGAGAAATCCCCGGTCGTAGATAAAGGCTCTGCCGCCGGAGCGAATCAGCTCGCCCACATAAGAATAGGTGGCCCAATAGACAAAGATATGGTCCGGCATGCAGGGGATCATGATGCGCACGTCCACGCCGCTCTGGGCGGCCATTTTCAGCGCTTCCAGAATGCTGGCGTCCGGAACGAAATAGGGGGTCTGCAGGTAAATGTTCTTTTGCGCCCCGGTAATCATCTTCAAATAAGCCCGCTTTACTTCCACCCGCTCCGAATCGGGCCCGCTGGATACGATCTGGACTCCGGTGCTTCCCACCTCGATTACATCGCTGTAGTAGGCCTGTGAAAGCTTCACATCTTCCTTTGCGGCAAATCTCCAGTCCAGCAGGAATCTGGCGTTGATATCCTGAACACAGCTTCCCATAACCCGCAGATGGGTATCCCGCCAAAATCCGAACTTCTTTTTCATGCTCAAATATTCTCTAGCAATGTTAAATCCGCCGATATATCCCACTTCTCCGTCAATGACTGCCAGTTTTCTATGATTTCTGTAATTAAAGCGGATATTGATAATTTTAAACTTGGGCGGAAAAAAATAGGCCCGTTTGCCGCCTGCTTTTATAAAGTCCTCCAGCAGCCGGTCGTTGATCTGTCTGCTGCCCATGGCATCCATCAGGAGCCGCACTTCCACCCCTTCTCTGGCCTTCTTTGTCAGGGCCTCCAGAAAGCGCCTGCCTACTGGATCGTTTTTGATGATAAAATACATGATGTTGATGGAAGTGGTGGCATTTTCAATGTCCCGCAGAAGGGTGCGAAATTTGTGACGGCCGCCGGTTAAAATGGTAATCTTGTTGTTCTGAGTGTAATACGCCCTGCCGTAAAGCTGATTGAGATGGATCATATCTTTCCAGCGCTTTGCCTCAGGATTGGCAAATTGATAGGTTCCCCGCTTTATGTCCGTCATCTGCTCCTTGAGGCTTCCGTCTATGGCCTCCTCTTCTGATCTGGTCAGTCTGAAAATTCGTTTCCTGGAAATATGCTGTGAGAACAAAAAATAAAAAATTATTCCTGCTATGGGCAGCAGGAATAAAATCATGATCCATGCCAGCGTTGCCGACGGATTTTTGCGCTCAAGGAAGATAATGGTGCACGCGATCATCAGGTTCACTATGAACAGCACGCTTGTAAATTGTGCAAAGTGCGGTAATTCCCGCCATATACCAAACCAGTCAAACATCATTAACTCCTCTTTGCCTCCAGTATTTAACTACAGAAGCATTCTGTCATTATCGATCTCAAATTTATCAATCAGTTTCTCCACAGTCATCCGTTCACGTTCAGCTCCCGACAAATCCATGACAATCTGGCCGTCCCGCATGAGAATGGTTCTGTTTCCATGTTCCAGGGCTGCTTTCATATTGTGGGTAATCATCATTGTACACATATCCTTTTCTTGAGAAAAGAGGTCAGTCAGCTCTAGAACTTTCCTGGCGGCCGATGGGTCCAGGGCAGCGGTATGTTCATCCAAAAGCAAAAGCTTAGGCTGGGCGATGACTGCCATGAACAAGGTCAGCGCCTGCCGCTGTCCGCCTGACAGAAGCCGGGCCTTTTCCTTCATCCTGTCTTCCAGCCCCATGTCCAGCAGCCTGAGTTTTTCCCTGAACAGCTCTCTATCTTTCTTGGTAATGCCCGGCTGGAATCCTCTGCTGCGAATTTTATTGTAGGCAATGGAAAGATTTTCTTCAATCGTCATATCAAAGGCAGTCCCTTTTAGGGGGTCCTGAAACACACGGCCGATTTTTTTTGCCCGCCGGTGTTCCGGCAGCCTGGTAATATCCTGCCCATCCAGAAGAATTTTACCACCGTCCGCAGCGTGTACACCCGCAATACAATTCATCAGTGTCGACTTTCCGGCCCCGTTGCTGCCGATGATGGTAACAAAATCACCTCTTTCCAGAGACAAATTCAAATTATTTAATGCCAGCTTTTCATTGATGGTACCCGGGCTGAATATTTTTGTCAGATTGGTAATCTTAAGCATTTTTCGCCCCCCGCTTCTTCTTTCTGATGGAGAAGGTTTCTCCCAGTACGCCCATGGATAAGGCGATTACCACGATAACCGCAGAAACCAGCTTCATATCTGTGGCCTGCATGCCAAAATTCAAGGCAATGGCCAGAATCAGCCGGTATACCACGGCGCCAAGGGCTACTGCAATCAGTCGTCTCAGCAGGCTTGTAGTGCCAAAAATCACTTCACCGATGATGACCGAGGCCAGCCCGATCACCACCATACCGACGCCCATGCCAATGTCACAGTATCCCTGATACTGTGACAAAAGGCCGCCGGCGAGGCCTACAAACCCGTTGGAAACAGCCAGGCCCAAAAGCTTCATATTGTCGCTGCTGATACCGGCAGCCCGCACCATTTCTTCATTATCTCCCGTCGCCCTTAGGGCAAATCCGATTCTGGTTTTGAGGAAGAAAAAGAAAATGGCGATGACCACGATCAGCACAATTGCGCCGACGATCAATTTAGAATACTGGGCTGGGAACATCTCTCCGGCCTTTGTATACAGCGTTTCGCTTTTCATCAGCGGCAGGTTGGCTTTTCCTCCCATAATGCGCAAGTTGATGGAATAGACTCCCAACATGACAAGAATTCCTGCCAAAAGAGCTTGTATTTTTAATTTTGTATTAAGCAGGGCCGTGATGGCGCCTGCGCAGGCCCCGCCGATAAATGCCGCTGCCAGCGCCAGCAGCGGATGGACGCCTAGGGTGCAGAGCATGGCCGAAGCCGCCGCCCCTGTAACAATACTCCCATCTACTGTCAAATCAGGCGTGTTGAGTGTACGAAAGGACAGAAAAACGCCTAAAGCCAATATGGCATATATCATTCCCAGTTCTATGGAACCGATCAGTGCACCGACTGTTATCATCGCTTACTCTCCTAAGTTTTCTGCATTTTTCAAAATGTCTTCAGGTATTTTCACACCAATTGCATCTGCTGTCGCCCGGTTAATATACGCCTGCATATCATCCATAACTTTTACGGCCATGGTGCTGGTATCTCCGCCTTTGAGAACTTCCACCGCCATTTTCGCCGTCTCAGCCCCCAGTGTTTTGTAGTTAATTCCGTAAGTGGCCAGGCCCCCGTCCTTTACCATAGAGTCCGCTCCCACATAAAACGGCACCTTGGCGTCGTTGAATACAGTAGCGGCAACGGACATGGCTGATGCTACCGTGTTGTCGATGGGCGAAAATACGGCATCGCATTTTCCTGCCAGGCTCTGGGCCGCCTGCTGGATTTCATTGGAATTGGTCACAGCAGCTTCTTCCACCTTCATGCCCTTTTTCTTGGCAAAGGCTTTCAGATCGTTTACAACAGATACGGAGTTGACTTCGCTGGAATTGTACAGCGCGCCGATGGTCTTAACATCCGGTGTGATTTTAAGCGCCAGATCCATGATCTTGTCCGCCGACACTAAATCCGATGTCCCGGTGATGTTTGCGCCCGGTTTTTCAAAGCTTTCCACAAGCTCCGCCGCTACTGGGTCGGTGACTGCAGAAAAGATGATTGGGATGTCTTTTGTTTCGCCGTAAGCAGCCTGGGCCGCCGGGGTGGAAATGGCGATGATCAGATCGCATTTGTCCGCTACAAATCCCTGGCAGATGGTCTTGAGGTTGGCCTGCTCGTTCTGGGCGTTTTGGTAGTCGATGGTGATATTGTCCCCATCTTTATAGCCGTCCGCTTCCAGCTGTTTGATAATGCTTTCGCGAATGGTGTCCAGAGATGGGTGTTCCACCAGCTGAACCAGCCCGATTTTCATCGTATCTTTGTTTGCACCGTCTTCCGATCCGCAGCCTGCCAGCACGCCGGCTGCTGCCATAATCAGCACCATTAAAATTGCAATCCGTTTTTTCATGTTCTTTTTCTCCTATCTATATTGTTTATTTTTTGGATGTTCTCTGCTCGGTAGGCGTTCCACAAAAAAACACCCGTCCCATACAAGGACAAGTGTCTTATAACCTGCGGTACCACCTTGTTTGATGCCTGCGCATCCTCTCTGCAGAGTGCCATCACACTCTTTGCCCGTTACGCCGGCTTCGCGTCTCGGCTACTTGGCCTGTCTGCATTTTACCGTCCCGCCTGGCTGACCGGTCGCTTTGTCGTTTCATTTCGCGATCGCTGTTTGCTGCTTTGGCGGGCCGCTTAATGCTGCGGCTGTTCACTTCGCCCTCGGAGGCCCATTCTGCTGAAACTGTCGTCTGCCCGGCTTGCACCGCCCCGGGCTCGCTGTAAAACCGTTTCTCAGCTTTACTCCCTCGTCCTCGGTTTCGTATTGATATACAGTTATTTTACCACCTTAGTTCCCGGATTGTCAAGAGGGGATGCAGGGGTTTGGCCGGACCGTCAAGCTGCTGCGGCTTGGAGATACGATATGGGGATCTGCGGGAAAAAACTAAAACAAAATTTCACTTTTTACGCAACTTTCAACGACCGGGCGCTTTCAAATTCGCAATGGACCCCCAAGGGCCGCCATGTTGCCGGGATCGTGTCCCGTAACCCTGCAGCTTTGCGTAAAAAATGCAAAGTTTTTCAAAAGTTTTCCGCAATCTGGCCTTTTTTCGATTTGAGGGGCCCAGACCCGGCCCCCAGATCTAGCGAGCCGGCCCCACCCCCGGAGCCGACCCATAAAAAACAAACATTAAACCAACACACACTTACTTGCTGCGCCTGAGGCGCTCCACCACGCTGTCCTTATTCCACATACGGTCCACAAAGGCCGAGATGGCAACCGCAGCCAGCAGATACACCGGCACCAGCCCGCAGGCGGGAAGCAGCGTCATATGGTAAGACGCGAACCACCACCCGGCAGTCATCCCTTTTACAATGGTCGCAGAGACAGCAGCGCTGAGCAGGATTCCTGCGATCACGGCAGCGGCGGCGTAGAACAGCCCTTCCAGTACAAAGAGTTTTCGCAGCTGTTTTCTGGTCATGCCGATGCTTTGCATCACTGCGAATTCCCTCTGCCTTGCAATGGCGCCGGTCAAAATCACATTGAGCAGGTTGAGGATTCCGATGATCCCAAAGATGCCGGCAATCACTGCGCCGCTCATACTGAAGGTTTGCTTGAGCTCCTTAAAGTCCTTGTCCACGCTTTCTCTGGAAATGACCCGGATATTGGCGCCCGGCCGATCCTGATAGCCCTCAATGGCTTCTTTCAGCGCACCGAATTTGCCCTCCTGGGCATCAAAGATGCAGCGAATGGGCCGGTTTGCTTCCGGATAAAGGGACTGGAACTGCTCAGCCGTAAGCAGCAGACCTGCGTAGTCGCCATAGCTGGCGTCATAGAGCATGGAGTACTGGACCGCAACGCAGGCCATCACCTCATATTCCCGCTGCTTTCCGTGAAAATCAACGCTGATCCGGTCTCCAGGGCGAAGGGTAAAGCCGTCCATATCCGCTTCCTGCCCTTTATCATCCAGATACCCAATTTCCAGCACATATTTTCCGGAAGCAAATTTCTCCAAATCAAGTTTGCCGTCAAAGACTTTGCAGCGCTTCAAGGCATTCTCATCAAAGCCATAGACCTGTTTTCCGCCCGAATCGTTATCATCTTCATAAGGTTTGCCGTTCCTGGTTTTCACAGAGGCGGTTTCCTCGATATTTCCACTGGTATCATGGTAATAATAGACGTTGGACAAGTCCTTTACCTGAGGCTGTGTTTGAATAAAGCGGACAAAGTCCTGAGAAAGCATATAGTTTGATTCATCTCCTCGCCCGGAATCGGAACTGCTTGCCGCAAAATCCGCTGCCACCCGGCCTTTGACGAAGGTATTTTGATCAAAGCTGCCGGTAAAGTTGAGCACGCTGTTAAAAATCACGATACTGAGAGCGATGGACAGAACCACCAGAGCTGTCTTTCCTTTGCTGCCTGTCAGATTGGCAATCGCCATCTGGGCGATGCGCATGCGCGATTCTTTCCCGCTCTTGACCGTCTTTTTGCTCTCCTTCTGTCCGCTATACCGGAGCGCTTCGATGGGAGAAATCTTTGCGGCTGTACGGCCGGGACGCTGACAGCTGATCCATACGGTAAACAGCGCAAATAGCCCGGAAATCACCATGACCCAGATATTGGGAGGCACAAAATAAGCGGTCTTGCCGTCCAGTGTCTGCATGATCAGAGGCAGCAGCCCGTTTCCCAGCAGCCATCCAAAAATCAGACCCGCCGGTATACCGATGATCGACAGCTTTATACCCTGCCGCTTTACGATATACGCCAGCTGTTTGGGCGAAGCGCCGATGGTTTTCAGCTGCCCGTAGAGACGGATGTCCTTGAGCACCGAAATCTGAAAAATATTGTAGATAATCAGGTAGCCGGCCAGCAGAATGAGAATCGCGGCTCCGATCACGCCTGCCACAAGCCCGGGGTCCACAGTGTCCACCCGCTCGTAAGCCGGATTGACGTTAGCTTTTATGAAGTCAGCTTCGCCCACCTCTGCTGCCGGATCGTATCCGGCGCTTTGGACGATGCTGTCCAGCTGCTCCTGAATATGTGTATCATCCTTGAGGGTGCCCATGATCACCAGGGCGCCTGCTTTGGCTTCGCCGGGCCTGGGGTTGGAAACACCTAAAAGGGCTGAATCAGCAAACGACTTGGATACACCGATGTAAGTCATGGAAGCGTTTTTTTCTCCCTCCCAGAACCCGCTTACCTGGACCTGCTTCACCTTTTCTTTTCCATTCACTTCATAATGAAGATCAAAGGAAACGCCTGTCTCATGGGGAAGCTTGAGCAAATCCATGGTCACCGTATCCAAGACCACCTGATCAGCGGTTTGGGGGAGCTTTCCCTCTTTCAGCTCCATAAAATTCATTTTATAAAGGATTTCGTCGATCTGGGACACGTTCACCGCCATACGGGTCAGTCTGGGATCGGTTCCGGTCCCTACAAAGCGCATGGCGCCCACATCTTTAAAAGCGGGATTTTCCATGATCTGCTCTGCTTTTTTCTGGGGCATGTACTTGAGAGAAACCATGGCCTGGCTTCCCGATTGGCGGATGGTCTGTTGTTTATAGCAGTACATGCTGCCCTGGAGCACAGTCGCCACGGAAGTAAAGAGCATGGTCGTAAGAATAATGGCGATGACAGCGATGATATTCCGCGAGCGGCTGGCCTTGAGGCAGCTTTGGGAAAGGGTCTTAATAAACCGCTTATTATTATTTTGCAGCATCTTCCCCACCTCCCAGTTTTTTACCAGGCTGCGTCCTTCCGGCGATCCGTCCGTCCTCAATGCGGATCATGCGATCTGCCATCAGCGCGATTTCAGGATTGTGGGTGATCATAACCAAAGTCTGGTGAAACTGTTTGCACGAAAGCTTCATCAGGCGCAGCACATCCTGACTGGTCTTAGAATCCAGATTGCCCGTCGGTTCGTCGGCGAGAATGATAGCCGGTTTGCTGGCTAAAGCTCTGGCAATGGCCACTCTCTGCTGCTGCCCGCCGGACAAATTGCTGGGCAGGTTGGAAAGTTTTTCTTCCAAATGAAGCAAACGGATGATCTGATCGATATGATCCCGATCCACCGGATTGCCGTCCAGCTCAATGGGAAGGATGATGTTTTGATATACATTGAGAACAGGAACCAAATTGTAGTCCTGAAAGATAAAACCGATATTACGGCGGCGGAATACGGTCAGCTGTTCGTCGTTCATATGTTCGATTTCTTTGCCGCGAATGGAAACGCTGCCTGAGGTGGGCGTGTCCAGACCGCCCAGCATATTGAGCAACGTGGATTTTCCCGAACCCGAAGTCCCGACGATGGCGGCGAATTCGCCCTGTTCAATATCCAAGCTGACACCGTCCAGTGCTTTTGTAAGGTTGGGTTCTTTTCCATAATATTTTTTTAAATTCTTTGCCTGTAAAATACAGCTCATTGTGATACCTCTCTTTATTTTGATACCTGTAGTATACAAAAAGATTATCACAAACACTTCTCAACATTGTTACAGGTTTGTGATAATCTTTCCATCATGCCAGGCAGGGCAAATGTATGGAAAAGACGGAACCTTCTCCAACAACAGAGGTTACGTCCAGAAAGCCTCTCTGGCTTTCTATGATCTTCCTGGTCAAAAACAGGCCCAGGCCCACCCCTTCGATCTGGCGAACATCGTTCTCCCGGTAAAAACGCTGGAAGATCTGATTGAAATGGTCCGGCTCAATACCCTTCCCGTCATCTCTGACTGCGATCTTCACAAAGAAATCGGTTTCTGAAACATCGATGTGAATATGCCCGCCTTCCCGGCTGTATTTGACCCCGTTGTCCAGAAGATTGAAAACCGCCTCCAGGGTCCATTTGCTGTCGCAGAGCGCCCGGATCTCTTCGCTGCAATTCACTGTGATATTGATCTTCTTTGCCTCGGCCTTGAGGGCAATATCGCAGACCGCCTGCTGAATCATCGGGTAGATGGAGGAAGGTTTTGGCGAAACATCGATCAGCCCCGTTTCCAGCCGGGAAAGCTTGATCATGCTCTGCATCAGGGAATCCAGTTTTTCCACCTGGGAGTCGGCTGCCTGGAGGAATTCGGTTCGTTTTGCTTCCGGCATTTCCCGGCTCATCAAAATCTGATGATACATACGAACGTTGGATATGGGGGTTTTCACCTGATGTGAGATGTCGGAAACGATTTCCTGCAGCTCGCTTTTCTCCTGGTGAAGCTGCTGTGCACGCATTTCAAAAATTTCGTAAAGCTGCCGCATTTTCACCTGAATCTTGGACATTAAGGTATCGGTTTCTTCTTCTAAAAACAGGTCTTTTTTCCCTGTGATCATCCCTTCCAGGCTCTCCATGATCCGGGACGTATATGTGACAAGCTTTCGACGCATCCAGATGACGATGCCAATGTTGATCAGCAAAAGAAGGATACCAGCAGCCAATAGGATCCGTTCCATCAAAAGCCGCCTCCTGTCCATTGATATCCCATGCCGTACAAGGTTTTGATATAGGAATGGTTCTCATCTTCAATCTTTTTCCGCAGCCGGTTGATGTTCACCGCCACCACATGTTCATCGACAAAATTGCCTTCGCTGTCCCAAATTTTTTCCAGCAGCAGCTGTTTGGTCAAAACCCTGTCTTTGCTTGCGATTAAAAGATTCAGTATTTTAAATTCCGTGGGCGTGAGGGATAAAATCCGTCCTTCCTTTTTTAAAACCATCTTTCCGAAATCAATCATCAAATAGCCGTCGCTGTATCGGGTATTCTGGGCCTTGGGCGCATGTTTTCGCAAAGCGACCTGGATCCGCTTGTGTAAAACCTCCATGTTAAAGGGTTTTGTAATATAATCATCGGCGCCGCAGTCAAAGCCTTTCAGCTCGTCCTCATCCAAGTCGCGGGCAGTGAGAAAAATGACCGGTGTACCCATCTGCGCTTTCACGCCCCTGCACAGATCATAGCCCTCCCCGTCGGGCAGGTTCACATCCAGGAGAATCAGATCCACTTGATTTTTGTCTAAAAGCTCCATTCCTTCCGCCAGCGAATAAGCCGAATAGACCCGGTAATTTTCCGCCTCCAGGTCATAGGTCAGCCCTGCGTTCAGCGCCTGGTCGTCTTCAATTAGTAATATTTTTTTCATAGGTTCTCGCCATCCTTTTTTGCTCATAACGCATATGCCCCTATACTAACAAAAAAAAGGAGGTTTGTGAACCTCCCCTTTCATGATTCTCCGCACAGCCTTTCCAGGCGCCGGCCGGGTTCTCTTTGCCATCGCCCTACCTTGCAGATTCTGGCGACAATCGCTGCCGGAATCGCGGTCAAAAGGCTCAAAAGGGACCCCATCTTGGCCGCATCCGTCAGCTTTGAATCCATGAAGGCATTTTCTGAGACGAACAGGGCCACGGTCAGGCCGATGCCGCTGATAAAGCCCACTACGGCCACATCTTTAAAGCTCATGCCTTCCGGCAGGGCAGCCTTTAATTTTACAGCCAGCCAGGTGAACAGCATTACGCCTCCGCTCTTGCCTACGAGAAATGCGAGGAAAATAATCAGGCTTAAAGATGACAAGCTTCCCAGTTCTACCCCTGCGTTGGTAAAGCCAAAGAAAAACAGACCATAGTCGACCATGGCGCCGATCCTTTGTTCAAAGGTATGAAGGGCGGATTTTCCCTGGGTATGGTCCGGGCCATGTTCATCATTTTGATGTACGCTGGTTCCTGATTTGGGAAGAAAGGGAATAATGAACACAAGTGCCAGAGCCGGGTGAAGGCCCGATTGGTACATTCCCAGCCAGCTGATGGTTCCGCAAAGGAGAACATATGGTTCGAAGTAACGGACGCGCAGCTTTCGAAGCCCCAGAGCAAGGGCCATTGCCGCCAATACCAGCACCAGCCACAAAGGCTGAACGGAGCTGCCCGGTTCGGGGTAAAAAATGGCGATAATGACCAGGCCGATGGCATCGTCGGCTACTGCCAGGAGCAGCAGAAAGTTGACGGCAGGATGAAGCTTGCCGAAAATTACTCTGGCTGCCAGCCATGCCAGGGCAATATCCGTAGCCGTGCAGATTCCCCATCCCGAAGCGTAAGCGGTGTCGCCGGCCGCCCAGTTGATCAGCAGAAAGACTGCCGCCGGAAACAGCACGCCTCCCGCCGTGGCCATCAAGGGAGCGACGGCTTTTTTCAGTGGATTGAGCGAACCGCCTTTGGACAGGCTGTTGACGATTTCCACTCCCGCGATGGCAAAGAAAAACACCATGAAGATATCATTTACCAGCCAATGGAGACTAACGGTATCTCCCCACAGCGGCTCATGAATCACATGGTGGTATAGATTTGGAAACAGGTTGGCGCAAAGCATCGCGCACGCCACACCCAAGATCAATGGAATTGAAAATTCCCTGCATATGTTGTTCAGTTTTTCTCGCATCTTTAAATGTATTACCTCCCCGCTTACACTTTCTCACATTAAAGCAACAGTTAATTGTATACATTGTACAAGAAAATATTGGTCATTGTCAATATCGGATTATTCAGAATTTAATCTTTTTTCCCGGCAGCCCTATTTGGTGAAGATGAGTTCCTGGGGCTTGAGGATGCCTGACTTATGGGAAACGTAGCTGTAATGGGTGAGTTCCTCTCCATCCTCGCTCTTGCTCCAATCATAAATGCTGCGTTTCTTAATCTCTTTGCCTTTTTGGTCTTTGGCTGTCTCTTCTACGATCACATACTGGGTCTGAGGCTTTAGCTTGAGATGATACCCATCGTCTTTAAACTGAATTTCTGTGGTTTTCACCACCTGGTCACGGCCGTCCATCTCCTTTGCAGCCACGCTGAGGACAGGATCTTCTTCCTCAAAATTCACCTCGTAGGCGAAGGTTTTGGTAATGCGGCTGTTGTTTTCGGTTACAGTCCAGGAAGCTTCCCCGCCGAGGCTGCCTCCTAAAACTGCGTCGATCCCTGCGGTAGCCTGCTCTCCCAGGTAATAGCCTTTCTTGTCTTTGCGGATAAAACAGCAGAGGAATTCACTTTCAGATCCCCTTACAAAATGGACCGTTCCGCAGACGACATTTTTTTGTTCTTCCAGGTTTTCCGCTCCCGTTTGTTCATTTCCTTCCACCCGAAGCCCGCTGTCCGCCATGGCCTCGCTTTTAGTTACGCTTGCGGCGCCGTCCGCCTGCTGAACCAGCAGATATTCACCGTCAACTCCCTCAAAATTGAACAAGGTGCCGTCTCCGGTATTTTTCATCTGCGCGTAATTTTTGATGAAATCTCCTTGTTCATTGTACCGTTTTTTGTCCAGCGCTTCCTGCTGGGACCGGCGGATCACATAAACCCCACAGGCATGATCATCTGCGCTGTCCGCCTGCATGGTTTCGTCGGCCAGGCTGCATCCGCAGAGCGTCCCTGCGGCCAGGAGCAGCGTCAGCAGCAGAGCTGCCTTTATCCTTCTTTTATTCATTTTCTTCCTCCAGTCTTCCGTCACAGCTGAGGATTTCCCCCACATCACACTTTAAATAGCAGCAGATTTTATTCAGCGTTTCAAAACGCACCCCCTTTGCCTTGCCGCTGCGCAAAATGGACAGGTTGGCTTCTGTGATGCCGATCTGCCGCGCAAGCTGCTTGGAGGTCATTTTATTCCGTTTCAAAACTTCATCCAGATGGATCTGTATCGCCATTTCTGACTCCTTAAATGATGGATTGTTTGTCTTCGTACAAAGCATTGTGTTCCTGCATGTATCTTGCCAAGATCATAGCCGCCAGCGCCAGGATCATGGGCAGGAAGGGAAAGTCGATGGTGATTTCCACTTTGCTGATCCAGGTTCCCGCCAGCAGCTGGACTGCTCCGAGAAAAAGGCCGCAGATCACGGATGCGATGACCGTATTTCTGGCGTTTTGCGACAGCCGCCTGGTGTTTTCCACGATGGCTTCACTGTAGGGCTCACCGCTCATGCTGTCCAGGATCGCCACTGCGGCAAATATTGTTTTGAGGATAAACAGGACCGGAATCAATCGCAGCGCGGAAAGGCCGATGGCCAATGCTTCAGATATGGCTTGCCCGCCCATGTCCAGTCCCTCATATCCGTAAGCTGCGTTTGCCCCGGCGGACTGGGCCAGACAGGCAAAGACGGCTCCGTATACGGCGAGAAACGTGTAAAAGACCGCCAATGCCGTCAGAATCCCGCTCATCCATTTCATCAGACTTTCGGACTGCCTGCTCTCTATTTTGTGCATGAGCCGCAGGGCCAGATAGCCGATGAGGAAACTGTAAAGCAAAAGGGATAGGGTGACGCTGCCGGCTGTCTGCATGATGCTTTCCGGGATGGAAAACAGCAGGGTCATTCGCCCTGGGTTGATCATCATATAGAGCAGGAACAGCAGCCATATGCTCATGAAGGCCAGCAGAATGTCGGCAGCAGATGCCCGCTTTTTTATGCAGCGGCGCACCAGAAATCCGCATGGGATCAGGCAGATGACAAGGTAAAGGACGATTGCCGCCACGTTGCCTGCGTCTCCCGATAAAGAGATGGTTCTCAGGCCAGCGGCGATTTTGGTAAAGGGCCAGGCGACCGCTTCCAGTCCGTTTTGGACCCCTGCCCCGTAAATGAGCAGGAGCGCAGCAATCAGAGCAACGATCGCTGCTGCCGCGGTTAGTTTTTTTACACTTCTTTCATTCATAAACACACCTCTTAATTATTGTAAAACGATAATTATATGTTTAATATACTGCGGATATTATCGTTTGTCAATAATTTTTTGGGATTTATGGATGCAGATAAGCGGCCGGGTTGCAAAAAGCTAATCCTTTTTATTTTTTGTATCAAAATTACAGCCTGGCAAGGGCTGCTACTGTGGATTTTTGAGTGGAAAAGGCGCTTTTGATGAATTTTCACAGGTTTTGAGAAAATTAGCCTTTATATGTGTTGAAAACAGATACAGAAAACAAAAATTTTCCAGTTTTTATACCCGCATCAATGAGCCTGATGAGCGGGCCAGCCCCTGGCCCACACTCATCAAGCATTTGCCAGCTCATACATGGCCTGTGCCATGATGCGGGTGTTTTTCAGCAGATTGGGGATGGATATATATTCGTTTTTCTGATGGATCACATTGTCCTGTCCCGGAAAAATCGGGCCAAAGGCAACAATATTTTCCATCGTCTTGGCGTAGGTGCCGCCGCCGATGGCGATGGGCTCGGCCTCAGTCTGGGTCTGCTCCTGGTAAATCCTCTGGAGGGTCCGCACCAAAACGCTTTCCTCCGGCACATACAGCGGCTGTTCCAACCGTTCCAGCTTGGCATGAAGGCCAAAGGATGCTGCTTTTTCTTCCACCTTTTGAAAGGCTTCCTTGAAATCCATTCCGTAGGGATAGCGGCAGTCAAAGGAAACGGCAATGTGTCTTTCATCGCCTTTCAGGAGGCCGGCGTTGACTGTCACTGCGCCGAATTTTCCTTCATCCCGGCCGATGCCCAGATCATGGCCATCCGTTTGGCTTCCTGCGCAAGTATTGAAAAAGTCCACAAATGCCTTCAAATCTTCCGGGAGCTGATAATCCGCAAGCTGCTTCATCAACTTTGCAATGGCGTTTTCACCCTCCCAGGGCGTGCTGGCATGGGCCGATTTTCCCCGGGCTTCCAGCTGTTTTTCCGTTCCGTCTGCAAAGCGCAGTTTCGCTTTTGCAAGAGCCGGCACCTGATTTACTGCCTCTCCCGCCTGAGCTGCGACTAAAACGCCTGAGTCCAGCGGACATTCGATTCGAAAGCAAGCCAACCCTTTTTCGGAAAAAATAACCGGATAATCCGCATCGGGCGTAAAGCCCATGACAGGCAGTTCTTCCGTTTCTTTATAGCGGTCCACATCCTCATCTCCGTTTTCTTCATTGGTTCCGAAGATCAGGCGGATCCTGCGCTTCAAAGAAACACCGGATTCCTTGATCGCTTTCAGACCATACAGCGCGCCGATCATGGGTCCCTTATCATCCAGCGTTCCCCGGCCATAAATGCGGTCCCCGCAAAGCTCGCCTAAAGGATCATGATCCCAGCCCCCGCCCAGCGGCACAACATCCAGATGGCCGAGAATTCCAATCATTTCACTGCCCTCCCCATATTCGGCGTATCCGATCATATTGTCAAGATTGCAGGTACGAAACCCCATGGATTCCGCCAGATTAAGGGTATATTCCAGCGCTTCCCGGGGTCCTGGGCCGAAGGGCGCTTCAGGTCCTGCCGCTCCACGCACGCTGTTGATAGCCACGCACCCCAGCAAATCTTTGATCAAATCGTCTTTATATTCTTGTATTTTCGCTTCAAACATGAATATTAATTTCCTTTCTCAGTCTCTTTTTTCCCGCTCTTACGTTTGAGGGATATGAACACGCCGGCGGCGCAGATCCCCGCAAAGATCAGAAAAGCAGTATGCATGGTACGGATCAAAAGCTCCGGCTGGGCATCGGACAGAGCCTGGCTTCCCATGTATCTGGATACGATCACGGTTACGATAACCATGCTGGAAGTATGGCCAATAGAGCGCATGGTCGCCAGAATGGACGACGCTACCCCGTAATCCTTGGCTTCCACGCAGGCCATGACCGCATTGGTGTTGGGCGACGAAAAGAAAGCAAAGCCGATGCCCGTAATGACCAGCGCTCCGATGATGACCCACAGCGGCGTATTCATACCCACAAAGGCAAAAATCAACACGCCGGCGGCGCACAGACCCATGCCGAAGGAGGCCAGCTTAAAGGGCGATATGCGGTCGGACAGCCTGCCGGTATAGGGCGATAGGATGGCCATCAGGGCCGGCTGGGCAATAAGGATAAATCCGGCAGCCTGCGAGCTGTATCCCATGACCACCTGCAGGTAAATGGACATGAGATAGCCGATGGCAAAGGTCGCTCCGTAGTTGAGCAGCGCCGCCAGGTTTGAAAAGCTGTAAGCAAGGTTGCTCTTAAAGATCCGCACCTGCACGACCGGGTTTTTTATTTTCAGTTCATGGCGCACAAAGAAAACGCCCAGCAGCAGCCCGCAGGCCACCAGCGCGATGGGAAGCAGTTCCATTTTGAAATCGGATAGTCCGTACATGGTGAGGACGATCATTCCGATGTAAAGGAGATTTCCCAGAATGTCGTAGTCGGCCCCTTTGCTCTCGCAGCTGTCTTTTGGCAGCTTGCTCCAGGCAATGATCAAAACAACGAAACCGATGACCGCCGTCAAGGCGAAGATCGACCGCCATCCAAAATTGTGATTGAGAAAGCCGCCGATCACAGGTCCCGCCGAAAGCCCCACATACGTTGAAGCGATGGAGTAGCCCAGAACCTTGCCCCGATCCTTTCCCGGAAAAGCGCTGATGAGGACAGCCGTATTGGTGCTGAAGATCATGGCGCCGCCCAGCCCCTGTAAAATCCGCAGGCCGATCAGCATCCACATGGAAATGCCGAATACCGATGCGGTGGAGCTCAAGCTGAAAATCAGAATCCCGATCACCAGAATGCGCTTGCGGCAAGTCAGGTCAGCGATCCGCCCAAAGGGGACCGACAGAGCGGCCACTGTGAGCATATAGGCCGTCACCAGCCAGCCGACAAAGCTGGCGCTCACGTTGAAATGATGCCCCATATCAGGGATGGACAAGTTGAGCGCGCTGCCGGTAAATGTTGTAATAAACGCTGTAGTAATTACTACAAAGATTGTTGTCCTTTGTTCTTTTTCGTATTTCATAACCTTATTATCTGCCTTTTCCCATAAATATACTGTGTTTTTCTGCATTTTCTAATTATAACAAATCCTGGCTTAAATTGACAATGTTCGCTCCACACTTTATAATTAAGATTAGGGTGAGTGGAGGAAACGTTATGGACAAAAATATTTTCCATGATTTTGAAAATAACAGACAGTACACGGCTGAACTTTTAGATGGAATCACTTATGGAGTCAGCCTTTTCATGTTGTCCGACGAATTGAAGTTCCTTCATTTCAACCGGGCTGCCGACGACATGTTCGGATATGAAAAGGGCGGCCTTTTGGCTTTAACTTGTGATGATTCGCTGAGTATTTTTCACCCTGATTACGTAGATCGCCTTTACAGTCAGATCATCGCTACCATGCGAGACGGAAAATTATTTAATTATGACTGCCGCATCCTCTGCAAAGACGGAACTTATAAATGGACTAATCTATCTGCGGAACTGGTTCAGCAAAAAGAAGGCGGACGCCTTTATTTTTACTGTGTGCTTTCGCCCATCGAAGCGCCTCGTCATTCATTGTTGGAAGGGTGCCATTTCCTCGTTGCTGCCGGCGATTCCTGGGATCGCCATATTCTCACCGATCTGATCGAATCCATGGGCGGAACCTGTGAAACGTCTGTCAACGGGCTGGAGGCTTTGGACTTGTTCAGCGGTTCGGAGGAGGATCCATATTGCGCAATTTTTATCGGCTCCAAACTGACCGGAATGAACGGCTTTGAGCTTTCCAAGGAGATTCGCCATTCGGACCATCCGGCCGGAGGTGAAATTCCTCTGATCTTGTTGATTTCGGAGGACGATCAGGAAACGATCCCCGCCGCAGAGGAAATCGGGATCAATCTCTTTTTGCAAAAGCCTCTGGAGCAGGCGGCAATCCGTTCGTTTTTAAACCATCTGGCTCATTCTGTCTTTTCTCACACATAATTATAGCGCGTTTTTTTGTGACCAATTCCTCCCCTTCCGCATAAACTGCAGATAGGAGGGTTGAAGCATGAGCTATTTTTCGCGCCTTGACCGGGCGTTTTCCGACGTGCCCCATCTGCCTCTTTCCGATGAAACCAGATATGTTCTTGTCAGCGACTGTCATCGGGGAAACGGCACTTCCAATGATAATTTTCTCAAAAACCAGAATCTTTATTACGCTGCTTTGGAATATTATTTTCGAAAGGGCTATACCTACATAGAATTGGGCGACGGTGATGAGTTGTGGGAAAACCGCGATCTGCGGCAAATCATCCAAATCCACAGCCAGACCTTTGAGCTGCTCTTTCAGTTTTATCAGCAGGGGCGGCTTTATTTTTTATACGGCAATCACGATAAGGTGAACCAGCACCCGGCTCCTATCGGCTTTCCGGCAATCGAGCATTACTCCGGGCTCATCCTCCAGGATTCGGAAGGCGACGGCGATCTCTATCTGATTCACGGCCATCAGGCTGATTTTCTCAACTGCAATCTGTGGCGGCTCTCCCGCCTGATGGTGCGCTATTTGTGGAAACCGCTGGAGCATTTCGGCGTTTTGGATCCCACCAGCGCTGCCAAAAATAATCAGCGCAAGAACAAAACGGAAAAAAAGCTTTCTCTCTGGGCGGAAGAGCGGAGCCGCCTTCTCGTTTCGGGTCACACCCACAGGCCTCGCCTCGGGTCAAAGGATTCGCCTTATTTCAATACGGGCAGCTGCGTCCACCCTTACGGCGTCACCTCTATTGAGGTTACTGGGCGCTGTCTCACTTTGGTCAAGTGGTCCATGCGGACCCGGGAGGATATGAGCCTGTATGTGGCGCGGGAGGAACTTGCCGGGCCCGTGTGCATTGACATAATAAAAGAACAGGCAAAATAAAAAATTTTCGCCATTTCTATTCGAAACCGGCCTTTTAGCTGTCAATGTCCATAGAAAATTAGACTTTTGGAGTCAAAAAAGGGGAAAAAAGAGGAACCCTGGCTAGACGTCAAGGATTTTGGAGCGAGTTAGTGCAAACTTCTCCAGATGAGGCACGTAATATACAGCAAGCAAATAAGGCCCCTCCCAGCCGGAAGGAAAAATCTTTAATTTTTATATGGACAAGCATTACGATTTTGGCCATTTCGAATATAAATCAGCAAAAAAAGTGAAAATAGGACCGCTTTGCCGCGTTGGGCAGCACAGGCTGCGCCGGCTATCATAATGTTTATGAGAACGTTTTAAATTTGATAGTTTTCCAAGCCCCAGTTTGCTCAGAGCCTGGCGGCGCTGGCCGGGCCTGAAATGGTGTGGCCAGGATGATAAAAGGTCGGATTTCATTCTAATTGTCCTCCATACCGATACCTTCTTCCGGCCGCCTTCTGAAAAGAGACGGAAACGCGCCCGCTTATTGCGAAATCTGACCCTCTTCTATGCAGCCAACCGGTGCATCTTGGCAAATAGCCGTCAAACGATCAGATACCCAAAAAAAGCAGCTTCATTCTGATCGTGTCTCTCCGCAGCCCCGGATTGCCCGAATCTTGCAAACGGCCGCAAGGTTACTTCTGTCATGGGGCAGACAAAATGAAGAAACCTCTTTTCAATCAAATTTAGAGAGGTTTCTCCGTTTCGTTCCTTTGAGATTTAGATTCGGTTATTTTTCCAAAATAGCTTCAATCCGCTCCTGCGCCTCTTTCACAGATGCGTCATCCGGAATCACAACATAGAGCTGTCTGCTTCCCATGCTGTAAGTCGAATCATAGGTCCCTCTTCCGGTGATTGAGATACTTTCAATACTCCAGCCACCCAGATCCGAAAGCTGCATTCTAACGAGGGACGAGATGTCTTTCTGGTTTAGATTGGTCTGAATTTCATCTCCAACCGCATTCAACAGCTGGGTATATTTTGTTAAAATCACGCTGCTGCCTGTCACTTTTTCCAAGATTGCGCTTAACACACGCTGCTGGTTCTTAATCCGTTCCTGGTCGCCATCGGAAAAAGACTTTCTTTCTCTAGCAAAGAAAAGAGCCGCTTCGCCGTCCAGATGGTTCTCTCCCTCCTTATAAGAATACTCCGATACGGAAGACTTGAATGCGCGCGGTGAGGTTACGTCAATCCCACCGATGGCATCCACAATATCCTGCAGTGATGTAAAGTTAACCCGGATGTAGTAATTAATGTCCAGGTCCAGCCAGTCTTCAACTGTAGAAACAGTTTCGTCAATGCCATAAATCCCGGAATGGGTCAGTTTGTCCAGCTGCCCATAAGAATGGAGCGCTACATAAGTGTCCCGCGGAATGGAAGTAAGCAAAATTTGCTTTTTCTGCGGATTCACCGTCATAATCATATTCACGTCGCTTCGCGAAACCTTGCCGATTCCTCCATAGGTATCAATGCCGCTGATATAGACGTTAAACGGCTCTTTGGTTATCCCAACCCGCTTTGCTAGATCTTTATTCTGGATATCGATTTTAACCTGATGAATAATTCTAGTATTATCTTCAAATTCTTTTGCATATTCACAGATCATATCATAATTGCTGCTGCTGAGAAAAATGATCCGGTCATGTTCCTTATCTTTTCCATCAATCAAAGTTGTCTGCAGCTTCATATAACCGCCGACTTCTTTATAATTTACATCCGCCTCTTTTTTCAAGGTTTCCTGCGCTTCCTTATAGACCGAAGAATTACTCTCGTATGTAAAAACGGTCTGCCCCTTAATATCACTGAGTTTTTTATAATCGCCATGCTTCAGCGCCACTACATAAAAGGATTCATATTGTTTGTCCTCATCGCTCATATTGTGAAAGACCGCGTAGGTGGTAAACAAATAAAAGCACCCTATACCAAGAAGCAGAATCAGCAAAACGGATAAAACAGCGCCTGTCTTTCGCTGTTTCGTTCCTTCCTTTCTACTGTTTAACAATTTGAAAATCAAAGCGGTCAGTATGATCACAATCGCAAAGATCGCAATATTGGCCGCCATCGGCAGAATGTCCAGCACTGCCACAAGAGTCAGAAATACGATGTCCGCGATTAAAACAATCAGCTCCAGAATCAGCAGTCCGATTGAGTTTGGCAGGATATGTAGTTTTCGGTTATCGTTTTGCATGGTAGGTTCCTCTTTTCCTGATTAAATTGATTTCAGCACCTCTACGATTCTACGGCTGGCATTGCCATCCCCATAGGGGTTGCTCGCCTGACTCATTTTCTCATATTCAGCCCTGTCGTCCAGAAGCTGTCTGAAATTCCTGTAAATCGTTTCTTCCTCTGTTCCTACAAGGCGCAGGGTTCCGGCTTCGATACCTTCCGGCCGCTCTGTCGTATCCCGCATTACCAGCACGGGCTTTCCAAGAGACGGCGCTTCCTCCTGAACGCCGCCGCTGTCAGTCAGAATCATATAGGAGCGCGCCAGAAAGTTATGAAAATCAATGACCTCCATAGGTTCCGTCAGACGAATTCTGGCATTGTCTCCGAACACGTCCTGCGCCGTTTTTCGCACGACCGGATTCAGGTGTACCGGATAGATGACTTTTACATCCGGCGTTTCATCTACAATCCGTTTGATGGCCCGAAACATGCTGTAAAGATGCTCGCCCAGGTTTTCTCTCCGGTGGGCGGTTAGCATGATCAGGCGGCTGTCTTGGGCCCATGTCAGAAGCTCATGGTGGTATTCTTTCCTTACAGTTGTTTTCAGCGCGTCGATGCCTGTGTTTCCCGTAACATAAATGCGCGAATGATCTTTTCCTTCCCGAAGGAGGTTTTCTTTTGCTGCCAGAGTCGGGGCAAAGTGATAGTCGGCAATGATGCCGGTTGCCTGCCGGTTATATTCCTCCGGGAAGGGAGAGTAGAGGTTGTAGGTCCGCAGGCCTGCCTCAACGTGTCCCACCGCAATCTGCTGATAAAAGCAGGATAGAGCTGCTGCGAAGGTGGTTGTGGTGTCGCCGTGGACAAGAACCACATCCGGCTTTGCCAGCTCCAGTACTTCCTTCATCTTCATCAGTACGCTGTCCGTTACATCATAAAGGGTCTGCTTTTCTTTCATAATGGAAAGATCATAGTCCGGCGTGACTTCAAAAGCGTCCAGTACCATATCCAGCATCTGTCTGTGCTGGCCGGTAACGCAGACGATTGTTTCCAGTTCTTTTTCTTTTTTTAACTCGTTTACTAAGGGGCACATTTTGATCGCCTCTGGGCGCGTGCCGAAAATTAACATTATTTTTTTCATTGTTTTCTACTTTTTTTATTTTTTATTAAAGGGAAAGGATCCATTGGTAAATTTCTTCTAAAAAAGCCGTCTCTAAGTTGTTGACTGATATCGTCTCCATAATCTTGTCAATATAGTCTGCGATACCTTCCCCCTGATAAGAAAGTTTCTGTATCGCAGACTCGTCCATCTGATTCCATTCTGCTCTGGTCAGCCTGTCTTTAATTTCTCTTGTATATGAAAAATACGGCGTATTGAGCAGCAGGTGCATCGGATGGATATTGATCACCTTCAGCCCTGGCGACAGCAGCTGTTTTTTCATAAGGGAAAAGTCAAAGTCCTTTGAATAATATAAGAAAGCTCCGTCCTCCCAAAAGATCGGAAAACTGATGGTTTTTGAGCGATGAAGAAACGGCGGCACGATATCCATAAGGGTGCATACATTTGATTCGTAAAGAATGCCTCGTTTTGTAAGCTTGTCCATCGTGTCATTAACATCATAGTAACGATGCGCCCTGAAACAGTCCGCCTCCGGCACTAGTTTGAAACAATAATCAATTACCTCATCATAACTTCTTCCCTGGCTGCTTCCATGCATAAAGTTAGGATGAATGCCCAGCCTGATTGTTCCTTTTTCTGCGTATTCGTCCACTGCAGGGTTGGGGTTGGTCACAAATGCCGTAACTTTCACCTGATTCTCATCAAAGTATTCAAAGGCTTTACGAGCTGCATATTCTGACGCCCAATCCAAATCCGACGTGATGCAGATCATATTTTTGGTTTCTAAAATTTTTCTTGCTTTTTCGAGTTTATGTAATAATTCTTTCATCAAAACTTACCTGCTGCTCTCTCAAATTATAGTAAAAGCACCAATGCTTCTCCATCTAAAACACATTCCTCCAATTGGTTTATACAGTCAAATGCAACCAAACATTGGTTTTTTGCTGGTCGAACCTCTTTGATCTCACAGACGCATTGGATTTCGTCACCAATATAAACCGGTTTTTTGTAATTAATCCGTTCTGTTAATAAGATCGCCCCCTCTCCAGGCAGCTTATTGCCGATCACGTTGGAAACGAGAGCTTGGCAAAACAAGCCGTGTGCAATTCTTTCACCAAAAACCGTTTTTTCCGCATACTTAATATCCATATGAATCGGATTTCTATCTCCAGATAGATCCGCATAATCTTCGATTATCTGTTTTGTCACCTTTTGTTTAATAGCAGCTTTATCGCCAACACGAAAATTCCTGATATCACCCATGCCCCTGCTCCGTTACTCTTGCAGGGACTCCCATAACCGTTGAAGTCTCTGGCACATCTTTTGTCACAACAGCACCTGCGCCAACCACCGCATTCTTGCCAACGGTTACTCCTGGTAAGAGGGTGCTTCCTGACCCTATCTTGCACCCCTTTTTCAGCGTGATGATGGCCGCTTCACCTACTTCGCTTCCCTTTATCCTCATAGTATTATCGTTTGCAGAGCAGACCCCTACACCCACAAACACATCTTCCTCAACAACTGTCCGAGCGGTAATATGTGTCATATCCATTATTTTGGAATTTTCCTTTACTATGACATGATGGTTCGTTGTACATAGCCGCGCGATCAATGCATTGTCACCAATATCCCCATGCTCTCTTAGCTGCGCTCCGTCTCCAATTAGTACATTATTTCCCAGTCTGTTTGCCGCATATATCACTGCATTGCTTCCAATTACGCAGCTTGTCCCTATTTCCACCGGTTCGAAGTTGGATTCCAGTTTATGCACCAGGTTCCCGGCGCCTTTGGGCGGCCTGCCAATCACGGCGCCGTCAAAAATCTCTGTCCCGGCGCCAACCTTTGTCCCCGGATAGAGTATGACATTGTGGTGTATCACCACATCCTTGCCTATGACGCAGTCTTCTCCTATTTGCGCAGTTGCCGCAATATATGCAGTTTCGCTCTTTTCCATATTGTTTTGCATTGGTCTCTCCTCAGTGTTCTTTTATCATAATCCGCTTAAAGCTATACATTTGATTTTCACCTGAGCCTGTCATAATGTAGTAGCTTACTGTATAACTTCCGGCTTTTTTGAAATAATATGTAAATGTATTCAGATTTTCCGTTAATGTAACAAATTCATATACACCATTTCGATACACGTACCATTTTATTTTGTAGTTGAGAGAATACTCAATATCTACGATAAAGGTATATCCCTCCTCTTCAATTTTTTCTATATGTTGTCCTTTATAAATCAAATTTAAAAATGGATAATTAGAGGTGTCTAGGTAATGTTCTTTTAACTTCGAATCATATTTAATATAAGCTATCATTTTTTTGCATATTTCTTTTCCATTCCTTCTTAGTTTTCCTTTTACTAAGACATCATTTTCTGGCAGTTCCGAGATACATTTATCATTGTTTGAATACACCTTTTTATAAAAAATCAGCCCTGTATCTGCCCGGATCAGTTCATATTCATATTCGCAGCCTTCATCAATGCTCCTCTCCATATCATGAATCATGATCTGACGCTCTGAAATTTTCACTGCGACCGCATCCAAGTTTTTTCGTTTTCTTGCATCAAGCTTGATCTTATTTTCTCCAAACAGCAGACGATTGCTCTCTTCGTTGTAAACAAACTTATCATAGCTAATTTTTTCTATATATTTATCATGTGGATTATGATAAATACTCTTACCTTCTTTATCTTCAACCGTAATAACGGTTATAAAGTCCACATTGTCTCCCGAAATAGAGAAATGTAATGTTGTCGCAGCTGTCACCTCATTTTGCGCATAGGATAAATATCCTCCCTGTATTTCTCTATCTGCCATGTCTTCATTTTCTTCTCCCCGAATCTCTTCTAACATGCATTTTTGTTTCCCATATTGTTTGATTCGAACCATATATTCTGTATCTTTGATTTGCATCAAAACCTGTCTGTTGCTTTTATCCACAATTTTCATGTGTTCAGATAGGTGAAATATTTGCGTATAGGTATGCGTTCCTTTTGCCATGATGTTATCATATAGTACGGTTACATCATGAAGTGAGTAAAAATGCCGGTCTATTGAAACGCCCTCGTACATATCGTTATATCCGATAATGTGATCATATTGATCGGTCAGTTCGTAATCATAAATTCCGACTTTATACGCACTTTCATTTTCTGTAGAATAGGAATCACCGTCCACAATCACCGTATTATGCGCTTTTGCGGATTTGAAATAATCGCAATAAGCATTTCCTGAATTGTAGTTATAATAGCCAGTATCGGAAAAAATATCATACCCTCTTGAATACATTGCGAACGATAAATCATCCGCATGCTTATGTGTCCTGGAGCTGTAGCCTGATTTAAACATTTTCCATGTGGCATCTGTAAATCTTGTGCATAAATTGTGGTCCTGTTTGTAAAAATAATATCCAGATTTCGGATACATAATAGAAGCACGTTCTGGCTGCTTCCCTTCTTTTCCCTGCGTCGCAGAAAATAAGTAAGATTCGCTTCCAAGTTTTTTAGCGCGAATATCATACTTTCTACGGTTGTTATCTATGCTGGAATCCCCGGTATTTATCAGATTTCCAGAAGGCCTGCAAAGGTACGCGCAAAAATCGGCTGATGCCTTAATATTAGCCCGTACATAAGAGGAAAAATAATCCTTCATGTTTTCCAGAATGCCTGCAATATCATCTAACATATAGAGCAGCGCAATATGATATGCGGACGAATTTTCCACATGTACCTTTTCCTCATTGAAAGCAAATTCAATCTGCCTGCACAGTCTTTTTTTTGCGAGATCCGCTAAAGTTCTGTCATTAAGAAAATAAGCACAGTATAGTAAGGACTGATCTTGGAAAATACCGTGATTGTGATTTTGTGTATAATTAACCTCATCTGCAAGAAATTCACTGTGCTTTCTGACTAGGCCGCGAATAAATTCAGCAGTTGCCTCATCCATTATGCCGGCTTCTTCCGCTGTCAAAGCAAAATAGATAATCGTATTTACTCGCAAAGCACTGCCATGATCATGCCACACTATTGTATTTTCATTTGAACAGCTGCTCTCCTCATACTCAATCCAGCTCAATAGAAATTCATTCGCTGTTTTTAAATATGGCAGACTGTTTTTCAGTTGATATGCCCTTACCAATATTCCTATCATTCCCAGAGATTGCAGCCGTAACTGATAGGTTCCGGGGGATTGGGAAAAAACGATATTCCAGTCCAAGCCATCTCTGATATTGGGCGCTGATTGAAAGCTTTTATGTATATATAGATTGCCCTTTACAATTTCATCGGCCCACATCAGATTGGTTTTATCCTCTGGCAAAGCCATGTCACAGTTAAATTGATTTATCGTCATCCCAAACATCCCTTTTTCAGAAAAACCTACACGTACCCCTTTAGTCTTTATGATTTTTTTAAATCCTGAAATATCCCTCGCATATATCTGAAAGTAGTACGTACTTTCCGCATCGGACGGTATAAATGAAAAAGTTGGTTCAGGAGAAAACCCTTTGCTCTTATATATAAGATGTCTGTAATCGTTTTCAAATATATACCATGCATATTGGAGTGGGGCATAAGCATCAAAGGTGACATCCACTTTCATTGATATCGTATCGGTTATAAAGCTTACATGTTTTCTGTCCAAGTCGTCTATAGCAAGGCCTTGCACGATCCATTCATGTGAATTGGGAGACCGTTCAATTCTTCCGGCAATCCGGTTGACTCTTTTATTATCATCTGCGAATTTCACATACGCAATTAGCAGGTAACTTGTATCAATTTCTTCCGCCCTGTATTTAAAAGTATTGTCTTCAGACCAGGAACTGCTCTTGAATACATTTTCTATTTTATTTTCTTTTATTGTGTTCACATACCAGGAATATTGTGTCTTTCTCTTTAGTGGTTTAAAATGATTGATCGCTGTAATCATATTGCCGGCAAGTTTTATTTCAACGTCATCCGCAGAGAATTCATCCAGCTCTCTTTTATGAATTTGTTTATCTCCGCCCTCACTCAAAATCTCATTCAACCTATTCAAAGCTTCATAATAATAATCATCCTCATAATGCATGGGGGTTAGCCCCCATAAATGCTTTTCATTTATCAAAAACTCCCTTTCATTGAATAAATTCATTACATTTGCTCCTGGGATATAGTCATATAGCATTTTATACATATATCTCAGCATGCGGTTTTTCTGTTTTACGTCATTACAAATATGCTGCGGGAACTTTTTTAATTTTCCATCTTTAGATATATAGGTATCCCTCATATACGCTTCATGTATGATGATTTGCTCTTCTTTATAGCGTGATTTCAGTTCATGCGCAAATGACTTTATATAAGGTTCAATATCTTTCCCTTCAAAGGTATATCCCCATCCCACCGTTTTAGGAACTTTATCTAACAGCTCGAATCCGCGTCCTTCTAATAGTTGGCTGTTTACCAGTTCATTGGAGTAAGTCGCATATTTATCATTCAGCTTTGCAATTCGAAATCGTTCATCAATAAAATCAATCATTAAATAATCAGGTTCCCCACTCGCCACATCTGCGTATACATGTTTATTTAAATCACGTATAACGGTTTCTTTTTGTATCTTAGAATCGAGTAGAAGTTGATCGTCTTCTATTTCCCAACTATTCATCTGCAAATTTGATAATAAAGATGAGCGCGCAATATATACAGGGACTTCATATTCATTTTTTCGATCAAACCGAAAGATATCTCGTGATACACTACTCCCAAATATATTTATCCTTTTCATTTTATTTCCCTTTTTATCAGTTTCAGCTCGCTGTTTATTGTATATTCAAAAGAGCACTGACTCCTCACCCTCATCGCAGCCATTTCACTCATTTCCAGGAATTTTTCCGGGTTATGGTACAAATCCTCGATACCTTCAGCCATTTGCAAATAGTCTTCTTCTGGCGCGAGGATACCGCATGTTTCATCTACAAACTCCGGTATGGCAGCTACTGCATTTGTAACTGGAACAAGTCCGCTGGACATCGCTTCATCCCTTGATACACCTTGTGCATCCATTCTAGTTGGAACGATAAAAATTCCATTTTCTTTATGCAGTCGAGCAATATCGTCTTGATGCAAAAATTTGTTTTCAATCGTTACATTCTCAAATTGATCCAGTTCTTCCGTAAGTGGTTTGAATAAGTCTCCTCTGCCAATTATATGGAAGTTCAGATCTTTGAAGTATGCTTTTTCTGAAAGTTTCTTTATACACTCAACTGTCAGATCATTGGCATATTTCCTTGATCCAAATGGACGTATTGATAGAATATGTTTCCTCGCTTCCACGGACTTTGGTACATAGTTAAATAGTTCTGTATTTATGTAATTATGTATGATACTATACTGTTGTTCTGTCAGTTCTATTTTATAATCCTCAAAAATTTCATCCCTAAAGTATTTTGAAACAAAGACAAAATGAATGTTGTATCCACCAATATTTTTAAATGCATCTGTCCAAAACTGTACTCTATCTTGTGATAAAATTTTCGCTTGTGCCAGCTCTTCTTCCGTATTGTAATTAAATTCACGTCTCCACCACGGCTGTATTTCCGACCCATGACACCATACAATGATCCGGAGATGGTCTTTAAACTTGCTCAATACATTCCACATATTTCGGTCCAGAAAATGCACACACACTGTATCGATTTTGCCAGATGCAAGGACCATTTCCAGTTTATCCGTAAATCCAGTTACAACATCAATTCCTTCAAACTCTCTGTATCCCGCCTTATTTACCTCGTTGAAACAAAATACATCAACATTCAAGCCTCTTTTCTTGTACTCCTTTACCCTTTGATGCACAAAGGCATTTCTATATAAATCACCATACGCCGGATAAATATTCGTAAGAACCAGGGTATTTGATTTTGACAGGAACAGATTCTGACAATCGATTTGTGAACGATTTATTTTTATTCGGTTGACATTCGCAGTTCCCGATCCTTTTATCCGAAGCGCCAGCTTCATATATTTTGTTCCAACTGGTAACTCTATTTTTTTTGACAGACCGGAGCTTGCATATATGGTTTGTATTGCTTTCATGGACGCATCATGGCATATGATTGCCGCCATCACATCTAAGGTCGTATCTCCTTCAAAGATCAGCCATGCAGGAGCATCCATCTCAATATCATACCGAAGAACCTCTTTCGCATATATATACGTATGAGTATCTTCCGCAAGTTTCGAACGGATTTCAATGCCTCTCTCATTGTCGGAAAGTTCCACCTTTCCGCCATAAGTATCTGCTTTAAAAAATCTGGAAAGCTCTATCAGATAGCCCCTGTCCGCAGGATTGATCCGAATTTCTTCAGCTTCCCGCTCCAGGTCACGATACAAAATTCCTGCATCTGCAATTGAAATGTATGAATCCGTTTCTTCTGGCATCTCACTACAGGCTTCAACATAGTCAAACTCATGTACCGAAACCAGATTCAAATCTTCTCCGCAGATGATCCCATCGCTGTTATAGTCAAGGCATTGTGCCACCTTACTGGAAAATACCGCTCTTCTTGCATTCAATGCAGATACGAAGTGATATACGGGCTCATCAAGCATAAACCCACGTATTCCGTTATAATAGGAAGATTTTCCTATGGCATCATACTCCCCATATCTCAACATGAGCATCAAATCCAGCAGATAGTTCTCACCGTAATAATCCTGCGGATCAAAATAAGCGACAAACCCATCTGCTATGTGTTCTTTTATAAACTGTTCCAGATTCAGTTTGCCTGGCAGAATGTCCTTCCCATCAGCCTGACAGTCATATAAAGGCTCTATATGCAGGCTTATAGGTTCATAGCTCTGATTCTGGAACATCATCCGCACTTTATTAAGCTGGTCCTCATTCTGCACTTTACTTAGTACCGTCACATGTGGTAATTCCCGTTTCAAAGACACTCCAAATACCTTCTGTACAATGTAATCGAGTCTGTCTTCATACAAATGCTCCTGGGTCACTCTTCTATGCCCCTGCAGTCGATATCTGTGCATCTCCATTTCATCCGAGCAGTACGCATTCAAATAATTTGCCGCCTCATCCACGCTATCGGTAGCAATTGTCAGTTCTCCGAGCAGATTCCGCAATCCTCTCGAAAAATTACCTACCGAAACGGTATTGCTAGCCAAAAGTTCGAACACTCTCCTGGCAAACATCGTCTGAGTCCAAGTTCCGGAATTTGCATTGATATTATAAGCATAACCTTTATAGGCTTTATCGATCTCATCTGGTTCCAGAGAACCCAAAATAAATGGTTTGTAGTATTCGGGGAACTGGTGATCCGACTCAGGAGCGTTATAATTTCTATCATAGATGTCCAGTCCTTTTGTCCGCATCGCATAATGGGCAAGATTCTCAAAGCATTTTCTTCTCTCCGGATAGTTGGTATAATATGCCCCTGCAAAGCAAAAGCAGTCTTTCCGTTCCATCGTTTCAATGGGGTTATGTAATACAGGCTGAGCCGCAAAGTGGAGCAGATACACGCTGTCATGTCCCAGACTTCGTTTATACTGTGCAATACAGTCTACTTCTGTGGTAAAGACAACATCACACAGGCCCGCAGCAGCCATAAATGCTTCATTATGGCCCGGGTCTTCTTTGTTCCAGAAAATCACAGGAATCCTATTCTCATGACAATATTCGGTTAACGCACAAAACTGCGGCGCTGTTTTGACAACCATGCCGTACCACAGGCCTTTATTCCCATTCCATGCCGACTCTACAAACAGAAGATCCGGCTGGAATTGTTCCAGTTCTTCCTTCCAATTATCCGGGGTCAACTGCAGCAAATTGCATTCAGGTGAAAAACAGGAGAAGGTAAAGTCATCCATAATACATGCAGCTTTCAGTTCTTTCAGCGTTTTACATTCCGGACGAAGCTCAAAGCTTTTACGCTCTTTCACCTCCAAAGCTCCTGCCACAATAAAATCGCTGAAAAGCATGTCATACTTTATTTCCAGGTCTGATTGCTTTTGGTTTGTTTGGGACTGGTCTGACTGTTCCTCTATTGTAGAAAGATTCTGCACGGGCAAGTCAGCGTCAGCATGATCCCCCTGGGAAGCAATAGTGTCTTCACGCTTTTTTAATTGCCTTGCCCAGTTATACAGCTTGATACTTGGAAATCTTTCATAAGCAGCATTCTGCTTTCTCGCCTGATACAGCAGTGTATTGTACTCATTAAAACGCTTTTGCAGTTCTTCTTTTTCTTGGATCAATCTTTTTTTCTGCTGCGTCTGCTTCTCAAATTTTTCCTCTGATGCCTTTAGCTTTCTATTTCTTGTCTCAATCCCAGCTTTTGTAACTCTTAATTCCTCAGTCAGTTTTTCAATACTTGCAAAAGCTTCCTCCAGCTTCTCATTTAGAACATCCGTCGTTTCTGTTGTTTCAGTGTTCTCCGTATCCTCATCTGTCAATATAGCTGCAGCTTTCTGCACTTCCAGAGCTGTCCTTACATCTGACAATTCCTTTGCCATCAGACGAAGCCTTTTTTCAGCCCGCTCCAGTTCTTCATAAAGCCCCGCAAGCTTAACATCCTTTTCCTCTTTATCTTTGTTGAGGTCTTTTATATAAGTTCTTGCCGTTTCCAGTTCTTGATTCATGATCGAAAAAACTGCCTCCTTAGAAGCGCTTTCATTTTTATAACGCTCCGCTTCCCAAGACACTTTTTGTAATTTGGAGGCTAATTCGCTTACAGCTTCCGTTTTTTCGTCTAACTCAGAAGCCTTCTTTTTTAATTGTTCCACCTGTTGATTTGCTGCTGCCAGCTTTACTTTGATTTCATCATACTGCGATGCCAATTGATCAATCCGAATCTGTTTTCTGTTTTCCACGTAAAAAAAGCTATTCTCCAATTTTCGGACCAAATCACGATTAATGTCTATACTATTACCCTGGATTTTTTTATCTGCAGCAAAACCTATCCATCCGCCAAAAAAGCACACATCATTAACACAGATTCTTTCATTGATTTGATAAAACAGTTCTGTGAAATAATAGGTCCGCTTATGATCCGGGAACGGATTTATGCCAAAAGGAACGGTTACAATAAGTCTTCCGTTCTCTTTCAGGAGACTCATGGCTTTATCCAAAAATAGAATGGGATCAAAAACATGTTCTAAAAATTCGCCCATTATAATACAGTCAAACTTCTCTTCGAATTTGCAGTTAAGAAAATCATCACACAGAAACCTCACTGTTTCTTTCAATTCAGGATCTTCTTCAAGTTCTTTTTCTGCATACTGAATTCTGCTGATTTCACTATCAATTCCCAGCACCTTTTTTCCGCGGCGCCCCAGCAGAATCGATATGATTCCCTGTGAGCATCCAATATCAAGGATTGTTTCCCCTTGACTTTTTGCACAAATCCAGTCAATTCGTTTTCTTGCTTGTTCCATGACCTCTGTTCCCAGTTCACCTTTATAGCCTTCACTAATCCGATCAAAATATTTTGTTTCCATATGCGGCACACTCCTCATCCCACCATAAACTTCCGATACGCATCCAGCACCTCATCCGTCTCCCCGAACATCTTTCCTTCGCCCTGATGGAGCCAAAGAATCCGGCTGCATAAGCCCCTCAGGCTTTCCGTGGAGTGGTTGACGATGATGACACTGCGATGCTCATCCGTAATCATCTGTTTCATCTTGGCATAACTCTTTTCCCGAAACCGCATGTCTCCAACAGCCAGAATCTCATCCACCAGCAGAACTTCCGGTGTCAAAACCGAACTGATGGAAAAGGCCAGTTTGGAATACATGCCGCTGGAATAGGTTTTCACCGGCTTTTGGATGAAGTCCTCCAGTTCGGAAAATTCAATGATCTCATCGAGTGACGCCAGAATTTCCTCCTTGCTGAATCCCATGGCATATCCGGACAAGAAGATATTCTGATACCCGGAGAGCCTGGACTGAAATCCGGTTCCCAGGGACAGCAGCGAGCAATGATCGCTGCGGACGGTAATCCGTCCCTTATCTACTCCGTAAACTCCGGCAATCGCGCCAAGCAGCGTGCTTTTTCCAGAGCCGTTTTCTCCCACAATGCCGATGGTCTCTCCTTTTCGGACATTAAAGGAAACATTCTTCACCGCCTGAAAGTCGTTGCTGGTAGAAACCCTTTTTTTCTTAGGTTTGAGCAGGTTTTTCAAAAATATTCGATAATTGACCGCTGCCGTGCCTCGATAGGCAATGGTTACATTCTTTACATCAATTGCCAGCTCCGTATCGATTCCACTCATTAGAACACCACCTTCATAAAGTCCTTTTCCCCCCGGTACAGCAGAGTAACGCCGACTACGCTTAGCACCAGGCCAATAATCAGCCAGTAAAACAGTCTGAAATAATCCGCTCCAAAACCATACATCATGACGTTTCGGAACTGTACAATAATAAATCCAGTGGGGCAGATCATATTGTAAATATTCAAAAGCCCTTCTCCAAACCGATCCAGTGGATAAAAAACCGCGGATAGGTAAAATAAAAATCGCATAAAAACAGTGATGACATGGCTCAAATCCGAAACAATGACTCCCAGATAGGCGCAGATAGTCCCTGCCCCAAAGATCAGCACAAAATATACGAGCAGGATTGGAAAAAAGGCTAACAGATTCAAAGTAATGGGAATCTTGAGAATCAGTATCGTAACCATAGAGATCCCAACACTAATGAACATCTTAATCAGGTTTTCAAACTGCTTCATTAAAACCAAAATAAATTTGGGAATGTAGGCTTTTTTTGTCACAGCCGAATAAGAGTTGATAATGCCAACGCACCCTTCTACCGTTGCTCCGAAAAAATTCCATATTGTAATTCCCAAAAAAACAAACAAGGGAAAATTATCCACCTCGCACCCAAAGATATAGGCCGCGACAAAGGTATAGACCAGCATAAACAGCAGCGGGTCCAGCACCCACCACATCCAGCCCAAATACGACCCCGCCACTTGGGATTTTAATTCGGAAACTGCCGAGTAAGTCGCATATTTTGAATATCGTTTTAAGTCTCTGATGAACATCTTTCCTGCTCCTCCAATTGCCATGCATAGTCTTCAATTGTCTTCCCGTACAGCCGGACGATCTGATCGATGACTTGGATGCACGCGTTCCGCTCTTCCTGGCTGGTATCCTGCAATTTATCGATATACCAGTTAACTACAAAGAAATCCAATTTTCGTTCAATGTATTCCCCTAATAAACCATAATCTCTGAGCCGCCCCACTTGATATTCCTCTAAAATCAGAGACTTGCGAAAGAAGCCCTCGCCCACATCATTGATGGATGAATCCATCCGCTGAGCGTAATAAGTATGGATCGGCACATTCAGATAATAGACGGTCTGTGCATTCAGCATCAGCTCATGAAAGAACCAGGTGTCTTCTCCAAAAGCGCCCACTGGATTCTCCAGCCCGTTTTCCGTAATCAGCTCGCGCCGGATTAAGCATGCCTGGATACTCTGGCTTCGGAAGTTTTCTGAAAGCAGCAGCTCTTTTGGCTGCTCAATCTTCTGATCTTTGAACAAATAGCCGATCCGCATCAACTTATCTGCTGTGGCCCTCATGAAAATGGCGCCAAAGGCCATGTCAGCATTTGTCTGGATCAGTTTGTCATATAACTTGGCATAGCCGTCATTAATCGCTTCATTATCCGGATCCAAATAGGTGATAAATGGCTCTTTGGACAGCTCCACCCCTTTATTCCTCGGCCTTGCCGCACTGCCGCTGCCGCCTGTTTCAAAGAAATAGGCGGTCACATTATCATACCGGCGCTCCAAATCCCGGATCGCATCCAGGGTGTAGGGGTCATCGGAACCGTCGTCGATCAGATAAATCTGCATTTTGTCAAAGATACTGCTTCGCATCAGGCTTCGGAAGCACCGTCCTTGCAGATATGTGCCGTTATTGTAAACTGGAACAATGACGGCGATTTCTTTTTCCTGCTCTGTGACCCGCTTAATTTCATTGACTTCGAAGGGATCCAGCTTAAAGCCCCTTCCATCTGCCCACTGGCTCTGCAGCTTTCGCATGTTTTCATAAGCATCTCTTGTCATGATCGTAAGAGCCGGATCTGCGGCTTGCCGGATAAAGTCATATTCCTCGCCTTCTGCTTCCGGATCTTTTGTGACAAAATCCACATCACAGTATTTGAAAGCATTCATCATATCCGTCAGATAATGGCGGCCATATTCGTAGTCCTCGCAAAACCAGGTGACAAACCCATCCGGACTGGAGCATTTCTCATCCTCCTCCACAGTCAACAGCACTTTTTCTTCATAACTCTGCTGATTGAACATGCGGCGGATCGACGGACTTTTTTCGCTGCACAGCACGGTTACCCGGCGGGCTGGGAACCGATGGTCCACGCCGCACTTCTCAAAGATGGTATTGAGCCGCTCAAAGACTGTTTTATCAGACATCACCGCCCGGAGATTCTCAATCTGCATCCGGTACAATTCTTCCCTGGTATAACCATCCAGAATTTCTCCCACTTCTTCGGAATGATTGATCAGAAACAACCCTGGAAAGCGTTCAGAAACCGCCAGGGAGTAGTTGGAAAGCATCAGGCATCCCAGCGCCTGCAGTTCGTACACTCTCATGGCGCACATGGTCGGACTGTCCTGAACCGTATTGATATTCACATTAAAATCAAACAGCTTGTGCACTTTCTGCAAGAGGGTATGATCCACTGCGGGTATGACAGAAGGTCGGTATCTTCTTGGAAACCGGTATCCTGGAAGGGTTACCTCTGTATTCCGGTCGGCAATCATCAAATTGTGGCCGCTGTCCAGGACCCCTTTGAACAACAGGTTGATATCCCTGCATCGTTTTTTATACCGCTCCATCCAGCTTCCGGCAAAGAACACGGTAGAGCAATCGTAGACATCCTCCATCGCTCTTTTTCGATTCATTCCAATGGGATTGTGAAACAGCGGATTTACTCCGTATTCCAGCAGAAAGGCATTGGGATTTCCCGTATCCTGCCGATAGCGCTTTACACAGTCCTGATCGGTGGTGAAAATATAATCGCATTCTCTGGCAATGGGCAGATAGCGGTCATAATTGGTCGGATCCTCAATGGACTGAAAAACCGTCGTAAGGTTCCTTTCATTGGCATAGCGAATCAGCTCGGGCACTTGGCCGTGCCGCTCATCTCCATACCAGTCGTTCTGGTACATCCCTCTCCAGCAGCTCACATACATGACCATATCCAGCCCCGCATTGTCGATAAATTCCTGATAGTGCTCATAAGGAATGGCAACAAATCCCGCAGCGTCTTTATAGTAGTTATACATGAACTCATCCGTAAGGATGCCGATGGTCAGTTCAGATTTTTTGTAATAGGCGCTGCCATTGGAGTCGGCGATACTCCCGGCAATGTTCTCAATCTTGTTCATCAGTTCCAAGTTCTTCTGAGGAACAGGTCGAATGGTGAAGCTTTGCATGATTCCTGACAGAATCTGTCCGATCTTATTAAACACTCTGCGCCAAGTTAGATGCTTTAATCTGAGGATCAATGATTTCACTTGCTGCCTCCTGCACTTACACGCAGAGGCAGTCGGCCGCTTCCAGCTCCTGCCTGCGCTCTATAAATTCCTTGTGCCTTTGCGCCAGCACCAAAAAATCAGGACCAGAGAGAACCTGCTCCAGGGAAACCATCGGTATTCCTTCTATAGCCTCTTCTTTTATGTTGGGGTCGCAGCCTCGTACCAAATAGCCTCTGTCCTGCAGGTCCTTTGCGAGCACCAGCGACGGGCTCTCCCGAAAATCGTCAATATCCGGTTTATAGCTCATTCCCAAAATGGTGATCGGCCTGTCCTTGGACGTTTCCAGCCTTCCCGCAATTTTTTCTGCCAGGAAATGGGGCTTGAATGTATTGACCCTTCTTGCCGCATCAATCAGCTGGGCTTCCTTGGGAAATCGTTCCACAATGAAGTAAGGATCCACGGCCAGACAGTGACCGCCCACGCCAACTCCCGGCGATAAAATATTCACTCTCGGATGCCGGTTGGCAAGCTGGATCAATTCTCCTGAATCGATCCGAAGCTTATTGCAGATCATAGACAGCTCATTGGCAAAGGCGATGTTGACATCCCGATAAGAATTTTCAACCAGCTTGCAAAGCTCCGCCATCACATCATCGGTCAGAAAAATGTTCCCATTGGTTAAGAAGGTTTCATACAGGGCTTTGGACTTGAGCGCCGATTCCTCCCGTTCCGCGCCGATGATTCGGTCGTTGTTCTGCATTTCATACATAATATTTCCCGGCATCACCCGCTCCGGACAGTGTGCTGTATAAAACGTATCTCTTGCAAGGCCGCTTGCCTGTTCCAAAATATCGGTCATGGCCCTGGTGGTCGTTGGCGGCACCGTGGATTCCAGAATGACCAGATCGCCTTCTTTTAAGACCGCTGCCACAGAGCGGGCCGCTTGTTCCACATAGGACAGGTCTGCGATTTTTTCATCGTTTTTAAACGGCGTTGGAACGGAAATTATGTAGACATCGCTTTCCTGCAAGGTATCATAGGCCTGGAACATCCCGTTTCTCACCACTTGTTCAAATAAAGGCTGCAGCCCTTCCTCCACGATATGTATCTGCCCTTCATTCAGTTTTCTTACAACATCCTCCGATACATCAAAGCCCTTTACCTTCGAACCGTTCATCGCCAGCGCAATTGCCGTCGGCAGTCCGATATACCCCAGTCCGATTACACTTACATTCATTTCTGCTTCCTCTCCTATAACTTATGATTCATATATAAAAATTTCAGAATCAACATAATATGCGAAAACCGTTTCTTTTGAAATACGATTCGATACAGCCATTCCAGATTGGCCTTCTGAATCAAGGCCGGAGCCCGCTTGACATTCCCTGAAATCACATCTACCGAACCTCCTACGCCAAGAAAAAATTTTACATTTGGCAGCGCGTCCCGGTTGGCATGTATGTAAAGTTCCTGCAATGGGCTTCCGCAGGCCACAAACAGGATATCCGCTTTGCTTTCATTGATGAGACGGTTGACGTATTCCGTATCTGTTTCATATCCGTTTACATATCCGGCAATGCGAATGCCCGGATACAACTTGTTCAAATTCTCTACGGCCTGTACCAGATTTTCCTGGCACGCACCGTAGATAAAAATCGAAGAACCAAGCTCCAAGGACAGCATGCAGATCTGGTGCATAAAGTCAATTCCGGTTATCCGCTCCTGAATTCGAAGCTGTTTCTTTTTAGCCTCATACAGGATTCCAACACCATCGGGAATCAAAACATCCGCACTTTGCAGCACCTTCCGGATCTCCTGCTTTTCATATGCAAGCATAACCTTCAGCGGATTGATGGCAAATACGATGTTGGAAATCTGCTTTTGAAAATCAGATTTGATTTTTTCTATCAGCTTTCCGCGGCTTCCCGAATAAATCTCGTACCCCAGCATATGAATGGTTTCCAGTTCATCCATAATTATCATTTCTTATCTCCGTTTATATTCATCGACTACAGATATCATCCGATCAAAATTTTCCTGGAATACCGCCTGCCATCTGTAATTGGAAAACCGGTTTTCCAAAATCTCAAGAACGATCTTTTGAAATTGTTTCTTAGTGGACAGATGCATATTTACCGGAAACTTCTGATATATGTGCTCGATCAGCCCCTCCTGGTATTTGTCTTTGACACCTTGCAGTCGACTGCGAATCCCCGGGCTGAGATACAGGCCTTCATAGCCGCCCTGCAGCTCCTCCCGGGTCATTTGATTGCGAATATATTTTAGAAAATATTCGTAATAATCCAGCCCGCTGGCCTCAAAATACAAGGCGCTCAGATAGCTGTACAGGGCCTGCGGTTTACAGGATATCCGCTCATACAACTCCCCAATCTCGCAGAAAAGATTCTGAACTCCCAGATAATCGTTTTGCTTTCTATGGTGATTGAGCTTGCTCATCAGCAGGGAAATCATCACGGTTTCAAAATCGGACTTTCCTGTACGGCGTTTCCACTTCTGGTAGTCAGAAATTGTCACATAAGGACTGGCAAACTTGAAAAACAGCAGGAAATCCTGCCGCTTTGATACAAAGGCTTTTCCTTTTTCTGTAATCGAAATGACTGCCTCGGACAAAAACGTCCTGCCCTTTGCCGTAGATGTAATCGCTACGGATTTTTCTTTTTTCAGATAGCCGGCTTTCAGCATCCGTTTCATCCAGTTCCGGCTGCCGAAACTTCGAAGATCACTGTCAAACTGCATTCTGCGATAAATCTCCGTCTCTGTATGCGGTTCTTCAAACCAGCTTAGAAACAGCGTATCCAGATAGGCTTCTTCCCATTTCTCTTTTTGCTTCTTTTTCTTATGTTTTTGATCTGAACGCACCGGTGATCAGTCTCCTTCCTCCTGGCTGCTGTCTTCTGCCTCATCCAGAGAAAGAGACGGGCCGAAATAGCGGATCTGTTCCTTTCGAAGCTTCCTGCCATTTCTTAGGGTGATGATCAGAATTGCACACAGCAGCAGGGTAAATATTACTCCCCCGATTACGATGTATTTGGTCGCATAAGATGGCTGCTCTTTCGATATTGATTGGATTTGCTTCTTCCCAGGGTCATACAGGTAATACCCTGACTGCTCTTCTCCGCCTCCATACAGCAGTTCTTTTCCAGATGGTACGGTAATATATGGTTTCTCGTCGATTGTTTTTATTTCTATGTGATTCAGCGCATCTTTCCCTGGATCGTATGCATACCAGCGTGTATCGGTTTTATCCAGGTCATTTGCATATTGAATCAATATTAGGTGTTCTTTCGAATTTTCCGCTGCAGCGATGGATTGGCCCTTTATCTTTTGTTCTGAAAATGTAAATCCCTTTGGCAGAGCTTTTAAATCCGGTTTTTCCTGGGGGACATATAGTTTGCCTTTTGAAAGAATTTCAAGCTTTTTTACAAAATGTACTTGAATGGTATAAATTGTTTTTTTTCCATCCGCTGCTGTTACGGTAACGGTTTTTTTCACATCTTTCCCATTCAGTTTTTCCGGACCTTCTGCCTCGATGCGTAATGAATTATCACTGACTCTGGCTGATGTACGGCAGCTATCTGTTTTGGAATCTTCTTCCACATATACGCGGTATTCATGGTGATTGGGCGAAAATTCCGGCACCAGCTCTCCACAATCAATGGATAAGCTGGAAAGCTGTACGGCGCTTTCCTCTTGCGGGGTACCATAAGCAACCTCTCCACTCGAAAAAATGCTGATGAGCCCTAAGAGGACGAGGCCGATCAGAATTGGATATCCAACTGTGTTCCATGTTTGTTTCTTCATTCTGTTCCTGTTTGTATGATTCGGAGCGCTAAAGATGTTGAAAAATCTCCAGCACCTCACTGATTGGGCTATCTTCTACGAGTCTGCCGTTTATCAAGATAATTCCTCGTTTACAAAAAAAATTTGCCGCATCCGCAGAATTGGTAACCTGTATAAGAGTTCCTCCAGCCTGAATCCAGTCTTCCAGCTTTCTTTGACACTTTTTCTGAAACGCTTCTTCCTTTAGGGTGATCGTCGGATCCATCAGCAGAATGCTGCCCCTCATGCAATAGATAAATGCGAAGGCTAGTTGCATTCGCATTTCTTCCGAATAGGTTTTTACCGGTTCGTCGATCATATCCCCCAACTCGGCAAAAGCAACAATTTCTTCTTCCAGTTCTTCAATTTCTATTTTTTTCAGCCCATGTTCGGCCCCTTTTCGGTAAATATTTCTTCTGCCGCTGGCATTGACATGAAAGAAGCCTGGCGCATTTTCCAGAGCTTTAATGGTTCCATTGATTCGAAGAATTCCAAAGGCTGGCTCACCTGAGTGGGATAGTAGCTTCTTTAGACTGTTATACAGTTCCTGCGTCTTTTCTTTCTGCAGGAACGCAATAGATTCACCCGGCTGAACAGTAAGGGAAATATTTTGCAGTCCTTGCCGGTGTCCTTTCTGTTCCATGCAGATATGTTTCAATTTAATTGCAAATTTCTCTTCCATTAATCCTCTGAATTCATATGCGCTGCGCATAATACTCCTCTATAAGGGTCTGTAACAGGCCCTTAAAAAGAATCAAAAAGTGTAAGGTTTTGGAAAGGGGAAAAGGCAGATTGTAATAGTCGAATTTTCTTATAAAAGTAAGAAATTTGCTGGATCTTTGCTTATGATTATGATATAGTTGATAGAAATTGTGAAAGTTAAATATTTTGCGAAAACCTACACTTTATTGTAAAATTTTCAAGTTACTATAGCTGCTTTGTTTTTCTGTAAAGTTCCGCTCTGTAACGGAATGTCGAAATCGGCATCCCACAAGCTTTCGCCGCTGCACTGCAGGTTATATTTCCTTTTTGCCATTGCTGATAGATCTGATGAAAGTTCTCCGGCAGCGCCTGCGGCGGTCTGCCGAATTTTACCCCTCTAGCTTTTGCAGCTGCAATTCCTTCTGCCTGTCTCTGGCGAATATTGTGGCGTTCATTCTCTGCTACAAAGGATAGAATTTGCAGCACAATGTCGCTGAGGAAGGTTCCCATCAAATCTTTTCCCCTGCGGGTATCTAAAAGCGGCATATCCAGTACAACAATATCAACTCTTTTTTCTTTTGTCAGAATCCGCCACTGCTCTAGAATTTCCGAATAATTGCGGCCAAGCCGATCAATACTTTTAATATATAGCACATCGTCTTTTTTCAGTCGACGAAGCATCTTTTCATATTGAGGACGTTCAAAATCTTTTCCGGATTGTTTGTCCATAAAAATATTTTTCTTCGGAATCGAAAGTTCGTCCATCGCCACCAATTGTCTATCCTCATTTTGCTCCCTAGTACTGACACGAATATAACCATAAAGCTTTCCCATACTTCTCCTCCTTGTACGATTTCACTACTCATCTAATGTACGACCTCTATCGTAGTCCCACTCATTTCTAAGGCTTCCGTACTACGTATTAGTATAATCCACATTTCTTCATCCATCCGGCCTACTTATTGTCGATGGTCCGAATAGCGCTTCGCCAGCGGAAGATAATTTTCATAAAAAAGAAAAAGATGGCAGCAAGGCTTCTTATCCTTGCTGCCAAATATTATGTTTCCTATATGCTTATACCCGCATTCCCATGCATTTAAATCGAAAAACGCTGGTGGGGGTATTTTTTCTGATAGTTTCTCTTCACCAGCCCGGCACCTCCACGGCCTCGGGTCGCCCGTCGGGCTTTGCAGGCGCCCGCAAGGTTGCTGTTTCTAGGGGAAAAGTTTATTGAAAAAGTTTGTTTTTTACGCAAAGTTATGGACTCGCGGGGCCTGATCACGCCAACTTGACGGCCCGCACGGCCTGATTGCGAATTTGAAAGCGCTCGGCCGTTGAAACTTGCGTAAAAAGTGAAATTTTGTTTTACTTTTTTCCCGAACCCCCGCATCCCATTTTCAAACCGCCGCCGGTTACTTTTACCAAATCCGATAATTTTCACCCAGACCCGGGCTCTTTCAGCCCTTTACTTTCTCGCCTTTAAAAATAACCGTATCCACTTTTATTTTTCCGATGTCCATAGGAGCCACGCTGGTGATGTCAGAGTCCAGTATCACCATATCGGCGCACTTGCCCGCCTCGATCGTCCCCGTTATCTCCTCTGCAAACATTTGGTACGCCCCCGAAAGGGTATAACTTTCTATCATTTCTTCAAGCTCCAGGCAATCTGACCGCGGATCCTCTTCCAGCCCGGAGATGATCCCTTTGTACTTTTCATAATCAGGCGCTTCCTTAGGTATGGTCCTGGTCATGCCGATCTGCATTCCCATCATAGGGTTTAGATCGGGAACGATGGGAAAATCCGTGCCCGCCGCTGCAGTTGCCCCCGCCTTCACCAGCCTTCCGATCGGGTACTGCTCATACGACCGCTTTCTTCCCAGCAAGGGAATCATCAGGCAGTCTGTAAAAGCATCAATCACCGGCCACGTTGGCTGCACAGAACCCACAATATTCAGATCTGCCATACGCTTTATGTCATCTTCTGCGATGCACATAATGTGAGCGATCGTATTTCTTTTTCCGTTCACGCCGTTTTGCTCGATATATTCATAACAGTTGAGAGCCTGTTTTACCGCTCCGTCTCCCATGCAGTGCATATGGATCTGATATCCCCCTTTTGCCAGGACCAAACAGGCCTCTTTCATTTCCTCCTCCGGCCACTGGGGGAAACCGCGGTAATCTTCGGTCAAACCTGCTTCAGCCAGCGCCTCTTTTTCAAAAGGCTCATTCATATAAAAGGTAAAGCCTCCGCCGTCGCAGAAAAATTTCACTGTTTCGATTTTAAAAATATCTCCAACATCGTACTTGCCTTTTTCATCCACCATCTGCTGAAACTGGGAAAAAGGTTTTGATAAATCAGCAAGATGCGCTGTTCGAACCCTTATTTTCAGGCTGCCGTCCATGGCCATACTGCGATACGCTTTTATGGCATTCGGTGTCGCATAAGCATCGAAGATTCCTACGAGCCCGCAGGGGAAAGCATGTTCTTCCTGAAATTTTCCGATTCCTTCGATGTATTCTTCTACGGAAAAGTCCGCTTCTTTTAGCGAATCCAAAAGCAGGCACGTCGCCGAAAGCTCCTGAAAAAGCCCTGTCGGCATTCCCTGTTCATCGCGGGGCATTTCTCCCATCCGCGGGGTTGGCGTATGGGCATCGATACCGGCCATTTCTAAGGCTTTTGTATTTACCAGAATGCTGTGGTGATCGTAAGACCGCAAAATGACCGGTCTGTCAGAACAAATTTTGTCCACATCCTCTCTGGTCGGCGGACCCTCCGGATCGGTCTGAAAAAAGGCAGGGTTCCAGCCCGTCGCGCGCACCACCGGCATGTCAGGGTTTTCTTCTGCGTAAGCTTTTACCGGCGCAAGCATTTTCCCAATGTAGGCCTCACGGGATTCTTTTTCTTCTCGCGTAATGTCATAGATCAGCTTTGTCAGATATAGCTCGGCGCACATGGTCGCGTGCAGATGAGAATCGATAAATCCCGGCAAAATACTGTTGCCATGGGCGTCTATCACCTCCGTATCGGGGCCGGCAGATGAGACCGCTTCCGCATCTGTACCGACTGTAAGGATCTTTCCACCTGCAACCGCTATGGCCGTATGTTCCCAGAGCGCTTCCTTGTTAAACACTTTTCCATTTTTGATAATCAAATCAGCTTTCATTTTCTGCCCTCTCTTAAATATTCTTGCTTTTATTATAATGCTTTTTCAAATCCTTCGGTGGAATATTCTTCGCCGGCCTTCTTTTTCTTCAGCGCTTCCTTGATCGCGTCGAACTCTTTCTTATTTATTGGATACTTGGAAAAGATCAGCATACTGATAAAAACGAATACTGCCGGAATAATAGTTGCCATCAAAAGAATCCCATGGATTGCGGTTTCGCTTTCCGCTCCGCTGCCCGTGTATCCGAATGCGGTCAGCATCCAGCCGGTTGCGGAAGTGGCAAATGCTCCGCCTGCCTTTTGGAAAAATTGCGCAACTGCGACAACGCTGCCTTCTCTCTGTTTGCCATTGATGAATTCATCCAGTTCGCAAACATCATATACGGTTGCATAATAAAGACCCCAGAACGCACTCGTGGACAGTGCGATCATAAATCCGTTTATCATGACATGGGTGAAACAAGTCATTCCCAGAAAATACATCACAATGCCATTGGCAACAAAGAGCAAACTGAAAATGAATAATGTGATTTTTTTGCTTCCGATTTTGTTCGCAACGATGATGGATACCGGTGTGCAGCAAATCGCCATGACCGTATAGACCGACCAGAAGGTTGCCTGCTGTCCCGGTGTCAGCTTTGCGCAGTAGGTCATCAGATAGACGCCAACGCCGCTGAACAGCGTGTATCCAATGATGTAGAAAATCCCTGTAAATATCAGATTTCTGTAAGCTTTGATTTTGAACAGCTCTTTGTATGTCTTTATAACGCTTTCTCTCGGCTTGTTCTTTTCAATATTCTGCAGATAGGTCATATCTTCTCTGCCTTTGGTCGCAAAGTATAAGATGAGTCCACAAAGGATGATAACGACTCCAGCTGCCGCGCCTGCGATCCCCCAGCACGTTTTGACATCAACGCCCTTTGGAGCGAGCGCCGCGATGATCCACATGGGACCGGAATTACATAATGCAACGAATGGATAGGCTGCCAGACCTACGATCATTCTGATGGTGTTTCTCTCGTTGTAGTCACGTGTGATCTCTGCGCCCAAAGCCGCATAAGGTACTGCGTAAGTTGTGTAAAAGGTCCACAGCAGTATGGCCATCAGTATGTAGTATACAGACTGGGCCACGCCGGCAAATTCATTTGGTATGAATAGCAGGAACGTCACGATGGCAAGCGGCCACATGCTCCTGAAGATCCACGGCCTCCTTCTGCCGTTTGGATTTCTTGAATTGTCGGACATAAAGCCCACTGCCGGGTCTGTTACAGCATCCCACATAACTGCTATGAAGGAAATGATACCTGCCAGCGCCGGGTTTACACCGGCTACGTCGGTTAAGAAAAATAAAAAGTAAGTAAAAAATAAGTTGTACGGTACAGAATCACCTGCAGTACCGATTCCATAGCCGATTTTCACTAACAATGGTACCTTTTGATCAGCCATAAGTTTTTCCTGTGTCATATCAAGCCTCCCTTTCTCACGATTTCCGAGTATATACATACTATATGCCAATTAGCGTTTTTAGAAAAGTATGAATATTGTTAATTGTATGTCTTGTGTTGCTTTCCTTATTTTTTGCTTTTATAATTAAATCGCAACTAAACCGTTTTCTTATAGCAACTAAAGGAGGGTGTTATGCTACTGAAACAGTCCACCAAGTGCAATCAGCAGACCCCGCTCCACATGGAGCTTCTCAACATAAACGAACATCCATGGCATATGCATGATGACAAAACCATGGAAATCATCTATGTGCTGCAGGGAAGTCTGCGCTGCAGCCTCTCCATATATTCGTCCATTTTGCAGGCAGGAGACATTGCGGTTGTCAACACCGAAACCCTTCACCACTATAATTCAAGCGATGATAATATCGTACTGATCTGTCATTTATATCTCAATCATTTCAGTTCCCTTATGCCTGAAATCGAAAATACGCTCATCATCTGCAACTCCGCTTCCGCTGCGGAGTTTGACAAACATTATGAGCTTCTGAAAAACGCTTTTGCAAAAACTGCGGCTCATTACTTCAATATCAAGCCTCCTGCTCAGGATGAATTAATGGACAGCTGTATAAACTTTCTCTCCACCCTGTATAATCATTTTAACTACCTTGCTCACGACGGAGCTTCCATACGCAATGAAAATACCATGAAAAAAAGGCCGCTTCAGGCGGAACGGATCAAACGTGTCATGCACTACATTTATGAAAACATTGCGGGTAATATCCGCTTAGAAGATATCGCCGCAAAGGAATACATCAGTAAGTATTATCTTTCCCATCTCATTTCCGATTTTTTAAGCATGCCGCTCAGAGATTACCTGGGTATGGTTCGTGCGATTTGCGCGCAGGATTACCTGTATGCTACCGACATGACGTTGGGCGAGATTGCCTCCGCTGTTGGTTTCTCCAGTACCGAAATCTTCCGAAAGGCCTATCTGAAGAACACTGGCTTCACCCCTACAGAGGACAGAAAAAGGGCCTGCGGCCACACACTGAATGATATTCCTTTAAGCGATTCTGACGTACTCACATATATGGATATCTCTGACATTGCGCCTTTCATGCACCTGAAAAACGTTGGCAATGCGTCGGTCAACAGTCTTGAAAACAAATCCTATCATACGGAAGCTGTCTCAATCAGCTTTTGTGAAACAGCCTCTAGGGCAGTAAACGCCTCATGGGATACGGTTTTGATCGAGGACCCCCGTCAGCTGCTCTCTTTTCATACTCTGGGGGCTCTGTCGATGCTGAGGGATCATCATTGTTTTTCAAAGATATGTGTGCCGAAAGACTCCCTGCTTTCTTTTTATTCAGCCTTTGGAAGCTGGGATATGATCGGTACGGTTCTCAAGGTGATCAAAGAAGATGGTTTTTCGCTGCTCATTCACGGCAGCGATGGGAATGAATTCGAAAGCCTGACTGGTTTTTCCAGGCAGTTTGCCGGTCCTGAAATCGTTTTTTCGCCAGAGAGCATGCCATCCCCGGGCAAATTTTCAAATCCTGCTTGTCCAATTTCAATCACAGCGGGTCATTTGCAAAACGCAGTGTCGTATCCGACTTTATATAAAAATAAGCTCAATGTGCCATTCATGTTTGACAGCAACAACCTGAAAACCAGCGCATTTTATGCATACACCTTTCTTAACCGCATGCTCCCGGAATTCCTGTACGCTGATGATGGCTGTTATGTGACCCGTGCGGAAAATAAAGCCGCGATATTATTGTACAACAACCGTTCTGCCGACGAGGATGGGAATGGTATTCAAAAATATATGTTCAAGTTAAAGCATTTGGAAAGGAAGTACTTGTATAAATCCTTTATCATCGACGACAGCTACGAAAGCGCCTCTGCTATTTTCCAAAATCTCGCTCTGGGCAAACCTGCGGATTTGGAGCTTCAGCGCCAGCTTAACATCGCTGCGGAGCCTGCCATGGAAGTGGATGTCATCGAATCCCTGCTGGAGTATAACCTCTTTCTTTCCTCCATACCAAAAACAATCCGGCTGATCGAAATCGAATAGGCCGTATTTATGCAGCGGCCCGGCTTCTGGTGCCTGGGAGGCATTGGCACCGGGGCCGGGCCTAGCCGGACTAGCAAGGATCGGTATCGGGTCCTGCCGGGCCTGGCCAGCAGGGATCAGCACCGGGGTCTGTCGAGTCAGCCCGGCAGAGATCTGCATCGGAGGGGCTGCCGATCCGGCCAGGCAGAGATATGCGCCCGGCCCGGTTGGAAAAAAACTTTTTTTGCTGATTTCTATTCGAAACGGCCTGATTTGGAAGCAAAGTCCATAGAAAAACAGAGCATTTTGCTGTTTTCGCAACAAGGGAGGTCGAGAGGAAGGATTTATTTGCTGTATATATATACTTTTTCGTATTTATATGCGGTTAGTTGGATGTAACAATCGAATTAAACTGGTCCGCCGCACCCTTTTACGTGACCTTTACGTGATTTTATATGGACATTGACCGTCAAAAGGCCGGTTTCGAATAGGTTTTGCGAAAATTTTTGTTTTGGGGAGTTGTGTGGAGCTTCAAGCCCCAAAATAAACCTCTTCATTCTGATGGTTTCGCACCACCAGCCTGGCCGCTACACGGCCTCGGGCCGCCTGAACCTGGCAAACAACCACAAGGTTGCTGCTGTCACGGGGTAGACGAAGTTTAACTCCGCTCACCGTTTCACATCCGGCAGCACGCCCCGCTCGCAAAGCGACCGTATCTGTCCATTCAGCATTTTCGCATGGTCCATCGGTTTTGGAGGCATGTACTTATACGCAGAATACCGTTTTCCTGAGCGCAGGTGGAAGATATAGCGGTTCGAATTTTCACGGATTTGGAAAATCGCACCCGCTTTCAAGTGAACCGCTTTTCCACTATAAAAAAGTTTCCTCTGGAAACGTTATTCGCGCTTCGCGCTCACTTTCACAAGGTAAACTTTTTTGAAATACAGGAAATGCTACGCAATCGATATTTCCTGTATTATAAAAACAGATGCTCAACCGATCTTCATCTTCCGATATGCTCACAGTCTGCCGATTAAAAAATACATATAGACTAAGGCCCACCACAAGAATGAGAACCCCTGGTACAGCAAAAAACATGCTCTCCCCAAAACTGAGGGCTTCCGGTTCTCCGAACAAGAAAAATCCGCACATCCATATAATCAAAAATACAATGACGAAGATATAAAAACCGTTTACAAACCGCTTCTTCTTACCTAAATATGGCTGTTTCATAAATCCGCTTTCCTAATTATCTCAGCAGCGCCGCATTTTCGGATAAGGTGTTTTCCCATTCCTCGCTTGTGGCGTAATCGTAAGGTGTTTTTCCATTGCTGTCTTTGTCATTTTCCGTTTGCAGGTTCTGGCTTTTGGGGAAGCATCCCATCATCAAAAATGTCATGGCAATCACACCTCCTAGTAAGAGTCCCTTTATCATGATACCGGTTTTCCTTTCTTCTGAACTTATTTCTGTCTCCTGTTTCGGCCGGGTTCCAAAGTGTATGCGCCTTAAAATGCTGATTCTATTCAGCCGAACGCTGTTCGGTGCTGCAATTATGGTCACCAAACTTTGTCTTTTATTTTAGCATGCGGAAACATTTGCCGGATCTCCTGTTCGACCAGCGGCTTTTGCTTTTTGAATACCGCTGTTGGAGAAGAATGCTGGTAATAAGAAATTCGTTTTCCTTCTCTGGTAACAAACACATATCGGCTGGGTGCTCTCACAATTTCTGTGACATCGCTTATCTCGCATCTATAGGTTGTCCCGCCTGAGAGAACAAACTCAACTTTTGTGTTTTCTATCGCATTTATCTGGACCACTTGCCTTTGAAAAAAGAGAAATAGCGCTATTGCAATTGTAAAAAAGATCGCCACGCCGAGGGCCAGCAGCCCGATTTCCAGTATCGACAGCCCTTCCTGTGATTCCAATACCAGAAACCCAATTATCCAAAAAACTGCAAATATCGCTACAAGGGAAAGTAATATTCGCTTTAGCATGCGCTCCTCCTTTTATGTAAAGCCTCTATTCATTTCCATTATACCGGATCGCCCGCGCCTTACAAGCGGCGACAGGGCTGCTGCTGTCATGGGAAAATTTTATTAAACAATTTTATTTTTTACGCAAATTTATAGGTTTGCGAGGCACGATCACGCCAACTTGGCGGCCTGCACGGCCTCATTACGAATTTGAGAGTGCTCGACCGTTGAAACTTGTGTAAAAAGTGAAATTTTGTTTCAGTTTTTTCCCGAAACCCCACGTTCTTTCTTCCAACCGCAGCCACCTCGCATTCCGGTAGGCTTCTGTAAAACGCTATACCGCCTGGAATTACACTAATTTCGCAGCTTTGCGCGAGATGTAACCCTGCTGCTCCATCCAGGTCAGCCGAACAGTTTTTTTATCCTGCGGCGGGAGATATTCCAACTAACTATGGTCGCGATTAATACAAGACCGCCCGTTAAAAGCAGGAAAGGCAATGTAACCGCAGACCAATACTTGAGGCATTCATCCAGAATCAGCTTATATGCAATCGTTCCTATGAAAATGGCTGCAGCCCATATTCCCCATCGCCATGGGTTATAGAGCAATACCAACGGAATAGATAAAAACCAGAACAGCAAGAATACACTTTCTTTTGCAATAAACTGCGGAAAAATTATCATCCCGGCTCCTAGAAATATTGCCGTCCTTGAGCTGGGACTCAATATTTCGTCTGCAAACACAATATCAAAAAGCACAATGATTCCAACGAACCATATAATCCAGATAGTTAAAACTGGATGTTTTGGGATCGGAGTATCATCACCAGTTGATGAGAATTCTTTTATTGTAGAAAATATGGATTTCATAGCTGGCCTCCAAATCGGATTTCTGGGCATCTGGATAGAAGATCAGAGAAGTTTATCCCCTTCTGCTCCGCCCCAAAAGTCACTTCTTCATTCTCCTGTGATTTATTTTCCTGACCGCTGAACCTGCCAATATAAATCGGTAATATAACTGAAAATGCAACGAATAAACCTAATTGTAAGGTTTGGTCAGTAATAAGCAGCAATCTGCTTTGGAGGCCCTCCGGCCACAAATACATAGATAAGCCTACGGCACATGAAATGGGAAGCATCCAAATGGTTCTGTTACAATTTTTCAAGGAAAATTTTTTGCCCGCAGCTTTTCCGATATATGCCAACAAAATAATGCACAAAATCACAAGTGCAGAAAATTGCACATAGGATATAAACAGCACCGCTTTGTCTGCCTGTGGTGTTAGCAATCCTAATAATAGAAATACTATGAGGCATGGAATCAAAATTGGACCTCTACAAGCTAAAGCAAAGTTCTTGAGAACCATTATTACAATTGTTAGAATCACGCCAGCAGCAAGCCCTGCTTCTATATCGCCAATATCCGCACAAATATAGTCCAGGCATCCTAATAAAAACAGTCCGCCCAACCAGCTCACGATTTCTGCAAATCGCATTTTTCTGGAGCTCCATCCTTGCATTTTTTGTCCTTTCACCTAAGATTCTGATGCAAATAATATCTGCGTAATTGTATTTGATTCATCATTCCTCTGCAGTATCATGCAAATCCAGCTCGTATTTGTAATACTCTGTCTTATCCGCCCATTTAGAAATTGCATTTTCCAGTGATGCTGCACATTCTTCCCTTGCGAAAACCTCAATTATCTCGCCTTCAGAAATACTGACGAGTTTTACTATTTGCTTCTGTTGCAAATACAAAAAGACGTTTTTGACTTTATGCATCGCTGCATCTTTTATCTTATCATTAAGCGTATAAAGCGTTTTCATTTTTTCATTTTCATAAATTCTTTTATACCTATATGGCTTGACTCTAAAAATTAAATCTTCATCGCCTTCTTTAAGATCCCATAATAGCTTAGCTACTTCTTCAGAGTAATCAACAAAAGTAAAAGATGTCTTGATTTCCCACAAACTTTTTCCGCTGAAGCGCTCCTGTGCATCGCCGATATTTATTTGGACCCAATGCTCCAGATTTAATCTGCATAGTTCTTTCTGTTTTTCACTTTGAAATATGCAGCTGGTCGGAACATAATAAAATTCTAATTTATACATCAAATAGTACCCTCTACATAACAAACTGTTTAATCGGTCTTCTATTACTTATAGATTTCATCATGAAGAAATGACGCCGACGAAGATCAACACCCAAATATGGCTAGCAAAATAGCTATTGCGAGCACTGGAACCCACGGAATGAGAAGCGCTGTGCCAAAACCATGATCAAATAAGTAATCAAAAAACCCCGTATACCTTTTTTGTATTTTATCCCTTTTATTTTTTAAAATCTTATGATCCGTGCTGCAAATGCGTAAAGAGGTATTGCTATTATGATCAGTCCCAGCAGTCGCGCAAGTATTTGTTTATATATGAATTCTATTATTTTCACCACCACCCAATTCAGCTGAACAGTTTTTTAATCCTGCGGCGAGAGATATTCCAACTAACTACTGCCGCGATTCATACAATCCCTACTGTCTGAAAGCAGAATATATGCATATCAAACATCGATCCATATTCCCTCTTCCAAATCTAAGATCAATAATTGCTCTGTATCCTGAAAATACAGCGGCGGTGAGAAAGTCAGATCTATATGTACAGCAGCTTGAACTTCAAACGCAAGCTCCTTTATACTAAATATGACGATCTTTTTCGTGTGCTCCAGCACCAGGCACTCACACTCCGGGATCAAAGTCGCTTCCATAGGACAATATCGATTAGGGGCTGGTATCCGTTTTATGATTTCGTTTGAATGATTGTCCACAAGCACAGACTGCATTTTAAAATGAGTATCTTCCATGACCAAAGAGTACCATTCATTTGGATCAACATAATACAGCACTCCCGGTTTATGAACCATCATCTGATCCTCACGAAAGATTGAAATTGCAATCTCAACCGGAAAAACATCGGATTCAAAGTGTGTTTTTTCTCCATATCATCCGCCTCCTGCATCATTTATCTTATCATTTCAAGCAGAAATCAGCGCTCATCAGAAAACAAAGTCTTCATCCTCTTCTTGGATAATTTATAGCTGGAAACTGCAGAAGCTACCACTCCACCCACAGTCAAACATAGTGAAACGAAGGAAATTTCATCCCAGCTTCCTATATACCATTTCAGAAAATAATAGTACCCAGCTGTGATACCTATGATGCCCGCAGCCTGTATTCCCCACAACCATGGTTTATAGACCAGCACTAAGGAAATTGACAAAAACCAAAAGGATAGAAATACGCACTGCACTGCTAAATAAGATAACGTTGCGTTTCCATAAATGGGATCGTTTTCATATGAGGCTCGATTATCTCCATATAGCAATATCCACCGGCAAAGAAGTTCTCCAATGACGTACAGGATTATCCAAATCAAATTCAAACGGTAGAGCCACCACACTAAATTTCTCGCAGATTTTTTTAACGATTTAACATATTCTTTACTACAAAATATCCAAATGGACGGCACCATCCCAACTACAATTAGCATAATGGTTGGTGCTCCTTTCGTTAAAAATTCACCTGTCATTAGTTTTTTAAATACTAGAATCGCTCCTACAATCCATACAGACCATATAATGGTAAATTGACGTTTTGGAATAGGTGGATCCGGTACATCTTCCAGAATAAAATGGTTTTTCTTTATTATAGATATAATCCTAAATAAAACTCGTTTCATGTTTGCTCCATTCTCCTCAGGGATATTTGTAGCAATATCCCTATTCTTGCAGCTGCCCTGCGCCTGGAAAGCAGTGGCATCGGGGCCTACCAAACCGGGTTAGCAAGTATCGGCATAGGGCCTGTCGGGCCGGGCCAAGCAGGCAAAAAACTTTTTTTGCTGATTTCTATTCGAAATGGCCTGATTTGGAAGCAAAGTCCATAGAAAAACAGGGCATTTTGCTGTTTTCGCAGTAAGTAAGGCTGAGAAAAGGAATTTATTTGCTGTATATATATACTTTTTTAGATTTGTATGCGGTTAACTGGATGTACCAATCGAATTAAACTGGTCCACCGCATCATTTTACGTGACCCTTACGTGATTTTATATGGACATTGACCGTCAAAAGGCCGGTTTCGAATAGGTTTTGCGAAAATTTTTGTTTTTGAGAGTTGTGTGGGGCTATTGCGTCAATAGCTTTGTTTCCTGTTGATGTAGTAGGGCCAGAAAACATCGGCATCGAGCTACATTACATTAAGCTTGGTTGCATCAAGCCGGCACTTCATCTTCTACAAACCAATTACTCTCGTTTATCTTTTCAAATTAGGAAATGCTCCCGCCTGTTTTAATTTGTCAATTTTATTGCCCAGCAGGTCATCTTTTTTGCAGGGAACCATTGACATATGCTTGTAAGCTGACAGTTTTTTGCCCCGCGCAGGATAAAGACATATCGGGCTGCGGTACTATTAATCTCTTGGACGTTTTCGCATGCGACACGATGCTCTTTTCCGCTATTTGAAACAAAGACCAGCCCTTCTTCCTCCCATCTTATGTCTACGATCTGTTTATTGAAGAAGCTATATAAGCAGGCGCTGATTGTCAGAACAAATACCATGCAGGCCAATCCCCAGTAAAGATTCGCATCGTTGTCAGGGCCCTCTCCTTCTCCAAACAAAACGATTGCAAGACAAATTGCTGTGAACACTATGACGTATCCGAAGAAAAATTTATGGGAGCGGTATTGGGGAGTCAGCGAATCTTTTTTTCTCATTTCAGGTTCCTCCTCTGGAGTTTTCTATTATTCTCATCCTATTTTGGACTGCGGCGACCTCATTACAAATCCGGAATCGTTAAATGATCAGACTATCATTTCGCTTTTTGCATACCTTGATCCCAGCTATGGATAAGCCTCCCCTTCATAGTAATAACACTTGCCTTTGATTTTCTCCGTATAATATCTGTAATATTTTTTATCTGAAATATATGACCACCCTATTCCATCTTTTTTCAATAACTTTTCTTGAAAACCTTCCACGATCAGAGGCTTTCCTCCCAACGAGTAATAAACTCCACAAAACGCTTCCCCATTGGGATCCGTCAATCCACCAGCTTTAAAATTGTAGACAGCATATAATCTTCCTGCCATTTCGCCGTTCAAGTCCGCACCTGTGCTTGATAAATAGAAACTTGTGTTGGCGTCTTATCCCTGTAAGTTTGTGGTGATTTCCAAAATCCCGACCAGATGGATGTTTCGGTGCCATTTAAGCATCTTATTCATTCCTATTGTTCTAAAAAAAAGGTTCTGATAAAAAAATTCAGTATGTTGGTAATAAATTCTGCCAATGCACTGTCAGGCGCAATGAGCATGACCACAGTTGCGCCGATTTCCAATGCTAACAGCAGCGGCAGCAATGATGCCAAAACAAGGACGATAATCAATACTCTTTTTTGCCATGTTTTCTTTTCCCTTTCCTTAGTCCCCCCAACCGGATCATTTCACTTTGCCTCAGATTCCAGCGTTTCCGCCTTTTTCTTTACCGGCTTAAAGCTCGTTTTCCGATATTAAATTTCCATGATAGTCAAAAATCAAAAGACTTCGGTTTTCTTTAGGAAAGTCTTCGAGTCCAGTTTCATAGCAGGTCTCTATTGCAATATAGTCCGTACAAAAATTAATCTCTGAACCAATCGATGTGCCTTTAGAATGTTTGCCAATGCCGTCTAATGATGCCAGATCAAGAATCTTTTTCTGCGTGCCGTTTGTCAGAGATGTTCTAAATCTACAACCATTCCTGATTCCCAGCCTGTCAGTAATAGTTTTTCCCCAGACGAATACGAGTTGCATTCTGCCAAGTATGGCAGATTTATCCATTCTACTATGATTTCATCCTACATATAGTCGAAGATCGCAATTTTATCTTCAAATACTATGACAATTTTTTCCAATCGATCAAAAAAAACTTTTTCATGCGATAAAGCTTATGCAAAACCTGATAAGTTTTTTTAATTTCCTTCTTCCGGTCAAAAAAAACAATCTCTGTTTGTGTTTTCCTTAGAAAGCGGGGCTTATAGGTTTTCATTAAAAACATTTCTTGTTCAATGTCGAAAAAAAGAACGGCAGAATCTATCGCGATTTTTTCTAAATTGATGACACAGTCAAATAATTTAGATTCAAGCTGTCTAGGCGGTCGCTTGACGACCCTCTCTTTACTCACCTGTTCGTCTCCATATTCTATATAGCTATAAGCCAGAACTTGCCTTTCCTGATCATATTTAAAATCAACGATATTAAAAGAATCTTCGGACGCCTCTGCTTTGAATAGGCAATCAGCATCCCCTGATTGAAAATCGACAAGGAATATTTCCAGTGGACCCACGGGAACAACTAATAATAAAGGATCCTTCACATAAATTAGCTTCTGTATTTCTCCAATCTCAACTCCATCGACCGTCGATTCCAACTTGATTCTTTTTTCACTTTTAAGTTCGCCGTTCTCTGTATCCAGTATGTAAAGATCATTTTCTGTAGTAGTACAAAACAGAAAAGATTCTTCAGAGTTCATGCAGAACTCTGAAGGATTATTGATCGGTATTGTTTTGATTCGACGCAGGCTTTTCAAATCATGAATGTTTATCCGCCGATCTTTCGCAACAATATACCTTTGTTTTTTCTCAGATACGATGGCTTCATATCCACCAAGATGACGGCAAATATTGTTCGTCGTTTTCATTATCGGCTCCCCCTCATTTTGCACATAAATTTGCACCTTTGAGAACTACTTTCAAACCTTTTAATGCAGAAAAGGAAATGTATCCCTTATTCGCTCTGGGAGGAAAAGTAGATATCCGATTCCTGAGGATGTGCTTATCTTTCAGGCATGTTAACTAATTTAGTATAACTCTTCTCTGATAAAATCAACTGCACCTCGTTTCCATCTCCTGAATCCTGAATGATGGCCTCTGCATTTAATACTCTGGTAATGAAATCTTTTCTGTACAAATTATAGTTTTTATAAAACACTCCTTCACAAAGAACCCTGTATTCACTAGCAGGTTTAGGGAAAACAATATCCAAACTATCTGCTTCGCCCCAATATGTTGACAGGGAAGAGATCTGGGAAATTTGCGTAATTTCATAAATCAAACAATCATTTCTTCTTAATATCAAAGTTGCATTATTCAATAATTGCGCATAATGCTGTTGACTCATACCATCATCAAAAAACCAGATAATTGCGTATGCTTTTTCAGATATTTGCAATAGTTTTTCTCCTTGTGAAATAATCTTTCCTTTTATTTCCTCTGAGTTTTTATTTATTAAAGCGATACATTTATATCCGATCTGAATCCATTTTTTCAAATCTTTTTTTCTTTTTATTTCTAAAGGTATTGCAATCTTTATTTCCATTATTATCCCTCTCTGCAAATTGCCTTTACCATAAAGAATAATTATTTTCGTCTTTTAAACCCTTTTTCAAATACGGTTCGCCATCTAGTAACTTTATATCTTTGCAAGACAACATGATATCCTTTTCCATGGTGCTTCCAATGAAACATTATCTTAAATTTTCCAACTTTAGATGTTGCACCTGCGGCCTTTCCCCAGTTTATAAAAACATGCATTACAGGCTTTAATAATGGAGTTACTAAACGTCCAACCAATCCTCCTATACCTGCGCCTACGGCAGTACACAATGCTAATTTCCAGCCTTTTAACCCATATTTTTTTCCCAATTTATATGCTGTAGTTCCAACTGTTACTGCACCCACTATTTTCCATACAAAATGCCCACTCGGATCCACATAGTTAATCGGATTGTTTGCACAATACGCATACAAATGATAGGTCTCCGGCTCATTCTGTTCCCCGCGATAGGTGTCCTGCGAAAGAAATCTGCCGTTTTCCGGATCATAGAACCTGGCATTATAGTAATACAAGCCTGTATTCTTATCCATAACCTGTCCGGTATAACAGAGCTCGTTGTCGAAATCTGCACCAACCTTGACCTCTGTGTTACCAAAATCATCGTACACATAGGCAGTAGCAACGGCTCCCGTGCTGTCTACCAGACTGGAGGTGCTTTCCCGGATGTCCTTGTTATATAGATACCAGTTTTCATTGCTGCCCGTCCCTCTGGATGTGGCAATCACGTTGCTGCTCGTCCCCATCAGATTCATGCTGGTTTGTCTGTCCGCTTCATCTGTGGTGTACAGTACAGCTCCATCCTGATAATAATAATTGCGTACTTCCGTTTTCTCTCCTTTGGTCTCTTTCTTCTGGATCCGCTGTCCTTCTCCATTATACTGATTTTCCTGAGTCAGTACAACGTTCCCGCCTTCCTTTTTCACAAACTTGCTTAGCCGATTATCTGCGTCATAAGTCATCGTATTAGCTATCTGCGTCGCACTGTCTGTCTCGCTGATTTGATTGCCGTTTTTATCATAGGTATAGGTCCGATTAGCAGTAACTGCTTCACTTTGTTTGGTCTGGCTCTTTGTCAGCTGTTTCAGTCCATTATAGGTATAGGCGGTAGACTGTCCATCTTTTACCTCGCTCAGACGGTTGCCCACCTTATCGTAAGTGTAAGTCGCAGTCGTTTTGCTCTGCCCGCCTTGAACATTGTCCGTCTCCACGGTCTTTAAAAGCTGTCCCCTGGCATCGTAGGTATATTCCCTGGTGCGGTCCATCGCTGCACCTGAATCATCGGTCAAGTATTGGCTGACCATGCGCTCAGAAAGAATATTACTATTTTGGTCATAAGTATAGGTATAAGACTCCTTTACATGCTCCTTCTTGCTGTCCTGATAAGTCATGGTGGTCACACGGCCAAAGGTATCATACTCGTAGGTACGCTTAATATGATCTCTGCTGTCCAGGAATGCATAATAGTCCTTTATCTCCGAAGCACGTCCCCGATCATCGTAGTCGTATTCCCGCAAAGTTTCCATGCCGCCGCCTTTTTTCATTGCTTTGATTTCTTTGAGCCATTTGTCTGCGGTATATGCGAAGGTCAAGCCGCTCACCTGACTGCTTCCACCTGTATAGTCAATCTTCGTCAGGTTGTTATCCATATCATAGAAATAGGATACAGTATGGGCAGATGCCCCGCTGCGGCTATCATCTTTTTCAGAATATCCAGTCATTCGCTTCAGGGCGTCATAAGTATAGCTTGTTGTTCGATACAGGGTCACGGTCTCACCGGACACATGATAATCCTTCATTTCGATTATCTGATCCGCTGCATTATAAGTATATTCAGTTCTCAGTGATTCTGTGCCCGCCGTATCATAATAGCGGGTTTGGGTTAGCCGATTTTTGCCATCATACGCATAAGTACGATAATTACCCGCAAGTTCTGTTTCCTTCACTTTATTGCCTTGTTCATCATACACGTAAGTACGTTTCATACCTTCCGCGCTGGCATCCAGATAATCGATTATAGACTCTTCCAAACCTCTGGCATTCGTCAGGATACTGGACTGATTGCCGCTGGCATCAATAGTCGTTACTTTAGAAGCGCCATCCTCCAGTCCTTTTTCATATGCGAACTTGGTAATCGCACTTCCCGGCTGATGCACTTCTGTCAGTTGGTTTTCAGCGTTATAAAGAAATTTGACCCGATTGCCTTCTGCGTCAATACTGGCCGTCATGTTTCCTTCACTGTCATAGGCAGATTCTTTTACAATACACGCTCCGCCCAAATTATAAGTCCCATCTTGCAATGCAGGTTCCAGTGCCGTATGAGTCTGGTTCCCATTGCGGTCATATAGATTCAGTGTCAGACTGCCGGACTGCGGGTCGCTGCCATATTCAAAGCTCGTGAGGAGGCTTCCCTGCTTGCTATATGTCATATCTGTATAGCTGCCTCTGCTTTTCTCTTTTACGGTTCTTCCCACGGGATCAACAAAGGTTTTACTGGTGATAAATCCGTCCGGATCTGTTTCCTCTGTCACAAAGGCATTCTCTACGGTAACTGCATCTGATCCATTCTGTACCTGGCAATCCGCATAGTAGTAATTTGTGTCCCAGGTCTTTTCCATGCCGCCCTTAGCTACTGTTTTGGAAGTCACTCGATTAACAGTATCATAGGCATAAGTTGTCGTAGTCCCGTCTCCATCGGTCTCGGAAATCACAGTACCATTTGCATTATAAGAGGTCCGGGTCGTTGTGACTTGATCTCCTTCTGTTGTTACCGTTCGAACCAGTCTTCCAAAGCCATCATAGGTATTTTCCACCTTTGAGGTGGTTTTGCCACCAGCTATGGTCTCTGTCAAAAGTTCTCTGCCCATTGCGTCTGTTTTGGTAATTGTTTTGGTCGTGATCCCGTCACAGGTGGTAATAGCGGTCTGGGTCTTGCTGCCATCTTCAGTATATTGGTATTCATAAGTCGTCTTGCTCACGACCTTGCCCTGCTCTTTTTCGATTTCGGAACGCAGCTCACCTGCCAAAGCGCCAGCATCCACTTCTTCGTCTTCTTCATCATAATAGTCAGCGTCATATTCTTCATCAGTCACATCATCAAATTGATAAATCTCATTGCCGTACGCGTCATAATCATATGTAATATCTGCTGTTTTTATGTTATCACTATTTACCGTGGTCTCTTTTTTAACTAAGTCTTTCTGGTTCTCACCTCCACTTCCGTCAGTATAAGTATATTTTGTTTCATTCTGACCAACGGTCTTTTCCGAAGCAATGTTTTCATCCTTATCATATTTTGTAATCTCTGTTTTTTCTGTTTGTTCAAAGGTCACATTCTTTGATTCCGGATTCACGGTCTGATACTCCAACTGACTGGTTGTCTTCTCCAGCAGGTTTTTGTTATAAGTATAGGTCGTTTTCACACCATCTGCATCGATATGCTCCATACAGTTCCCATAAAACCCATCGAATCGGTCCAGCTCAGATGCGACGACTTCTTCTTCGGAAAATGGTGCCGGTTTGATAAACGTTTCAGTTTTTGTCTCATACCCGTCTGCCGAATAGGTCAACTTGATCATTTTATCCTGCGGATCGCTAATGCTCAGAGCCCGGTCTTCTTCCTGATCGTATTCTACGGTGTAGGCGTTTCCCTCCGCATCAATGATCTTATTCAGGTTTGGTATTTCCGCATTGTCATAATCATACTGATAAACAATCGCACTTCCGTCATTTCCTTTATGTGTCACTTTTAAAAGCTTAGTATTCTCATGGCTGGTATTTCCTACATATTCATATTCATACCTGCTGCCATCCGGTAATCTTACTTCTTTGATCGTAAGCGGATCCTGTCCGCCTTTATTATTATAGACAAATTCCATAGACAGATTGCGGTTGGTTGTCACTTTCGTAAGCAATCCCTTTTTCTGATCATAGGTAAACAACAGGAAACTACCATTTGGTTCGGTCATATATACTAGTTGTCCGCTCTCGTTGAACCAATACTCTTCTTTCTCCTTAGTCTTGATGATATACTGTCTGCTAACGGTCACTGTTTCCTGTTCATCAGAATCCGCAGTACCAACTCCTCTCTTTGAGAAGGATATTTGCTGACTCTTTGGATCTTCTGTCAAGGAAATATACTTTCCTAATGAAGAAATATACGCATCTCCCTGTTTGACAAATTGATACATGGTTCCGTCGCCATAGCGCAATACTAAGCTGTCGTCCAGTTGGCTGCCCTGATTTAGCTTCAAAAGCTCCATATCATATGTATGACTCCAACCCATACCAAAGGCGGATTTCACAGTAGCCCGGCTGTTGTAGGTTCGATCCAGCGTTACCACCAGCTTTTCATTGGCAAGACTGGCGTCAGTCTGCTGATAGGTCAGATTTCCTTCGCTCTTCTCTATAGCTGCTGTACCATTGGGAGTCCCCATTTTGGCATAGCTCCAGTATTCTTTGATACCTAGCCGTTTCAAGCTTTCGTCAGCATCAACAACTCGCCCATATGCCTGTTCCGAAAAGCTGCTGTAATAAATCTGTCCATCTGCCTTTTTTTCAACCGCCCGCACTCGATAATAGAACTTCTTTGAATAGTTCATATTAATCTCGGCGAAGCTTTGTCCTTTTACATCGGCAGCGGCCAGTGTATCTGCTCCTGGTGTAAATCCATCTTTGGTGCTGCGATAGACTTCAAAGGTAACGTTTTCCGGAACAGTCTCTGCTCCTGATTGCAGAGCCCATTTCAGATACGTCTTGTAGTTGACCTGATCTTTGGCGGAAAGTTCTGTCGGCCGATAATTCTCAGCGGAAGAAAGGCAAAAGTTCTCCATTTGAAGGCTATCTGCGACCATAGTCACATTTCGCAATGTTTCCACGCCTTCCGGTGCAGTTACCCTTACGGTTAATTTATTTGCGTATACACTTGTTTGATCCAGCTCTCTTATCATATAAGAACGCCCTGGCTGCACCTGTTTGAAATCTCCGTTATTTAGTTGTATCGAATAGTGAAGCGCCCCGCCTTCCGCTGTTTGCTCGTCACCTTCTATACGCAGCGCTACTACTGGTTGGGACAATTCCAATTCTTTTGTGAAGATTCCGTTTTCTGGTGTCACATTCAGGAAACTCAATTCACGCACTTCACCATTTCGAATGACAGGCGCGCTGTAAATGTCTTGTTCCTGGTCGTTTTTGCTGACAACTAGCACCGGATAGTTCTGTTCTGCTTGAAATGAAGTTCCTTCTCCGGCAGAGAAATCTGCACTCCAAGTAAGACCAGTCCCCTTCTTTTGTCCATCTGCATACCAGTCGGTTTTTGCTTCATCTAGCATAATGCCTGATTCGGCTTGCAGTTCCATTTTTGTCAGATTCGTTGGGAAAACGACCGTTGTCTGTTGATAGCTCTGGTAGTCCGGTCGCTTGATCCGAAACTGCGGCTTCTCCAGGCGGGCCGTAAGCTCGTCCTCTTTTCTGGTAATCTCTTTTGTCGCGATCTGTTTGTTGCCCGTAGTATCAAGTACTTCCAACCTCAGGATATATCGCTTTCCTTCCTGATAATTTTTACCTGAAAGGTCGATGAATCCCAGCTCATCATTTTCTACTTGTTTTTTTCCTTCCAGGACTTTTTGGTATTCTGCCTCCTGTGAATCCTTTTCTTTAATCTCTACAGTCCAGGAAGCAAGATGGGTATCCTTTGCAGTCCCTATCAGTTTTCCAGAAACAAATTCGGAAAGTTCTGCGCTCGGCGCTGTCCGATCTTGAACACAGATTTTTTCACTCTCTGCTCCCGGCACAGCTGCGGCATCCATACCCCGTACGAAAAGTGTATATGTTCCCTCCTCTTCCGGCAGTTGAATCTGCGCGCTTCCTTCCAGCACAGCCGACTGTGGGATACCCGTCCAGTTCCCCTCTTTTCCGATCCGATACTGTACCTCTTTCAAATCATCTGCTTTTTTCCATTTCCAGGTTAACGTCCAGGTCTTGTCCCCATTTTCCCTTGCTTCTATTTTGGGGGCCGGAATTGGATTTTTTATTTTTATAGATTTTTCATCTGTCACAGAATTCCCAGCATTGTCTTCTGCTGATAATCTTAAAATATACGTCCCATTTGCATATTTCGTCGTATCAAAGGAACGCACAACAGATTCCATAGCTTCATACTCTGTCAGATCAAAACTTTCTCCTCCTACGCTTTGAGGGCGGCCCACTCCACTAGGAGCCTCTGATCCTGATCCTTGCCAAAATCTAAGAGTATTCTCTGCAGTACTATTATCTTGATAAATAATCGCTACCTGCTTTTCTTCGGTATTCCCGTCTACAGGATCTTTCCGGAATAGCTTTATACTGCTCTCCTTGATCTTACTAACAGTAGGCTCTGTTTCACCTTTTACAACTTTGATTTTATCTCCGATCTTGCCTATAATCTGAACAGTATCTGTAAGAGTTTCCAGTGAAGTTGTCCCCGTTATATCCATCACTTGGACGGCTCCAAAAGGGCTGTCCTGATCTTTATTATAGGATAAAACTTTCTCGCCATAATTTCCAATCGAATTGGTGAACCGTACATAACAATTGTATGCGTCACCTCTCTTAGCCTGATCTTCTGTTGTCAATTGAAATGAGCCGTTATAAACTCCACCTTCTTCTTCAAACACAAGATTTGCTGGAGCTTTATAATCGCTTGCGACTGGAGTTGCGTTTTTCTTAACCAATGCATAGCTGACATTTCTCTCTGTAAGTTTTACATTTTTATCTTGGACATGTTCAAAATATACAGTTGGATTTTCTTCTGTCGTCCAATCTGAGTCACTTAAATTTTTACCGGACCGGTCCGTAAGTTTTACAGTACCCAGTTCCGGCCCCTCCAGACATACATAGTAGTCAGAAATTGTTTTTATTGTTGTATTTCCGAAAGTATCAACTGCTTTTACCCGTATTGTCTGTACTCCAGTTTTACTGAAATCATTCTTCGGGATTGTGTAACTGCCAGATGCTCCCGCACCAGCTTTTTTATATGGTCCATCATTGACTGAATAATCAATTTCTTTTAAATGTGTATCTGAAACTCCACTCCATGATAACAATGGACTTGATGGTCCTGGATTTTCCTTGGTGGATGGAGACAGACTAATACTTCCTATGGCCGGCGGTGTCTTATCCACCGTCAAGCTTCCGCTGTATCCGGCGCTTCCTGCCGCGTCTCCCTTATTAACGCCCCAAACAAGGACGCGATAGATTCCGTCCGGCAGAGCGGGAAGACCGGTGCTTCCTGTCTGATTGGCCGCTCCCGACGTGTAGTCTGCGTAGGCGGATCCGTTGTATCTTTGTATTTTATATTGAACGCTCTTCACATCGGTCATGTCCATGCCGCTGTGGCTAAAGCTGAGGCCCGTTCCTGTATTGCTTCCTGATGTGGAAAGGGATACGCTGGGGGCATTGGGCACCTTGTAGTGAGTTACCACCAGCTTTGGCCTGTATCCGCTGGTGGCATGCCGGCTTCCGTAAAAGCATGCATAGCTGGGGGATGCGGTATTATTATTGAGAATGATTCCGTAGCTGGGTATGCTGTCATTTGCCAGGCTCTGCCCATAGGACAGCAGATTGAAGGTATGGGCGGTTTTGGCCGTTTTCTTTGTGGTGATAGTGCTGTAGGCCGTGCTGACAAAGGACGGCCGTTTGGTCCATGTTACGCTTCCCGGCGACCAGGACTCCTTGATGCGGTGAGCGCCCACCTTCTGCTTGCTGGCGCCGGTGCCGGTTTCATACACGGTTAGCTTGGCGCTGGTTACGGTGCGGCCTTTTATGGTTTTCTTGATGTCGGTAAACTGAATGCAGGTACGATGGGTACCGGTGCTGTTCTTTCCCGCGGGCATCACCTTGGTTCCACTTTCGTAAAAGTTGGTATTTTTATAGCTGCCGCTGATGATATAGGCGTCCTTTACTTTGCTGGAACCGGTCCAGGTGGTAGATGGATCCACGGTTACCGGATACTGGCGCTGCGGGTCGGAAAGGTATGCCTCATCGATTGTCATGGAAAGCAGATATTGGCCCTCCTTGTCCCCGTCTTTTTTCAATTGATAAGTGATGGCTTCGCTGAACGCATCGCCGCTGGCATCGTTCATCCAGGGCGCGGAAATATCCCCCACAATGTCTCCGCTCTCTTGATCGTACAGCGTGATCCCCTGGTCGGTTACATTCTTGCGGGCGGTCATGCCTTTCAGCTGGAGACGGTACTGGAATACATTGTTCTCAGGCTTTTTTTCCAGGGTAAGGGTCTCTTTGATACCATGTTCTCCTGAGGTATAGGTGAGGGTCGCCTCTTGATCCCCGTAGACTGCATTGATGGGAAGCTTCTCTTCCTGCTCGTAGGTGGTTGGAATCTTTTCCTTTTTGATTTCTACCGGTTCTTTTCCTGCGCCGGATTGTTTCAGGGTTTTATCTGTGGGCGCAAATGTGATTCGGTAGTCCTTGTACTCCATGAGAATGGGCGTTTTTTCTGAAAGGGTCTGTGGGATATATTGTTTCTTATCTCCCTCTTTGTTCTCATAGGCGTACTCGTCCAGATTCTGATCCTGGTCCGTCTTTTCTCCATCCTGGATTTTGACCAGTGAAGGATCGTAATCGACCAGTTCTCCTTTTTCGTTTTCATAACGGACCTCTCCTCCGTGTAAAACGGTCATTTCCTGACCGCCTCCCAGGTCATAGGTGGTGGTGTCGGTCGTTTTCTTGGATTCAACGACGTTTTCTTCGGTCACCTCGTCCGGGCTGATGGCAGGTGTCTTTGCGCTGCCGGCGCCTGTGCTTGCTGCGAAACCCAATTCTGGGATCAGTGTGATGACCAGGCAGATGGATAGGATCCATGCCAACGCCTTGTAGCTTCGTTTCGTTTCCATGTTCTTTCCTCCTTTTTAAAAAAATCCCCCCTATATATAATATAAGACGCATTTTCATAGTCAAAATGTTACAACTTTTTCGAAATTTGTAACAAAATTTGCTGATTTTGCGTCTTACTTATTAAAGGGGGTTTTTAAGGAGGTAGTTATGAAGCGATTAAACGTATTTCTTCCACTGCTCGTTGTCCTGGGGCTGCTGGCTTCACAGACAGCCTTCGCAGCCGCATCTTCAGAGGATGGTTTTGTAGAAGAGCTTTTGGAAAATAAAGTGTACCTGGATGATGAGCCGGCATCAGAGGGCAGCGGCCAGATCGTGCCTTTTGCCGTCTCTACCACGTTGTCTTTCACAAAGCTGTCTTCCACGAAAGCGCAGGCTGCCGTGATCGCAGCACGAACAGGGGCTTCCAGCATCAAGTCCACCATTCAGCTCCAATATCTGGCTTCTGACGGGACCTACAAAAACACCGGTACGGCGGCCGTTCAGACTGCCAAATCCAGCAGAATCCGCCACGCAGCCAAATTTACCATTTCATCTAAGAAAACATATCGCATCAAGGCGACGGTCAAATACGTGAAGAGTGGAACGTCCAGTTCCGCTACTTATTATAAGGCGTTATCATCCTAGCAGCCGGCTGTTTTCGCCGGGCGGAGGCCCATCGGTTCTGCCCGGCCTTTTTCTGACAAGGGGGCCGCCTGTTATTGTTTCAATCCCTTTGCCACTCGTATGATCTCGTCCTTATCCAGTTTGCCGCTGATGTCCATTAGACAGCTTTCCGTATAGACCGCCGCAGTATAGCACTGCTCCACATCATCATAAGCAACCAGGATTTTTCGGTCGGCAAGCTCGATCATCTCTCCTTTTCCTGAAGTAGCATAGCTGCTGTCGCCGGCGATTGCCATCGGGCAAATTCCCAATACGGAGCCCTCTTCATCGGTAAACTCATATGTACCCACATAATCGCCGCCCGCATATTTGTCGATGGTTAAGTTGTTCAATTGGTAGCCCTGGGGAATATATTCGGGCACATACAGCTCCGGCAGGAAACGCTTCGCTTTATCCATATCCTTCATGCTGGTGATGGTGAGGGATTCCACTTCGTCTTCCGGATTCACCTCTTCGTCAGAGTCGGTTACAATTCCCGCAATTCCCTGATAGAGTCGGTGCAGAATCCCTTTGTCTCCGTAAGACTGCGAATTATTGGAAAGGAGCAGCACCGCATTGGTTCCCAGCAGGACGATCACCACCACTGCCGCGACTTTACCAAAGGAAACCCGGTATTTTTTCTTCGGCTTTTCCCGGGCCTGCTCTTTCATAAAGCTCAGGTCAGGCCCTGTCCTGCCCTGGCAGTTTTGTTCAAAATCTGCTTCAAAGGCCTCCTTCAGCGCGTCTTCAAATTTTTCCTGACTCTTTTCTTCATTCATTACAGGCTGCCTCCTTCCTTATTTTTCTGACGATAATAGCTCTTTTCCACCTGCTTCAATGCCCGCCGGTAATAGACCCGGACGGTGTTGTGGTTCATATTGAGGATTTCCGCCACATCGGAAAATCGAACGTTGAGAAACAGGTGGAGCGAAATGATCTCTTTTTGGGCCGGTTCCAAATCCTTGAATAGTTCCAGCACCGTTTCCTGATCGATCAGCTCGTCCAGCAGATTCCCTGCTTCTTCGTCCACAATCTCATAATCATCGATATTGAGCAGCCCGCCTTCATGGCCGCGCCGCTTTTCCGCCTGCTGGGCCCGGTAATGGGATCGCAGCACATTGTGTGCAATCTGCATAAGCCAGTTTTTGTATGAATCCCGCCGCCTGACCTGATCCAGCTTTTCCCAGGCGCTTCGCATGGTCTCCTGGGTTAAATCCTCTGCCAGTATCCGGTCATTGGTCTGAGCATATAGATATTTCAATATTTCCTGATAGAAAGGCACGATTGTTTGTTCAAATAATTTGTCTCTTTTCATATGCACTCGTTTTTCCTTACCATTACATATCCTTTTTCTTATCATATCGTTTTTTTGCGCTGCTGACAAATGATATTTTTCTGTATCCGCCTGGGGCCTGGGGCCAGCAGGCCCGCAGCTGGCCCGCATGCCGCATCCCGGTAAACTTCTGTAAAAATTTGCATTTTTTACGCAAAGCTATGGGGTTGCGGGACCTAATCCCATCAACTTGCGGCCCGCGCGGCCCCATTGCGGATCTGACAGCACCACGGCCGTTGAAACTTGCGTAAATAGTGAAAGTTTTTTTCAGTTTTTTTCCCCAGATCCCCGCAGCCTATCTCCACGCCGCAGCAGCCCCACATCCCGGTAAACTTCTGTAAAGATTTGCATTTTTTACGCAAAGTTATGGGATTGCGAGGCCCTGATCCACCAACTTGCGGCCCGTGCGGTCCCATCGCGAATCTGAAAGCGCCGCAGCCGTTGAAACCTGCGTAAATAGCGAAAATTTTTTTCAGTTTTTCCCGCAGATTCCCGTCACCTTTTCCCCAAGCCCTCACCCTGTCTCCAAGAAATAAAAAAGCCCTCCCCGCCAGTTTGCCCAGCGGAGAAAGGCCCTCGTTTCGCCATTCACGTATCGCCATCTATATCACAATACAAATAAAATATTCTTTTCCCTCATCGCAGATCTTCTGCAGGGATTTCTGCACCTTAACCCGGATATTTTCCGGCACCCCGGCCAGCTTGCTCTGCATCTGCTCGGCAACCATATCGTACAGAGTCTTTCCGAAGATGTTGGTTTCCCAGATCTTCTCCGGCTCATTCTCAAATTCCGTGAGCAAATATTTGACCAAATCCTCAGTCTGCTGCTCCGTCCCCACCACAGGCGCCACCTCTGTCGTAATATCGGTACGGATGATATGTAAGCTGGGTGCTTTTGCAGTAAGGCGGATTCCGCACTTGCTCCCCTGCTTGAACACCTCCGGTTCGCCCAAAACCATTTCCGTCAGCTTTGGCTGAACGATTCCATATCCGGTGGCCTCAACCTGCTCCATGGCCCCTTTCAGCTTATCATAAGACTTTTTGGCTTCTGAAAATTCGCGCAGCAGGCGGAAAAATTCGTAATCGTTTTCCACCTTTTCATCCATCAGCTCCTCGATCACCTTATAGAACAGCCCATCGGCCATTTGCACGTCAATGACCACCTGCCCGCTGCCCAAATCCATATCCGCCACGCGGACCGACTGGATAATTTGTCCGTCTGCCAGAGAATCGACGGTTTTCTGAATGTCCTCCGCCGTTTCGAAGGTGCCCGACCAGCCGCGGATGCTTTCAATGACCGAGGATTTGATCCAGTGGTCATTTTCCAGCCCTTCCATGAATCCCGGCAGTTCGAAGGATATCTCGCTGATGGGAAATTGATAGAGTACCTTTTCCACAATCTGATTCAGCTCCCCGCTGCTCATGCGCATACAGTTGACCGCCATGGCCGGAACATGATGTTTTTCCTCCAGCGCCTGGGCCAGAGACTGAGCCGCGACCGATTTGGGTTCAGTGGAATTGACCACCACCACAAAGGGCTTCTTCAACTCCTTCAGCTGGCGGATGACCGTTTCCTCCGCCTCCTCGTAGTTCTTCCTCGGAATATCCGAAGTGGTACCGTCCGTCGTTACAACGATGCCGATGGTCGAATGCTCCTCGATTACTTTTCTCGTTCCTTTTTCCGCAGCTTCTTCAAACGGAATTTTTTCCTCATCCCAGGGAGTGTTTACCATTCTGGATTTGCCGTCTTCCGAATGGCCCAGTGCCTCCGGCACTAAATATCCTACGCAGTCCACAAGGCGAACCCGGCAGTTCATATTGCCGGGCATCTTCAGGCTGGCAGCCTCTGCCGGCACGAATTTTGGTTCCGTAGTCGTGATCGTCCTGCCGGAACCGCTTTGGGGCATTTCGTCCAGCAGCCTCTCTTTGGCGTAGATATTTTTCATATTAGGCACTACCAGCAGATCCATGAACCGCTTGATGAAGGTTGATTTTCCTACGCGGACCGGACCTACAACGCCTATATAGATATCACCCTGGGATCTTTTAGCGATGCTTTCATAGATATTTAAATTTTCCAAAACAAAAACCTCCCTGTGCTAGTGACTTTGAATCAATATAGTATATTAGAGAGGTTTATGGATTATTCAAATCTTTTGCGAAAGGGCCAATTTATTTTATAGACCGGAAAGTAGAGGATCAGCGCCAAAAGCACGCCGGCAGCCACATCCGCTGCGGAATGCTGTTTGATGAACATGGTGGACAGACAAATGAAAATAGCCGATGCCAGCCCTACTATGCGAGGTTTGCGATACCCTCCCCAGAGCTTTGACTTCCAGATGGCGATGCAGATAGCCGTGGATTCAAAACAGTGAATGCTGGGAAAAACATTGGCCGGTTCATCCGCCCTGTAGAGCAATTCCACCAAAAAGGAAAACAGGTTTTCTCTGGGCAAAGTCTGGGGCTGAAAGTCAATATAAGTGGGATAAATGAGGAAAAATGCAGAGCAAAACCACATCCCTGCCAGCAGATAGATTCCCAAGTCCAGAAAATCCTGCCGCGATTTTAAAAAAAACCAGATCAGCGGCCCGGAAATGAATCCGTACCACCAAATGTACGGAAGAACAAAGAGTTCACAAAAAGGAATCTGATCGTCCAAAGGCACGTGAATCAGATGCCGCTCCATAGGAATATGAACAGAAATCAAATAAAATATATATGCCAGCAATATACCGGCGAAAATCAGCAGATCTCGTTTTTTCTTAAATTGATCTTCCAATTCCTTCACCTATTTTAACGATGGTTTCCAACTGGTCCGCGGTATTGTCCAGGAGCTCCTGATCCAGCTGCACGCTGCCTTGGCGCAGCAAGAGGACGATGGTCGAACCGCCGAACTGAAACATCCCTTTTTCCTCACCCTTGTGAAAGCTGCCTGACTGGTGGAAGTTGAGAATCTTTCCCACCATCAGAGCGCCCACCTCGATCTGGACGATCTGGCCGAAATGATCCGTATCCATCACCGTGTATTCCCGGCAGTTTTCCTTATAAATATCATGCCGCTTCAGGGCAATGGGCTGCACCGTATGCAGCTTGCCCGGAATAAAAACATTGGGTCCCTTGGCGCCGTCGTCCACATAACAGTACCGATGATAATCATCCACCGTCAAGCGGAAGATCAGACACCATCCCCCCTGGTAAAATTCCGCCAGCTCATGGTTTTGCAAAAGATCGGCTATGCTGTAAGATGAGCCTTTGATAAAAAAGCGGCTGTCCTCCTCAATCCGAAAAACGGAAAGCTTGGCATCGCAGGGGGAAATCAGCACTCCCTGACCTGCCGATACAGAAAGTTCCCGGCGCAGACGTCTGCAAAAAAAGTCATTGTAACACGAAAAAGGGCCTTTCTCGTACCTGTTCATATCAATTCCATTTTTTTCGATGAAGCGGCCGATCATTCTCTTGGAAAAGCGGCTGCTCATAAATGCGCCTCCGGCCCTGGAAAACAAAGGGTTTACCAAGGCCTTCAAAACCAGCCTGCCCGGGGCCGTATCATAGAGAAATTTCAGCGAGCCGCCGTCCTTTTGCGGCTGGAGTACCGGTCTTCTTTTATCCGACATAATGAAACCCGCAGAGCATGCACACAATTTCAGCAATACCGATGAGGATCATAACCACCGCCGTCGCCTTTCCTGGTTTTTTGATTCTAAAATTGAGCAGGAAAGCAAAGGCGATTGCCAGCAGACCGATCCCATAAATCTTGTGGAATTCGATTTCTACAAACCTCCCAAGTATGTAGATCAGCGGAATAATGAGGGCAACGGAAGTAACTGGAAGGCCCACGTATTCTTTGCGCCGCTCCGGCGTCTGGCTCTGCCGCTCCTCTTCCATCACATTGAAATAAGCCAGTCTTGTCAAGGCCGCCATCACGTAGATGAAAAATACAAATACATAAAACTTGTTGGTCATTCCGATTGCATAGCCGATGACCGTAGGCAGGACGCCAAAACAGACCAAATCGCTCAGGGAGTCCAGCTGTATGCCGAACTTTTGCTCCGCCTCGCACCGTTTCTTGGTCCTTGCCACTTTACCGTCGAACATGTCACAGAACCCCGATACCATCAGGCAATAGACTGCCCCTGCCACGTGCCCCCGCATGGCCATGTAGATTCCAAATACTGATGAGATCAGCGACAAATCGGTCAGTATGACCGTATAGTTATAATATCCGATCAGCTTCATTTTTGTTCCTCCTTTTGCTTTGCCTTTTCAAAATAGACAGATGATAGGCAATGGTGTAAATCCCACACAATATAAAACACAAATAGTAATTGATCCCCCTTGTGAAGATCATCGCCGGAGCCAGCGCAGCTGCTGGAAAGACACTGGAAAACAACAGCAGAAAGCTCCCCTCTGAGACTCCGATGGCTCCCGGAATGGGAAGGCTGTTCACAGCCATCGCCAGAAGGGACTGGAGCGCCACCATGTCCACATATCCGGCCTGAGAAAGTCCGAAGCTCTTATATACAAAATAACCGATTGAGAAAAAGGCAATCCGCTGGAGAATATTTCCCAGCAGTACAACAGCCATCACACCCGGTTTTCGTTTTACCAAATCCATTCCCGCCTGATAACGGTCGATATATCCGTTTATCTTCTCGATCTTTTCTTCCTTGTACTTGATAAACCGCAGCCGATACAAGCATTTTATCAGAAAAACGCCCAAATTGCGAATCAGCTCTTTTGAGAACATGCACAAGAGGCACAGCGCCACCAGCAGAATCTGCAGCACAAAGCCAATGACAAACAGCAGCTTGAAAATCCGGCCCGCTTCCATGAAGAAATTCAGTTTTACCAAAAGCCCCCAGGTCCCCATAATGATCAGTGACATGGTGTAAAGCAAAATATTGAGCACCAAAATGGTAGTTCCGTCAGAAACTTTAATTCCGTCTTTAGCCATATAGTAAGCCGATGCTGGCTGCCCGCCCGTAGCCGATGGCGTAATGGCGGAAAAATAAAGATCCGCAGCCGAATAAACGGTCGCTTGATGCAGCTTCATTTTATACCCCAGCGACCTTGCGATCACTGCCAGGCATTGTCCCTCAATGACAACAAAAACGAACATGGAAACCACCGCAAGCACAATATACTTTAGTTCCAAATGAACAAAAACACTCCACAGATGGCGGAAATTAATGCCGTCCAGTTTGCTGTGAAGTGTGTAAAAGGTCAGGAGAACAAGTGCAGCGATGACAGCCAGGCTGATCAGCTGATTTTTCCTGTTTCCCGCCTTGAAAGTAGCCTTCTCTTCCATAAATACACACCTTTTGCAGTTTATAAGACTTCGCCCTCCAGGCTGAATGTCTTTCCTTCTGTAACTTTTACATCAACGATTTTGCCCGCCAGCTTCGGTGTTCCCGGAAAGTTAATCAGTTTGAAGCCTTCCGTTCTCCCCGTATACCTCTGAGCGCTGGTCTTACTCACGCCTTCCACCAGGACCTTTTCCACCTTTCCCACATATGCTGCATTCTTTTCAGCGGATATGGAATTGACCGCTTCCACCAGGCGGTTAAACCTTTGATGCTTCACATCCTCAGGAATTTGATCCTCGTATTCTTCCGCCGGCGTCCCCTTGCGGATGGAGTAGAGAAAGGTGAAGGCCGAATCGTATCTGACCCTGCCAACTAAATCCAGCGTCTCCTCAAAATCCGCTTCCGTTTCCCCCGGAAAGCCGACGATGATATCCGTGCTGATGGTAATGTCAGGAACCGCCTTTCTCAATTTGGCGATCAGCTCCAGATAATCCTCTTTGGTATATTTGCGGTTCATGCGGGCCAGCACCGGACTGCTGCCCGACTGCACCGGCAGGTGAATGTAATTGCACAGCTTATTGCAATCCACATACGCCTGAATCAGTTTATCAGACAAGTCTTTGGGATGGGATGTCATAAAGCGAATCCGCTCCAGTCCCTCCACCTCATTGAGTCGGTAGATCAAATCGGCGAAGTCCGTCTTCTCGTCTCCCCGGTAGGAATTGACATTCTGCCCCAAAAGGGTCACTTCCCGCACCCCGTCGGCCACAAGGAGCTTTACCTCGCCCATGATATCCTGAGGACGGCGGCTTCGCTCCCTGCCTCTGGTGTAAGGGACGATGCAGTAGGTACAAAAATTGTTGCATCCGTACATAATGTTGACAAATGCCTTATGTTTATAAAGCCGCTTGGCCGGCAGCCCTTCCACGATCTCGCCGCCGTCCTCCCAGACGTCGACGATCTTTTCCTTTTCACTGATGACGCTTTCTAAAAGCTGGGGAAACTGATGAATATTATGGGTGCCGAAAATGATATCCACCCAAGGGTATTTTGTCTTAATGCTGTCAATAATATGCTGCTGCTGCATCATACACCCGCATACGCAGACCGTAAACTCCGGATCGGCCAGCTTTTTTTTCTTCAGCTGTCCCAATGTGCCGAAGAACCGTTTGTCCGCGTTTTCCCTGACGCTGCAAGTATTGATGATGACCACGTCGGCCTCATCCCGCTGCGGGCTTTCGCAAAATCCCATCTGAGAAAGCATGCCTGCGATGGTCTCCGAATCATGTTCATTCATCTGGCAGCCGAAGGTGGTAATATGATACGTCTTAGGCTTGTTCATGTTTTCGTTCTCTCCCCATGAGAAGTTCCACTGCGGATTTAGCATCGGCTCTGCCGTTGATCACTTCATAAAGCTGCTGGGTAATGGGCATTTCCACCCCTTCCCGCTGGGCCAGGTCATAAGCGGCTTCCGTGGTGTACATGCCCTCTACGACCATACCCACTTTTTCAGTGGCAGCCTCAGGTGACATCCCTTCACCGATCATGATTCCGCAGCGCCGGTTTCTGGAATGCATGCTGGTGCAGGTGACGATCAGATCGCCCACTCCCGTCAATCCGGCGAAAGTAGCGGGGTCAGCCCCCAGCTTCACGCCCAGCCGTTTGATCTCAGCCAGCCCTCTGGTCATGAGCGCAGCTTTGGCATTGTCGCCGAATCCCATGCCGTCGGAAATCCCGGCTCCCAGAGCAATGATGTTCTTCAGCGCGCCGCCCAGCTCCACGCCGACGATGTCTTCGGTGGTGTAAACGCGGAAGCGTTCGGTCATAAAGATATCCTGCACCTCTTCTGCCAGCTTCAGATCAGGGGAGGCCACTGCTACGGTCGTCGGCAGGCTTTTTCCCACTTCCTCAGCATGAGAAGGTCCGGACAGGGTAACGTATCTGGCCTGGGGCAGGGTTTCAAAAGCAATCTGCGACATGCGCATCAGGGTTTTCTGTTCGATGCCTTTGGCCACATTGACCAGGATCATATCCGGCTTCAGATAAGGGAGAGCGGTTTTCAGCGCGCTGCGAAAATGCTGAGCCGGCGCCGAAAAGAGAACCACATCGGCATCCTGCAGGGCTTCCTCTGCCGTTTTTCCGATTTTCATATTGTCATTGAATTTAATATCCGGCAGATAGCGGACATTTTCTCTATTTTGTTCCAATTCGGACAGATGCTCCGGGTTCACGTCCCAGATTGTCACCTGATGTCCTTTTCCGCTGAGGGTCAGCGCCAGGGCTGTTCCCCAGCTTCCCGCTCCGATTACGCCTATCTTTTTCATTTTTTTATCTCCTTATCAAAAAAACTCAACTTCGGCTCTTGGCCGTGCAGCAACCGTGCGATATTTGCCCGGTGTTTGATGATGATCACCAGAGCGAGCACGCATGCCAGATATATGAAATCCGGTTCCAGGAACCAGCAGAACACGGGAAAAGAAAGTGCCGCCAGCATAGATCCCACCGACATCCGCTTGGATATCAGCACGCCCAGGACCAGCACGCCCAGGGCACAGAGAGCGACCAGGATGTTAAGCCCCGCCACGGCCCCAAAACAGGTAGCCACTCCTTTTCCGCCTTTGAACTTGTATAAAATCGGCCAGATATGTCCCAGCATGACGGCGATGACACAGAGCATGGCGCAGCCCTGTCCGCAGAGGAGCCCCGCTATGACTACGGAAAGAAGTCCCTTGAGTACGTCCACTACCAGGGTCACGGCTCCGGCCTTTTTCCCCATCACTCGCAGGGCGTTGGTCGTACCTGCGTTTCCGCTGCCTTCTTTTTTAATATCGATTCCATGCTTCTTTGCTAAAATCGTGGATGGCGAGATGTTTCCCACAAAATACGCAGCAATCACGATCGCAACCATGATTCCGATATACATCCACAGAGCCGTTTTATCAACGCCTCCGCATAGGTTGAGCATTTCTCCTGCAATCCCGGTATCCCCGGTCACATAGATGGCTGTGGGCCCATCAGCCCCGCCTATGATTCCTATACTATTCATCTTCCCTTTCACCTTTTTCTCTGAATACGAATTTTATGGAAGTACCTTCAAAGCCGAAGCCTTCCCGAATTTTATTCTCCAGGTACCTGGCATAGGAAAAATGCATCAGTTCTCTAGAGTTTATTTTAAACGAAAACAGCGGCGGTTTCACCCCAACTTGCGTAACGTAATAAATTTTTAATCTTTTGCCCTTATCGGAAGGCGGCTGTTTCATCATGGTTGCATCGGTAATCAAGCTGTTGAGCTGGCCTGTGGAGATGCGCATGGCGCGATTTTCAGCCACCGCTTTAGCGGTCTGCAGGACCTTTTGGATCCGCTGTTTTTCCAATACGGAAATGAAAATCGACGGCGCATAGGACATGAAGGTCAGTTCTTTGGCGATCTCCTGGCGGAAATGCTTCATGGTGTTGGAATCCTTTTCCACCAAATCCCACTTGTTGACCACGATTACGATTCCTTTGCCGGCTTCGTGGGCCACACCGGCGATCTTTTTGTCCTGCTCGGTGATGCCTTCCGCCGCATCGATCATCAAAAGACAAACGTCGCACCGCTCCACGGCAGCTACGGCGCGGATCACGCTGAAGCGTTCGATATCTTCATTAACCTTGCTCTTTCTGCGAATTCCCGCCGTATCGATGAGCAGGTATTTTTCCCCGTCCTGTTCAAAGGGCGTATCGATGGAATCTCTGGTTGTTCCGGCAATAGGCGAAACGATCACCCGCTTTTCGCCCAGCAGCTCATTGATCAGGGAAGATTTGCCCACATTGGGCTTGCCGATGACAGCAATTTTAATTTGGTCTTCCTCCTCCGTTCCCGCTCCCGGCGGAAAGCTTTGCACGATTTCATCCAACAGATCTCCCAAATTGAGCATGTTGGCGGCAGAGATGGGGATAGGCTCACCCAATCCCAGTTCATAAAAATCGTAAAAATCGTCGGGCACTGTAGGCTTATCCACTTTGTTGACCACCAGAATTACCTTTTTACCGGTGCGCATCAGCATCATCGCCACTTCCCGGTCAGCTGCGGTCAAGCCATCTTTTCCGTCCACCATGAAGAGAATGACATCGGCGGTACCGATGGCCACCTCCGCCTGTTCCCGCATCTGAGATAGGATGATGTCTTTGCTGTCCGGCTCGATGCCGCCGGTATCGATGAGCGCAAAATGAACGCCGTTCCATTCTGCTTCCGCATAGATCCGGTCCCGGGTCACCCCCGGCGTATCTTCTACAATGGCTACTCTTCTGCCCACGACTTTATTAAAAAATGTGGACTTGCCCACATTGGGCCTTCCTACGACGGCAACAATTGGTTTACTCATCAAAAATTCCTCCTGCAAATTCGGCCGGATCAAAGGCTTTTAAATCCTCCATCCCTTCGCCGACGCCAATATATTTGACTGCCATATCAAACTCATCGGCTATGGTAATGACGATCCCGCCTTTGGCCGTACCATCCAGCTTGGTGAGAACAATTCCGGTGATGTCGGCGCTTTCATTGAATTCTTTGGCCTGGGACACGGCGTTTTTGCCGGTGGTCGCATCCAGGACCAGCAAATTCTCCCTCGCGGCCTCCGGATATTCCCGATCAATGATCCTGTTCATTTTGGTCAGCTCGTCCATGAGATTTTTCTTATTCTGCAGCCGGCCGGCCGTGTCGCAGATGAGGACGTCGATGCCTTTGGCCTTGGCCGATTGGATGGCATCGAAGATGACTGCCGAAGGGTCCGCCCCTTCCTGGTGGCGGATCACGTTGACACCGACCCGCTCGCCCCAGATGACCAGCTGTTCGCTGGCTGCCGCGCGAAAGGTATCCGCTGCCGCCAGCATCACCGATTTGCCTTCCATCTTGCACTTATGGGCGATCTTTCCGATGGAGGTTGTCTTTCCGCCGCCGTTGATTCCGATCATGAGAATGATCAGGGGCGTTTCCTGGCAGAGCTGGTGTCTCTCGCCTTTGTCGATCAGCTCGGCTATGATCTTCTTCAGCTGATCTTTTACCTGCTGTGGTTCTCTCAAATATTCATGCTTTATATCGCTTCTAAGGCGCTCGATGATGGTCATCGTTGTTTCCATTCCAATATCCGATGTGATCAGAATTTCTTCCAATTCGTCCAGAAAATCTTCATCAATGGTCGGCCTTGCCAGGATCACGTCTCCGATTCGTTCCGACAAGCGTCCGAAAAAACCTTTTTTCTTTTTTTCAAAAGCCATAATCTCTATCTCCTTCTATCTATAACTTGGTGGGTATCAAACCGCAAAATCGTCTCCCATGTTGAGGGAGAGCACTTTGGATATTCCCTGTTCGGGCATGGTGACGCCGTAGAGGACATCCGCGTGCTCCATGGTCGCTTTCTGGTGGGTGACCAGGGTAAACTGGATATCTTCAAAGGTCTTTAAATATCTGGCAAAGCGCTCGATGTTGGCATCGTCCAGCGCCGCTTCTACTTCGTCCAGAATGCAGAAGGGCGTGGGCTTGGTCTTGAGCACCGCGAACATGAGGGCAATGGCCGTCATGGTCTTTTCTCCTCCGGAGAGCAGATTGATATTCTGCAGCTTTTTGCCCGGAGGCTGGGCGATGATATCGATGCCCGATTCAAGAGGGTTGTTCTCGTCATCCAGCCGCAGTTCGGCGTGGCCCCCTCCGAAGAGATCGGCAAAGACCTTTTCGAAGTTGACGACCACCTGGTCAAAGCTCTCTTTGAATCTGGCCTTGATGGTCCGGTCCATATCCTCGATGATGCCGCTCAGGCTGTTCATGGCTTCCAGAATATCGGCCCGCTGAGAAGTGAGGAACTCGTAGCGTTCGCTGACCGTTTCGTATTCAGCGATGGCGCCGATATTCACTTCGCCCAGCTCTTTGATTCTGCTTTTGATCTGCCGGTTTTCTTTGACAGCGGCGGACATGACAAAATCCTGCTTTTTGAATTCCATGGCCTGGATGTAGGAAACTTCAAAATCCTCCCACAGCTTTTCTTTGTATGAATCCAGCTGGGTCTGGTTTTTGGCCTCTTTGATTTCCAGCTCGTATTTCTGGTCCTGCAAAGCGTTCACCTGGTGATCCAGCTCTTCCTTTTCCATAGCCAGCTTGTCTGCCTTGGAAGCGGCTTCTCCCCGCTCCTGGTTCAGTTCTTCCAGATAGGTTTCCAGGTTTTCTTTTGCTTCTTCCTTTTCTTTTACGTCTGCCTCAAGGTCGGTATGGCCGCAGCTGAGGCTGTTTTTTTCCGCAGTCAAGGCGGCGATCTGCTGCTCCTTTTGCTGCTTTTCCTGCTCCAGCTCGCCAATCGTCGCATTTACCCGCCGCGCCAGATCGTCTGCGCCTGCTTTTTTGCTTTCGCAGGCTCCGGCCTCAATCCTGGCGGCTGTGATGGCTTCATTGATATTTGAAAGCTGTTCACTCTTTTGGTCGGATAAACGGAGCTGTTCTTCCGCCAGCAATTCCTTTTCAGCCATGGTCTTTTCTTCAGTGCAAATTTTCTCCTCCAGCTGGCGGATCATCTTCTGGGATGATTCCTGTTCGCTGCGGATATTTTCCAGCTCCTTTTCCCATTTGCCGCTGTTGGTCTTAAAGTCATTGAGCGCACTTTCTGTGACAGCCAGTTCGTTTTCTATGCTGAAGATATTCATCTCCAGCTTCCTTGCGATCTGCTCCAGGTCAGCGATTTCGGCTTGAAAACCTTCGATTTCTTCCTTAAGGCGGGACAGATGGTCGATGCCGTTTGTCTTTTCTTGTCCGGCGGTTTCCAGCTGTTTGGCCAGGTCCGCCACCTCCGCCTTTCTTTCCAAAAGATTGGCAGTTTTATTTTTATATCTTCCGCCGGTGATGGCGCCGCCGGCGTTGATGATTTCGCCTTCCAATGTAACGAAGCGAAGCCCCGCCGCTTTTTTCGAAAGCTTTACCGCATGGTCCATGGTATCCACAATGACTACCCGGCCCAAAAGGTACTCCATGACCGTCTGATAGCGCCGGTCGAACTGAATGCAGTCGGTTCCAAAGCCTTGAAATCCCGGTTCCTGCTCCAGCCTGCGGTCATAGTTTCCCCGGTTTGCGCGAATGGATGAGATGGGAAGGAAGGTCAGTCTTCCTGCCTTGTTTTCTTTTAAGCGGGCGATGGCTTTCTGGGCGCTCTGGTCATCCTCGCAGACGATATTCTGCATGGCTGCTCCCAGGGCGGTCTCGATGGCTGTTTCAAACCCTTTGGGCACGGAAATCAGTTCGGCCACCGTTCCAAGAATGCCGGCCAATCCCGACCGCATGATAAACCTTACCGCATAATTATAGCCCTCATAGTTGCTTTCCATTTCTTCAATGGTCTTTTTTCTGGAGGACAGCTGCCCGATGGAGATGCGCAGTTCTTCCAGCGCTCTCTTTTGTTCCTGTTCTTTCCTCAGGCTCAGATTGTACTTATCTGTTTTCTGTGCCAGTTCCTGTTTTGTCTGGCTCTGTTCTTCTTCCAGCTTAACCTTGTCCGCCCGGAGTTTGTTCAGCGCATCCAGGGTATCCCGATTGGTATCCTCGCCGCTGCTTTTTTCTGCCTGAATCTGGGTCCGGCGCCGCTGTAGGGTTTCCCTCAGATTTTCCAGGCTGCTGATTTCCGCCTTGTGCGATCCGATGGCGCTATGGGCGCGGAAGATCTCTTCCTTGTATTGGTCCGCCAGGGAATCGGCCTGGGATATCTGATCGGTCAGGGCTGCGCGGGCTTGAATCTTTTCCTGCAGAGCCCGGTTCACTTGTTCCAGCTCCCGGTCTGCCTGCGCTTTGCTGCGATGCAGTTCTTCGGCGTGCTGCCGTTCTTTTTCCAGCTTTTCTTCCAGGGTCCCAATCTCATCGGTCAGTCTTTCGGTGTTGGTTTTGATCGTGCTAATCCGTTCGCCGGCAATCTGCCCCTGGTTGACCAGGCGGTTAATCTCCTCAATGCTTTGCATCAGCTTTTCTCTGCCCTCTGTGATCAAACCCTCCAGATGCTCGCTCTTCTGCTTGTTTTCCGCCAGCTGACGGGCCATGGCTTCTCTTGTGTCACGGCTTTCATCCAATTTATTTTTCAGCTCTGCAATATCGTCTTTTATGTACTCGTTTTTCAATTCCAGACTTTCGATATTTTTCAGAGTTATGTTAATTTCCAGTTCTTTATTCTTATCTCTAAGCTCAATATATTCCTTAGCCTTGATGCTGTCTTCACGAAGATGGTCGATTCTGCCTTCGATCTCTCCGATAATGTCATTGACCCGCTCCAGGTTGGCGGCCGCACCGCTGAGTTTTCGTTCTGATTCCGCCTTCTTTGTCCGGTACATAACGATTCCGGCGGCTTCCTCAAAGATTTCCCGGCGGCTTTCCGTTTTATTACTGACAATGTCGGAAATCTTACCCTGTCCTATGAGGGAATACCCATCGACGCCAATGCCCGTATCCATAATCAGCTCACGGATATCGCGGAGCCTGCATTGGTTGTTATTGATGGAATATTCGCTTTCTCCCGAGCGGAACATCCTTCTGGTGATGGCCACTTCATTGTAGTCGATGGGAAGGATTCCCGCTTCATTGTCGATGACCAGCGTTACTTCTGCCATCCCCCTGGATTTGCGGTTGGCTGTGCCGGAAAAAATCACTTCTTCCATCTTGCCTCCCCGCAGCATTTTCGGACTCTGTTCTCCCAGTACCCAGCGGATGGCATCGCTGATGTTGCTCTTGCCGCTGCCGTTGGGACCGATCACGCAGGTGATCCCTCTGTGGAATTCAATTGTCACCGGTTCCGCAAAGGACTTGAACCCGTGCATTTCAATCCGCTTAAAGTACATCGATACCCCTTTCCATTGCATCCCTTGCCGCATTCTGCTCCGCCAGCTTTTTGCTCTTTCCCTGGCCGTAGCCGACTGGTTCCCCTAAAACTTCCAGCCTTACGGAAAAGACTTTATTGTGGTCTGGGCCTTCTTCTTTTTCCAGCACATAGTGCATGTCCAAAATGCCCTTAGCCTGAAGCTGTTCCTGCACTTCCGATTTATAGTCCTGGTTGGTCAGCTTGCCTTTGCCTGCGGCCTGCAAGTCTTCTTGAAAGATGTCCACTACAAATCGTCGGACTTGTTCGTATCCGCCGTCCAGATAGATGGCACCGATCACCGCCTCCATTCCGTCGGCCAAAATGGAGTCTCTGTCCCGGCCGCCGCTCTTTTCTTCCCCTCTGCTGAAGAGCATGTGCTCCCCGATGGAAAGCTTTCTTCCTACGGCAGCGAGGGATTTTTCGCAAACGATGGAAGCTCTGGTTTTTGTCAGCTTGCCTTCTTCTGCCTTTGGCAGCCTGCGATAAAGCTCTTCGCCGATGATTGCGTCTAAAAACGCGTCGCCGAGAAACTCCAGCCTTTCGTTGTCGCAAAGGCGGCTCTGTCCTGTTTCCTTGACATAAGAGCTGTGGGTCAGCGCTTTATCAAGGAGGTGTATATCCTCAAATGTATATCCAATCATTTGTTGAAACTGTGCGCTATTGTTCACTGGCAATAATCTCCTCTAAGTCTGTTATTGCATTCTTTATGATGTCTACGACCCCTTCCTGGGCATAAGGAATGCCTTTGAGAATGGTATTCTTGACCGCCTTTGCATTGGAAGATCCGTGCATCTTTACAACCGGCCCTTCTACTCCTAAAATGGGCGCTCCGCCGTATTCGGAGTAGTCGAATTCGTTTTTCAGCTCTCCCAGCTTGTCTTTCAGGAACAGCGCCCCGATCTTGGCTTTGAGTCCGTCCAGGAATTTTTTCTTAAGCAGCTTGAGGATGCTCCACGCCAGCCCTTCCGTCAGTTTTAAGATGACGTTTCCCACAAAGCCGTCGCAGACGATGACGTCGCAGGCTCCGGCCGGCACTTCCCTGGCTTCTACATTTCCGATGAAGTTGATGGGCGCCTGGGACAGCTGCTTGAAGGCTGCCTTAGTAACCGTGGTTCCTTTTCCTTCTTCAACGCCCAGGTTGACCAGTCCCACTTTCGGCTGGGGGCGGCCGAGTACCTTCTCTACATATATACTGCCCATTGTTCCGTATTCTAGTAAATTATGCGGCTTGGCTTCCGAACTTGCCCCAGCGTCCACCAGCAGGCAGGCTTTTTCGCCAAGAACCGGGTAGATGCTGGCCAGCGCCGGACGGTCGATGCCGTTGATCCGGCCAAGTATCATTCTGCTGCCCACCACCAGCGCGCCCGTGTTCCCGGCGGAAACAAAGAGGTCGCCTTCGCCTTCTTTGACCATGGTCAGTCCTTTGACCATGGAGGATTCTTTTTTCCGCTTGATCGCTTTCACCGGACTGTCTTCATTGGTGATCACTTCTTCTGCGTGCACAATTTTGATTTTTTCCGGATCATATTTATAGTTTTCCAGTTCTGCCTTGATTTGATCTTCTTTTCCTACAATGCAGATCTGGTATTCTGTCTCTTTGGATGCTTCTACTGCTCCCTTTACGATTTCAAAAGGCGCGTTATCGCCGCCCATGCCGTCGAGTACGATTTTCACTTGTGATTCCTCCAATCAACATTTTGTCCGTATTCTTATGAAACTCGGTCAGAACATAAAGATACAGAATAGATGATATCACAAAAGGGTGAAATTTGCAAACTGCTTGGAAATGCGCCTTTGGAGCAGGAGCTGAAACTTTCTGATGCGTTTTTCACGAAATGTGATAAAATAGCCTTAGAGGCAGTGGTGAAAGTCATCAATGTGAATTACGAACAGGGAGCGGAGGTTTTGTCTCAATGCAAAACCCTTGCTGAGTACAGCCGGTTCATCCACATCGTGCGGGAGAACCAAAAGCACATGGATGACCTGAAGGCAGCCATCGAGGAGGCCGTGAGGGCCTGCGTCAAGGAAGGGGTCCTGCAGGATTTCCTGAAAAGAAATGGTGGTGAGGTTATGAGTTTGTTATATGAAGAACTGACCAGAGAGGAATGTGAGACCATCCGTGAGAAAGATGGCTATCGAACTGGCCACAAAGACGGTCTGGCCGAAGGGCGAGCCGAAGCAAGAAGAGAAATGGCGCTTGAGATGAAAAAACTGGGCAGACCGCTGGAAGAAATTGAGCAGTTGACAAAATTGAGCCTCGAAGAAATCCGAGCACTCTAGCGATGGTGGTGCTGCCGCCAAGGTTGATGTAGTGGATTCAGATCGATCCTGAAAACTTATGCAAAGGGGGCCATCATTAGGCGGACACCCACAAGGAAGTAAAGTCATATTTGCAGGGCGGCATAGTCGAAAGGCTATGCCGTTCTGCCTTTTCTTTGCCGTTCAATGGTTTGCCTATCGCCGTCCTGCTCCAACTCCCCAATGAAGTTCCAGACGATTTGGATTTTCTGCCGGCGGTATCCGCTGGACTTGTCCGGGGCGTGGACAATTATCTTTTTCACAAACTCATTGACGATGGTGGGCGTCAGTTCCTTAATACCCACATACTTGCGGATAACAGCGGCGAAGCTGTCAAAGTCTGCTCTGTCTTGACAAACTCCGTCAGTTCCTTTTGCTCCGCTTCATACTCGGCGGACAGCTTCAAAAACCGCTCGTGAGAAATTGCGCCCGTTATGTCGTCCTCATAGATACGCTTGAAAATGCGGTCGAGTTCGCTTATCCGCTTCTTTGCCTGTTGCAACTCTTTCTTGCGCCGCTTTACAGCCTTTTCCGTTTCCTCAAAACGCTGCTTTTGTACCACCCTGCGGAAATCGTCGGCGTTGTCTATGAACATCGCCGTCACACTGAATATCCGGCGCAGCACAAACAACTTTAGCGTTTCCTCGCGGATAAAGTGCGCTGAACAAGTGCCGGTATTGCTCTTGTAGTTGGAGCATACATAGTGGTCTTGATTAGGTAAAAAGCTGTTTGTCGTACAAAAATACAGCTTATCCCCACAATCAGCACAGTAAAGCAGTCCAGAGAATAAACCTTGCTTTCCTGTTTTGGTAGGGCGGCGTTTATTCGCTCGTAGTTCCTGTACCCGTTGCCATACCTTTTCATTGACGATTGCAGGCTGCGTGTTGGGGAATATCCGCATATTTTCGGGCGCGTTGTTCAGCCGCTTTTTCAGCTTATGGGATTTGGAATAGGTCTTGAAGTTCACCGTACACCCCGTATATTCGGGACGCTCCAATATCCCCGCGACGGATTTGTAATCCCACCGATAGAGATTGTCCGGCATGGGCTTTCCGTCGCGTTTGGCGTAGTGCGCCTTAACGGTCAAAACCTTGTCGGCGGTCAGCAGCTTTGCAATCTGCATAGGCCCTTTCCCGTCCACGCACAGCGCAAAGATACGTTTGACTACTTCGGCGGTTTCCTCGTCCACAATCCATTTCTTTTTGTCTTGTGGGTCTTTTCTGTACCCGTAGGGCGGATTGGTGCATAGGTGTTCGCCCGAATTGCCCTTTGCCCTCATCATAGCGCGGATTTTCTTGCTCGTATCTCGTGCGTAAAAATCATTGAACAGATTGCGGAAAGGGGTAAAATCGTTGTTGCCTTTGTCGCTGTCCACGCCGTCATTGATAGCGATATAGCGTATATCGCGCTCGGCAAAGAAACTTTCGGTGTAGTAGCCGACTTTCAGATAATCGCGCCCCATACGGGACATATCCTTGACGATAACTGTCTTGACCTTTCCCATCTCCGCAAGCCCTATCATCTCATTCCAACCGGGTCTATCAAAGGTTACTCCCGATACTCCGTCGTCGATGAAAAACAAGGGGTTTGGAAAGCCGTTGTCCGTCGCGTATTTGAGCAATATGGACTTCTGATTTGCTATGCTGTTACTCTCCCCGTCCAATGCGTCCTCTTGGCTTAAACGGGCATATAAAGCTGTAATGTTGTCGGGATAATTTGTATTTGTCATGTGTTCATTCCTCCTGTAATGAACGCCCGACAAACTGGTTGCTGTCTTTATTATAGCGGACTTTCTTTTCATTGTCAGCAGGCGATGTGACGGTTTCCGATTTTATGAGCCGTTCCAATTTTCGTACAGCAGTTCAGAGCCGCCGCAGGAGGTTTCAATTTCAAAGATTGTACCGCCGATTTTGTAATAGACCGTTTCGTTCAGCGGATTGCCCCGTTTTGGTAAGTATTCGCTTTCGTCAATTTCTCTTTTCCGTTCCATTCCTTTCCCGTCCTTTCCCTTGAAATCAGTGTTTGCAGTTTCGCAGCAAGCATAGGAACCGGATAGCCTGTTCCGTATTTTGCTTTGCAAAACGCTTGTTGGGAAGTTTCCCAAGCCCTCATTTTGTAAGCCCCTTAAATTGCAGAAGCAGCCGCCGTTCCAATCGCCATACTTCTTCCATGAGCCGCTTTATCTCGTCCATGTCGTCGGCGTAAATGCGCCCTGTTTCGTTGATACGCTTTGCAATTTGATTGACATTCACGCCGATTTTCTGAAGCTGTGCGGTATGCGCTTTGACCTCTTGCAAATCCAAAACAATGATATACCCGTCAATCAGCATTTTACGGGCGTAAGCGGATAGATTTATCGTTGGTATCTGCTTCATTTTTTCCTCAATCAACGCCCGTTCTTCCTCTGTCACTCGGACTATGATTTGCACGTTCCGTTTTCGGTTTTCCATTCGCATTTCTCCTTTCACTACCTACTACACCGCCGGGCGCAATTTTGCCAAAGTTTTGAGTAAAATTTTTCAAATTTCTTTTCTCACTCCTTAATACGGAGAAATTTCTAAAATGCTAAATGGAAACCAAAATTAGGTCAAAAAAATATTGTAGCACATGGTGGCTGCAATTTATTTCATCAATTATATTTGTAATGATTGACGTAATGTTGTCAAGACACTATAATTTTAGTCTTAGCGCAGATAATGGATAAAAACAGCAAGAATAATGAAAGAACGCCGAAAAGTATTTGATATAATACTGCTAAGAAAGGAGGACGCTGCAATGCAAATTAACATTATCAATGTAACCGAAGCAATCAATTACATTGAAAACAATTTAGCGGATAAGCTGGATTTAGAAATTGTGGCGCAAGCGGTACATTATTCAAAATATCATTTACATCGTGTTTTTACAGAAACGGTTGGACTAACGATTCATGATTATGTGCAACGGCGCAAATTAACGGAAGCCGCTAAACTGCTTATCTTTTCAGATAAGCCTATCATTGAAATTGCCCTAATTGCCGGATATGAAAGCCAACAAGCGTTTACCACTATTTTCAAGCTAATGTATAAAAAAACGCCCCGCCAATATCGGGAAGCAGAAGAATTTTATCCATTGCAGCTACGATATGTTTTGAATAAAAAACCTACAAAAATATGCGTCGAAATTGACTGGAAAAGGGATATTCTTTTTGCCGCAGACAGCGATATTCCTGCATGGATGGATTTGGTTCATCTTGTGGTTGACGGTTTTCCATACTTAAAAGAAGATGAATATTTGAAACAGCTAAAACGGTGTATTCAGAAAAAGCAAGCGTTAATTATAAAAGACGAAGCCACTATCATTGGAGCAATGGCATTTGACAATGAAACTGGAAGTATTGATTTTTTAGGGGTACATCCACAATATCGAAAGAGGGATATTGCGAAAGCCTTTTTGCAGAAGCTATGGGGCGAACTTTTGAAAAACACTCCTATCAGTATCACAACTTTTCGAGAGGGTGACAAGGCTGACCCCGGCTATCGTGAGGTATTTAAGAAATTGGGATTTGCTGAGGCAGAGTTACTCATTGAGTTTGGGTATCCCACACAAAAACTCACTTTGCATAAAGATAATTTGGAGGTAAGCGATTTTGAGTGATACCTTTTCTGAAAAACTCGAAAATCCGCTATCCAAAAACTTTACCATGCGGTCGCTTCTACAATTCGCATTTCCAACAATCCTTATGATGATTTTTATGGGATTATATACCATTGTTGATACGATTATTATTTCTCGTTTTGTAAACACAGCCGCATTATCAGCCTTAAATATTGTTACACCTGTCATCAACATAATAGTTGGTCTTGGGGCAATGTTGGCAACCGGGGGAAGTGCAATCGTAGCGAGAAAAATGGGTGAGGGCAATCCAAAGCGAGCTTCACAAGACTTTACATTAATTGTTTTGGCAGGAGCGATACTTGGTGTAGCCGTTGCCATATTGGGAAATCTGTTTATTGATAAGATTATATGGGGACTGGGCGCAAGCGAGCTGCTTTTTCCATACTGTAAGCAGTACCTTGCTACTCTGTTGCTATTTACACCCGCAAGTATGGTGCAGGTTCTATTTCAAAGTCTGATTGTGACAGCGGGAAAACCCGGCTTCGGAATGACCTTATCCATAAGCGCCGGGGCAGCCAATATACTGCTTGATTACATTTTTGTAGTACCAATGAATATGGGGATTGCGGGTGCGGCGCTCGCTACTGGAATTGGATATTTGATACCGACGACAATAGGGATTGTATTTTTTGCAAGGTCGAAAGGAACGCTTCGATTTCAAAAGCCTATACTTGATTTCCGCGTCTTATGGGGAAGCAGTTCTAACGGCTTTTCAGAAATGGTAAGCCAGATTGCAACGGCAGTGACCACCTTTTTATTTAATATTATGATGATGAAGCTGTTAGGTGAAAATGGTGTTGCCGCAATTACGATTATTATTTACACACAATTCCTGCTAACAACCTTGTACATAGGCTTTTCCATGGGCGTTGCACCTATCATTAGCTATAATTATGGCAGTAAGGATTATGAGCGTTTGAAGAAGATTTTCCGAATGTGCCTACTCTTTATCTGCACAATCTCTATTTTGGTATTTTCGATTGCAATGCTGCTCGGCTCACCGTTAGTTAGTATTTTTTCACCGAAAGGAACAGACGTATACCGAATTGCACGACAAGGATTTCTGATTTTCCCAATTAGCTTTTTGTTTTGTGGTTTCAATATATTTGCTTCTGCCACATTTACAGCCTTATCCAACGGGAAAGTATCAGCAATTATTTCTACGCTGCGAACATTTGTCTTTATTTCGGTTGCGCTTCTGATACTTCCACAATTTTTTGATGTCTTAGGAATATGGATTGCTGTTCCATTGGCAGAATTGCTCACGATATTTGTATCACTTGGTTTTATCATAAAGAAGAAACGGGTCTACCATTATTTATAACGATAGCACCACCCAACGGTAATAAAAAAACCGTTGTTGTGGCGGCAGGATAGCTATGTGCCTAAACAAAATACAGTGGCCTAACGGCGGTTTTGAAATAACAATCAAAACCGCCGTTTTCCTTTTCCCTCAAAAGTAATGACGACTGAACGCTGACAGATACGGCGGCTAATGGAGGTAACCACCATGAAGCGCATAGTCTATCGATACAATCCGACCATTTTTGAATTATCAAAAAAAGTCCATTCCTGCTCACTGGATATTGCGCCTATCAAGAGGAACTGTCACATCATATAGCATAACCGCCTGTTCAGTTTTGTACTGCACATGTGGTTTTTGTTATAGCCCTCATTCCACACGGAAAGGGAGTGAGAATGATGTTATCCACAGAATATAGGGAAAGTATTGAACGCCGGTTCCACGCATTTTGCAAAGCCGTATTGCACAATGAAGCCTGTAACTATTACAGGGAACGGAAACGCAGAACGCAGCATGAAATCTCTTATGAATACTTGCAAGAGAACACTTCTTTTGCGCCGCACAGCACAGATGAATACTTTGTATTGCAGGACAAGCCTACTGCCTTTGCAGTCAACGGGCAGACGGTTATTGTTGACAGTGAAAAGTTGGCAAAAGCCTTGTTGTGCCTATCGGAACGGCGGCAAGAAATTATCCTTATGCGCTATTATCTGCAATTAAGGGACAAGCAGATTGCGGCGTTATTGGGAAAGCCGCGCACAACCGTCAACTATCAGAAAAACGCAGCCTTGAAACAGTTGCGGAAAGAAATGGAGAAGATGAAAGATGAAGAATAGCAAATACAACCTTGTTCCCTATGAAGTGATTGAAAAAGCAATCACAGGTGATACCGCCGCGCTCCTTGCGGTACAGGAACGGCACAAAGTCTATATAGGCAGATTAAGCGGAGGGAACACCGATATGAAAGAGCGATTGAATGCCAAGCTGCTTATAGCTGTTATGAAGTTCCGAATGGAGTATCAGCCGCCGAGCAAGTAGCAAAGCCATGAGACAATCAAGAGGGCGCAAACGGATAGACCGCTTGTGCCCTCTCTGAATTATGGGGGTTCTTTGTTACGCAATAGAGGATATTTTCCCCTTGATTTATGCGGATTTACGGACGTAATAAGGGCATGGGTAAGGGTTTTATACTCGTACCCCTCAAAATGACGTTCTACTGCGTAACATCTGCCCTGTCAGCGTGGACATTTAGAGTGCAAAAAATAGCATTTATGTGGCTTCCAGAGTGCGGAAACGAGGTAGGCAATACAATATCCCTTGAAGGCACAAAATGCTGTTCCATTGTTCCATATAAATAACCACTTATTGATATAATCCTTGTACATCCCATGGCATTAAAATCCATTTTCCATTGTTTCTCCAAGGTATTCCCACACGTTCAGTAGTGCTCTCATAGACACAACCGAAAGTTAAGAGGGCCTCTTTTTTACGATTACCATCTGACCAAAACACTTTAACTATGACCTTTGACAAGGCACACGCTCGTTCTTCAATCTCAATAATTTCAAATGTGTCAAGTATTTTATGTTCAAATATTTTTCGGCATTCGCCAGCACGTTTTCCAGAAGAAAGATTTGCTGAAAACATTTTTTGCAGATGTGTTGACAACTTTCCATAGTTTTTGTTTTTCCATGCACACAACATCTCAACGACCTCAAGAATATACGGGTATTCTATATAATCCTTTGGTAATCCATTAGCGGGAATATCCTCGCCAACAATAACTGTATGTTTTTCCCATGATGAAATTTCCTCTCGTATCTGTTTGTTTTCTTTTATGAGCGCTAAAGTCTCTCTTATAGGGGGAGGATTGACTGATTTCTCATATTTAGCTTTTCTTGTATCTTCGCTGTTCTTCATTTTCATCCAATCGGCAACAGCGAACATAAGAGACACGCACTTGCATGATACATATTCATTAGCATAATTCAAATCACGACCATGCAAAATGCCATTCCGATAAGGGAGTGTACTCGTTTCGGTATTTGTTTTTGTGCGGTTCTGATTAAATATGCCTTTTAGTTTGGTCAAACCGTCGCTACATCCAACTAAACAATCCCATGCATCAACTGCTGTTCCCTCAGCAAAAAAACCTTTGCTTTTTGTGAAATCGTTAACGCCCCATCAACTATAATCAAGCCAAGGGGAACGCTCGCATGATACCTTTCTGCAAAATGGTCTTCAAAGAAACGCTGTATCAAATTATATCTCACGGCAAATACCCTTGAACTATTTTTTATCCAATGAGTAATTTTGTTGACGTCCGTTTTGTAGTAATTTATCAAAACCTGTTCAGCATTCTCAATTCCACCTTCCTCGAAAGCAGTATTTGCACTCTCTATAAGAGTCATACTCATACTATCATAGGCGCACCAACCGTAAGAGGAAAATCTTTCATTGAAAGCTGTTGTTTGCGCAATCATATTATCAAGTTGCTTTTCTAATGCGTTTAGCTGTTTTCTCTGTTCTGGTTTTAGAAATAGAGAAACGAGTTTCATAGTTTTTATGTCGCTTTGTAATTTGCCCATTGAAATGAGATTATCATCCATTCTTTTGCTCACCGCCTTTACAGATACATTTTATCATAAAACAACTCCGAATGTGTAATGCATTCGGAGTTGTTTGCAACCTTGTTTGTCAGCCGTTAAGTTAGTTTATTCTTTCTACTTCCTTATCGGCTGTTGCCTTTACGATAGCCCCTCCCTTTTTCTTTATGCCGCACCTCATTCCCCCATTTTCACGATACGGTCGCTGACATGACCTACCATGGGCAGGTCGTGGGCGATCAACAAAATAGTCAGGTTTCGTTCTTCCTGAAGCCGCCGGAAGAGGTGGACGATCTGCGCCTGGGTGGAAATATCCAGCGATGAGATGGGTTCATCGGCGATGATGAATTCCGGGTCAACGCTGATTGCCCGGGCGATGGCGGCGCGCTGTCTTTGCCCCCCGGAAACATCATAAGGCCGCCGGTCCATTAATGCAGGATCAAGCTCCACCTGTTCCATCAGCTCAGCGATCCGCTGCCGGTCGGGCGTTCGTTTTTCCGCTATGCGCAGCGGTTCGCCGATAATCTGGCGGATGGTCATCCGGGAATTGAAAGCGGAATCCGAATCCTGAAAAATCATCTGCTTCCAATTCTTGCTTTTCTTCTCATTAAAGAAGCGGATTTGCCCCGAAGTCGGCGGGTAAATTCCCATCAGGCATCTGGCCAAAGTGGACTTTCCGCATCCGGAGGGTCCGATTAAGCCCAAAATTTCTCCTTTATAAATATCCAGCGAAAAATCCTCCAGCGCATTTTGAATCGAATGCCTGTCCAGGGAAAAGCTTTTTTTTAAGTTGCGCACTTCCACCAAAGGCGTATCGAAGCGCTGCTGTTTGTGCTTGTGGTCGTGTCCCCGCCCCTTTCCATAATCCAAATATCCCAACAGTTTTTTTGTATAGGGATGGCCGGGCGCATCGAACACTTGACGAACCGATCCGGTCTCGACGATTCTGCCGTCTTTCATGATCGCTACCCGGTCGGCGATATCCTCAACCAGGCTCAAGTCGTGGGTGATAAAAATTGTCGCAATATCGATCTTTGCCAGCAGCTTTAAAATCTGCTTCTGGGTATCTTCATCCAGAGCAGTGGTAGGTTCGTCGGCCAGCAGAATTTGGGGATCGCCTGCCAGGGCAATGGCGATGGCAATTCTCTGTCGCATGCCCCCGGAGAAATGATGGGGCATCTGTTCATAGCGCTGCCGGGGATGATCGATTTCCACCAGGCGCATCAGCTCCAGGGCCCGTGCTTTGGGATCGTCGGTCCGCCCGGCGGCTGCTTCGGCGATCTGCCGGCCCACTGGCATGGTGGGATCGAGGGAGCTCATGGGATCCTGGAAAATCATGGCCACATCACGGCCCCTGCAGGGGACCATTTCTTTTTCTTCCAAAGGGACCAGATCCTGCCCCGAGAGCAGGATCTCCCCTTCCTTGATGCGGCCCCTTTCGCAGAGAATCTTCAACATGCTCTTGCAGAGAACGGTTTTGCCGCAGCCGGATTCTCCTACCAGCGCCAGGGTTTCCCCCTTGGCTAAAGAAAGCGATACCCCCTTAACCGCAGTCATCTCTCCCTGGGATGTTTCAAAGGCCACGATTAAGTTGTTGATGGTGAGTATGTCCATTATTTCATATCCCAGTCGTAAATATTCCAGAAAATTCCTACGCCGTGATGGCCGAGAACGGTTTCCTCTGTAATCCCGGTTATATCAGCCTTTCCAGCATAAACAGCATCGATGTAAGCGATGAAGGTATAGGCCGGGTCCTTTGCCAGCTCCGTCTGAAATTCCTTGTACAGGGGCAAACGGTCTTCCGCAGCTTCCTTTTCTCTTGCCTGCTGCAGGAGCTTGTCAACCTTGGCGTTGGAGTATCCGTTATAGTTGGCGCCCTTATCCGTGCCGAAAACTTTGTAGGTGTGATCGTCCGGATCAAAGGGGCTTCCCCAGCCGATGAGGAAGGCCTCCTGGCCTGCCCAGTCTGTTTCCGCCGGCGTTTTCACATCCACCTTGGCGCCGATTTCATTGAGGTTTTGCGCACAGATGTTGGCCATGTCCACGCGAACTTGGTCCCCCTGGGAGCAATTGATGGTAAATTCCAGCTTCTGTCCTTTTTTCGCATAAATTCCGTCAGCGTCCTTTTTCCATCCCGCTTTCTCCAGCAGCTCTTTGGCTTTATCCGGGTTATAATCATATTTTTCAACATCTTTGTTGTTGTAAGGCCCCATCTGCAGCGGCGAATAAGCTGCCTGCCCGTGGCCCAAAAGCACGCTCTTGATGATGGCATCCCGGTCAATGGCATAGCTGAGGGCCTTGGGCAGCTCGTGGTTGTTCTTAAACAAAGGATTATTGAAATTATACATGATTCCCCGATAATCGGCTGTTTTCATGGTATAAACTTTGAACTCATTTTTTCCTTCGAATTCTTCCATGGCTTTTGGAGTGATTTGGGCAAAATCCAGCTCTCCCGATTGAAGCTGGAGGGCCTTGGCATCGGAATCCTCGACGATTTTGAAGATTACTTTATCGATCTTGGGCGTTCCCAGGTAAAAGTCGTCGTTCTTTTCCAGCGTGATGGCCTGGCCCTTATCCCAGCCCGTCAGTTTGTAAGGTCCAGCGCCGACCGGCTTTTGGTTGAATTCATCCGTCGCCAGATCTTTTCCTTCCAGCAAGTGTTTGGGCAGGATGCCGATGGTCAGGTAGTCGAGCATGGCCACGTTGGGCGCTTTCATGGTGATCTTTACCGTCAAATCATCCGCGGCTTCCACCTTGGTGACATCCTCAAAGTTGGAAGCGTTTTCCGACCCGTTATCCGGGTTCATGATGGCTTCGATGGTGAATTTGACATCCTCAGCGGTGAGAGGCTCTCCATCGTGGAATTTGAGGCCTTCTCTCAGCTGAAAGGTATAGGTGTTGGTTTTTTCGTCAAAGGACCATTTCTCCGCAGCCCCAGGCGCCACTTCGTCCTTTTCGTTATGAGTGGTCAGTCCCAGAAAAATCAGGGAGTTGATCTCGCCGTGTTCGTACAGGGCCGGGTTAATGGCTGTGTAGTCACTGCTGCCGTACACCAGCGTTTTGCCTTCTTTTTTTGCATCGTCGCTGCCGCCGCATCCCGCCAGAATTCCGACTGACAGGATCAACGCCAAAAGTAAACATACTTTCTTTTTCATTCTTCTTTCTCCTTCGCTTTCAAAAGTAACTTGCCTCTACTCTTTCTATTTCAAGACCTGCTTCCTGCAGGTTAAATCAGCCGGTCTCTTCTGCCCGTTGTCCGCAGGTATTCTCCGATTTCCGTAATACAGATAAGGGTGATCACTAAAAATACACCCGGAATGATCAGCAGCCACCAGGCACCGGTCAACATGGCCTTTTGAGACAGGGACATCAGGCTTCCCCAGGAAATCACGCTGGTCGGAAGGCCCAGGCCCAGAAAACTGAGGGTTGCTTCGGCAGCAATGGCGCTGCCCAGGTTGGTCACGACCATGAACATGATGGCAGACATGAAGTTGGGCATCAAATGGTGCCAAAGGATATAAAAAAATCCGGCGCCCATGGATCTGGCGGCCAGCACATATTCCGCATCCCGCATCTGGCGTACCTCGCTGCGAACCATCTTGGCCACGGCCATCCACCCGGTGGCGCCCAGCACAATGCCAATGGATAGGACCGTCGGTTCTCCCCAAATGGCCTGCAGAAAGATCACCAGCAGAATCTGGGGAATGCTCATTAGGATTTCCGTAAAGCGCATCAGCAGGTCATCGATTCTGGGGCCTGCCAGCCCGGAAACGCAGCCATAGATGATGGCGGTAACCGTGGACAGCAAGGTTGCCAGCAGACCGATGGCCAGGGACAGTCTGCCTCCATTCCAGATAATGGCGAAAATATCCCGGCCCAGTGTATCGGTTCCGAAAAGGTGAGCGGCCGATGGTGCCTGGCTGATTGCTTCGGTATTCATGTAGTAAGGGTTCTGTCCCGGCATCAAGCCCGTCAGGAGACAGCCTGCAGCAATGACTGCCAGGATCGTGATTGAGATGTAAGGGAGTTTTCTGTTCATGACTGGCCCTCCCTGATTTCTTCGTATTTGATCCGCGGATCCAGCTTTTCGTTGATCACCTGGGCGATCATATTGGCCAGGACTACAGCCGCCCCGGTGATCAGGCTGATCAGCATCAGCATATTGTAGTCGTGGTACTGGGCGCTTTCCACTCCCAGCTCTCCCAGTCCGGGGTAGGAAAAGACCATCTCCACCACGTAAGCGCCGCCCAGCAGATGGGGCAGAAAAATAGCCATAATGCTGACGACCGCAGGCATAATATTCCGCAGACAATGGCGGTAAATGATCTGATTTTGGGTCAACCCCTTCACCTTACACAACAAAATATATTCTTTCCGAACTTCGTCGGATAATTTATTCCGCATCAAATAGGCGCAATACCAGAGATGGGATATGACAATCGCACTGACCGGCAGCACCAAATGGTGCAGGGTCTCTCCTCCCCCAAGAGCATGGGCACCGCTCTGGGGGAGAATTCCCAGTGTAACTGAAAAAAGCAGGATTAAAATCAGCGCTACAAAGAATTCGGGGATGCTGTTGGCCGCAACTCCGATCTTGCAGATCATCCGGTCCACGGCACGTCCCTCATGGCGCACGCAAAAGATGGCCAGCAGCAGTCCCAATACGAAAATCAGGAGAAAGGAAACTCCCGCAAGCAGCAGTGTATTTTGGTAGACATCTGCCACAACCTGTGCCGCCGGCTGTTTATAAATATAGGAAATCCCAAAGTCTCCGTGCAGCGCATCTGCAGCCCAGCGGATATACTGGACCGGTAAGGAGTCGTTCAGTCCCAGCCTCTCTCTGGCGTGATCCAGCTGCTGGACGGACATTTTTTCCACGCTTTCTCCATAATAAGCCCGCAGCGGATCGCCCGGGGCCAAGCGTGATACTAGAAATACCAAAATGGACAGCACAAGGATGGTCAGCGCCAGCTGACCGATTTTTTTCAAGATGTAGATGGCTGTTTGGTTTTTCATGTGGTTGCCCTTTCCTATGTAATAAAAAATCCACGAAAAGTAGGGCCTGCATTGATCAGGCGCTAACCTTCGTGGTTAAATTTCGCAACACTTCTTGTGTTTAATCCTTTGTTATTGTACCAATCGGCTTTGCTTGTGTCAAGAAAAATCTGGGTTTTATTCCAGGTGTGGGGTGCTGGGCTGGCTGAGGGAGCGGTATGGAGGGGGGAGCGGTGCGGCTCCCTCAGTGCGGAATCTGTGAAAAGCGGAAAATTTTTTAATTTAATTTCGTTTTTTACGCATTCCAATGGGGTTGCGGCCCTCGATCTGGCTTCGGACAGGAATTCGGCCTGCCTCCGCTGCTTTCCATAGCCGCAAACCGTTGAAAGCTGCGTAAATTCCAGCAAAATATCAAACTTTTTTCCCAACTATGCTCAGGACAGATATACGTCTACCCGCTCCTTTATATGCTGAAAGGTAAGGGGCGCCGTTTTTGTTTCCCAAGTCGCGATCAGGTTGTCGCCCAATCGATATCCGTGTTCTGAATACACCCGCAGCTTATCCATTGTATTTGCCGCATACGCTGGGTCGTCCATTTTTCCAAAGTGTTCCCAATAGATTTGTTTTCGGTGAACCGGATGGGCCGCGCAAAAATCCGGATAATAACAGTGCCAACCCCGCTGCAGCTTTGGCTCATAGCGAAAAAAGATTCCTTTTTGCTCCAGAATCGTGGCGATCTCTGCTTCTGCCTTTGAACGGGTAAGCTGCCCGCCCTCCGATTGATAGAGCAAATCATCCGGATGAGACAAGTTGCGGTCATAGGGTATAGAGGACCATTGCTCAGGGTAAATGTCTCCTTTTAAAAGAAAGGCTGTATGGTTCAGCCCTTTATAGTATGATGGTAACGAATCTTCTATTTTGGCCGCATCGTAAAGTTCCATCCTCTCGATGACTTGCTGAAGAAGTTTTAAATTTCGTTTTAAAACTGGCAGGGCTTTCTTCGTGTAACGCCGCTCTTTCAACTCGTCAATTAAGCGTTGCGCTTCTGATAAATTTTCCGGAATGAGAATCTGCCTGTTTTTTCCCTTGAATTTCACAGCGCGATAATAGCTGCCCCGTTTATAAATCAGGCTTCCGTCAGGCAGCTGTGCTTTTCGAAATTCCAGATCATGAATTAAAGCCTCATATCTACCCACTTCTTCTTTAATTTGCGCCAAAAGCTGTTTTTGTTTATACATAGTTGCACCTCGAATATGTAATTTTATTCCATTTTATATAAATATTACATATATTGCAAGCCCTTACGGAAAACTTATAAAATAAATTTCGCTTTTTACGCATTCCAATAGAGTTGCGACCCTTGATCCGGCTTCGAGCAGGGATTTTGCCTGTCCCGCCGATTTCCACAGCCGCAAACCGTTGAAACTTGCGTAAATTTCAGCGAAATATTAATCTTTTTTTCAAGTTATGTACCAGCACCTATCCCGGCCATGGGGCCACACCAGGCTCGCCTCGTCTCAGCAGGAAATCTACATTAAGCGGAAAACTTTCAAAATAAATTTCGTTTTTTACGCATTCCAATGGGGTTGCGGCCATCGATCCGGCTTCGGACAGGAATTCGGCCTGCCCCCGCCGTTTCCCACAGCCGCAAACCGTTGAAAGCTGCGTAAATTCCAGCAAAATATCAAACTTTTTTCCCGGCCATATCCGAACCCTTTCCCAATATTTCCCTGGGCTGCATGCCTCAGCCCAGGCCCAAACACCTCCGCAAAAAAAACAGCAGCCTCACGGCTGCTGCACATTTCACATCTTATATTTTTTTCGCCACGACGAAAAAATTTCACGATATTCAACCTTGCGGCAACGCCGCACTCAATGGAGAATATCGTATTCTATTCCTTCCATGCTGCGGCTACTGCCTCTGCAATGGCATCAGCAACCCCTGGATGGAATGCACTTGGAATTATGTATTCTTCGCACAGCTCCTCTTCATTGATAATATCCGCCAATGCACGAGCCGCCGCGATCTTCATATCTTCCGTAATCCGCTTGGCCCTTGCAGCCAGAGCGCCTTTGAAGATTCCCGGAAAAGCCAGCACATTATTGATCTGATTGGGAAAATCAGAACGTCCGGTGCCCACTACCCGTGCGCCCGCTTTTTTCGCCAGGTCGGGCATGATCTCCGGCTCCGGATTGGACATGGGCAGCACAATGGCATCATCCGCCATCGAGGCCACCATCTCCTCCGTCACGATCCGGGGTGCGGAAACTCCGATAAACACATCGGCACCTTCAAGGGCATCGGCCAAAGTCCCGTTGACCAAATTATGGTTGGTAATGCGGGCAATTTCCTCTTTGGCCGGAGTCAAACGATCATCGTTTTTCGCCAAAGGTCCGATGCGGTCGCAAACAATCACATCCCCAGCGCCCACCGAAAGCAGCATCTTGGCAATCGCCGCTCCCGCCGCTCCCGCACCGCTGATGACAACCTTCAAATCCTCCATCTTTTTTCCGACAATCTTCAGCGAATTGAATATGGCAGCAGTTACCACAACCGCCGTACCATGCTGATCATCGTGGAAAACCGGAATATCCACCTGTTCCTGGAGTTTTTTTTCGATTTCAAAACAGCGGGGCGCTGCTATATCTTCCAGGTTAATGCCCCCCAGCGTAGGCGCAATATTCTTAGCGATCATGACGATTTCTTCCACATCCTGTGTTTCCAGGCAGATAGGGATCGCATCGATCCCTGCGAATTCTTTAAACAACAGGGATTTTCCGTCCATGACCGGAATGGAAGCCAGGCCGCCGATATTACCCAGTCCCAGAACGGCCGAACCATCACTGATCACCGCTACGGTGTTGCTCTTATTGGTATACTTATATACATCTTCCGGATTTTCGTTAATCTTGCGGCACGGCTCAGCGACCCCCGGCGTATAGGCGGTGGATAAGTCGTCCTTATTTTTTACCGGTACTTTGCTGGCCACCTCCATCTTGCCTCTGTACTCTTCGTGCATTTTCAGGGATTCTTTATAGTAATCCATGTTTACTCCTTTATTTTTTCCAGGAACTTTTTAGTCCCACGATTTTGTTAAATACCTTTTCCGTCTCCGTCGTCAGCCCAGCGTCGGCAATATAGTACCCATGCCTGAAGAATTGAAACCGCTCTCCCGGCTGGGCTTGTCTCAACGCCGGTTCGGCATACCCCCAAGTCTCGGTCAGAGAATCGGGATTGAGCACAGTTTCGCCCTCTTCATTTTCCACCATCAGATAATCGTAATTGCGAATCTTTACCTTGACCGCAGTACGTGCGTCAACCCAATGGATCGTTCCTTTCACCTTGCGGCCTTCAAAACCGCTGCCGCTCTTGGTGGCCGGATCGTAGGTACAGTGCAGTTCCTTAATCGTCCCATCCTCGTTTTTGATCACATCGTTGCAAGTGATAAAATAGGCCCCTTTAAAGCGCACTTCATTGCCAGGGAACAGGCGGAAATATTTTTTCACCGGCTCTTCCATGAAATCGGATCCATCCACATACAGCTCCCTGCTGAATGGCACTTTGCGGCTGCTCATTTCCGGAACTTCCCGGTTGTTTTCAATCTCCATCTCCTCGGTCTGATCCTCAGGATAATTGGTAATCACAATCTTTATAGGATCCTCCACCACATTGCGGCTTTCCACCTTTGCCTTCAAATCCTCACGGACGCAGTGTTCCAGCAGCGCCACATCCACCGTGCTGTTGGCCTTAGAAACTCCAATCCGTTCACAGAAATCGCGGATCGCTTCCGGCGTATAGCCTCTTCTTCTAAGTCCTGCGATCGTCGGCATTCTGGGATCGTCCCAGCCGTCGACTACGCCATTGTCCACCAGCGCCTTTAAGTGACGTTTACTCATGACGGTATTGGTCAGATTTAAGCGAGCAAACTCAATCTGCTGGGGAGGAGTCTGCCATTCCAGCTCCTGGAGCACCCAGTCGTACAGTGGTCTATGGTCCTCAAACTCCAGCGTGCAGATGGAGTGGGTGATTCCCTCGATGGCATCCTCTATGGGATGAGCGTAGTCGTACATGGGATAGATGCAGTATTTGCCCCCTGTATTATGATGCTCTGTATGAGAAATCCGATAAATAACCGGATCCCGCATATTGATGTTGGGCGATGCCATATCGATTTTCGCCCGCAGAACCTTTTCTCCATCCGCGTATTTGCCTTCCTTCATCTCTTCAAAGAGCCTGAGATTTTCTTCTACGCTTCTATTTCTGTATGGACTCTCTTTGCCCGGCTCTTTCAGCGTTCCCCGATATTCTCGAATCTGATCCGCATTCAAATCACAGACAAATGCCTTCCCCTTTTTAATTAAACGGATGGCGAACTCGTACATTTTATCAAAGTAATCAGATGCCCAGAGGCGCTCGTCCCACTGAAAGCCAAGCCATTTAACATCTTCCTCAATGGCGTCCACATACTCCAGGTCTTCCTTAACCGGATTGGTATCATCATACCGCAAATTACATTTACCGTTATATTTCTCCGCGGTGGAAAAATTAAGACAAATGGATTTTGCGTGTCCAATATGAAGATACCCGTTGGGTTCCGGGGGGAAACGGGTATGTACCCGGTCTTCGTATTTCTGGTTTTCCAAATCCTTATCAATGATGTTATGGATAAAATTCGATGCGCTGTCCGGCGCCGCGGCCTGTTTTTTATCGATGTCTGCCATTCCTCGTTCCTCCTAAAAATATATCTTCTTATTATATCCCAATTTTGGTAGTAAATGCAATGAAAAAGGAGCCCCCTAAGCTCCTTTTTCTTTCATCCCATTACATTTTATTTATCTTTTTCCCAGACTGGTGCCGCCAGGAGCAGCGTATCCGCCTCCGGCGCCGCAAGTGCCGGCGTCTGCTGAGCTTCCAGCCGAATGTTCTGATTCGAATAAGCTGGATGCTGATGCAGCGCTTCACTTCCAAGCCCTGTAACACCCACTGCTAAAAGCATGGTGAAGGCTGTCGCCATTGCTACTGCTTTTTGTTTCATAGGTTTTCCCCTTTCCCTTTTGCAGCTTGTTTTCCCTTTTGTGGTTTCCATTATAGGCAACAAATGTGTCGGTTTCTTGACGAAAATCTTAAGAAATTCTGATGATCGTCAAAGGACCTTGCATTCACTTCCCTTCTTATTCTATAGTATGTCGTAGAAAATAGCAAGGAAAGGCGGACATGAATGTTACATAAAAAATTCGCAGCAAAACTTATAATTGTGCTATTCTTGTCGTTGATTGTCTACATAGCTGTATATAACAATTTCCAAGTATATGATACGACCATCGCTAAGGTCACCTCTGCGGTTCAGTCTGAGGAGAAGGATGGGTCAATCCGTCAGGCTATTACTGGAACTATAAAAAATGGAGAACACGAAGGACAAACGGTCACGTTGAAAAATACCTATGATCCGTCTCTTGCATATGATGAGCGATACAGTCGCGGCAGCCTCTTATTCCTTTCATTGAACGATAAAACCGGCTCTAGCCTGACTGGAACAGTAACAGGGGTAAAACGGGATCACTATGCGGTTCTGGTTCTCCTGGTCCTGACCGATCTTCTCCTTTTAGCTGGCGGAAAACAAGGATTTTACACAATCATCGGACTCGGCTTGAACATCGTTCTTTTTTACGGAATGCTCACCTTGTATGAGGCCGGAGTCAATGTCCTCTCCCTCACGATTGTACTGGTGATTCTGTTCTCAGCCATTGTATTAATCCTCATCAATGGTTTTAACAAGCGAACGTTCATATCATTGATTGCAACGCTGGCAGCGGTAGCGATCATCGGCCTGCTTTCTGCTGCGGTTATTCATTTTGGCCCTGAACTCAGTTATGAATTCATGGAATATTTGCCCGAACCCTATACCCGCAGCGAAGCTAATCTGCTATTTTTGTCAGAAATCCTCATTGGAGGGCTGGGTGTTATCATGGACATCGCAGTAACCATTACTTCCTGTTCTGCTGAGTTGATACGCAAAGACCCGCTTATTTCAAAGAAAGCATTGCTGCTTTCCTGCCGGCAGGTGGCTGACGATATAACAGGCACCATGATCAACGTGGTTTTTTTCACCAATATCGCTGCTTGCATCCCCGTTTTTCTCATTTCCATGAAAAATGACATCAGCTTTTTCACGGTAATGAAATACAACGCTTTTTTTGAGATCGCTCGTTTTCTCACGGGAAGTATGGGTATTATCCTCACCATTCCCCTGGCCATTTTTGCCGCATCTTGTTTCTTGAAAGGGGGCAAAAAATCATGCTGCTGATTTTTGCAATCTTGTTTATTCTGCTGGTTCTTTTCATCGGCGGTGATCGTTCCGCAAAGGCCTTGGTCACACTGGCAGGAAACGCCATTTTATTGACGGCGGCTCTGGTGCTCATCTATCTTGGCGTAAATCCTTTTATCTGTGCCTCCATTGCCTGTATCTTGATCACGCTGCTAACGCTCTTTTATCAGAATGAAATCAACGACAAGACCAAGGCAGCCTTTTGGTCTGTCCTCTTGATCATCGGTCTTTTGATTCCATTTCTGTGGTTTCTCGGTACACAAACGAACACGCAGGGATTCCCTGTCGGTCAGTATGAGATTCGCCCGTCCAACGGCTATAATGGCGCCATTGGCATCAATATGATCCTGCTGCAGATTTCGGCCTTGTTGATGGTTCTCATCGGAGCCGTCGTCGATACGGCTCTGGCCGTAACTTCAGCCCTTTATGAGGTACATCTGAATAACCCCCGGCTCTCCCGCAAAGAGCTGTTCATCTCGGGGATTTCCGTGGGCCGCGATATTCTCGGTTCTACAATTAATACGTTGTTCTTCATTTTTATTGCCGAGTATTTCACGCTCTTTCTTCAATTCATGGAATATTATTCTTTTGCCCAAATGGTCAACTCCAAAGAATTCGTGCAGGAAATTATTTCGATTGCAGTCAGCGGCACTGGATGCGTTCTGATTATTCCGGCAGCGGCAGCTTTGGGCGCAGGATTCTTCGGGCGAAAGCCAGGAGCTAAAGACAGGAAAGAGTTCTCCAAGGTGCGTTAGATGTTACTTTCCGAGATTCGCTTTGCTTCGCAATAATGTCTAAAAAAAGAGCGAACCTGGATGAATCTACATTTGTTTCCGGTTGCGGCCATAGAAAAAGTATTCAGCAGAAACAATACCAGGAACTGCAGGGATATCTTGAACGCTTAAAAACATATGCACATCATATAGAGGTCTGTGGGGATGAAAGAAACAGCTATTCCAAAACAGACCACGATGCTACTTTTATGCAGTTAAAACGGGATCATATGGGAAATGACCAGCTGCTCCCGGCGTATAATCTCCAGACTGCTGTTTGTGATGTATATTGCCGTAGTTGATGTAAAACCATACGCATCAGACATGGAATGCTTCGTTCCGTTAATGGAAAAATATCATGGGAATCCATATCGGGCAGTCAACTTTAAAGAAGACGAACATCATAGGTTTATTAAGTGCACACTTTTTTACCCTCAAAATCAATAGATCCTTCAGAAAACAGTTGATAAAACAAAGGACCGTCAGTTCCGGCAGATGCCGGAACTGGCGGTCCTTAACTAGGGACTTATTTTACAGCCCCTTTTTTCATACGACTCACGGATGCAATTATCTTTCTACGATCATTGCAGTTCCCTGTCCGCCTCCAATACAAAGTGTTGCCAGACCCTTCTTCGCGTCTCTTCTTGCCATTTCGTGGATCAAGGTGATCAGAATTCTTGTTCCGGATGATCCGATCGGGTGACCCAGTGCGATGGCTCCGCCGTTTACATTGAGGATTTCTTTATTGAAGCCCAGATCTTTTCCTACTGCCACCGACTGTGCTGCGAACGCTTCGTTGGCTTCGATCAGGTCCAGATCTTCGATGGTCATGTCGGCCTTTTCCAGTGCTTTTCTTGTGGAAGGCACCGGGCCGATTCCCATGATCTGCGGATCTACCCCTGCGGATGCATAGGATTTGATCGTCACCATCGGCTTGATTCCCAGTTCATCGGCCTTTTCCTTGGACATTACAATGACTGCAGCTCCAGCATCATTGATTCCGGATGCGTTGGCTGCTGTTACGATTCCGTCTTTCTTGAAAGCCGGTCTCAGTTTGCCGATTCCTTCTGCTGTTACCCCATCTCTTGGGAATTCGTCTGTATCAAAGATCACTGGATCGCCTTTTCTCTGCGGAATTTCTACCGGAACGATTTCATCTTTGAATTTGCCCGCTTTGATCGCTGCTACTGCTTTCTGCTGAGATGCTGCTGCGAACTCATCCAGCTCTTCTCTGGTCAGACCCCACTGATCTGCAATGTTTTCTGCCGTGATTCCCATATGTACGCCGCTGAACGCGTCAGACAGTCCATCCTTGATCATCATATCGATCATCTTGGTGTCATTCATTCTTGCTCCCCATCTTGCAGCAGGTACAGCATAGGAGGACATGGACATATTCTCCGCTCCTCCGGCTACTACGATATCCGCATCTCCTGCTTTGATGATCTGTGCGGCCAGCCCTACGGCTCTCAGTCCGGATCCGCATACCTTATTTATGGTCATGGACGGTACTTCCTTCGGGATTCCCGCATCCATTGAAATCTGTCTTGCAACGTTCTGGCCCAGGCCTCCCTGCAGGACGCATCCCATGATTACTTCATCGATGTCTTCCGGTTTGATTCCTGCCCGATTGATGGCTTCTTTCACTGCGATCGCTCCCAGCTGTCTTGCCGGAATGTTCTTCAGTGATCCGCCAAAACTGCCGATTGGTGTTCTTGCTGCACTTACGATTACAACCTCTTTCATTTTTCATGTCCTCCTTAAAATCCTCGCACTTTTCAGTGCCAAAGTAACTCTCGTTAGATTTTTAACCAGACTAACGCTCGCTTTTTCTACAATATTACCATACTATTTGAGAATTGCAAGCGTTTTTGTTAAAAATCTGTTAATATTTTAACAACTTTATAGCAAGCTGTTAAAGTCATTTGAATTGGGCGATATATTTTTCTACTAGTTTAACCGGCTTATAGGAAAGCTTTGCTTTGCGCAAATTAGGGATCCCCATATCTTCCTCACGGTTTATATATTCGATGTGGGAAGGCACATTTTTACAAAATTCATTGTTAATTGCCTGATAAAGTCCCCGAAAATTAATATTAGCTTTCTCCACATGAACGGTCACAGTGTTTTTGTTCAGGTACCCGCCTACGCTGAGGGCCTCGATCTTATCGTCGATCAGGATGGCGCCTGCCAGATAGCCGACCCTTTCCAGATTGCGGAACACATCCGCCATGGCCTCTTCTTCCATTTTCAGCAGCTGCATCTCGAATTCCGGGATCTCCTTGCGGGCGTTGAATTCCTCGATAAAGCGCATGGCATCCTCCGCCATGGCCGACGTCAGCTGTACATATTCAAATTGGTAATTTTTATGGAAATAGTTAAGATGATTCTTTTTGCCGTGATAATCCCTGCCCTTCAGATCCACCAGGTCCTGGCGTCTGTAAACATAATCGTAGTTGGGCCGGTCAGCTGCAAATTTAAGCTCGCCAGGGCACGCCGCTTCGATGATATCGATCATATGATCTGGAAGCAGGCGAAGGGTCAACTCATAGCCCTTTTCCTCAAAGATCCGCTTTGCTTCATAGATGGCCCGGCGCAGGCCTTCCTCTTCATAAACGCCCGTCTTTGTCAGCGGCGGAAAGAGAAAAGGTTCGATGGTGCCGTCCTCCATCTCCAGATGGCTGATTCCCGACAAAAGCAGGTAGTCTCCTGCCATCTGCCAGCTGAATCCATTGATGTTTCTCCACATATACAGGGAGGAAAAGGACAGGCCAGAGGTCTGATAATCATAGCCGTTTAAATATTTTTCTAAGTGCGATCGGTCTTCGATCGTTATCTGATTTTCAAACATAAACATGGTTTATTTTACAAGGGCAGAGATGGCTTTGAATCCATCCGCCCCGGCTCCTCTCAGAAGTTCATAAAGAACCGATTCGCAGGTGGTGATCACGGCGCCCGCCCCAGCCATTCGCTGCTGGCTGCACAGGTTATCGCTTTCTTTTCTGGAAGCGATACAGTCCTGAATGACGTATACGTCGTATCCCCGTTCTATGAGGTCAAGTGCTGTTTGCTGCACGCAGATATGCGCTTCGATCCCAATCAGGATCACGGTTTTCTTTCCCGCCGCCTCCAGCGCCTGTACAAAATCCGGCTCTCCCAGGGCGCTGAAAGATGTTTTATCAATGGGAACAAAGGGTCCCAAAGCTTCCGCGATGGGCTGGATCGTAGCCCCAAGGCCTTTGGTGTACTGCTGGGTCACGAGTACCGGAATCTCCAGAGCCCGGATACCTTTGGCCATCTTTACTACCGCTTCTTCCAGTTCTTCCTGGTTTGCCATAGCCGGCATCAGCTTTTCCTGAAAGTCGATGGCAAGCAGCAGGGCGTCTTCTCGTTTTATCAAACTCATCCCTCTAGCCTCCATGTTTTTATTTCATCCACTAAAGTATAATTGGTCATATCGTATTGGAGCGGCGTGATGCTGGCGTAGCCGTCCTGCATGGAAATCACGTCAATGTCATCGGGCAGGCCCTCATAAATAACCGGGTTACCCTCATACCAGTATTGAGTCTTTCCGTTCCCGTTTTCCTTAGGCCGAAAGAACTCTTTGTATTCTCTGGCTCCCAGCCTGGTATATTTCACGCCTTTGATCTCCTCTTTAGGCAGATCAGGCGTATTGATATTGAGCACGGTTCTGGCATCCATTTTTTGAAATCCGTTTTTGCAGGCATTTACTGCCAGTTCGCAGGCCAGTTCAAAATGGGTGGCCTCGTGGCTGTTCACAGAGACGGCTACCGAGGGAATTCCACAAAGAGACCCTTCGATGGCGGCCGAAACCGTTCCAGAATACAGGGTATCGGTTCCTAAATTTCCGCCTAAATTAATTCCTGAAAATACCATATCTACTTTTATCTTCTGTTGACTGAGAATCTTGGTTCCAATTTTTACACAATCAGCTGGTGTTCCGGTTATAGAAAAAGCTTTGGCAGCACCATCAAAGGCGGTTTCCTCAACCTCGATGGGTTTTCCCACCGTTATTCCATGTCCGGCAGCGCTTCTTTGGGTGTGCGGCGCACAGACATAAACTTCCGCTGTCTGGGATAAAGCCTTTACCAAACTGGAAATACCGGCCGCATCGATTCCATCATCATTCGTTACTAATATATTCATCTCACCATTCCCCCTTCTGCAAAGTTAACGGTATGCTTTGTTATTATACCACATTCTGCCGGATTTAAAAATTCTCTTTTTTTCGGCTCATAAAATACATAAAATTCAGACTTCACGGGTATTTGAATCTTTTCGTACTAAAGTTGTATAGGAGTTCAGCTCCTTTCATACTATTGATCTACAGACAGATCGGCGGCTTTCTGGTAGGCTGTAAACATCAAATAAAGGAGGACTCAAGCATGCTGGAAGTTGAATCAGTAAAAAGGTATATCGGCCCGGAACATGCGGCAGAAACAGATGCCCTGCTGGCCAATTGTGAACAATCAAAATTAAAGAGCCTTAAATTTAAGAATCCCACCATCGCACTTATTCTTTCCATTTTTTTAGGATTTCTTGGAATCGACAGGCTTTATCAAGGCGGGCCAAAGATGTTTTTATGCAAGTTGGCTATGATCGTCCTGACATTTGGAACCTGGTGGTTAGCAGATATCTATTTTAACAAGCACATTGTGCAGGAAGCGAATTATGAAAAGCTTCTTGCCGCCTCAGCATAGCTCTTCGTAAATTGTTCAAATACAGAAAAGTACGGGTAACCGGCAAAACGCCGCTTACCCGTACTTTTCGTATTACACGGTTAATTTGTTTCTCCATCCTTATTCCTCTGATCTCCATCCCGTATGATGCAGGTCACACCCATTCGATTTTTAACGTCCATCTTGCGAAAAATATTATAGACATGGGTTTTTACTGTGCTCTCGGAGATATAAAGCAGCTTGGCAATCTCACTGTTGCTCTTTCCCTCGTAGATCAGACGGCTGAGATCCTTTTCCCTTCCAGTCAAATCATAGGCCGCCGCCACCTCATCCATCCTCTTATCGAGGTCGAATTCAGCCTTAGCACTGTCATCTTTTGCGGTTTCATAAGCATCCTTAAAATCAGCCTTATAAATGAATACCACTGTGGCTATGTTGACTACGAACCAAAAGATAATCGTTAAATCCAGCGGCTCCCTGATGAATCTGCTATTTCCCCAATATACAGATGCTTCTCCCCAAAAATAAGATGCATAGTTCCATATCAGCATGGCTGTGACAATAACCATGTAGTAGATTGTACTCTTGGGCTGATGCAGCAAAATGCATTTACTGATGTATACCACACTGCCGATGAGCATAATCAGCAGTAGAATAATATCGGTCACTAGTAGGATCCATCTCAGTGCATAGAAATAGTTAATGGTGAATACAATGGTCGAACAAAACCATAGGATCGCATAGAAAAAAATGTAAATTTTTGCAGTCCTCTGCAATGCAGAAAATTCATCTGTAGCAGCAATCTTCTGTTCCAGGTGCAGCCAGAGATAAAATAAGATAGCAATAATACAACTGCCGATTCGGAGCGTCAGCATATCACGGATATCCCCGATTACATAATCGGTATAGTACAAAATCATATCGTACAGGCTCATAATCAGCATACCTGCTAGAAATAACTTCATTGCCAGGTTCAACTCACTAGCCCGCTTCTTTCCAGCAAGCAAGACCATGGTAATTCCAGCGATACCCAAAAAAATAGCCAGGAGATAGCAAAACAGCACGCCTTCTCTCTCAAACGTCATGACTACCGTCCTCCCTTTTGTAAATAATAATTTATTATACTATAGTTCCCCCAGCTTTAAAACTTTTTTCTACTTATATATATATGTTTTTGTTGTATTATTTCCTGATTCCGGTTAAGGAGGCGGACAGCTAGGGATCACTTGGCACTGCCAGCCTTGTTTCTGGCGGCTGTTCTCATTCATATAGCACTCTTCCAGTCCGCACTCAGCCTGCAGCTCACAACAACAATCTTTATTTTTCCATTCGTTTCACATTTCACCCCATTCCGTGAGCAGCTACCCCGCTGCGCTGCAGTTTTTTGATAGTGAGCCCTTCAAAAATAGAGACAAAGAGATACATGCCCCTGATTTAGTCGTACTGAGAATCTGGTTAGGGATCCGGTGGGAGGCCAAAACAAAAGAGCGTATGGCAACGGCTGTCGCACCCGCTCATACGCTCTTATACACTTTTTCCAGTTTTTATTATGTGCTCGCTTCTGCCATGGCTTCCCGCAGCATTCCAAGCGGCGCGTCAGTCTCCCAGCACTGCTCCAATAGAATCGTTGATCACCAGACTGGCTCTGCTGTCATACTGGGTTTCTGATTTATTGATAAGAATCAGGTTTTTGCCGCCGAAATAATTGATCAGGCCCGCGGCAGGGTATACCACCAGGGATGTACCGCCAACGATGAGCGTATCCGCCCTGCGGATGGCTGCAACAGCCCCCGATATAACCTGCTCGTCCAGCGCTTCCTCATATAGAACCACATCTGGCTTTACAACACCGCCGCATTTTTCACATTTTGGTATAAGCCCGTCACAATGCGCTTCATCCATAATATAATCCAGATCATAAAAAGCTCCGCAATCCACACAATAGTTGCGCAGGACCGATCCGTGAAGCTCATAGACCTGTTTGCTGCCGGCCATCTGATGAAGTCCGTCGATATTCTGTGTCACAACGGCGTTCAGCTTCCCTTCTTCTTCCAACCTGGAAAGAGCAATGTGCGCTTTATTGGGCTTGGCATCGCGATAAATCAGATTATTTTTGTAATAATCGAAAAAAGTTTCCATGCTATTCCGAAAAAATGTATGGGAAAGCATGGTTTCAGGCGACTGTCCATATTGAGAAACGGCGCTGTAGAGGCCGCTCTCCGATCGAAAATCAGGGATATTGCTTTCCGTAGATACTCCCGCCCCGCCGAAGAAAACGATATGTTGACTCCTTTCAACGATATCCTTAACTCTCGCATCCATAATTACTCCTCCTCCAACAACTCTTCATCATCATACGCGGCTTCATCGTCCAGTTCCTCAACCTCTTTGTAATCCTTGGGAATTTCAAAGAGATCCTTGGGCGCCTTGGACTCCAATTTCGTTATCCGTTCTATTCTCTGATAGATCGGCTGATTTTCCTTTCCATCCTTACCCTGCATCTCCTGGCGGTAGATCAGCGCCTTCAGTTCACCCTGATCGTCCACAAGAAACCTCTTTATATAGAGATAGGTGTCCATAACTTCCTCATCAAGGTCTGACGGCAATTCATAACTTGACTGGTATTCATCATACTGATAGGTTGTTCCGTCCATCTCCAGTTTATCGGTTTTGACATAGACCATTTTCATGTCCTCTTCCGGCTCGGCTTCCGTTTTGGTGTATTTCTTCTCAGAATCCCGAACCTCGAAAGAATCTTTTCCGGTTTCGATCTGGCGGCTCACAAATTCCGTTTCGCCTTCCAGGAGGACAAACTTATCCTTGCCGTCCCGGGCTTCGGCCATGATGCCCTTGGTCGGTTCTGGAACTTCCTCGTCCGGTGATGCCTCTTCGTCCAGGAATTGATCCTCCATGTTGGCTTCAAAGTAATATTGGGGGTTATCGCCGTCCATCATCTCATAGTACTTGTACGCCACTTGGCCGTCTTTATTCCCTTCGGCTTTGTTCACATCCTCTTTGCTGCCGCAGGCCGTCATCGCCACAATCACGACCAGGGCCAATACCACTGAAACTACTTTTTTCATACCTGCTCCTTTTTCCTCCATCTTGTCCAATCGCCCCGCGGCGATCTTTTATGCAATTATACCACAAGCGTCAGCAAAATCGTACGGATTCCTATTATTTTTGCACAAATTCCACTGGTGGTTTTAAACAGACCATGCGATAATAGAAGAAAAGGGAAAGGAGTTTTTTAGCCATGTGGAATATGATCTACGTGTCGCTGGAGTGCATCGTAAATCTTGCTTTTTCAGCAGCACTGCTGCTGATCCTCTTTACGTTCAAGCGGAAGCGGCGCAATGCTCTGATCGTGTTTGGCCTGTTTTCTGCCCTGACCAATGTGACCTCAGTCATAGCTTCTTTTCATGAAAGCGATCCGGATTTTGTCATGCATCATCCTATGTATATCATATTGGACATTCTCTTTTATTATGGCTTTCCGATTTTCTTTTTTCATCGATATGTCAAGGGATCCGCTGCTCGAAACTGCGGATTGTTTCTTATTTTTTCCGTGGCAGCACTGCCGTTTATGACTCTTTTCCACCTGCTGCGGAAATATTATATGCTGGGACCTTCCATCATGGATGCCCAGTCTCCCAAAGACGCGGCTCCCCTGCTGATTACCGCGGCTGCTTCAGGCATCGCGCTTTTCCTGGCAAGTCTGGCGAGGCGCAGACTATGGACGAAGCTGGAACAGATTCCCTCGGTGATTTATGGCGGTATTTATCTGGCTGACTCGGTAATCGCCCTCGTTTCTGGCCTTTCTAAAGAACTCAATTCATATATGATCGGCGGTGCGGCGGCAAACGTGAACCTGGCGGTTTTTTTCTGTATTGGTCTGTGCATATGGCTTTTGACGGCGATTCTAGTCTTTTTTCTGTATGACCGGATCCATATCCGCAAAAACAGGCGTATGTTGCAAGTGGAAATGGATTTGCAGCATGCGTATTATAAATCGATTGTTACCCTCCAATTCCAGATGCGGGGCCTGCGCCACGACCTGATTAATCATTTGAATGTTCTCGAACACTTAGATCTTATAAAGAGTCCTTATGCTGATCATTACTGCCAATCCTTTCTGTCCCATTGTGATCAAATTGAACGGAAAGCGGAGGAAGCTTTTCGCTGGAAAGAACTTCAAATCCAAGGGCTGAGTGACCGGGAATGCTACATCCTCTATTATTATCTGAAGGCCTTTACTGATCGCTACGGCTGCACATGGGAAGCGTGTGAGATCAGCCTAAGCGAGGATCCCTCCTGTCCGCTCATTTTCAAAGCTCCATGGCACCAGCCCCCGCGGTTCTGGCAATTAAAGCTTCGCCGAGATCCTCTTTATCAGCTGATTCAATCCATGCTTCTGCGAAAAAATGGCAAGGCATGCTGGAAGAAAGGGGAGCATAAATGGCTATTTATACTGACGCTGTCCTCCTAATGATGATCTTGCTGGCTGTGCTGACGATTGTCTTTGTGCTTGTTTACCGTTCTCATAAAAAAATCGTTGAAGAGAATCAGACGATGCTAAAACAATGGACTGCGCAGGACCAGTATATGGAAGGCCTGCGCTCATTTTCTGAAGAAGTCCGCGAAATGTCCAGTGAGGTCCGTAAAGCGGCACAAGTATTCGAAAGCGATGCGGTCCGTGATCTCTCCCAGCAACTCCACATGGAGCAAGCTTGCCTGGACAGCTGCAATGCGCTGCTTTCTATGGTCCAGTCGGGAAATCCGGTAGCAGATGCGCTGTTGTTCAGCAAGACAGCGGTATGCCAAAATCTGAATATCAGGTTTGAGGTTTCCCGCTTTCAGATCCCAGAGAATAAAATGACGGAGATCGAATTAACATCATTGATCGGCAATCTATTGGATAATGCCATCGAGGCCGCTCATGCTGCGTCAGACCCTCATCCCTTTGTAACGCTGCACTGTGATTTTCGAAGCGGAATTTTATTAATACGTGTCAAAAATACAAAAGTATCTACGGCCCGCCCTATTGAAACGAATATGCAAACGACCAAACTGAATAAAGATTACCATGGCTTAGGACTTCATATCCTAAGCAGTATTGTAAAAAAATATGACGGTACTATGAAAATGACAGATCAGGGTGATACGTTCCAAACCTCTGTGTCGCTGGTGCTGGGATAACTGTCGAAAGAGCGGACTGCCTCATCATAAAGATAAAGACCGCCCGCTCGTTTCTATTCCATGACTTCCCATTCTAACTGCCAATTTTCCAATTCATCGGCGCTATTCTTGGAGAAACAGCACATAACATCCTGATCCGCTGTAAAAATACGACAGCTCCACCCGCCGTCCGACATAAGCTCTGGCTCGCTGCCGTCGACTTTTACCCGACAAACACGTTCTTGGGGCTCTTCTGTATCTTTCGTATTTCCCAAATCTACGTAGTAAACCCAACCATCGCAAACATTGAGGGCAATCTCCCAATAAGAACTGCTGGCCGCTGCCTGGACGATGTCCTCCCGCTTGCCGTCAGCAGACAGCTTCTGCCTGCATAACTTCCAGGAACCATCCTCAGCCGCTCTGCCATAATAAAGCCAACCATCCTTCACAACGGGAACAGAACAGGACCGAAACTCGGATATCAGCCTTTCCTCTTCGGTTCCATCGGTTTTCACTCGATAAAGTGTATTCTGTTCCCCTTGATAGGTCGTATAATAAATCCAATCCTTCTCAATACCTAAAAAACGGATCTGATCCTCCAACACTTGTTTAACGCCGCTCCCATCCATATTCATGGAAAACAGTTTTCCTTCATAGCCTTCGGAATTTTGATCAACTATTTGATAATATAGTTTGTCTCCCGCCGCCGTCAGCATGGTACATGGCTCCTCAGAAAGCATCTCGCTCTCGCTGCCGTTCATTCTCACCCGGTAGATCACATTGTAATGCTCTGTTCCCTTTGCTGCTGTGTAATAAATCCACTCTCCCGCTGCGTTCAGGTTGCCGGGAACCGTGGCCCTGCACAGTTGTGTCCCTTCCTCAGACATATCGGCAGTTTTATAAATGCCTTGCCCGTTGGAATAGTAAATCCAAGATCCGCTCTCAACCAATTCTCCGCCGTTGGCTAAGTTAGCAAAAGAATTTCCCGTCTCGCCTTTTGCCAGGGCGGCCGCCGCCGGTTTGCCATCCTCCGGTTTGGCCGTTTTCCTGTCAATCCAATTGGGTTTTACATATGCAAAAACGACGCAGGCGCAGACAGCCAAAAGAAGGAGGCACGCCAGCAGAATTTTCCTCTTTTTTTTTGCCTTTTCCCTGCGAATGCTTTCTCTTCTGGCCTGTTCCGTTTCCCGTTTTTCCGACGGTTCAACGGCCGGAGCGCCGCAGCTCTTGCAGAACTTAGCGCCCTCGCTTATTTTATTTCCGCAATTCTTGCAATACATGGTACCACTCCTGTTATCGTCCTCCCCTATGCGAGCAGGCGCAATACAACAAAGACAATGATGCTAAAGCAGGCAAATGCCAGCGGTACTGCATATATGGAAAGATCGTCTTCCATCTGCATTGCCTGGGCTGTAGCTTTTGTCATAACCGCGATTGTCGCCGCTAAGGTAATCAGCGCCGCACAAAGGGCTGCGACAGGTACCAAAGCGGTCAATATGGTCGTAACGATCAGCAGAACCGCCGCCAAAAGACTGGCAGTCCCGCAGGCCCCGGTCAATTCCCGAATAGTTCCCTTGCCTTTAAACAGCTTACCCGCGCCGAACAAAAGTCCAATCCACAGCGCATCCAAAACAACGCTAAGAAGGAACGCCTTGGCGCCAAATCCAAAGGGGTCTCCCTGGATCAGCCAGGAGCCGAAAACGCCCAGCGATGCAGACAGCTTGCCCATAAAGACTGCCGACAGAACGGCTACTATCACATCTTTGATTAAAAGGAACACAATCCCCGGCAAAAATCCATTTTCCGAGGCAGCTTTTTCAATGGCAGCGGCAGGACGTACAAAGAATCCCTTCGCCAGTGCTATCAGCAGTCCCTGATCCGGCCTTCTCTTATGTAATTCCACCGGCGCAACTTCTCCTGTGGGTGTTCCGCAAATATCGCAAAAAGCTGCGCCCTTGGGCAGTCTTTTGCCGCAGGCCATACAAAACAGCGGCCTGTCCCCTTCCTCGTCTTCAGGAGGCAGGTTGCTTGCCTCTGGTTCATCTCCTGCAAGTTCTTCCGGCTGCGAATCGCCTTCTGGAGCTTCCGCCTCGATCGGCACTGCTTCCGGATCCTCCTCTTTTTTCCAGATAAAGCGTTCTTGCTGGCTTTCTTCAGGCTCCTCAATCGGCAGCGTTTCTTCTGGTTCCGAAGCTTTCGGTTCAGTAGGAGTAAGTTCGAGCTCTTGCTCCTCCTCAGGCTCGGCGCTTGCTCGTATCGCATCTTCCTTTTCTGGCTCCGCTTTCTGTGTTTGGATTGGGGCAGAAAAGAAGGGTTGAGTTCCGGTTTCCTCCGCTGTCTCTTCCATTTCTTCCACAGTTTCCTCCTGGATCTCCTGGGCCGCTTTTTCCTGCTCCATTTCACTGAAAAAGCTTTCCTTTGTAAAGATCTGTGTCGTCTCCATTTCCTCTTTCAGCGGCAATCCCATATCCACCTCCATCAGCTGGTCCAAATCTGTGATTCCCTTTTCTTCCTGCTCGACCGGATCTGTTTCCGGCTCAGAAGCTTTGGGCTCTATAGACGGCTCTGCCTCCGATTTCACCAGCACACCGCAATTCTCACAGAATTTTGAGTCATCATCGATTCTCGCACCACAATTTTCACAATACATAAATCCCCCTCCTTACAAAAAAGGCCGGGAAGATATTTCCCCCCAGCCCTGCATAACTTTCACACCTCTGTCCGCACCTGGAACAGTTCTTGCGATTACATTATCAGTTTTATCCGCCGTTGTCAAGGCTTTGGCCGCATGGTCAAAAATTCCGCTCCAAGTAATCGAGAAAGATATCCCGAACATCCGAGTAATAGCTTTTACTGATTGGAGCCACCTTTTCAGTGTCAAAGTAGAATTTTCGATTTCCCATTTTCTTTACCTTGCTGATATTGACGATATAACTGTTATGACACCGGATAAATCGATCATCCAGCTGCGGTTCTATATCGTCAAATTTTCCGTAAAACGTAATTACGTCCTTTGTTGTATGAACATGGATTTTACGCTTCTCTTTTTCAAAGAATAGAATTTCATTGAAGCTGAGCTTTTGAGCGCCTTTTTTATTGACTACAACAAATCCATCCCCTTTTACGCCTTCCAGCTTGTCCGCAGCCCGCTTCAGCGCCTTGCGCAGCTGTTCGGCTTCCAAAGGCTTCTTCAAAAAGAAAATATGATCCACTTCATATACATCCAAGTAATATTTATCATGTGCAGAGACAAAAATAATCTGCGAGTTAGGCTGAATGTTCAAAATCCGTTTAGCGCTGTCTACTCCATTGTTCTCCCCCAGCTCCACATCAAGAAATACGATATACGCCTCGTTAGGGTGCTCGGCAGCATAGAATTCAATCTGTTCCTTTTCAACAAACGTCCTGATTTCCCTTATCCGATCCCCTGCGGCTTTTATGACGCTCTTTTTGAGTAATTCCAGAAAGACAGCGTCGTCATCACAAATCAGTATTTTCCACATAGTGTCTTCCTCATTTTATAAAATTCCACATACAGTCACATTTGCGTCTTTCCTGTATATTATTTTATCATTTTTTTAGCCTGGTTGTCCATCATGTAATAATCGGAACACAAAACGTACAATTCAGGTCATCAACAAACGGTCGGGCTTTCTATTCTGACGGGTAAAGAAAGCAGGGTGCGAAGTGTGAGTGTCAAAAATGAATCCGGCCTTTTCGTTCTAAATATACTTGCAGTTCTGATTGTACAAGGTATCTTGCAAGCTGCCGCCTGGCAGGGTAAAATAAATGAAAAAGATTCTGCATCTCAGATCGCTGAGAAGGCAGGGAGAAAGGAACCGATTATGAAGCATATCACACTCTACGATTCTCCAGTAGGCATCCTCCGCATTGTCACCGAGGACAGCGCGCTAACCGACCTAGCTTTGGATTGTGACGAACCGCCGGTAACCGGAGAATATTCTAGGGAAGAAACACCGCTTACACGCAGGGTCAGAAGTCAGTTGGACGAATACTTTTCCGGCCAGAGGACGGACTTCGATCTACCCTTGAAGCCCAATGGTACAGAATTTCAAAAAAAAGACTGGGCCGCTTTGCAGGAAATCCCCTATGGCCAGACCCGTACATACAAGGACATCGCTGAAGCCATCGGATGCCCCAAGGGGTTTCGGGCAGTGGGACTTGCCAACAACCGCAATCCGATCATGATTATTATTCCCTGCCATCGAGTCATCGGATCTGATGGCAGCCTGACCGGTTATGCGGGAGGTACTCACATCAAAAAATATCTGCTGGAACTGGAAGGTGTAAAAGTGGACTAGCCTAGTGCAATTGATCATCTGTCAAGTGATTTGGCGTATTTATTCAAACACTAAACGGACATTATACTAGACCACAGGCAAAGGGCCGGACGATGTACTAAAGCTGGAATTCGGTCAAATGTTTCCAATATCGCACCGGCATGAGATTTTTCTGGCAGCGGGGGTTAATCCTTTCCCGGATCGCCATATTCTCAAAATAGGATTTCCAAAGGCGCCGGTATTCTTTCTCCTCTTCCGACAGGGGAGAAAGCTCGTCTTTGGTAAAGCGGCTGATATACCAGCTTCCCTGATAAGCAATCAGGGCTTTGCTCCGTTTCACATCATGGATAATGAAGGGTTCATTTTTGAAGCGGTCGCAGAAATGGTCCGCCAAAAACTCGATCAGATCATGGTCCGGTTCAATGGGGCTGTACAAGACCTTGTTTCCCAGCTCGGAAAAACGAATCAGTCCCTTCAGTCGGTGCACCTCGCCGTTGACCTTCCGTTCCGCCTGCTGGACTTCATAGACGATGGGATCGCCGTGGAGCATGCTGACGCAGGAACCTTTGACAAAGCCCAGCCGCACATAGTTGAGAATTTTCGTCTCCTTGTTTGCCACGCTGGACATGAACACCTTATAGACCCGCTTCAAATCCTCAGAGGAAATCTTTTTTTCAATGGCTTCATAAACGGTAATCGTCTTCTCCTCCTCTGTTTCCACCTCCTGGTATCCGCCAAGCATTGTGGACTGGTATTCTTCTTTTCGGAAGATACCGCTGGCCTTTTCCGTATAATAATGATGATAAATACAAGTCAGAAGTCCCTCAAAGGTTCCGTCGTACAGATAATCAACCATGGATCAACACCGTTCCTCTCTGATCCCCTTGTGTCAGCAAGGATTGAGAATTGTCGCCAAACATTGACATTTGAACCCCATCGTTTATTTGCAATATTTGATTTTTTATGACATGGGGCATAAAGGTTTTCTCACCGTAATATTTCCCCGAACAGGTCAAAAAATGTTTTGCCCGCTTTAAGACAACGCCTATTTTTTTCAGATCATCGTACTTCACAGCAGAAATTCTTCGCTGGCGGAGAATTCTCTGAGCCGATTGCACCCCCACCCCCGGTATGCGTAGCAGTAAATCCATGGGAGCCTTATTAATTTCCACCGGAAATTGATCCAGATGGCGGAGCGCCCAGGTAACTTTCGGGTCCAGGTCAGGATCCAAATTGGGGTGTTCGTCATCGAGAAGCTCACCGGCGCTGTATCCATAGAACCGCAGCAGCCAGTCCGCTTGATACAGCCGATGTTCCCTCCCCAGAGGCGGAGCCGTCAGCACGTCAGGCAGAATAGGAGAAGGAACAGCCGGAATGTAGGCGCTGTAATATACCCGCTTCATCTTAAAGGTATGATAGAGATTCTCGGTGGTAGTCAGGATTTGTTTATCGGTTTCCTGACCTGCTCCGATAATCATTTGCGTGGTTTGTCCGGCGGGAGCAAAGACCTCCTTTTTTCTTCCTAATCGAGCCGGCAGCACCGCCGCCGCGGCCAGAATATTTTGATCTTGCTGGTTCTGGTTTTCCCGGATCTGCTGCGGATCGAGGGAGAGGCTGCTCTGGCCGGGGCTCAAATAGTTTAAATGTGAATTCAGTTCCTGCCCTTTGAACATGGTGCCAGGTCCTTTAAGCGCCTTTCTCTCAATAAGCGTATTAGTTATCTGTCGCATGGGGCTAAAAATTTGTTTTGGTTTTTTTTGAGGAGCAAACAGTTCCAGACTCTTGCTCGTAGGCATCTCAATGTTGACGCTGAGCCGGTCGGCCTCCAGGCCAATGGCATGAATCAGTTCTTGAGATACGCCGGGGATAATCTTGGCATGGATATAGCCGGCAAATCCGAATTCTCTACGTAAGAGCCGCAGGCATTGCAAAATTCTCTCTGCTGTATAGTCCGGGCAGCGCTCCACTGCAGAACTGAGGAAGAGGCCTTCGATATAATTTCGTCGATAGAATTCAATGGTCAGCCGCGCCAGTTCCTCCGGTTCGAAGGAAGCTCTTCCAGTATCGGCGCTGCGGCGGTTGACGCAGTATTCGCAATCGTAAACGCATTTATTGGTAAACAAAACCTTTAACAATGAAATGCATCTGCCGTCCGCTGACCAAGAGTGGCAAATCCCTTCCGCAGCTCCGCTGCCAATCGTTCCGTTGTTCTTGCGGCCCACGCCGCTGCTGGAACAGGACACGTCATACTTGGCGCTGTCCGCCAGTATTTTCAATTTATCAAACATCAGATCCATAACTGCTTCTCCCTTCCTTTTGAACTTGTGTTCTTATTTTACCATATCGCAAACATATGTTCAACTCCTATATCATTATGCTCTTACCTATTTATTCCTTGTATTTTTTTTGCTTCATTGCTAATATTCTATTAAGGACTATTTTTAGGGGATGTTCATTTAGAAAGGGATTTTATGGAAAAAAATGCTTTGGTACTCAGCGGCGGCGGCTCCCGCGGCGGCTACGAAATTGGTGTATGGCAGGCGCTTCGTGAGCTCGGCGTGCCCATCCACATTGTTACGGGGACATCGGTCGGTGCACTGAACGGTGCTATGGTTGCTCAGGATGACTTTGAACTGGCGGTGAATCTTTGGAAGGAGCTGGAGACTCACATGGTCTTTGACCTGGAAAGCGACGGCGGCAAGGAGACTGGCCGATTTGATTTTGAGATTGCCGGTATGACGGCCGGTGAAGCAATCGCCTACGCCAAGGAAATCATTACGAAGGGAGGCGCGGGTACATCTGGTCTGGAAAAGATTGTTGAAAAGTATGTAAGCGAGGAAACCATTCGCCGTTCACAAATAAAGCTGGGCGTTGTGACCGTAGAATTCCCCTCACTCAAGCCTCATTATCTGTTTGCTGAAGACATTCCGCAGGGAAAACTGCAGGACTATATTTTGGCCAGCGCATCTTGCTTTCCGGCAGTGCAGGCCAGAGAAATCGACGGCGTCCGCTATATCGACGGAGGCTATGTGGATGTAATGCCAGTAGAGTTGGCGCTGAAGAAGGGGGCGGACAATATCATCGCTGTTTATTTAGAAGCGGCGGGTTTTGTCCGCCGAGATACCGTTGAACTGGCCGAGGAAACCGCATCAAAGCTGGTGATGATCAAAAGCCACTGGGATTTGGGAAACTTCCTCATCTTCAATACCGATAATGCCCGGCGCATCATTCGCCTGGGTTATCTGGATACCATGAAAGCCTTTGGTGTCTTTGAAGGAAAAAAGTTTACGTTTTCTAAAGGTGAATTAACACCTCACCAACGGTCGGGCGCTGAGGCAGCGGCAAAAATTCTCAAGCTGGATCCCACGCTTATTTACAAAAAAACACAGCTCCACAGCCATATGCTGCAGGCTCTTTCTCAGGCTCCCAAACCGGATATTCGGGATATCCGATCACCGGAGGATGCCCGACGCAAGCTGAGTGAAGTGACGCTCATGCTGTATATCGCCGAGCGTTTGGCGGAAAAAGGTGCAAGCAGCTTCTTTGCCAGCCGCGGCGCGTTTAAGCTGTTTAAGGAAGAAATCATGGCCGCTGACTATCTGCTGGTCAATGAACTGCTTCCTTTAAAGAGCTGATCTTTTTGGGGAATGACGCAATACGGTCATAGGTGACAACGTTGCAGCAACGTTAAATGACACGGGGCGCCCGCATGAAAGAATGCACTTTTCATGCGGACGCCCCGTTTTTTATTGAGCAGGCTTACGAAAGCTGCTTATTATCCAAGACATAGGCAAAGTACTTCCGTGCCGGCGTCTTATACAGGGCTGCCGCCAGAACACCTGCAATGACCATACCGACTATGAACTGTCCGATGTTCCAAGGTACGCCCAGAACCGGTGTCACCCAGTTTCCAATGATCACCCCTTCGGCCACGTAGTACCCGATCACCATAAAAATACCCGCCAGAATCATGCCGATCAGTTCCATGACCGGTACCCCTGCAATGGCCAGCGGCTTTTTCTTCAATGTGGCCGCGATGAACAATCCCATGATGATAGCCATAATTCCCTTGATAGCAAATGTCCATGGCGCCCAGACAGCAGCGCCGCCCATAATATCGCCCAGGGCACCGCCAATGGCCGCAGCCGCAGCGCCGTATTTCCAGCCCAATACCAATACAGCAAGGAAAATCATAGCGTCTCCTAGATGGACATAGCCCTGCGTTCCTGGAATCGGGAACTTAATAAACATGATAGAAACAATTATAATACCGATCATCAGCGCAGTCATAACGAGTTTCGTTGTCTGTCCTGCATTTTTCATTTGTACTTCCTCTCTTTACTAATTTTTCGCTATACACTATAATACAGGGTAAGTGTATATAAAGGAATATACAAAAATAAATATTTTTATAGGTACAGAAAGGAACGTTATGAAAGCTATCATTCCCAACATTGACGAACATTCCAAAAGAGCCTATTACCTCCAGCTCTATGATTACATAAAAGAAGCAATCCTCTCAGGCGAAATTCACAGCAGTGAAAAGCTGCCTTCTTTGCGTAGTCTGTCAAAAACCCTGGGACTGAGCATGACCACAGTGGAATTGGCCTACAGTCAGCTGATGGTGGAAGGCTACATATACAGCAAACCCCAATCGGGATATTATGCGGGCAACGTGCTGCCCACGGAAGCTGTATCCGTCTTCAAGAAGCGGAGCATCTCACCTCTGGATCGGACCATGGAAACTCAGGAACCGGAGTTCTATTATGACCTGGAATGCTTTGACTTCAATAAATGGAAAAAATGCGCCAATAAAGTCATTACCGAATATTCCCCGCTTCTATTTTTTGAAAGCGATCCTCAGGGAGAAATGGCTCTGCGCTATGAAATTTCCAAATATCTCTACCAGTTCCGTGGTGTGATCTGCGATCCTGCTCAGATTGTCATCGGCGCAGGAACACAGCAGATTACCAATCATCTTGCCAATATCCTGAAAAAAATGGCCATCGACCACGTTGCCGTGGAGGATCCAGGCTACATGCCGGTCAACAACATTTTCCGCGACCGCGGGTTTTCCATCACACCGGTTAAGGTTGGAAAAGAAGGGATTACCATCGACCGGCTCCCTTCCAATATCCGCTCCGCTGTCTATGTGAGCCCTTCCAATCAGGTGCCCACCGGCGCCGTCATGCCCATCGGCAAGCGCTACGAGCTCCTGGAATGGGCCATCAAAAACGACAGCATCATTATGGAAGATGATTACGACAGTGAGCTGCGCTATTTCGGCAAACCCATTCCAGCCCTCCAGGGACTGGATACCAAGGAAAGGGTGGTCTATCTGGGATCGTTCTCCACCACCCTCTTTTCCTCCATCAAGATCAGTTATATGGTTTTGCCCCCTGCTATGGCGGAAATCTTTCAGACGATCCGCGGCGATTATACACAGACCTGCTCCAAGATGGAACAGCTGACTTTAGCTCTGTTCATGGAGCGGGGATTCTATCAAACCAATATCAAAAAATTACGCAACCTGTACGCACAAAAGCTGCAGGCAGTCGTACGCTGTTTGAACACCAATTTCACCAAGCCAACTAATACCTCGTCCGGTATCAACATCATCGTTCGCGTAAAGAGTTCGAAAAGCGCTCAGGAGCTTTGCACCGATGCAAAAGCCCTGGGCATTGCCGCTATTCCAACCTCGGCCTACACCGGTGAATCGGAAGAGAACTCCACGTCGCTGATCCTCTATTACAATCAAATTCCACTGGCCGATATCCCGGCTGCAATGGAGAAGCTGATGAAAAAATGGAAGTCTGCCAACTAAATACCCTTTTGAAAACAGAAAAAACGGCCCTCAATCGGACCGTTTTTCCCCTCACTGTTTTTTCTGTTTTATTTATAATGTAAAAGGTGGTGTGCCTTATCACCCACAAGCAGGCTTGCATAAAGTCCGTCGGTTACCGGGTTCTCCGCAGACAGTTTGACATTGGACATTCTGTCTGCCTGGTACATTCCTTCGGAACGCTCCGGCTTAGCTCTGCCGATTACGAAGGGCTGTCCGGCGCCGGCGATACATCCGCCTTCACAGGCCATGACTTCTACAAAGTCATATTCCACTTCACCGGCCTGGATAGCCTGGATCAGGTTTTCCGCATTCTTCAGACCGCTGACTATCGCAATGTTAAGTTCACGATCCTTATAAGGAACCTTTACTTCCTTGAGTCCTTCAAATCCTCTCACACCGGTAAAGGAAATATCCGCCAAATGTTCTCTGGCCGCATCGCCCATGACGTAACGGATAACCGCCTCGGTTACACCGCCGGTCACGCCGAAGATCACGCCCGCTCCGCTGGCAATGCCAAAAGGCATGTCAACTGCTTCCGGCAGGATATCTTCAAAGCGCAGGCCCGCTTCCCGAATCATATTGGCCAGTTCCATCGTGGTAATGGAATGGGCAATGGTCGGTTCACCGTCATATTGGAATTCTTCTCTGTGAATTTCGTATTTTTTAGCCGTACAAGGCATGATTGCTACGACCTTGGTTTTCTTGGGTTTTTTGCCCTTTTCATTGAGCTTGGCTCTCTCTTTGAGAACCGAACCAAACATCTCCATCGGAGATTTGCAGCTGGAAATGTTGTCCATCAGTTCCGGATGATTGATCTCCGCATAGCGGAACCATGCCGGACAGCAGGATGTGAATAGAGGCAGTTTTTCGCCCTTTTCCAGTCTGCCCACCAGCTCGTTGGCCTCTTCAATAACCGTCAGGTCAGCGCCGGTAGCTGTATCATAGACTTCATCAAATCCCATTCTTCTCAGAGCGCTTACAATTTTGCCCATTACGTTGGTTCCTCTGGGGATACCGAATTCGTCGCCCAGAGCCACCCTTACAGCCGGTGCGATCTGTGCCACCACAATGGTATCCTTGTCATGCAGGTCATCCCACAGGGGCTGAAGATCGTTTTTAATGGTGATGGCGCCAGTCGGACAAATAGCCGCGCACTGACCGCAGTTTACGCAATTGGTCTCTGAAATCGGCATGTTGAACGCAGTGGTAACTTCCATTTTCGATCCTCTGTAAGCAAAATCAATGGCTCCCACGTTCTGGATTTCCGAACACATGCGTACACAGTCGCCGCAGATGATGCACTTGTTGGGGTTTCTCATAATCGCCGGAGAAGAATCGTCCCGCGTATCGTCGATGCTGTACTGATCGAAGCGGACGTCTTTCAGACCGAAACGCTGAGCCAGTTCCTGCAGCTTGCAGTCAAAGTTCTTTTCGCAAGTGGTACACTCTCTGCAGTGGTCGGACAGCATCAGTTCCAGGATCATTTTTCTGTATTTCTGAAGTCTTGGTGTATTGGTCTTGATCTCCATTCCGGAGCGGGGCGGTGTGGAGCAGGAAGCCATGATATCGCCATTTTTCCCCTCCACAACGCACATTCTGCAAGCTCCGTATGTGGATAAAGCTGAATAGTAACACAGAGTCGGCAGGTCAATTCCTGCTTTTCTGATTACGTCTAAGATATTTTTCTCTCCCTCAATGGCTACCGGAAGACCATCGATTATCATAAACTTCTTATTATTCATCGTATTCATTTTGATTAATCCTCCTTGATCGCCTTAAATTTGCAGGAACTCATGCAGGCACCGCACTTGATGCACTTGCTCTGATCGATTTCAAACGGCTCTTTGAGCTTTCCGGAGATCGCATCCACCGGGCAGACTCTCGCGCAAAGGCTGCATCCCTTACAATGATATTTTTCAATGTAGATTTTTTTCAGCGCCTGGCAGTTCTTGGTTCTGCAGTGCTTATCTACAATATGCTCAACGTATTCATCTCTAAAGTATTTTAATGTGGAAACAACTGGGTTGGCTGCTGTTTTTCCCAGGCCGCACAGGGCTGTGGAAGTGATGGTATCGGCCAGTTCTTCCAGCATATCGATATCGGACAGCTCGCCTTTTCCAGCAACGATCCGCTCCAGGATTTCCAGCATTCTTCTGGTTCCTTCTCTGCAGGGAACGCACTTACCGCAGGATTCGTTCTGGGTAAAGTTCATAAAGAATCTGGCGACTTCCACCATACAGGTATCTTCATCCATAACAACCAGTCCGCCGGATCCGATCATAGCTCCCGCTTTTTTCAGACTGTCGAAGTCAAGGGGCAGATCCAGGTGTTCTTCGGTCAGACATGCGCCGGAAGGTCCTCCGATCTGAACAGCTTTAAATTTCTTGCCGCCTCTTACGCCGCCGCCTACATCAAAGATGATGTGCCTTAACGTCGTTCCCATCGGTACTTCGATAAGACCTGTGTTTACAATATTTCCGGTCAATGCGAAAGCCTTGGTTCCCGGGCTCTTCACAGGGCCGATGGTCTTATACCAATCAGCGCCTTTTTCCAGAATAATGGGAACATTGGCAAAGGTCTCAACATTGTTCAGGAGTGTCGGCTTTCCGTAGAGGCCGTGTTCAACGGTTCTCGGCGGCTTTACTCGCGGCATACCCCGGTCGCCTTCAATGGAAGTCGTCAGTGCGCTTCCTTCTCCACAGACAAAAGCTCCTGCACCCTTTACGATGTGAACGTCAAATTCGAAGTCCGTTCCCAATATGTTTTTGCCCAGGATTCCGTACCGCTTGCAATCAGCAATGGCCTTTTCCAATCTCTGAACAGCCAGCGGATATTCGGCTCTGACATAGATGTATCCTTCTTTTGCTCCGGAAGCGTAACCTGCGATCATCATGCCTTCCAGCATTTTGTGAGGGTCCCCTTCCATGATGCTTCTATCCATAAAGGCGCCTGGGTCTCCCTCGTCACCGTTGCAGACAACGTATTTGACAGGATCTTTTTGTGCTTTTACCTGGGACCATTTTCTTCCGGCCGGGAAGCCGCCGCCTCCTCTGCCCCGAAGATTGGAATCATAGATGGTCTTGATAATATCGTCCTGGGTAATGTCGAAAAGGCATTTTTCAAGGGAACTATAGCCGCCGTAGGCAATATATTCTTCGATGGATTCCGCGTCGATCTGTCCGCAGTCTTCCAATACGATTCTTTTCTGATTTTTGTAAAAAGGAATTTCTTCCTGCACCGGATATGTAATGCCGTCTCTGCTGTAAATGAGGCGCTCGATTACCTCGTCTCCAACAACGGATTTTTCAACAATTTCTTCGCAATCATCCAGGGAGACCTTTAAATAAAGAAGCTTTGCCGGTTCGATTCGAAGCAGCGGTCCCATTTCACAGAATCCATGGCATCCGCTTTTTTTCAGGCCAATATGGTTTCCTTCCTCTTCCTTCTCCAGCTCTACCTGACATTTCAGGCCTTTATCTTGGATGAGTTCTTTCAATCTTTCATAGATTTCCATTGAGCCGCCGGCTACGCAGCCTGTTCCGCCGCAGACGTAGATTTTTTTCGTCTGATGTTCGATCTGCTCAAGGAACGCTTCTCTTGATTTCTGTAGTGTTTCTCTGTTTTCTATAACCATGACTTACGCTCCCTCCTACTTTAATTCCGCAAGAAGGTCGACTGCCTTCTCCGGAGTCATTGCCGGATATACCTTATCGTTTACTGTCAGAACCGGTGCCAGACCGCAGGCTCCAAGACAGGAGACGGTCTCAACGGTGTACATGAGATCGTCCGTGGTGTTTTTTTCGCTTGAAAGGCCTAGTTCTTTCCTGAGAGCGTCGAGGATCGGAATTGATTTCCGAACGTGACAAGCTGTACCGTCACAAATTTTGATTACGTATTTTCCCTTGGGTGAAAGTGAGAAGTTTTCGTAGAATGTGGCTATGCTGTAGATCTTGGCGAGACTGACTCCCAGCTTTTGCGCCAGATAGTCGAAAGCTTCCCGCGGCAGATATCGATATTCTTCCTGGATATCCTGCAAGATCGCAACGATCGGCTTTTCACTTGCGTGGGCATCAATAATTTCATCAATTTTTTGATATAATTCCTTATTGTCCATATTGTCCATAATTTCCTCCCTAAATAGAGTTGTTTGAAATGAGTGTGCTTTTTGTGAGTATTTTCCATTCGTTGTTATTAGTTTAACGTTTTTTCTTTACTCAACTTTATCCATTTTTCTTAATCCTTTTTCTTCTCACGCTTTTCATTTTACCGTCATATTTGCGGTTTGTCTAGGCTAATTTCGGTATTATCTTGCTTTATTTTCCTTATTTTATCCAGATTTCTAGGTCATATCGGAAGTTGAAACCGTTTACATTCCTAAAATTTCAATTAGAAATCGATTCGCTTTTGCTTTACTACGCAAAAGCGATTGATATTTATTTAACGTTTATTTGTCTTGAAAACTGCTCCATGGGGCTAATGGGTTGGGATAATGGCGCTGCTGAGAGCAATGTCGAAAATTGTTGAATGGGAAAAGGGGTGTATTGGGAGAAGGGATGCGTAAAGAGGAATGAGGCTTTCGGGGAAAAAAGTGAATTTTTTTGCAAAGTTTACGCAGTTTCCAACGGCTGCGGCCTCTCGAATTGAACTTTCAGCAGCCAGCCCGGCCGCTTCTCCATCTCAGGCCCCGCAAACCCACTACTTTGCGTAAATAATGCGAAGTTTCGCAGAAATTTTCCCCGATCTGCTGCCTGGTCGTTTTAAAGCCCCCTACAAAAACCGCCTGCACCTGAGAGGAGTCAGCCGCCGCCTGCGCCTTGCCGCCTTACCTGCAATTGGCGCCGCAGGCAGGGCAGGCAGGTTGTCCGCCTTTTCCTCCTGCTTCGAGGCCCCAAGCCCTGAGCCTGCCGTTTTTCTGCGGATAAAGCAAAGTGCAATCAAAATGCCGATACCGCACAAGCTGAGCAGAATCCCAGGGATCAACCCGTCGGGCAGGTAGGTCATACGGATTTGATGATGTCCCGCCTCCAGGGGAATGGCTAAGAACGCGCCGCCCAAGGTTTCTGCGGATCGTTCTTCCCCATCCACTTCAATGGTCCAGCCCTTTTCATAGGGAATCGATGTGACAAAATAACCGTTTTCTTTCACATCAATGGTTCCTTCGATCGACGTGTCGCTGTGCTTTGAAACATTAAGAATCTCATCATCCAACAGATTGTAAGCCTGTTCCCAAGACTTTGTATCCATTCCATAGACAAATGCGGTAATGGCGCCGCCTGTCTGGCCTTCTTCAAACTGAATGTCAATGTCGACTGTTTCTCCGGCTTGGCACATGCCCACACTTACTACTGCTCCGCAATCTTCCCGCAAATCGATTTGATTACCGCTCTCCCTTTTCGCAGTGATCGTTTCGGCTCCGTCCACTTCGATATAAACATACACCTGCTGTTCCTGAGGTGAGGTAAAGGTCAGCTTGGCGGACGGATTCGTTTCCCCGCTGCCAACCGTACAGCCGATCCGCCCGTTTTCATAGGAGCCCAGCGACACGCCGCTGCCTGTCATTTGGGGTTCGCCGACAGAATGGAAAATGCCGGCGTCCGTTCCTGTCGCGGTTTTTACAAAGTCATTGAGAACGTGGAACGGATTTTCCTGGTTAAAGTCCCAGCTGTAAGCAGCTGCCGAATTAACCATATATCCGACAGAAAGGTCGTACTTATTTTCATAAAGCGTAGTCGTTTCCTTTCCACCAGCCAGCGATAGAGAGCTTTCCCCTTCGATAGGAACACCTCTGCCGATCAAATACTTCACATTGAGCATGGCATTAGCTACCGGAGTCGTCATCACATAGTTATATCGATTCTTCACATCCTTTGCCTCAAGACCAATATGCTCCATCAAATAGGAAACATCCCCATTGACCGTGGAAGAAAACATAGATACCCCGGGATAGCTGTAAAGCATCGGAGAGTTGAGAATGATCGGATTGGCTACCTCCATGCGATAAAAACCATCATCCCTTTCTCTGGTTTCCCTTGTCAGCGTCCGTACGTCACCGCTTTCCGCAAAATATTCGGCCCGGTTGGTATAGCTGACCTTCTCCACTCCAATGGCTGTATGATTCATCAGTTCCCCACCGACGATCACCAGCAATATAAAGCACATCAAAGTATGATCAAACTTCCCCGTTCTGTAAACAGCCAAAAATCCCGCATATACAAAGAGCAGGAACAGGCACACATACACAAATTCCTGCGAAAAATCGTCTTTAAAAATTTTCTGTACCAGAATCACATATCCCAAAAATCCCGCAGTCACCCCCGCGATCTGAACCAGGGAAATCTCCCGAAAATGGATGAATGCCTCATAAGCCAGCGCGATCAGTAAAAAAGATACCACAAACGAGTAACGGAAAGGCAGCTGGTTAGGAAAATGGAATCCATGCCACATGAAATCCAGCTTATTCCAGTTCAGGCTCAAGATCAGAAAGGCCAGGAATAGGCAGTTAAGAAATTTTTTTCGAACAGGAATACGCTTTGCTAAAAGGAAAAAAACAAACATCATCACAGTGATCAGGCCGCAATAGATATTGGGAAGCCCCTCCCGCACCGTAAGCTGGGTATTGGGAAGAAGATTGGTGATCACATCCATCAAGGGGCTGTAAAAGGTGGAATCGGTCGGCATCTGGGAATCGATATAATAGGTGTTCTGCATATTGAGAAAAGTCGGCAGCAGCGTGATCCCGGAGATCATGATACCGACGGCAGAACAAAGAACCGCCTTGCCCGTGATCCGTGCGCAGCCTGCGATCCCCCGCTTGTTGGTCCTGGAAAAATAAAGGATCGGGTAATAAAACAGGATGAAAATACAAACCATGCCGCCTATATAATAATTGGTCAGCATCATAGCCGCCAGCGAAATGGTATACAGCTTGAATTCCCCCCGGTCAATGAGGCGGTTCAGTCCCAGAATGCACAACGGCAGCAGAGCCACCACATCCAGCCACATGAGGCACCAGTAGTAACCTATAACATAGGCGCACAGCGCATACAGCGCCGCAAAGGCTGCAGTGGAAAAATCGCTTCTCTGGTGCATGCCTCTCAGGTAAATTGCCATAAAGGCCCCTGCCAGCCCGACCTTAATGAGAATGATCAGCGTCACCGCTTCCATCATATAGGCGTCAGGAACAAAGACAGTGAGGAAATAAAGAGGGCTTGCAGCATAGTAGGAAAGCAGGGTCAGAAAGTTGGTGCCCAGTCCCCCGTTCCAGCTGTAAAGCAAGCTGCCGCCGCTCTGCAGCTTTTCGTGCAGTTCATAGATAAAGGGAAAATACTGATGATACATGTCGATCACCGCCGACTGGTTCTCTCCGAAAGGAAAAAAATCCATCCCTATGAAAGCCAGCAGCATCAGCAGAAAAGGCACGAAAAATGCCAGGAAAATATAACGGTTTCTGTAGAAAAACCCTTTTATTGTTTGAAACTTGACCATTCTTCCTCCTTATTTTTCCGGCATGACTTTCATACCATTTATCTCCGTCACCTTGTCATTCTTATCGATAAATGCGGCCTGAATTCCATCCATGCCCGCCAGCAATTCCCTGCTTTTTTCCATACCCAGCATGAGACAGACGGTGCCCAAAATATCGCAGTCCACCGACTGGCCCTTGCCGGCTTTTATGGTGACCGCATCCAGATTGTTTTCAATGGGATAGCCGGTTTTGGGATTGAGCACGTGATGGTACAGCTTGCCCCCGGCCTCAAAATACCGTTCATAGACGCCGGAGGTGACGATCGTTGCATCCACCATTTCTACGGCTCCCAGGATTTCGCTCCGGTCCGAATAAGGCCGCTCGATCCCGATCTTCCACGGCTTGCCTTCTCCCTTTGATCCGATGGTAACGATGTTTCCCCCAAGATCGATGATCGCCTTTTTTACTCCGGCTTTTTCTAAAACCTCCGTAACCCGATCAGCAATATAACCCTTGGCGATACCGCCCAAGTCCAGACGGGCGTCCTTATCTGTCAAGGCTGCCGTATCTCCCTCAACCTTTACCTTTCGATAATCCACCGTTTTCACAGCCTTTTTCAGCTGCTCTTCATCCGGCACCCGCGGGTTGTTTCCTGTAAAGTCCCAAAGGTCGGAAACCGCGCCGATGGTGATATCGAACATGCCTTGGGAAAGCTTTCCGTACTCGATCCCTTTTTGGATTACCTCCATAGTCTCCCCATGGACCGCCACCGGCTTTCCCCCTGCATGGTTAATTTTATATACATCACTGCCCTCTACCGTCTTGCTGAGCATGTTCTCATAATCCTTTATGCAGGCAAAGGCTTTATCCAGCGCATCCTGCGCCTGGGATTTTTTCAGATCGTAAATGGTGATCGTACAAATGGTATCCAGGCGGAACTGATTTTCAGAAACAGGTTCTTCGCTTCCGCAGCCGGTTTGTGTTATAATGATACACATGCAAACAACGAGCAGCAAACTTTTTTTGATAAACTTCATATAGATCAATACCTCCAAGGAGTTAACATGATTCGAAAAGCAGACGTTATCCTGGCCCTCCTTTTGATTGTGTTCGGTCTGGGCTGTTCTTATGCGCTCACCACCGGAGAAGAAACCGGACAAATGGTCCGCATCTCAGTAAACGGCGATGAATATGCCAATTACAGCCTGTCTGAGAACCGAACGATCACCATTGACCAGAATGACCATATTAATAAGATTACCATAAAAGACGGTGCGGTTTCAATGACCTTTTCCGATTGTAAGGGGCAGGACTGCGTCCATCAGGGAAAAATCGCCAAAACATCACAAAGCATCGTATGCCTGCCCAACAAAATCGTCATTGAGATAGAAGGCGACAACCAGGAATACGACGCAATTTCACGATAGACAGGAAGATTCATATTATGGCCAAGAAAAACAGACAGACAACTGCATACAAAGTCGCCCTGTCCTCAATGATGGCGGCGCTGGCGCTGATCTTTTCCTACATTGAAGCCCTCATCCCCTTCAGCGTGGGCATTCCAGGCATCAAACTGGGCATCGCCAATCTGGTGATCCTGGTCTCCCTCTATCTGCTGGGAACCGGCTATACGCTGATAATCAATGTGCTGCGCATTCTCATGGCGGGCCTCTTGTTCAACGGGCTTTTCGGTGCCCTCTACTCCCTGGCCGGGGGACTCTTGAGCCTGGCGGTGATGGTCCTTCTAAAAAAGACCGGCCTCTTTTCCACCATCGGTATCAGCATGGCCGGGGGCGTTGCCCACAACTTAGGCCAGCTCTTAACTGCAGCTTTTCTCGTTTCCACGATTAAGCTCTTTGTTTATTTTCCGGTGCTGCTTTTTTCCGGGATGGCCAGCGGCGTGTTGATCGGAATCCTCACCCATTTGATTTTAAAAAAGCTTTCCCATTCCGGCCTTCCCATCAAAAATCTTCATTGACGGCGAACCCGCCATTTGGTAAAATGGTTATGTTGATGGATGCAGCGGTCCAACCCGCCGGCACCACATTTACGGGGGCGTAGCTCAGCTGGTTAGAGCGCCTGCTCGACAAGCAGGAGGTCACTGATTCGAGTTCAGTCGTCCCCACCATAAAGCAAAAGCAAACGACGCCCAGCCGCTCTCGATCCGGCACGTCGTTTTTCTTTGCCCACAATCCCGTCAGACCTCTAAATCAGGCTGCAGGGTATGAAACAGTTTTTATCGTCTATGGGTATGACCTCCTGGCACATGCAGATAATGCCGCCGCATCCCCTCTCCAGGCTGGTCTTATCCACCAGCGCATACTTTTTCACTTCCCGCCGGTCCGGATTTGCCGACTTCTTGATCTCAAGGGGATGAATCAAATTGTTTTCCTCAACAAATACATCGATCTCTTTGGCGTTGGAATCCCGGTAGTAGTTCAGATTTGCCTTGGATTTGGCATAGGCATAGTGTTTGACCAGTTCCATCACCACATAATTTTCAAAGTAGTGTCCGCTGACTGCGCCGGTCATTAAAGTATCCCGCGTGAGCCACATGGATATACAGGCGCAAAGACCGGTATCACAGAAATACAGCTTAGGCGCTTTGGTGAGCCGCTTCAGCTGGTTATTGGAAAAAGGCTGTAAAAGATAAATGACACCCAGTCCATGGAGCACCCGCACCCATTCCCTTGCCGTAGGCTGGGATATTTCGGCGGCTTCAGCCAGCGTCTTGTAGTTAATCTGCTCAGCAGTCAGTGCGGCGCAGGCGGTCAAAAACTTGCCAAAACGCACAGTATCAGTGATACCGCCCGCCTCTGCGACATCCCGCATCAGGTAGGTATCCACATAAGAATTATAGTATTCCTGCCTCTGCTCCGCGTCCGCATCAACCACTTGCGGCATGCCGCCGCGCCAAATATGCTCAAACACGTCGACGATATCGTTTTTCTTAACCTGCTTTTGCCTCTCCAGCAGGCAAGGCAGCGAGAAGTCCAAATCGTCCGAAAACTTAATCCCCTCGATCTCGTTCTTGGACAGACCATAAAGCTCCAGAATGCCGATTCTCCCGGCCAACGTTTCTCTGACATTTCTCATCATGTTAAACTGCTGGGAACCGGTCAGCCAAAAGAGACCCTTCTCCTCGCTCTCATCGCATATGATTTTGATTTGCTCAAAGAGCTGAGGCGCCTTCTGTACCTCGTCGATGATAATGGGCGGCTTATAAGTTTGGAAAAACAGCACCGGATCCGTTTGGGCCAGGGTCCGGGCCATCGGGTTATCCATTGAAACATAAGTTCTGCTCTGCCCTTCAGCCAGATGCTTTAACATCGTCGTCTTGCCGACCTGCCGGGCGCCCGTCACCAGCACGGCCTTGAAAAAGGAACTCATGTGCAAAAATTTTCTTTCCAATGTGCGTTCAATATAGTTCATCGCGCGCCCTCCTTTTAGGATAAAATAAAGTATATTTTATTTTATCCTAATTTGCTCATTTTATCAACCTTCATGAAAAAAGGGGCTGCTCGCATCGAATCCTCATCCAATGCGGCGCCCCTTCTTCTTCAAGTCTATTTACTTTCTCGTGAACCTCGCCTGGCGGCAAAAGTCCTGATTGTTAAAAACGGTCTTCTACAGATCAGCTGTTGGCTGCTTCTGCTTTTTCTTCCGCCTTCTTCGGCGCAGCCTTTTTCTTGGGTCTTAAATTAATAATGGCGCCGGTCGGACATTCTTTCTCGCAAAGTCCGCAGTTCTTACATTTATCAAAGTCTACCCTTGCCAGGTTGTTTTCCACGTATATGGCGTCGAACTTACATGCCTTCTGGCACTTCATACAGCCGATACATCCAACCATGCAGCGTTTTCTGGTCTGTGCTCCCGGACTGTTGGAATGACAGGCCACATACACCAGATTCTTTTTGTTGCGAATCTGGATAATATGCTTTGGACACACCTTTTCGCACTTTCCGCAGCCGACACATTTATTTCGATCAACATGAGCGAGTCCATCGACTACATGAATGGCGTCAAAGTCGCAGACAACGGAACAGTCTCCCAGGCCCAGGCACCCGGAGGTACAGGCCCACTGTCCGCCGTAAAGCTGATTTGCACCCTTGCAGGTATAAATATTTTCCTGCTTCATGATGGTCTTGGCGACTTCCGCGTTTCCGCCGCACATAACGACAGCCACCTGCGGTTCAGCAGTTCCTGCTTCTACACCCAGTACCGATGCCAGTTTTTGAGCCAAATCCGAACCGCCTACCGGACAGGCCGATGTACTTATCGTTTCGCCTTTGTCCTCTGCCAGCGCAGCCGCATAGTCATCACATCCGTTGAATCCGCAGGCACCGCAGTTAGCGCCCGGCAGCTGATCACGGACCTGGATAACCAATTGATCTACTGGTACATACATGACCTTTGATGCAATGGTAAGAATGATACCGGCGATAAGTCCAATGACTACTACGATACCTACAGGTATTAATATACTCATCTCTCACCCCTCCTTACGCAAACAGGCCTTCTACTACGCCCGAAAATCCCATAAAGGACAGGGACAGGATGGACGCAGTAATCAGCGTGATCGGAATTCCCTGAAATGAAACAGGGACCAATTTGCAATCTTCCAGTTTTCCCCGCAGACCAGCGAACAGAACCATTGCCAGCAGGAAGCCGATTCCGGCACCCGCTGCGTTGAACAGGGACTGTACATAAGTAAGCTCATCATCGATATTCATGATGGTAACGCCCAGCACTGCGCAGTTGGTGGTGATCAGGGGAAGAAATACGCCCAGCGACTTGTAAAGAGGCGGCATATATTTCTTCAGCGTCATTTCTACCAGCTGTACCAGCGAGGCAATGACCAGAATGAATACGACTGTCTGCAGGTATCCGATATTATAAGTGTCCAAAAGGAATCTCTGGATCGGCCAAGTTGCGGCAGTAGCCAGCACCATTACAAAGGTAACGGCCAGGCCCATACCGGTAGCAGAGTCCATTTTCTTGGAGACTCCCAGGAAGGGGCAGATACCCAGGAACTGGGATAATACGAAGTTATCCACCAAGATAACCGTCATCATAATTACAATTATTTCTTTCATTATGCTCTAGCCTCCTTTTCGTCACAGCTGCCGCCGCACGAGTCAGACATCGGACAGCAGTCGCAGCCAATTTCCTTCTTCTTGATTGCTTTTCCGTTGGAAGCCCAGTTGATCACTGCGACCAGGATCGCAAATACGAAGAAGCCGCCAGGAGCCAGCATAAAAATTCCCATCGGGGTAATCAGATTCGCAGTCAGCGTAATACCAAAAGCCGTACCGCTTCCCAGGATCTCTCTGACAAGACCCATGACACCCAGAGCCAGGGTGAATCCAATACCCATGCCCAGCCCGTCCAGCGCCGAGTCCGCAATGGTATTCTTGCTTGCAAACATTTCTGCTCTTCCCAAGATGATGCAGTTAACTACGATCAGCGGGATGAACAGTCCCAGAGATTTGTCCAGGGCCGGCAGGTACGCCTTAAGCATCAGCTGAACGATGGTTACGAATCCAGCAATTACAACAATGTAACACGGGATACGCACCTTCCCCGGAATAACTTTCTTCAATATGGAAATTACGATATTGGAGCATATCAGTACCGCCATGGCCGAAACGCCCATGCCCAGGCCATTGATAGCGCTGGTGGTAACAGCCAGTGTGGGGCAGAGGCCCAGCAGCTGTACCAGTACCGGATTTTCTTTGAGAATGCCCTTTGTCAATACACCTAATTTATTCATTATTTCACACCTCCGCATTCTTTAAACTGCTGCAGAGCTTCACTAACGCACTGGTAAACTGCGTTGGAAGAAATCGTAGCGCCTACGATCTGGTCTACACCTTTGTCGTTTTTAATATTGTCCTGGCCAGCCGTATCGAGTCCGCTGTACTGTTCTTTCAGATAATCGGCCTCCATCGCTTTTGTACCCAGACCCGGTGTATCTGCGTGTTCGGTAACGGTCACGCCGGTGACTTTTCCGTCCTTGTCAATGCCTACCATTGAAGTTAATGTTCCGCCAAAACTTTTGTAGGTCGCTGTAACCGCCATACCGGATTTATTATCCGCCATATAGCACTCTGTCACGCCACCAACCAGCTTTCCTTCATATTCGGTAAAGCTGTCACCGTCCGGCAATACCTTGGCGCGAGCCTCGTCGGCAGTCTTCTGTGCATTGGCCTCAATGAGCGGATTGGCAACGCTGTATGTCCCTGCAAGAGCTGCTGTTACCACAAGACAGATAATAATCAGTACCAAAGCAGGGGCTATATTTTCTTTAAAAGTGTTATTTTTCATCTTTTTTGCCGCCTCCTTTTCCGTACGCTCTCTTAGTGCAGAAATTGTCAATATGCGGAGTGAGGATATTCATCAGCAGGATGGCAAAGGAAACGCCCTCCGGATAGGAGCCGTATACACGGATCAAGATGGTGAACACACCGCAGCCGATACCAAAGATCACTTTTCCCATGGGCAGGATCGGCGAAGTAACGTAGTCTGTAGCGCAGAAAAATGCACCCAGCATCAGTCCGCCCGCACACAGATGGAAAATCGGATCCTGTCCCGGGATGATCAGCGCCAGTACAAATACTGTGCCTAAGAAGCATACCGGAATGATCGGGGAAATGACCTTGGTCCAGATAAGGAAAATTCCGCCGATGAGCAGCGCCAGCGCGCTCACCTCACCGATACATCCCCCCACATTGCCCAGGAACAAATCCAGGTTGGACGGCATTTGTCCGCCACCTTCGGAAAGGATCCCCAAAGGAGTGGGTCCCGTAGTTCCATCAAGGCCGCCTGCACCTCTTGGTATGGGCCAGGTAGTCATTTCTGTGGCAAAGGAAATAAAGAGAACGATTCTGGCCGTAACCGCCGGGTTCACCAGATTCTGTCCGATTCCTCCAAAGAGCTGTTTTACAATCACAACTGCAACAAAGCATCCGATGACAGCCATCCAGTAAGGAAGGGTGGATGGTACATTAAATGCGATCAGCACGCCGGTCAGGGCTGCACTGAGATCGGTTACAGTCTGTCTTCTTTTTAAAATTTTGTTAAACAGCCATTCAAATACAACACAGGCGATGATGCAAACTACTGTCATCACTGCTGCTCTATACCCAAACTGATAAATCCCCACAACAAACGCCGGCGCCAGGGCAATCAGCACCGTTCCCATGATCTTGGTGGTGTCCACCGGTGATACCATATGAGGCGCCGAGGATACGATGAGATTATCATGATATTGTTTTTCCATTATTTGCTCGCCTCCTCTTTTACTAGTGCCTTACCCAGCTTATTGATGAATCCCAGCGGTCTCTTGGCAGGGCATACGTAAGCGCAGCTTCCGCATTCCATACACTGATTGACTTTAAGCGCATCAAGTTTTTCTGCGTCTCTGTTTTCATAGGCCGCTGCAAATGCGGTAGGCAGCAGTTTGAACGGACATGCTTTATGGCACTTGCCGCAGTTGATACAGCCCGTTTCCTCAGGCACCAGAGACTGGGATCCTGCAAACGCCAAAATGGCATTGTTGTTTTTTACAAGAGGTACACGGTCGGAATAGATGGCTCTTCCCATCATCGGTCCGCCCATGAGGATCTTCTTCGGTTCGTCCTTATATCCGCCGCAGAATTCAATGACATCAGCAATCCTTGTGCCAATGGGCGCAAGGATATTCTTCGGCTCGGCCACAGCAGAACCGTCCACTGTAATCCGCTTGGAAATCAGGGGCATACCGGTCCTGAAGTATTGTCCAATAAAAGCGATGGTGGTTATGTTTGAAAGTATCACGCCCAGCTGTGCCGGCAGAACGCCCGCATCCATGGTTTTACCCGTGATTTCATATACCAGCACGCGCTCCGCGCCCTGCGGATAGCGGGCTCTCAGGGTTACAGTTTTAATCTCAGGATGATTCTGCTCCGCCAGCATCTTGTCCAGCAGCGCAATGGCATCCGGTTTATTCTCTTCAATGCCTATGTATCCCTTCGACAGGCCCAGCTGTTCCATGACCAGCACTGCGCCGTCGATGATATCCTGGCTGTTTTCCAGCATCAGTCTATGGTCAGATGTGATAAAAGGCTCGCACTCCGCACCATTGATGATCAGTGTATCCACTTCATCCAAATTCTGTGGATTATACTTAATATGCGTGGGGAAAGCGGCTCCTCCTAATCCGACTGCTCCGCTGGCTCTTACGGCTTTAACAAAGTCCTCTCTGTTTTCAACCGAAGGGGGCTTTATCTCCTCCCAAGCCTCCTGTTTTTTGTCTGTCTCGATTACGATTGCTTGATCCTCTCCACCGGCTACGGAACGAATCGTTTCGATTCCCGTAACGGTTCCCGAAACGCTCGAGTGGATAGGAGCACTTACAAAGGCATCTGTGTCGCCGATTGGCTGCCCGACTTTTACATAGTCGCCTTTTTTCACTAAAGGCTTGCACGGGGCTCCAATATGCTGAGACATGGAAATGCACACAGTATCGGGGATGGGCATTATCTGAGTTTCACACTCTGCAGTATGTTTCTCATGACTCACCTTGATACTTTGCAAATGCTTTTTCTGTTGACTCATTTCTGAAACCTTCCTTTCCAAAGTTTTTTCAGTCGCATACACGACTTATATTACCACAAAACAAATCAAGTTGCCATGCTTTTGTGCGCATTTTGTCGCATTATACGAGATTTTGTATACAGGATACATTTCCCTACATATTATATGGAGCACGTATCAAAATTTTCCTCCTACCTGCATGATACGCGGCGTCCGCACCCGTTATGATATCTTTCCGTTATTTGCCTTTAATCGCCTCTTTCATAGAGTGAATATACTCATAGATTGGCTCAGCGGCATCCTCTCCATACTGCTGGCACAGTTTTACAATCGCGCTGCCTACGATGATCCCGTCCGCCAGCTTGGCGATCTGGCGCGCCTGGTCGGGGGTATTGATGCCAAAGCCCACAGCCGCAGGAACGGCGCTGTACTGGCGCACAGTCTTCATCATGGATTCCAGATCGGTTTTTATCTCGCTGCGCATTCCGGTCACGCCCATGGAGGATACCACGTAAAGAAACCCTTTCGCATCTTCTGCGATCCTCCGGATCCGGTCTTCCGATGTGGGGGCGATCAAAGATATGATGTCAACATCGTATGCTCCCGCATGCTCCGCCACATCGTCCTTTTCCTCATAGGGCAGATCAGGGATGATCAGCCCGTCCACTCCGCACTGGCGGCAGCGTTCAAAAAACCGTTGATAACCATACTTGAAAACGGGATTGAGGTAGGTGAGAAAAACGATGGGAACCTGGGTCTTTTTCCGCAGAGAAGCGGTCAGCTCAAAGAGACGGTCCGTCGTGGTGCCGGCTGCCAGCGCTCTCAGGTTTGCCGCCTGGATGACCGGGCCTTCCGCGATGGGATCGGAAAAAGGCACGCCGATTTCAATCAAATCAGCTCCCGCTTCCACCATTTTTAAAATAAACTCTTCCGATTTTTCAATGGAAGGATCGCCTCCTGTCACAAATCCGATAAAGGCTTTTCCCTTCTCAAATGCCGTATGTATTCTACTCATGAAGATCCACCCCCCTGTATCTGGCGATCGCCGCCACGTCTTTATCTCCTCTGCCCGAAAGACAGATCATGATGCTTTCATCCGGGCTCATCCCCGGCGCCAGTTTGCGCACATGGGCCACCGCATGGGCGCTCTCCACCGCGCAGATGATGCCTTCCGTCCTCGCCAGGTATTCAAAGGCATCCACAGCTTCATCGTCGGTAACCGGCACGTACTGCGCCCGGCCGATATCGTGAAGATGGGCGTGCTCCGGCCCGATTCCCGGATAGTCCAGTCCCGCGGAAATGGAATAAACGGGTGCGATCTGGCCGTATTCATCCTGGCAGAAATAAGATTTCATACCGTGGAAAACACCCGGCGCTCCATTGGCGATGGTGGCAGCGTTCATGTCAGTATCCACCCCATGACCGGCAGCCTCACATCCGATCAGCCGTACCCCTTCGTCTTGGATGAAATTATAAAACATGCCCATGGCGTTACTGCCCCCGCCCACGCAGGCTACGACAGCTGCAGGCAATTTTCCTTCCGCTCTCAGAATCTGCTCCTTTGCCTCTCTGCTGATGACGCTTTGAAAATCCCTAACTATCATGGGAAACGGATGGGGTCCCATAACCGATCCCAGAACGTACAGGGTATCATGAACCCGGCCGGCCCATTCCCGCATGGTCTCGTTGACTGCGTCTTTCAGAGTCTGGGTGCCGCTGGTAACCGCATGGACCTTTGCTCCCAGAAGCTCCATTCGATAAACGTTCAAAGCCTGCCGGTCCGTGTCCTCTTTGCCCATGAAAATTTCGCATTCCATATCTAAAAGCGCTGCCGCAGTGGCGGTCGCTACTCCGTGCTGGCCGGCCCCGGTCTCTGCGATGACCCTGGTCTTTCCCATTTTCTTTGCCAAAAGCACCTGCCCCAGCACATTGTTGATCTTGTGAGAGCCGGTATGGTTCAAATCCTCCCGCTTGAGATAAATCTTGGCCCCTCCCAGATCCTTTGTCATTTTTTCCGCATAATACAAAAGGGACGGCCTTCCTGCATAATTATTCAGCAGATCTTTCAGCTCCCGGTTAAACTCAGGGTCCTTTTTATAGTATTCATAACTTTTTTCCAGATTGATAATCTCGTTCATCAGGGTTTCCGGTATGTACTGTCCCCCATGAACGCCGTATCTTCCTTTACTCATTTCTTACGCTCCTAACTGCTTGTAATAGTTTTTCCCTGTCCTTTCTGCCGCCGGTTTCCACACCGCTGGAAAGGTCGACGGCAAAGGGTTTTACCGCTCTGATGGCCTGGCTTAGATTGTCCGGGTTCAGCCCCCCTGCTAGGAAAAAGGGCTTGCCTGTCCTGGGAATCCGCTTCCAGTCAAAGGTCTTGCCGCTGCCGCCGCTGCCCTGATCAAAGAGCAGATAGTCCACATCCAACCTTTCCAGCTGCTTTGGATCAAAAGGCTTGCTCATGCTGACTGCCTTGATCAGGGGCAGATGAGTATGCTGCCGCAGCGCTTTAATATAGGCCGGGTCTTCGCTTCCGTGGAGCTGTACATAATCGATAATGCTCCTTTCACCAAGTTCCAGGATCTGCGAAATGGGAGCATCCACAAAGACACCTGCTGCCTCAATGCCAGGGTCCAGACGCTGCCGCAGAGCCAGGGCTTGTTTCTCGTCCACTCGCCGCTTGCTTGGGGCAAAGACAAAACCGATGTAGTCCGGCTTGGCTTCGTTGACAAAATCAATATCCTCCGGTCTGGTCAGCCCGCATATTTTAATCCGCGTCATGCCTGCTCACCTCTCAGCTCCGCCAGCGCCGCTTTCTTGTCCGGGCTTCGCATCAACGTTTCTCCGATGAGAACAGCGTTGACTCCATCTTTTTTCAACTGCTTTATATCTTCCCCGCTCCGGATCCCGCTCTCGGATACGAAAAACAGGTTATCCGGCACCAGTTTCCGCAATCTGGCGCTGGTGGAAATATCCACCTCAAAGGTCGCCAAATCCCGATTGTTGACGCCGATGATCTCTGTGCCTGACGCAAGGGCCATAGCGATTTCCGCTTCCGTGTGGGCCTCCACGAGGGGAGATAATCCCAGCCGCTGGGCAATGGACACGAACATTTTCAGTTTCTTCTCGTCCAGCAGGGAGCAGATCAGCAGCACTGCCGATGCTCCGATGATCCTCGCCTGATAAATCTGATAAGGTTCCAGCACAAAATCCTTGCGCAGCACAGGTATATGAACGTGCTCCGCGATCTCGGCCAGATAGGCATCCTTGCCCTGGAAGAAATAGGGTTCCGTGAGAACCGAAATGGCTGCGGCTCCCGCTTCTTCGTATTCCTTTGCGATCTGAAGATATGGAAAGTCCTCTGCGATCACTCCTTTTGACGGCGAAGCTTTTTTGACTTCGCAGATAAAGGAAAGTTCCCTCTCTGCAAAAGCCCGTTCCAGTGGCCTGCCTTTTCCCGTATCCATGCCCAGGGCCATCTGCCTCATCTGCACTGCCGAGATGCGCTCCTTTTCCGCTTCAATCCTTCTGCGGGTCTTTTCTGCGATTTTATCCAGAATCATGCTGTCACCTCACGAGAAAGTACAACAAATTGATCCAACTGAGCCAGCGCTTTGCCGCTGCTGATGATGCCCCTTGCTTTTTCCACTGCCTGCGTCATATTGAGAGTTGGATCGGCCACATAGAGGGCTGCCGCCGAATTGAGTATCACAGCGTCCGCCTTGGGGCCGGCGGCGCCGGAGAGGATTTCTCTGGTTATGCGGGCGTTTTCTTCCGGTGTTCCTCCGGTCAAATCCGCTTTCTTACACCGTTTCAATCCAAAGTCCTCGGGGCTGATCACATATGACTGGTAGCTGCCGCTGCGCACTTCGCAAACCGTGGTGGGCGCGCTCATGGATATTTCATCCAATCCATCCTGCCCGTAAACGACCATGGCGTTTTTGACCCCCAGGTTGGCCAGGACATTTGCCATGGGTTCCACCAGTTCCTCTTCATAAACGCCAAGCAGCTGCATATTGGCTCCTGCCGGATTGGTGAGGGGCCCGAGGATGTTGAAGATGGTCCGAATCCCCAGTTCTTTTCTCACCGGAGCCACGTATTTCATGGAAAGGTGGTAGTTCTGGGCGAAAAGAAAGCAGATGCCGATGCTCTCCAGAATCTCTCTGCTGCGTTCAGGGGAAACGGTGATGTCCACCCCCAGGGCTTCCAGAACATCAGCGGCTCCGCACTTGCTGGAAGCCGCTCGGTTTCCGTGCTTTGCCACCGGTACGCCTGCCGCGGATACGACCAGTGCCGATGTGGTGGAAATGTTAAAGGTATTGGACCGGTCCCCTCCGGTTCCCACAATTTCCAGCACGTCCATATCGTGGAGCAGGCGGATACAGTGCTTTCTCATGCCCGCCGCAGAAGCTGTAATTTCATCGATGGTTTCACCTTTCATGGACATGGCCGTAAGGAATGCCGCCATCTGGATCTGGGAGGCCCGGCCGCCCATAATCTGATCCATCACCGCTTCCGCAGTCTCATAAGACAGGTCCTTTCCTGCTGCCACATCTACGATTGCATCTCTAATCATTTATCATTTACCTCCTAAAAAATTCTGTAAAATCGTCTTTCCATCCGGCGTAAGGATGGATTCCGGGTGGAACTGCAAGCCATATACCGGATATTTGGTGTGCTGAACAGCCATTATTTCACCGTCCGCGGTGACTGCTGTCACGGAAAGCTCCTCTGGAATTGTCGCTGCATCCGCGGCCAGGGAGTGGTATCTGGCGCCCCGGATCATAGCTGGAAGCCCTTGGAACAAAAGGGATTTTTGATTGACTTTGATTTCGTCCTCTTTGCCGTGCATCAGTTCTTTTGCGTAAGTGACCTCAGCGCCGTAAGCCTTGCAGATGGCCTGGTGGCCCAGGCAGACGCCCAGAATGGGAGTGTCTCCGGCAAAGGCGGATGCCGCTTCGATGCAAACGCCTGCATCCTCCGGCCTTCCCGGTCCCGGCGAGAGGATGATCCGCTCCGGCCTTAGCTGCCGGATCTGGTCTATGGTCATTTCATCGTTTCGAATTACTTTGATATCCGGGTTGATGGACCCTGCCAGCTGGTACAGGTTATAGGAAAAGCTGTCATAGTTGTCGATCAGTAAAATCATTCGTCCAGACCTCCTTCTGATAGTTCCAATGCCTTGACGACTGCCTTGGCTTTATTGATGCATTCCTGGTATTCGGTTTCCGGCACGCTGTCTGCTACGATTCCCGCGCCGGAGCGGACGAATACTTTTCCGTTTTTCTTAAAGGCGATGCGAATGGCGATGCAGGTGTCCAAGTTTCCGGTAAAATCCAGATAGCCGATGGCGCCTCCATAGATGCCCCTCTTGTTATCCTCCAGCTCATTGATGATTTCGCAGGCCCGAAGCTTGGGCGCTCCCGACAAAGTGCCCGCGGGAAGGACTGCAGTAGCGGCATCGATGGCCGTGCAGCCGGGCCGAATGTTCCCTCTGACTGTGGAGCCAATATGCATCACATGGGAAAACCGTTCAGTGGACAAGTAGTTTTCCACTTCCACTGTGCCGAATCGGCTGATCTTGCCCAGGTCGTTTCTCCCCAGATCCACCAGCATATTGTGTTCAGCCAGCTCCTTGGGATCGGACAGCATTTCCCTTTCCAGGCGGAGGTCCTCTTCCGGGGTCCTGCCTCTCGGCCTGGTTCCTGCCAGGGGAAAGGTGTGGAGCAGATCGCCCTCCAGCTTAACCAGGGTTTCTGGTGAGGCCCCTGCGATTTCAATATCATCACTGCTGAAGTAAAACATATAAGGGGATGGGTTCATGGTCCGCAGCATCCGGTATGTATCCAGCAGGCTGCCCTCTGCTTCCGCCTCCAGCCGGTTGGAAAGGACGACTTGGAAAATGTCTCCTTCATAGATATAGCTCCTAGCCTTTTCTACCATCTGGCAGTACGCTTCCCTGCTGAAGAGGGGGTTGAACTGGCTCTTTAGTCTCAGCGGCGGAATGTCAGCCGGGCGGCCGTTTTTGATCAGATTGACCATATTGTCCAGTTCGATTTCTGCTTTGCGGTAATGTTCCTCCAGGCCATCGGTGCGCACGTTGACGATGAGAATAATTTCCTGTTTGAGATGATCAAAGGCGATCACCTTGTCAAAAAGCATCAGATCCACATCCTTGAAATTTTCCTCATCTCTGGCATCCAGGTTTAAGGCCGGCACGCTGTATTTGATGTAGTCGTAGGAAAAGTAGCCCACCAGCCCGCCGGTGAAGGTAGGCAGTCCTTCCAGACGGGGACTCTTGTTTTCTTCAAGGATCCTGCGAATGTATGCGTCCGGGCTGCTGTTCTCTACGGTTATATCTGTTCCCGATTTGATGTGGAGGGTGCCGTTCTCACAGGTCAGCTCCAGCTTGGGATCATATCCCAGAAAGGTGTAGCGGCCCCATTTATCCGTGTCCTCCAGGCTCTCCAGCATGTAGCAGTGGCGGCTGACCGACTTTAAGATACGCAGCACCTGGATAGGTGTGGCAATGTCGGAAAGGATGCGGCGGCTCACTGGAACGCACCGGTAATCATCCGCAAGTTTTTTCGCTTCTTCTAGGGTTGGTTTGTACATGGCTCTACTCCTTCTTTCTAGTCTTTCGTCTGCATCTGCCTAGCCGGTTTGTAATGTAATACAAAAAATCCGTCCAAGACATAATCTGCCAAGGACGGATACATTCCTGTTCCGCGGTGCCACCTTGCTTCGGGAAATCTCCCGCTCTCGACGAAATACCAACATATTTCCGGCAACTGACGTATGCCTTCACGTCGCAGAATACTCAGCCGGCTCTTTGTAATGCCTGCCTTTGACTGCGCCCTCAGTGGTCCATTTAACAAGCTGCGTTCTGCCGGGTTCTCACCGCCGCCGGCTCTCTGTGAGTGCACGATTTGTTTTTATCTCCACTTCATCGGTTTACATGTGCTATTAAATTGTGTTTGATTATATCGCTTTGGCAGCCTTGTGTCAAGGGGATTTGTTGATTTTTTGGTGAATTTCCATAAATTTTCATGTTCGTTCTTGTTAATTGAAACAAACATTCTAGCTTTTGGGCGGATTGCGGCTGCAAGGCATGTCGGGATTGGCGTGGATTTTAAATTCAAGGCTTGGAAATCGAGCTTGTGCCGGAATCATCGCTCATTGATCACTCAACTCTGATCTACGATGGTTTTTTATCGCTATCTGCTGTAAAAGTGTTCACGGGGGATAATTTCCCTCTGAATATGGGCTGATCTGCTGTGAAATGGAGCTGAAATTATCGCGATCAAGGTTTTTTCAGGGCTCCAGCGATGAAATGCGGCGGGCCGGGTTGAATCGGGATGGGGCGGGCGACCTTCGATTTTCCAATAAAAGAGACTGTCGCTATATGCACCAGCCTCTTTACTTACCTATTCCCAAATTCCCTTACAAGCCACACACCTAATTTAAAACAATACACATCTTATTGATCCCCTGTTTTGTCCTTCTATAATATAAGATGCAATTCATGTGCGGAATGTTACAACTTTTTTAAAATTTTTTAAAAAAGTTTTTTAGTAAGCTCTTTTGGGAAAATATAGCGTACTTGCCCTTTGCTATTTTTGCCGTATTCGATAGCCTGGCTGGGACAGCGGCAGATGCAGGCCATGCAATGGGTACAGTGATCTTCCCACACCGGCTTCCCCTGTTCCATATGGATGTTTTTCAGAGGACAGAGGGTTTCGCATTCACCGCAGGATATACAGGCATCGGTCGCATAAAACTTTTTCGCATGTACGATGACCGGGTAATAAAGATCGTTGACGATCCCGCTGGATAACCGGTCCATGAGTGTGACTGAGGGCCGGCAATAGGGCTGTTTGGTTTTGATCAATTGTGCAGCCTCCGTGATTGCCGTCTCTGCCCGGCGGATAATTTCCATCGCCTCCTCCTTTCCTGGGGTATGAAAGAGGGCGATATAATTCTCCGGCATGACAATGGGGATGCAGCCCAAATCATTCATGCCTTTGGTGCGGCACAGTTTTTTCGTATAAGCTCCTGCGTTTCCAATGTTCCCACCGCAGGTGAGGACAAAATAAATGTCCTTGTTTCCTGTCAGCGGGGTATTTTCCAGCCATTCCTGCAGAATGCGCGGGATCCGCCAGCAATAGGTGGGCGCGACGATCACCCACGGTTTTTCTGATCCCATTTGAGAAAAATCACGGTCCCTGAGTTTTTCAAAGAGATTGAGGGTCTGGTCCTGCAGCTCCTTGCCGATTCGCTTTGCGGCATATTCGCTGTTTCCGGTTCCGGAAAAATATAAAATCATTTACGCTTCCTCCTTATCATGGTTGTGCCCGATGCTTTTGTAAACGAGATTGATTAATGAGACGATCTCCTTCCATTGGGTTTCGTCCAGGTTGATATAATAATAATTTCTCGTCCCTTCTTTTCTCATCGCTACAATTCCCGCTTCTTTGAGAATTTGCAGATGGTGGGAAACCGATGGCCTTGTCAAATGGGTTTTTTCCGCGATCTCGCCGACACGAACACCGGATAAGTCACTTTTTAACAGTACCATCAGAATCAGCTGCCTTGTCTCATCTCCAAGGGCAGTAAAGGCAGTTCTGCACGTTTGAAAGCCAAGTGTAATTTTTTGCAGTCGTTCTTCACATTCTCTTTCCATCTTAACATCCTTTACATATAGTTTACATCCAGATTTTCACGCTGGGCAGATCGGTAAAATTTTACATCCGGGTAGCCCAGCACTAACGTAGCGGCCGCTTTCTTGCCTTTTTCAGCCTTGAGCGTTTTTTTAAGCTTGTGGGAAGCATTGGCGCAGGATATAAAGAAACCGCTCAGCAGTACGCCCAGTCCGTTGGCTTCTGCCACAAATTCCATGTTCTGCGCCGCAAGTAGGCCGTTGGTTTTATCGTTTGCCATAACCACAATCACCAGGGGCGCTTGGAAGAAGAAAAAGTGGTCGTCAATCTGATTATTCCTTGCCATAGGACTGACCAGGTCTGCAAAGGGTTTTAGCTTTCGGAACAGGCGGACAGCCATCTGTTCCACCGAATCTTTTTCCCGGTCCAGGACAACAAAGGATACGTCCTGCATGTTTTTCGCCGTATGGGTCAGCCGCCCCGCCTCCAAAATCTGTTCTACCACATGGCTTGAAATTTCTTTCTGCTGAAACTGCCGAATGGTTCTTCGAAAGCGGATTACGTCCAACACTTCTTTTGGATCCAGGCGAACTTCTTCTGTTCGCGCAATGGGTTTTGAATCATAGCCGCTGATATGGATCGCCTCTTTTGGACAGACCGCGCAACACTGGCCGCACTTGATGCAGCTGTCCAATTTTATTTGGGCCTTGCCCTCTTTCATGGCAATATTATGGGCAACGCACGTCTTGACACACATGCCGCAGCCGATGCATTTATCCTGATTGATTTCGATTACATGTTGTTTCATCGCTCATCACCTTTCGTTAAAGTTCATTAACCATTATAGCAAAGGTGCCTGATATTGCAACATTGGTAAAGAAACACGTTACCATTGAATTTTGTGGGTGTGGGAAATGTGGAGCATTGAGGCTGAGCCCCGGGGAGGGGCCCTGGGTGTGTGCCAGGCCTTGCCCAGAGGTCCCGGGGAGGGTTGGGGGACCCTGGGGATGCTGCAGTATCTTGGGAATATCAGACCTTCCGAGGGGCCCTGGGGATGCTGAGCCTTATCAAAAGCATCAGGGTCTGCCGAATTTTATTTATTTTTCGGATTTCTATTCCAAATGGGCGAAATTGAGGTACATGTGAATATAAATATAAATTGGAGATTTTTTTAATTTTAGGCAGCAGGCAGCGCTCCTCAAAAGGCGGCAACATAAAAAATCCCCCTAAGGGCGCCAGGAAGAATGAAAAAAAGCTCAACAACTGGCCTCGCAAGGGCAATTGTTGAGCAAACTTTCACATTCGACAACTTTCGACGCGGCTGCCGCGCCGCGCAATAATTATTCCGCTGTGTATTCCTTGCAGATTTCCCCGCCGATAATATGGCGGCGAATCACCTCTGCGGCTTTATCTGCGGTCATCTTAATATAAGTCGTTTTCATTCCATCTTCATCGTAGACCTCTACGATAGGCTCCAACTTGCACATGCCAATGCAGCCCATGGTTGTCAAATCAACGTTTTTCAGCCCTCTGGTACGAATCTCATTGGCAAAGGAATTCATGACCGGCCTGGCTCCCGCCGCGATGCCGCAAGTGGCCATCCCTATGGAAATGGTCATTTTCCCTGTTTTCTTTTCTTCCTCTTCACCTTTGCTGATCTTTTCCAGTTCTTCTAATGTCTTCATTTTTCTACCTCCCACGCGTGCGGTTAAGAATGATGCACGCTCTCTCCGTAATTAAACCGCGTACAATGTCTTCTGCAAAAGCCTTGCAGGTCGGAGCCCCACAGACGCCGCAGTCCACACCGGGCAGCGTACTGACGATCCTTCCCATTTCTTCCATTTTCTTCAGAGACACGCTTAAATCCTGATCCAGCTGCAGCACCGGCCTGTACAGCAGCTCCCGGTTCCGCTTCAGTTCTTCTTCGCTTCCCGGATAATTGAGAATCCGATCTCCGTATTTCGCTTTGGCTTCATCCAGGATCACCTTCATATTGGCCTTGGCCGAATAGCTGTTTTCCACTGTCAGAGAGCCGCCGAAGCACCCGCCGATGCAGGCTTCCGCCTCAATAAAATCTACGCCCTCCAGCTTTTCATCCTCCACCTTTTCAAAGATATCCATCACTTCATCAATTCCATCTACGGCTATGAATTTATCCGTATTAAGGGCCAGACTCTCGCCCCCCGGATTGGTCCACCGAAGCCCCATGACCCCGGACCGCGCCAAATCCTCTACTTCTGAGTCCTTCAGAACCTTAAGCTTTGCCCGCACCTGTTTATAGACCTCAGAGATGGCTACCATCACATCCACATCAGTCTCGATCACCTCGTCGCTTTCCTTGATAAACGAAATCTTTGCCGTACAGGGAGCGATGAAAAAAATGCCGATCTTCTTATGCGGATACTTTTTCTCAGCTTCCCGCCGCGCCATGCTGGCAACCACCTCCACAGGGGGACGATAATCCACCACATGGTCCAGCAAATTGGGATAACCGATCTGGATCATCTTCAGCACGGACGGGCATCCCGACGAAATCAAAGGCAGCTCCTTCTCTCCCGATTGGAGCAGTTTTCTGGTGGCATAACTAATCATTTCTGCGCCAATGGCTTCCTCATACACATCATCAAAGCCGATCTGTTTTAAGGCGGTCAGAACATGATTTCTGCTTTTGATCCCTTTGAACTGCCCAAAGAAAGACGTGGCCGGTATGGCGATCTTGTAATCGTATTCATTCATCGCCTCCAAGGTATCAACCACAGGTCTGGTAGCATGTCTGGGGCATACCTTGACGCACATGCCGCATTCTATGCACCGCTCCGGGCTGATGGTCGCCTTCCAGCTCCTGACGCGGATCGCCTCAGTAGGACAGTTTCTTACACAATGAATGCAGCCGATGCACCGCTCCTTATCCAGCTGTATGGAGGTTACCTGGCTCAACTCTGTTGCCACCGGTCCTTCCCGCATACCTATGTTGTGCAGCTTTCCGCATACGGTAAAGGTTGTATAGTGGGTTTCCACCAGAGCGATGTTCCTGGTCTTGGCCAGTTCCATCATGGTATCGGTAACCGTCTTGCCGCAGGTGAGGATAATGCAAGTAATGTTCATCATCTCTGAGGCACGGATTACCTGGGGATTAACCAGGCTGGTGATCAGCAGACTGTCGTCGGCCGTATCCAGCATCACATTGCTCATCAGGTCGGACGCTACCGCATAAGCGTATTCCCGATCGAGAATTTCCTCCGTCTCATAGAGCAGCCTGCCTTTTATCAGTCTTACAACTTCCTTCAATTCCATGGAGGCCACCTCCCATCTCCGGCAGAATATCCCGGAAGATCAGTTCCGCCTGTTCGTTGATAAATGTTTCGGCGCTGAACGCCGCATCCATATAACTGTTGCCGCAGCGTTCCTGGGCGACGGCAAATTTTCTGCTGTCAAAGTAAAAGGTTCCTCTGCTGCTGGACAGCACCAGGGAAAGTTCCAAGTCCTGATGGGAAAGCATGGTGAGGAAAAAAACGTTTCCCAAATTTCCCATGGGCTGTCGATCGATGGATTCATTGACAAACACGGCTGTCAGCACGGTTCCTCTGCCCTGTTCCGATTCCAGGATAAAATCGCCTCCGGTAAGAAGGGCCGCTGCCTTAAACATGGGCAGCCCCAGCCCCACAAGCCGAGTCGTCCTGGAAGTATGGAAAGGGTCAGTCGCTCGTTTAAGTGTCTCTTCGTCCATACCATAGCCGTTATCCTCTACCGTAATCGTCAGCAGCCTGTCATTGTCACAGGTCTTAACGCTGACTGCGATTTTGGTGCTTTCCGCGGTTATGGAATTCTGCATAACATCCATGATATGCAGAGACAGTTCTTTCATTGTATTCACCTCATGTCTTTTATCCAGTTGATTACTTCTTGCGTTGTCATTTGCGGCAAATCGATCTTATTTTTACGCTTGCTCATCTCCGACAGCCGGTGGCAATCGGAAGAATAAAGAAAGCGTTTGTCCGCCAGATCCTTTCTCCCCTTAGCAAACTGCCTGCCCGCTTGTGAATCGGACACCTCCACCACTGAGGTTTGGATATCCGCAGGCATTGTTCCCAGGGCAGACAGAACGCTGTAAGAATCCCGGTCCACATGGGAAAAATACGCGCACCCTGAAAGGGAAAGGGCTGTCTGGAAAACCCGCTCAGCTGTCAGATCGGTAGAAACCAGCAGCAACCGCTCCTCCTCCCCTGTGATCCGGTCATGGGCGTCGAATATGTACTGAGGACCAAAGATTTCTGCCTTATTGTTGATGGGCGGAAGATGGGCTCCTACAAAGCGGCCCATTTCTTCGGCAGCTTCCAGTTGTGGGAACAGACAACTGATATGGACTTCTTCTATGGATTCCACCTCAATTCCAGGCACCAGCAAAAGCCCCTTGTCCGCGGCACATTGCCAGATCGCCGGCAGGTTTCGGGCAGAATTGTGATCCGTAACCGCGATCATGTCCAGCCCATTGACCAGCCCCATGTTCACGATATTGTTAGGCGTCATTTCTTCTTCCGCACAGGGCGATAACGCCGAATGGATGTGAAAGTCATAATAGCAATTCATAATTGTCCTGCTGCCCTAGGACAGCAGCTGATGGATCTTCCAGCAAAGCTCATAAGTGGTCATCTCGCTGGACAAAATGGCCATACCCTGTTCCTCCGCCTTCTCTGCAGTCCCCGCTTCAACGGTAATGCCTTCCGGTACGATGATACAGGCCGCCTCATCCAATTCGGCCACCGCCAGCACGTTCAGGTGGGTCTGAACGGTAATCCACGCATTTCCTTGTTCACATCCGCTCATCACACGGCTGAGAAGATCGCAGGCATAAACCCCTGTCACTTCCCGCTGCGCGCCTCCGGATGTCAAAAGCTGCGCGCCCAAAGCCTGAGCCAGTTCTTTTACGTTCATAGGCACCTCCCTACTCAAAATTGATAATCATTTTCACTTTTGTACCTTGTCCAGGTGCTGTTTCAATTTCCAGCACATCGGTATTCTTCTTAATGTTGGGAAGGCCCATCCCGGCGCCGAATCCCATCTTGCGCACCTGCTCGCTGGCCGTCGACCAGCCTTCCTGCATGGCCAAGTCCAGATCGGGGATACCTGCCCCCGAGTCCTGAATGATGATCTCAATTCGGCTGCTGTCGATATCCACCTGGGCGCTGCCTCCCCCTCCATGGATAAAAGCATTGATTTCAGCTTCATACATGGAGATTGCAACCCTCTTTATAACAGGCGGAGACACACCCAGCTGCGCCAAGGTTTTCTTGACGCTGCTCGATGCCTCTCCGGCCATGTCAAAATTATTTCCGTCGATTATAAAGTCCAGTTTCATATCACTCTTCCAATGCCTGCCGCTGCTGGGCAATCATCATATCCTTAATCTTCATCAATCTCGCCAGATTACTTCTTTCATTTTCATCTAACTTCATTGTAATACTTTTGATGGTTTCCTGCAACGTCGGAATCTGGACATATTCCAAAGCATTTACTCTTCTTCTAGTTTTTTCAATTTCTTCCGCCAAAAGCTGAGTGGTTTTTTCCACCTGCGCCAGCTTGAGCATTAAAGGCAGAACCTCCTGCAATGCATCCACAGAAGCATCCAGCTCGCCGGATGTAAAGGCGAATCCATAAGGGTAGATATCTCTTCCCTCATCGCCGGTATCGGTGAACTGAAAGTCGGGAACGTTTACGCTCATGACGTTCTTTGTTTTCACGCTGGCATACACCTGTCTCTGGGGCAGCATGAGGGCTTCCTGCAGGGAAGCATCCTCCATGGCGGCTCCGGCCACCACAAAACCCGCGTAGACCTGGGCCATCTTTTCTTCCAGCTGCACCCGCAAATCCATGTTCTCGCGAATCAGCTCCAGGAATTTTTTCATCAGGTCGTCCCGCTTATCCTTGAGGAGCTTATGGCCCCTGGTGGATGTGGCCAGGCGTTTTTTCAGCTTGGAAAGCTCCATTCGGGTCGGGTTTACTTGTAAAACTGCCATATCCCCGCCTCCTTACTTTTCTTTTTTAACGCCATATTTTTCAATCATTTCCGGCTTGATTCTCTTGAGCTCGCTTTCCGGCAGAATAGAGAGCAGCTCCCAGCCGATATCCAGGGTCTCTGTGATTTCACGGTTGGTGGTAAAGCCCTGGGAAACGTATTTCTGCTCGAATTCTTCCGCGAATTTGGCGTACAAAAGGTCGGTTTCCGACAGCGCCGCTTCACCGAGGATGGTCATCAGTTCCTTGGCGTCCTTACCTCTTGCGTAAGCCGCAAAGAGCTGGTTCATGGTGCCGGAATGGTCCTCTCTGGTCTTATCCGGTCCAATACCCTTGTCCTTGAGACGGGACAGAGAAGGCAGAATATCGATGGGCGGCATTACGTTCTTTCTGTAAAGCTCCCTGGACAAAATGATCTGTCCTTCTGTGATATACCCGGTCAGGTCGGGGATGGGATGGGTCTTGTCGTCCTCCGGCATGGTCAGGATAGGAATCATGGTGATGGAACCGTCGCTGTCCTCTTTTCTTCCAGCTCTCTCATAAAGGGTCGCCAGGTCGGTGTAGAGATAACCAGGATAGCCCCGGCGTCCCGGAACTTCTTTTCTCGCAGAGGATACCTCACGGAGAGCCTCGGCGTAGTTGGTGATATCCGTCAGAATAACCAGCACGTGCATGTTCTTTTCAAAGGCCAGATATTCGGCAGCCGTCAGAGCCATACGCGGGGTGGCGATACGCTCGATGGCCGGGTCGTTGGCCAGGTTGATGAACATAACGGTACGGTCGATGGCCCCGGTGTCTTTGAAGTCGGAAATGAAGTAATCCGATTCTTCGAAGGTGATACCGATGGCGCAGAATACAACGGCGAAGTTGGATTCACCCTTGAGCACCTTGGCCTGTCTTGCGATCTGGGCCGCCAGCTTGGCGTGGGGCAGACCGGAGCCGGAGAAAATAGGAAGCTTCTGTCCTCTTACCAGGGTGTTCAGTCCGTCGATGGCGGAAACGCCGGTCTGGATAAATTCATCGGGATAAACACGGGCCGACGGGTTCATCGGCAGTCCGTTGATGTCTACGTTCTTTTCCGGAATCAGCTCCGGGCCGCCGTCAATGGGCTGGCCCATGCCGGAGAATACTCTTCCCAGCATGTCTTCGGACACGGATAATTCCAGGGAATGCCCGAGAAAGCTCACTTTACTGTCCTGCAGGTTGATTCCCGCGGAGCTTTCAAAGAGCTGTACCAGCACGTCGTCTCCGTTTACTTCCAGTACCCGGCAGCGTCTTCTTTCACCGCTTTGCAGCTGTATCTCGCCCAGTTCGTCGTAGGCCACGCCTTCAACGCCTTTGACCAGCATCAGAGGGCCTGCTACTTCCGATATGGTTTTATATTCTTTTAACATTAGCCTGCCACCTCCTCTTTCATCAGCCGATCCAGTGTTTTGGTCAGTTCAGCCGCCGTATCCTCCATGTAGGTTTCGATTTCATCTTCCGCCACATATTTGGCTCTGGCGATCTTTTCGCGGACGTTCATATCGAGAATACGATTGATATCCACGCCCTTTTCCAGGGCTACGACCGATTCATTGTAGAAAGTCAGAACCATCTTGAGAATCTTATACTGTTTTTTCAGGGAAGTGTAAGCGTCCGTATCATCAAAGGCATTCTGCTGCAGATAGTCCTCGCGAATGGATCTGGAAGCTTCCAGGATCAGACGGTCCGAAGGGGACAGAGAATCGTATCCAACCAGCTTTACGATTTCTTCCAGCTCCGATTCCACCTGGAGCAGTTTGTTGGTTTCTGTCACGCATTTAGTCCAGTCGTCGGCCACGTTCTTATTGAGCCAGTTGCCGATGGTCTCGCTGTACAGGGAATAGGAAGTCAGCCAGTTGATGGACGGGAAATGCCGCTTGTAAGCCAGGCCCGAATCCAGTCCCCAGAATACCTTTACGATACGCAGGGTGGACTGTACGACCGGGTCGGAGTTGTCGCCGCCGGCCGGAGATACGGCTCCGATGGCGGTCAGGGTACCGGTTCTTTCTTCGCTTCCCAGACATGCCACTTCACCGGCCCGCTCATAGAACTGGGCCAAACGGGATGTCAGATAAGCCGGGTATCCCTCTTCACCAGGCATTTCTTCCAGACGTCCGGACATTTCACGAAGGGCCTCGGCCCATCTGGATGTGGAGTCGGCCATGATGGCTACCGAATAGCCCATATCGCGGAAATACTCGGCAATGGTGATACCTGTATAGATGGATGCTTCACGGGCAGCTACCGGCATATCGGACGTGTTAGCGATGAGCACCGTACGGTTCATCAGAGATTCGCCCGATCTGGGGTCCTTTAGTTCCGGGAACTCCATCAGTACTTCGGTCATTTCGTTTCCACGCTCGCCGCAGCCTACATAAACAACCAGGTCTACGTCCGACCATTTTGCCAGCTGATGCTGAACGACGGTCTTTCCCGATCCGAATGGTCCCGGAACGGCTGCCGCTCCGCCCCTTACGATGGGGAACAGGGTGTCGATAACCCGCTGACCGGTGATCATGGGAACTTCCGGAGATAATTTATTTTTAAAGGGCCGCTGTTTTCTTACCGGCCATTTCTGCATCATCATGACTTCCTGAACGGTTCCGTCTTCTGTCTTGATCTTGGCAACCGTATCGGTAATCTTATGCATGCCGCCGTTTATTTCTTCAACCGTTCCGCTGATTCCCACCGGAACCATGATTTTGTGAACGATGAGTTTGGTTTCATCCACCGTACCGATCACATCGCCGGGGATCACGGCGTCGCCTGCCTTGACAGTCGGTTTGAAGTCCCATTCTTTATCATGATCAAGGGAAGTGACCTCAACACCTCTTGCGATGTTGCTTCCGGTCTTTCCTTTAATCACTTCCAGAGGTCTTTGGATTCCGTCAAAGATCATTTCCAGGATTCCAGGCCCCAGTTCGGCGGAAAGTGGTTCTCCCGTGGTCACGACTTTGTCGCCGGTCTTGAGGCCGGCGGTTTCCTCGTATACCTGGATGGAAGCTTTGTCGCCCCGCATTTCTATAATTTCACCGATCAGCCCCAGGTCACCTACGCGGACAACGTCGAACATGTTGGCGCTCTTCATGTTTTCCGCAACGACCAGCGGACCGGATATTTTTACGATTTGTCCATGGTCCATAATTTTTTCACCTACTTTTTTCTCAGTTATTAAAGATGTCCGCACCTACGGCTCTCTCTACATTCTTGTGTATGTTTTCCATGCCGATCCCAAGGCTTCCGTTTCTGCTGGGAATAGGAAGGATGGCAGGAAGCATATCGTCCTTATATTTTTCAACCACGTCCAGGTTGGCTGCGATAAGTTCTTCGGTGACGAAGATGATGCCGTATTCCTGTTTCGCCAGGTCCGCTACCAGACCGGCGATGGAAGGCTCTCCCGCCACTTCATAGACATCGAAGCCGATGGCCTTGAAGCCCAGTACGCTGCCGCGGTCACCAATCACAGCGATTTTAGTCTGCATAGATGTACCTCAACCTTTCTACGATCAATTCTTTTGGAAGACCGAACACTTTTGATACCAGCACCAGTCTGACAGCCCGAATCTCACGGTCTTTCAGATAGAGGAACGCGATCACCGGCTCCAAACCGAAGGGAATGACTTTGGCCTTATCAAACAGGTCCTTAAAACATCCGTCTAGATTCTGTTCATAGACATTCAGCGGCTCCCCATGCCGTAAAGCCGGTACGCTTTTTTCCATTCTGCGCTTTTTTCCTGCTTTGTCCAGGAGACGGCTGATGCCTTCATAGCCTGCCGAATAGCCTTCGTCGATGTCCGCTGGATCGATGGTTCCGCCTTCTGCGAAAATTCGTCTTACCTCATAAGCATCCTTTTTCATGCGGATGAGCCGGACCGCGGTCTCAATGTTGATCAGGTCGATCTTGGCTTCCACGTACTCGATGAGCAGCGGATTATCCAGCGCTACTGCCTTTTCTTTCATCAGCGCCAGCACCGCCTTGTCGATAATGATATCCACGATCTGGGAGTCTTTAGTCTTTGCCAGACGTTCCATAGCCTCAAGAGCCGCTTCCCCTAGGATCTGGGGAACCTTTTCAAAACGTTTCGCTGAGAGCTCCGCTTCCATCTGCTCCGGGCTAAAGGTACCGGTCTGTTTATATAGATGGTCAAACTCGCCTTGGGCAAGCCTTGCTTTTGCATACACCTTCAGATTGTGACCGTCTGCCGGATAGCGGAAAACATAGGTCACTTCCGATTGCTCAGTAATGTTTTCAAGGAGCTGATACGTTCTCACCAGGTCCGCCTCAAAAGCAGCCTCGTAGTCTCCATGGGAGACGTCCCGGAACATTTCTTTTCCGGCCAGGGATTTGAAAGCATCTTCCGCATCGGATGCTTCGATGGCCTTCAATAAATCCTGCTGAGAGATCAGCTGATTTTCCAGAGAATGGACTCGTGCCGCAGCATGCAGGTACTTTGTATCATCTTTTTCCATAAATACATACCTTCCTTTCCTTTATGCGAAAAGCATTGCCGCAACTTCTGATTCCGTCTCTTTCTTTCGATCGTTTATGAGCACTTCAAAGGTACAGTTGGTTTCGACTTCGCCTTCCTGAATGATCAGGCCGCCCAGAAAATCGCCGGTCTGCTGTGATAGCTTTACGTCCAGATTGTGGGCCTTTCCGGCCGCCTCCGCCAGTTTTTTTCCGAAGGCTTTGCAGTCGGCGTCGTTGAGCACGATCGTAACCTCTTTACTGCCGCTGTATCTTCCAATCAGCCTTTCGTATATGTTCAGCTTTTCTGCTTCCGGCAGCCGGGCCAGCTTGCCCGCCGCCAGTTCAAAGGTCTTTTCCAGCGCCGCGCGTCTTGCCGTCAGCTTGGTGTTGCGGCTTTCAATACCGGCCTGGGAAACCCCTCTTTGCGTGATTTCTTCTGCTTCCTTGAGGGCTCTTTTCAGGATAGCGCCTTCTTCGATGCCGGCTTCTTCGCTGTAGAGCTTTTGAATTTCCTCTACATTCTTCTGTCCGGCAGCGGTAATTTTATCCGCCTCTTCCTGACCTTCCGCCCGGATAGCATCCAGTATTTTTGAAATATTATCCATAACGAATTCCCTTTCCGATTACATTTCGATGTTGAAGATCAAAAGCATAGAAATCAGGAATGCCAGGATGGCGTAGGTTTCTACCAGCGCTGCGGATACCATGGCTTTGGACAGCTGATCCGGTTTTTTCGCGATGATGTTGATGCCCGCAGCGGCAACCTTGCCCTGAGCGATTCCGGAAAGGAGACCAACCAGTGCGATGGGCAGTGAAGCAGCCAGGATATATGCGCCTGTGCCTACGGAAAGCTGTACGTCGCCGCTCATCATTCCGCTGTTGAGCATAATGATAAATCCGATCAGGAATCCGTAGATACCCTGCGTACCAGGAAGAGCCTGCAGTACCAGACACTGACCGAACCGTTCTGGGTCTTCGCTGAGTACGCCTGATGACGCCTGACCTACCAGGCCTACGCCTTTGGCGGAACCGATGCCGCAGAGGCCTACAGCCAGGGCAACGCCTAAATATGCATAAAAGTTACCATTTGTAAATAAAGTTCCAAAAGTTTCCATTTTATTTTTCCTCCGTTACGTTTACATATTTCGTTCTTGCTTTCAGCGGCTCAAATTTTCTGCCGCCGCTTTCATAGTATTTTCCAAAGAATTCAACGTACTGCAGTCTGGCCGAATGCACGTATGCGCCCAAGGCGTTGATTGCCATATTGAGGGCGTGGCCGAATACAAAGATTACGATGAATAAAATTGCTCCAACAATTCCGCCGCCTGTCAGTGTACCGATGGTATTGACAACGCTGGCGATAACTCCTGTTGCCAGTCCCAGAGCCAGGATTCTGGAGTAGGACAGCACATCGGAGAAATATCCGGTCACATCATAAAGGCTCATAACGCCCGATGAGATTTTTCCGAAAATAGTGGGCTTTGATCTTCCCTGTGTGCAGACCAGTCCCAGCGCTCCAACGATGGACATGACGATGCCGATCATTTTCAGCCGGCCCGGCAGAATCAGCAGCGGCAGTCCGATGAGGAAGATGTACCAGAATCCCACATCGAAGAGCGCGCCCCATTTGTCGCCCCGTTTGATCATCAGATAAGCTTTAAAGCCCATACCCAGGAACAGATGGATGACACCCAGGCCGCAGGACAGTCCCAAGACGACCATCGGCTGAGTCAGCGGGTCGATCAGCTGGGGAATCTCAACGGTTTTGCCAAAGAACACTTTTGCTACCGACGGAATCACGTCGCCGAAAAAGCTTCCGTAAATCAAGCCAAAGATGATGGTGGAGATGCCGCTGATTCCCAGCATGGTCAGAAGCCGTTTCATGCCTTCTCCAACATCGAGAAGTTTGGCAGCTCCCAGTCCTCCAACGGTCAGCAGCAGGCCGTAACCCGCATCGGACAGCATCATTCCGAAGAACAGGAAGAAGAAAAATCCGATGGCCCAGTTGGTATCCATGCTGTTTGCATTTGGCAGCGAGTACATCTCTGTCAGCGCTCCGAAAGGCGCTACCAGCTTGCTGTTTTTCATCAGTACCGGGAAGTCCTCGTCTTTTTCCGGTTCTGTGTATTCATAGCAGCAGGTGTATTTTTCCAGTTCCCGGCTGACTTTATCTTTTTTGTCAGCCACGACCCAACCGGTGATGATGTCCACCTTGTCGGTATGAAGCAGGTTGTCTTTGCTGGCCAGACAGTCCATCCGGACTTTTATGGCATCGTAAGCCATTTCCAGTTCTGTTCTTTTTTCCGCCAGTGCTTTCAGCTTTTCGTTTTCCCCTGCTACTTGTTTTGTCAGAACCGCGATTTTCTGGTCGCAGCTTTCGATGTTTTCTTTAAAGGTTCCGCGAATGCCTTCCAGGGTGAACTCTTTGGCTCCGAACATGCTGATGGTCTCTCTTACTGCTTTTTCATCTTTTTGATGAAAGAGAGCGACCATGTATCGGTTTTCGTCGTCTTCTGAAATCTTTTTCAGATAAACGTCCAATTCTTTTTCCCCGGCTGCCGCCTCTACTTCTTCAAGATCGCGGGGAGCCGGCAGGACATAACACAGCAGTTTGGTGCGCTGTGTCCGAAAATCCCCGATTTCCGCATCCAGGGATTCCCATGAAACGAAGGAAGCTCTTTCGAATTCTGCTTTTGTCAGTTCTTTTTGGTAACGATTTCGTTCTTTTACAATTCCTTCAATGTGATCACAGGTTTTCATCGTATCGAAAAGAACCTGATCATTGGTCAATTCCTTGTAGGTCACTAGAGGCCGCTTGTAAAAGAGGCTTCTCTTTTCACCGAATTCTTTCAGGGCTGCGATACATTCGTCCAGTTTGTCCACCAGATCTTCTTCTCTGGATAAGTCGATGCTTTCACTTCTTTCCAGTATCTTTACTGCATCTTCTTCCAGCATGGACTGGGTCGCAGTCGGTTCTACGACGCCGCATCGCTGTATGTCCTCCATTATGTCTGTGGATTGCCCTCTGAGACTGTAGATGTAGACTTTTTCCATTTTTTCAATCATAAACTATCCACAATCCCTTCCACAATCACAAGTGCCGCCTGGTCCATTCTGCTTTCTGCGATCTTCAGAATCTTATCCGCTTCTTTCTGAGCGGCAGCGATTTTTTCTGCTGCTGATGCCGCAGCTCTTTCCTCAGCCTGCTTGGTGATTTTGGCAGCTTCTCGGTTGGCTTTGGCGATGGTGTCTTCGATGTGCTTTTTCCCATCGACTTTTGCCTGGGCCGCCGCGTCGTCTGCAAGTTTCCTGGCCGCAGCTTTCAAATCCTCCGCTTCTTTTTCAGCGGATTTAATTCTGTCAATAACATCCTGCATATGCACTCCCTCCTTTCGTCACCTTTTTTATAAAAAATAATAATTCCTACCTATATATATTAACAGACTGCATATTAATTAAAAAGCGTTATGAAAAAGTAGTTGTTTTCACGCAATTCTGACTAATCACAATCTTGTCTACGCCACAAATTTCAACCGTTTCACGCCTCATCGGAAATAAATTTCCTATGGTTCCAATAGATTTACAGATTGTTTCACAGCATTTTTTGTGTATTTTTATTCATATACAGAAATTTCGACCATTTTTTCACAAAAAATGGTACTAATTTGCTAAAAAAGTTTACATATTTATACTTTATTTTAGACCGATTAGTAGGAAGATATACATGCTGCTGCGGAGGTTGTGGGAAGCCGGTGCCAATAGGGCTGGCTGGGACGGTGCTGCGAAGGAGGCCGGGGATGGGCGGGAGAAATATGGGGAGCGGGATAGGAAGTGGAATGATTGGCGGCATGGGGCCGCCAATTATCGTCAGCGCTTCCTTACGGCTAGAATTACGATGATTTTTTATCGCTGCTAATAGAAATTTTGGTCATTCACGATGATTTCTCTCTTTTTCCCGGCCGATATTGTCCCAAAACACCCAAAAATCATCGTGGAGAGACAGATTTTGATGCATCCACGATGATTTGCCGGAGGGGCGTTGAAGTGCACCGTCAAAAACGCTCCCAAACAAATCTCCATTTCCATCCCTCCGCCGTTGTTCCACTATGTAACACTGACAAACGAAGGACTGCACTCTTTTTTAACATCCTCCCGCCAAGGCTCCAAATTTTAAGCCGCCTTTTTCTCACTATTCAAAAAAGTTAAAATCCGCTCGTCGCTTACAAATACAACGCTTTCTTTCCGCCTGACATCAGCCGCCTGCCTTTCCATTATAATTTGGTACGCTTTTTGCGTTTTTATTTGGCAACAAATTATTATTTCTTTAGTTAAGGAGGAACTAGAAAATGAGCGAAAAAATTCCTGGCTATCAATTTATCGCCAATACGCTGAAAGGCTACGGCCTGACGCATATCTTCTACGTGGAGGCCATGCTGCGGATGGTGAACCGCCAGTTCGGAGAAATGGACGTGAAACGGGTCATGGCTCATTCGGAAAACGCCGCCGCCTACATGGCCGATGGGTATGCCCGCATGTCTGGAAAACCTGGCATATGCATGTCTCAATCCATCGGATCGGCTAACCTGGCTGGTGGGATTCACGAAGCTTGGCTGGCAAACTCGCCGGTCATTGCCTTTACTGGGAAAAAACCGCCCACCTACCAGTATCGAGGCTGTTATCAGGAAGCGGACCATCGCCTGCTTTATGAAGGGATCACCAAGTTTAACGCGGACGTTTCCGAATCTGAACAGCTCTCAACGGTGCTCCGGCAATGTTACCGGGCGGCTGTCACGGGAAAACCCAGACCCGTACATGCGGACATGAGCAATCACACCGGGCGGGTTATTGAAGTGGGCAGCGTTTCCCAGCCGGTTATGGTTGAAGAAAAATACACCCAGTATCCGGCTTTTCGTCCGGCCGCGGAGCAGAGCGACATCGATCTGGCCGCCGATAAAATCAACCGCGCCCAAAAGCCCGTGCTGGTCCTAGGAAGAGGCGCAGCCATCTCAGGCGCCGGACAAGAAGCGTGCGGCTTGGCTAAAAAAGCCGATATCCCGGTTGTCACCTCGCCCGACGGCAAGGCGCTGATGGATGAAACCGATGAATTATGGAGCGGAATCGTGGGCGAATACGGCATGGATTGCGCCAATCGAACCGTTATGGATGCCGATCTGGTCATCTTTGTCGGAACACAGACCGGCGATCAGACCACCCTGGCTTGGAAGGTTCCGGCTCTTTCCACAGAGGTGGTTCAAATCGATATCGATCCCACGGAGCTGGGAAAAAATTATCCCAACTGCACCGGTCTTTTGGGCGATGCCAAAGTGGTTTTGTCTCAGCTGATTGAAAAGGTAGACAAAGCAGATCATCTGCCGTGGAAAGAAATAGTCCAGGGATATGTCCGCGAAACGTTAGACGAGTATGAAGAAAAGCAAAACAGGGACACGCTTCCCATCCGCCCCGAACGCCTGTGCATGGAAATCAGCAAAACGCTCCCGGGCGACGCAGTACTGGTAGCGGACACCGGTTATTCCGCCGTATGGTCTTCCACCATGCTCCGTATGAAGCCTTCCCAGAAATACATCCGCGCAGCCGGTTCTCTGGGCTGGAGCTATCCGGCTTCCCTGGGCGTCAAATGCGCTGCCCCTGATCGTCCGGTTATTTGTTTCACCGGAGACGGCGCTTTCTACTATCACTTAAACGAGATGGAAACCGCTGTCCGCAATGGAATCAACACCGTGACCATTATCAATAACAACATGGCTCTGGTTCAGTGCCGCCCGGACCTGTCCCTGGTCTATAAAGATCAGATGGATTTGATTCATGAACGATATGAATATCCGGACGTAGACTTCTGCAGGATCGCAGAAACCTATGGCTGCTGGACCCGGCAGGTGGACAAGCCGGAAGAGATCGGCCCGGCCATCCGCGACGCGCTGGCCTGCGGACGGCCCGCGGTAATCGATATCCGTACAGAGCGGGCCGCCGAAATTCCTATGGCCCTGATTCCCAGATAAATTACAATCATAACAAAATCGGCTTCGCTGATTCTTAAAAGAAGTAGACTTTGTTGATACGCAGGAAATATCGTTGACGATACTTCCTGCGTAATAAAATCCAAGAACTGGCGAACACTTCGTCAGTTCTTTGGTATATAATTAGACCAAACGAATTTTCTTTCATTGCAACAGGAGGATATCATTATGACGATTTATAATTGGAACGGAGATGTATTGACGGAATGGAAACTGCTCCAGGAGAACATGTCAGCAAAGGAACAGGCATGGAAAACGTTCATGAGTACCGGACGCGTAGCCTCGTCCATTGATATTTCTCCGGAAGTACTCAGTTCATGGCAGCGTTGTAAAGACCGGGGAATGGACCCTTATGATGAACATGTGGTCACGGTCCCCTTACATATATTATCGGAAAAGCTGAAGAAAAATAATTGGATCATCGAGCTGGTACGCCCGATCCTTCAGGAAACCGCGGACAACATCCGCGATTCCGGCTATCGCATCGACTTGTACGATCAGGAACTATGCCTGCTGATGCGTTTCGGCAAAAAAATTGCCGGACAGGATTCCGAACGGCGGGAACTCATCATTGGTGAAAGCCACACGGAAGCCGATGCGGGAACGACATCCACCAACCTGGCCGCCCTCCTGCAGCGTCCGGTCCAGCTTATGGCTTATGAGCATTACAAAACCATGTGCCACGGTCTCACCTGCGCCTCCGTTCCCATTATGGACTCTTCGGGAAACCTTTTGCTGGTGCTGACTGTTGAGGGAAACTGCTGGCCCATGCATAAACATACGCTGGGCATGCTGGTCACTTTGAAATACTATATTGAATATTTGATTTCCAAAGACATCCGTTCCTACTCGGGAATCAACGAAAAAACTATCACATCGGTGATTGAAATGATCGAAGATCCTGCGATTATTGTGGACAATACAGGGAAAATACTTTTCTCCAACTCACCTGCGCAAAATACACTGGGCGAGGGCTGGAACAGCCTGATCGGTTTCAACTGTGAAACTATCTGGGGGAAAAATCCGTTCCGCGAAGTCCTCAATTCGCCCCACTCCATTGCCAATCGTAAAGTGGTACTAAACATCGGTTCCACCCAGGAAACTTTTTTCGCTACCATAAAGCCTGTGGTCAATGACAACGAAAAATTGGTTATGGCCATTGGGATTTTTAAAAAGGCGCTGATTAACAAGTGCGCCGGCGCCGGTTCCCAAAAATTCAAAGCCACCTATGTCTTTGACAATATCATCGGCGAAAGTCCTGAAATTCAGCAAACCATCAAGCTGGCCCGGGAAACCGCTAAGCTGGACAATAACATCCTGATCTTGGGAGAAAGCGGCACGGGCAAAGAGCTGTTCGCCCAGTCCATCCACAATGAAAGCAACTATTCCAGCGGGCCTTTTGTTGCCATCAACTGTTCGGCAATTCCCCATTCCTTACTGGAAAGTGAGCTATTCGGCTATGTGGGCGGCTCCTTTACCGGCTCCAAAAGGGAAGGACAGATCGGTAAATTTGAAGCAGCCAACGGCGGCACCCTCTTTTTGGACGAGATCAATTCCATGTCTATGGAAATGCAGTCCAAGCTGCTGCGGACATTGCAAAGCAAGACCATCGTGCGGGTCGGCGGGACAGAAGAGATTTCCATCGATATCCGCATTATCGCGGCCTCCAATCAGGACCTATGGCAGCTGGTAAAGGAAGGCCATTTCCGCGATGATCTCTATTATCGAATTAACGTGATATCTATATCAATTCCCCCCCTGCGGGAGCGAATCGGGGATGTGGACCGCTTGATCGATAACTTTATCGATAGTTTTTCCAAGCAGTTCAAACGGGATATCAAGCTCAACGAGGATGCCCGCCGCCTGCTGCAGAGCTATTCCTGGCCGGGAAACGTCCGCGAGCTGGAAAACGTACTGGAGCGATGCCTGGTTTTATCCAGAGTCAATGACAATAACATCATCTCCATCTCCGATATCTGCACGTATAACGGAATCTTCGAGTTCTACCAAAAGCAGGATAACCAGCTGATTTTAGCGGATCCCGCCCAGGAAGAAGCCTCCGACGAAGGAAGCGTTCTCACGGATTATGAGAAGCTGCTGATTATCGATGCCTTAAAAAAATACAACCATAACATACAGGCTACAGCTCAGCATTTGGGGATTGCCCGCAACACACTTTACCGGAAAATTAAAAAGTATGGGATAAAACAGGAGTAGCCTGCTCTGTCAATGCTTTCTTTTGTTTCGACGCTTTTCTTTTCTGATCCCTTTCCGAATCTCCTTTAAAAGCAGCTGACCCTGCCGCCTTTCATACCCGCACTTCTGCGGCGATCCGGAATAATAAAAGCAGTCGATTTGATCGGCCAGCGCGGCCAGCTGCTCTTTGACGGCTTCATCGAAAAGCCCCGCACCCAGCAGATGATCCATGAACTGCCTTGGCGAATGATATTCTTGCAAGCGCAGTTTGGATTTGCGGCAAAGAAAGGCGGCCTTATGCAAAAAGATACGGGGATTTCCTGCCGGTATCAACCAAAATCTCCATACGCCCATTTTACGAAAAGATTGCTTTTTCTGTACTTTGTTAACCGGCTTGCTATATCCCGGGCGGCGGCGCGTTTCCTTTCCCTTCTTTGTGCTGCCGCCCTTCCCGCGGTGTTTTATAAAGCCGATTAATAGAACAGCACACAAAAGGAAAACAAGAACAATCACTCCAATCAATAATCCGGGATGACCGCTTTCTTCCATATATTCCCCGTTTGTATGTTCACTGACCAGACTGCTGGTTTTGCCTGTCAAATGGGCCGCCACGTAGCTGAAAAATCCGGTCACAAGGGAGCCTAACGCTTTTCCCGTCTGTTTTATTCCCTCAACAGCAAACGACATCCCTGCGAGAATCCAGCTTTTCTCTTTTACAAGAATTACAGTACAGCCTAACACGGCCATATATAGGCCGATCACCCCGATTCGCAGTGGGTCACCATTCTTTTTATAAACGCTGATCCTGCTTACCTCTGCCAAACTGATTAAAACCGCGGCTGCCATGGGAATTATATTCCCGTTTAAATTTGGTTTCAGTTCCAACGTAACCATCAGCAGCAGTAAAAGAATCGTCGTCAGCTCGAACCTGGTAATAACCGATATTTTTTCCAGTGGCTTATCATTGAGCATTTTTCCACAGTAGGATAAACACACACAGACTGCAGCCAGCTCTATGCTGGCTTCTTTTGTCAGCGAAAAGCAGATGAAACATCCGGCTGCAAAAAAAAAGCTCAGCAGGACATAGCAAAACAGACTCGTCCTTCCGCGGGTCAGATAGTCGAAAGTGTAAAGGAGCAGTGCTCCGCAAAAAACATAAATGAAATGCGATATGTAGAAAGCGTCCATTCGTTTGCCAATAAAAAAGATATACGCCGTATAGTAAGCAAGTATGGAAACGGAATAAAGGCAGATGCAGCCCGAAAGGAAATCGCTTCTATTATTCTTCATCGTTTTATCCCCTCTCCAATCTCAGAAATATGGATCGCGCGGCCCCTGCGCGCCGGATCATCCCCGCCGTATCTTTTATAAGAAACAATGGTTACTTTCTCATGGGCAAGGGCGACAAGCATTTTATTGTCCAAAAATCGCGCTCCGTCATAAGTAAAGTAAAAATATTCACCGATATTACCATTCTTCTCCAGGAGGTCCTTCACTCGAAACAAGGAGCGGCTCTTTGGGATAGCCCTTGCTTTTTCCTTTTCTTCCCTGGCTCTTATGATTGCCGACGACAGGCTGGATCGTTCCTGCAGAATTGTGTGTTTTTCCTCCGTCTTGTCCTCCAGATCCAGGATCTGATATTTTGCCAGATATTCTGCGATCACGGACAAAGCCTGGGGATCTCGAAACATGAGATTGCGCGGCGCACAAGCTCTTGACTTGGGCAGTGAAATTCCGCACCCCATCCCTTTCTCGTAAAGCCTGAAGATCACGGAAAAGAGAATACGCAGAGTGTTTTCCAGCGCAGCCTTTGGGATCTCTTTCCGGTTGTAGCTCTCCCCATCGAAAATAAGATGTACCTGCTTGGTACAGACAGGATCATAAAGGTTGACCACCCATTTGTCCTGACTGGCCAAAAGCTTCCAATTGATGGACTTCACCGGGTCAAATAACTGGTATGGGCGGTTGCCTTTTATAAGCGTTACATCTTCGTGAATGCTTTTGGCCCCTTGGCTGCTGAACTTGAGGTTATGTAAAAAAGGCTCGACTCTTACAGGGACAATTTGGGCGCAGACCAATATCCGGCAATTCTGCCGGCTGTTTTTTGATGTATGAATGAGGCCGAAAGGATCTCCGCAGTAAAGGAATCGGTCTTCCAAAACCGTCTCTCCTCGTTTGACAGCCCTCAGCCGGGGCTCCCAGTTCAGGCTCTCGCCGCCCCTGATATAGGGAACTCTTTTTTCAAGAACAAAGCCCATCTGCTCGCTGTACATTCTGGCTTTACTGATTTCCGCATCACTCAGGCTGCGGTAATCTGCCTCATCTGCTGGTGCAACCGGGCCATACCTGCTGATCGGAATGCGTATCATAAAATTCAAAATCGGCAGCTTGCCTGTATTTCTGATCCTGCAGCAAAGACGCATACGTTCTCCTGGGAAAACGACTCTTTGTTCACACTCTACGCTGACCTCAATGGACCTCAAGGTCAGATGGCTGTATATCTGGGCAACCAGGCCGATCAAAATCAGAAACAGCAGAACAGCCGCCACCTCATCCAGGGACCAGTACAGGGCTGCAATACAGCAGAAAGTCATAGCGATGATCACAGGAATGCTCATGAAAAAGCTTGTTTCATCGATTAATATTTCTCTTTTCATGTCAGTCTTTCTCTATCTCTATTTCTTCTAAAAGATCCTTTACCATATCCGTCTTCTGTCCGTCGGTCAAATCAGTCATGGCGCTCACCACCAGCCGATGGGACAACACCGGCGGAGCCACTTTCTGTACATCATCCGGGATTACGAAGTTTCTGCCCTGCATGGCCGCCCACGTTTTCGATGCCTGGAACAGATTCTTTGTCGCCCTTGGACTTGCCCCGACAGCAATGTCGTCCCGGCTCCTGGTTTTGTTCACAAGGTCAATGATATAATCCAAAACCTTCTCCTCAATATGGACCGCTCCAATCGTATCAGCCAGCTTGAGGAATTCCGCCCCATCGATCACTTTGTTGACCAGGGATAAATCAATGCCATGGGCCGAACTCATGAGCATCTTTTTTTCATCCTCCCTGCTCGGATATCCCAGCGACAGCTTGATGAAGAAACGGTCCAGCTGGGCGATGGGCAGATTGAACGTGCTTTCATATTCAACAGGATTTTCCGTAGCAACAACGAGAAAGGGTTTTGGCAGCATATACGCCTCGCCGTCGATGGTCACTTGTTTTTCTTCCATTGCCTCCAGCAGCGCCGACTGGGTTCTCGGCATGGCCCGGTTTATTTCATCCGCAAGCAGAATATTGGTAAACACCGGACCTTTCCGAAGCTGGAAGTCGTGCTGTTTTTGGTTATAAATATTCATGCCAATGATGTCGCTGGGCATGGAATCAGAAACAAACTGGATCCTTCTGGCTTCACAGCCCAAAGTCTTTGCCATGATCTTGACCAATGTGGTTTTTCCTGTTCCCGGTACGTCGTCGATCAAGACATGGCCGCCTGCCAGCATGGACATGATCAATAGCTTTATTTCATCCCGCTTCCCTTTGATGATTTTTTCGGCTTCGTCCAATATCAATTCAGTAATTGTTTTAATGTCTCTCATGGATTTGAGCTTCCTTTCTTTCCCATCATGCACGAATAGCCGCTACATATTTTTCATACATAGCGGCTCTGTTCGTTCATTGTTGAGCGTTGACGGTCCTATTTTGTTTTTTCTTTAACATACGCTTCATAAGATTCTTTCGATTGATCGTAGCCAAGTTCTTTTACGCTCTTATCGAAGGTCTTCATAAATAAGTCGTATGCTTCTTTGCCTGAGTACTCCGGAATCATTTTATTGGCCGGCTGTACGGCATCCTGCATCTGCTTCATCGTTTCATAAGGCAGATAGATCGGTTCGCAGCCTTTGTCCTTGAAGATTTTCAGATACTTATCGGTGTGTTCCAAGCTGTAATCGGTCATTGTCTGACAGGCTTTATCGATGGAAGCCTGCAGTGTTTTCTGTGCTTCTTCTGAATAGCTGTTCCAGGAATCTTCACTGACGGTCCAGAGAACGACATGGAAAACATGATCCGCATTTGTAATATAATCCTGAGGCTCATACAATTTGCTGGAATAAGTCGGTTCCGGCGGATTACTCTGTCCGTCGATCAGGCCCTGCTGCAATGCTGCGTATACTTCGGTGAAGGACAGCGGCGTTGCGGTTGCTTTCCAAGAGTTGATGGCTTCCATGTGGATCGGGTTCTCGATGGTTCTCAGCTTCATACCCTTCCAATCGGAGAAGTCCTGGACTTTTTTATCCGTCGTAAAGGTTCTGTATCCCAGCGTAGAGAACCCGACCACCTTCAGTCCCGTACCTTCGGATGCTTTTTTGATGTAATCGCTGAACTCTTTGTCTTTGTAGATAGATTGCAGTACTTCAATCCCTTCGTCAGCATTGCCGATCCATGGCATCTGGTGGTCAAATACATAGATGGCAGGGATAAAGGATGAGTATGTACCAGCAATGGTCATATAGAGCTGAATCTCGCCCATCTGAGTTGCCTGGATGCTTTCCGGTTCACTGCCCAGAGCGCTGGCGCCGTAAACTTCCACATCGAATAGGCCGCTGTCCTCCAGGTCCGCTTCCAGCTCCTTCATGGTATAGCCGAACGACGTATCTTCAGCCATGGAATGAGAGATGACGAATTTATACTTTTCCCCATCTCCGCCGCTGCTGGCAGTTTTGTCATCTCCTCCGCCGCATCCGGCGAACCCGAGTGCCACCGTAAGGATTACAGTAATCATAACAATTATTTTTTTCATTTTTCTTCCTCCGTATTACAAATCCATTACTTAATAAGCAATAACGAATATTTTCTCCGCCCCTCTATAAAAGCGCGGTAGAGAACCAAGGGATAAAGGCAATCGCAATGACAGCCAGCATAAAGACGGCTATCATCGGGTACGCTTTTTTGGCCAGAGGCATGATGCCTACTCCGCTCATTCCGCTGGCGACGTATAAATTGAGTCCTACCGGCGGCGTTACAAATCCTGTTGCTAACGCCACAACCATGATTACGCCGAAATGAACCGGATCCACCCCTGCTCCGGTGGCGATAGGCACAAAGATGGGGGCCAAAATCAGCAGCGCGCTTACCACTTCCATGACCATCCCCAGAATTACCATAATGACAACCATGATCAGCAGGATCGCTGTCCTTGAGTGGAATATGCTGGTAACAAGATCATTGGCCATTTCCGGAACACCCATCAGCGCCATTACCCGGCCGAAAGCCATGGCAACCGCTACAATGTACATAACCGAGCTGAGCGTCTTCAATGTTTCTCTGAAAATCGCCGGATAATCTTTGAAAGTCAGGGTGCGATAGATGCACTGGCTGACAAGGATCGAATAAATAACGGAAATACAGGCAGCCTCTGTCGGTGTTACAACGCCGCTGTAGATTCCGCCCAGGATGATGACAGGCATCAATATCGCGAAGAAGCTGTCTTTGAAGGTTTTCCAAAGGCCTTTCTTCCTGAGCACGTCTACGCTGGCACGAATCCGTTCTTTGTCTTCCCCTCTGATCTTCCAGTAGATGTAGCTGTAAACGATTAAAATCAAACCGACCAAACATCCCGGAAGGATACCGGCAATAAAGAGGTCGCTGATGGATTGTCCGGCTGTAAGACCGTACCAGATAAAGGGAATACTGGGCGGAATCATAACGCCCAGGGTACCTGCTACCGAAATCAGCGCAGTGACCCAAACCCGGTCGTATCCCAGCTCTACCAGCAGAGGCAGCGTCATAGCTCCAACTGCGGCTACCGTTGCTGGAGAGGACCCGGAAATGGCACCATAGAACAAACAGGTAACCACAACCGCTGCCAAAAGCCCAGAGGTAAAATTACCGATAAAGTAAGAAAAAAAGTCGAATAAGCGTTTACTGATTCCGCCTCTGCCCATGATAACACCGCAAAAGATAAACAGCGGTACAGCAAGAACAATATAGGAATCCAGACAGCTGGCTATGTTTCGATATACATATTCCCCCGTTACTCCGTGGGTATCTGTAAATAGTGCAATTGCGATCATGGACCACCCAACACTTACGCCGATGGGGACTCCGATGATCAAAAGTCCGAAAAATACAATGAATAATATGGCGAGCGCATTCATACCTGGTCCCTCCCTTCCGTTTCATCTTCCATCAACTGCTCTTGCTTTTTCTGTCTGTGTTTCAAAATAAAATCTTCATATATAACTTGAATCAGACGTATTACGGATAAGCAGCAGCCTACGAGAAATGCGGCATAAACGATCCACATCGGTAATGCGATTGCTGCGCTTGTTTGATTATGGTCATAGATTTTGGCAACGGATATGATTCCCTGCCAGATCATCACTCCACAGAAACCTAGGAAAACAATATTGGCGATCAAATTCAAGATTGGTTTTATCTTGGGCACCAGAGTTTCCAAAATATCAATTTGCAGGGAATTTCTGCAGCGAACGGAATAGCTGATTCCTAAAAATGACATCCATATGAACATGTAGCGGCAAACTTCCTCCGGGAAGGATAGCGCATGACCGACAACATAGCGCAGGAAAATCTGCACGAACATCACCAGAACAATCGCAGTCAGCAGGACAGCCATCAGAATCTCTTCGAAGTACTTATCCAGCCATTTTATTACTTTCATTCTTTTCCTCCTTTGCGTTTCTTAGAAAAATGATTGTCTAAAGACCGGTTTGCCCTCCCGCAGGGTCATAAGCGGAACAAATACGCGTTCACTTTCCTTGCGATTGCCGAACCGATCAAAAAATTCTTGCTTGCATGGAAAAATATCAAAAATTGCCACATCTGCCCTTGTTCCATTCTCCAACGTACCGATTTCATCAGCCATATCCAGCGCTCTGGCCGGTGCATAGGTGACCGCTTTCATAATTGAAAGCTCATCCATGCCGCACAGCAGCGAAGTATTCATTGCATGGAGCAGACCGAAGGATGGTTTTTTCCAAATAAATTGCAGCACTGCATCGGAACTGATAATATCCGGGAAAAAGCCGTCTTTATACGCATCCGTTAAATTGGGAATTGACCAATGAATGCTGCCGTTTCCGGTTTCAAAGAGGATTCCCCGTTTTCTGGCATCCCTAAGCTCTTTTCTTACTTTTCTATCCGAATCAAAGATCGTCTCTCCTAAGTTTTGGTATAGATGGGTATAGGAATCTCCCGGTTTTAATAATTGGAGAATTCCGGATATGGGCGCATCCTCCGGCAGATTGGCGCAATGAACCGCCAAAACGCAGGGATACCCTTCCCATCTGATCTTTTCAGCGATCTGAACTGCTTTTTCAAGGGGCTCAAGCCCAAAACCTTTTGTGGTTTCTTCTGCAATGCGCAGCTTCAATCCTTTGATGGCGTGGGGGTATTTTTTAAAAAATGCAAGTATTTGATCACAATCCATATCGTCGGGATCGCAGCATTCTCCTCGTTTATAACCTGCCTTTACGCCTTCCGGGATCAGATTGATATAGGCTTTTATTTCTGTCATGGAGTCGAGCATCCCATTGCGATAGAAAGCGTCAAAATTCATGGTCCCCGTTGATCCGGCGTCGATACTGGTGGTAATTCCCTGTGACGGACATAGGATATCAGCGTTGATCCCCAGATTGTTTCCGCCGTAAAAGTAATGGGCGTGCATATCGATTAGCCCAGGAAGAACGTATTTCCCCTCCGCATCAATGATTTCCGCCCCATCGGCAGAAGGATCTCCTTCTACAATCCGCCCTTTTACCAAATAAAGATCCTTTTTGTAGAATTGGTTTCGCTGGAAGTCAATGACTATCCCGTTTCTGATTATATAATCATATACCATGCTGTTATTTGCTCCTTTCTTACATATCCTCGCCGCTCAAAACTGCATCAATCCCCTTTGCTACCGCCATTGACATGCGTTTTTTCGAGTCCTCACTAAATGTCCCGCAGTGCGGGGACAACAGCACATTACTAAGGTGAAGCAATGGCAGTGTTTCCTCAGGAGGTTCTGTTTCAAATGCGTCGAGGGCGGCTCCCGCCAGCTTCTTTGCTTTGAGCACCTGATAAAGATCCGCTTCGTTTATAATTCCGCCCCGGGCAAAATTGGCGATAAAAGCCGTAGGCTTCATCAGCGCCAGCCTGCGCCCGTCGATCAAATTCCTTGTACTTTCTAAGAGAGGCACATGCACCGTCAAGAAATCCGATTTGCTGCAGAGCTCATCCAGATCTTGCTCATAGACAAATCCTCTTTCTTCGATTTCCTCCCGTTTCATAATTGGATCATAAATATGTACCTTCGCTTCAAATCCGTATTTTGCTATCTCTGCCACTTTGGAACCGATCCGCCCAAATCCAATCACACCGACTGTTTTACCCGCAAAGTCCACGCTTCCTTTTTCATCGCGTGTCTGCCACTTGCTATGACGCATCGCCTGGTCCAGATAGACGATTCTTTTGCTCAGGGCTCCCAATGCGAAAATGGTATGTTCCGCAACGGATCTGGAATTGGCATCCCCGGTTGTCACAATTTTGATTCCCTGCTGTTCTGCTGTTTTTACATCGATGTTATCTGTGCCCACGCCGTGCTTGGCAATAACCTGCAAATGCTCTGCCGATTGGATCAATTCCCGATCAATCACGGTCAGCCTGGTTACAACCGCATGGTAATCGCCAATGATGGATTTTAAGTATTGCTGATCTTCATTATTTGCTGTGAACACATGATATTTCTTTTTTAAAAACTCCATTCCGCTCGGGTGGAGCGGCTGAATATATAAAATTTTTTTCATAACAGCTTCCTCATTTTCAATTCAAGGCTGCGATAGCCTGATAGGCCGCTTCGATTTCTTCGAATTTCTTTCTTATGTTTTCTTCCTCTTCCCTTAGAATTGTATCCTGCGGGAAAATGACGCGTTTATCGTTAAACCCCCGTAGTGAAATCGCAAATTTGGCCGCCGCTGTGGCATTGGCTGTCATTCCCAGAATCTTGGATGATTCCATGATCAGACGGTTGTACTGTTTTGTCAGTTCTACGTTTTTATCTCTGGCCGCCTCATAGGCTGAAACGAACATCTTTGGAAAAGCAGGAGCCAGCGCAGGAACGAATCCATCCGCTCCCATCAGGACTGCCGAAAGGGCCTGCGGTGTCACGCCCTGCATGACAGAAAAAGGCGTATCTTCATATTTGCTGAGGACTTTCATAAAGTCCCCATAGGCGCCGGAACTATCTTTATAAGCTACCACTCTGTCATCCAGTACTGCGATTTTCATAACCGTTTCTGCTGTCAATCTGATACCGGTAAAAGAGGGAATATTGTAGATCACTAAATCCACATCCGTCTCTGTTAATATCTTCTCGAAATGGCGGATCGTCTCGTCTTGAGAGGTATGGCGATCGTAGAAAATCGATGTCACGGCAGCGCATGTTCCGCCCAGCGATTCCAGTTCTTTTATATTTTCGATCACCCGCCTGGTACTTGTATCCATCACCCCCGCTATGACCGGAACTCTTCCCTTTACTTGTTTTAAGGTCAGGTCAATGATGTGTTCCCGCTGTTTTTGCGTCAGTGCCATGGTTTCGCCATTGGTGCCTGCAACAAAGATTCCATGAAGCCCGTTCTCAATACAATATTCCAGCAGCGCGCTGTATCCTTCATCATCGATATTTTCCTTCTCATCGATGGGGGATATGATGGGAGGAATAATTCCCTGGTATGTTTTCTTCATAACTCTGTTTCCTCGATTTTAATAATCACTGGCATGCATGATAACCTTCAAAGCTTCCTTCTTTTCCAACAGCGAAAAGCCTTCGCGGAAGTCTTCCAGCGGAATGCGATGGGTAATCAGCGGTTCCAGATTGATTTTTTTTGCTCCCATCAGCTCAAGGGCCTGCTTCCATGCCTCGAAAGTTGCGCCGAAGGAATAGCTGATGGTGCAGGATTTAAACACCGCGGCTGTCCATGGGAAGGTAAGCTCCGGCCTTGCCGTTTCGCCGATCGCGACGATCTGTCCGGTTTTCTTGATCAAATCGACCATCTGGTAAATCGCCGGATCCGCGCCGGATGCTTCGATGACCACATCAACGCCTGCTCCATTGGTGATTTCCATAATCCGGCTCTTTAAATCTTCTTTTTCTACATTGATCACTTCATCCAGTCCCAACTGCCTTGCAATAGGCAGGCGTACCGGCTCATCGACCTCTGTTCCGGTGAGGATCACATGTTTGGCGCCGATGGCTTTTGCAACCATGGCGTTGATCATGCCGATGGTTCCGCATCCCTGCACCAGGACCACATCTCCGATATTGACCGTTTTGCGGACGATCTGCGCCTGGGTGGCGACGCTGACCGGTTCTGTCATTGCCGCTTCATCGAAGGTTACGTTATCCGGGATCTTTATCAGCAGATGTTCCGGCGTGCAGAAGTAGCTGGTCCAGCCTCCATTAACCTTATAACCTACCGGCTTTCTCTCCGGGCACAGAATCGGCTGTCCGGTTCTGCAGAAATCACAGACGCCGCAAACGCTTTTATTGTTTTCGCTCACGACCCGGTCGCCCACTTTCCATTTGGTCACATCTTTTCCTACGCGGACGATCTCACCGCAAAATTCATGGCCTACGACCACCGGCGGCGTATAGGTATGGTTGTCATGATACAGGTGCAGCTCACTGCCGCAAATTCCTGCTGCCATTACCTTGATCTCGACCTCGTTATCCTCGGGATTTGGACGTTCCAGATCCCTGATTTCCCATCCATCTTTTCCATCTTTAAATTTTACAACTGCTTTCATTTCTCACACCTCACAATCACCCTGTATAACCGCCTAAAATCTCCACGCAGGAACCTGTAATATACGAGCCTCCCTCAGAAGCAAGGAAGGTAATTACGTTGGCCACTTCTTCCACTGTACCCAGCCTCCTGATTGGGATTCGCGCCAGCACTTCATCCAGCTGTTCTTTTGACAGCATCCTCGTCATGGCGGTGTCGATCCGCCCCGGTGCTACGCAGTTAACGGTGATATTGTATTTGCCCACCTGCTTGGCCAGCGTTTTGGTCAAACCTATGATGCCGGCTTTCGTTGCTGAATAGTGGGCCGCAGAATTAATTCCCCCGTGAAGTCCCGCAAGTGAGGACAGGCTCACGATCCGGCCCCATCCGTTGTCTTTCATATATGCGAAAGCTTCCTTTGAACACAGGAAATTGCTTTTTAGATTAATGTTCAGCACCTGGTCAAACTGTTCTTCCGTGATTTCGTAAAAGGGCAGTTTGGGCGAAATTCCCGCATTGTTGATCAGAATATCGATTCTTCCGAAATGTTCATGGGTTTTGCGAAACAGATCTTTCACGTCCCCTTCCTGTGAAACGTCGCAGTGGATGAATAGGGACTCCACTCCCAGCTGTACCACCTCCGCACTTGTTTTTAGTCCGGCTTCGTCATCGATATCGCTGATAACCACCGCCGCCTTTTCTCTGGCAAGCTGCAGTGCGCAGGCTCTCCCAATCCCCTTGCCGGCTCCGGTCACGATGGCAATTTTTCCATTGATTCCAAGATCCATCGATCTCCTCCTTTCTCTTTCCGTTTGTAGATTTACTTATATATCACGCAACAACTGTGCCAATTTACTGAATTTTTAAAACGTTGAATGCGACCATTGAAAAATCAAGCTTTGCAAGAATCATGTCATTTTTGATCGAAAAAAGCAGCTCTTTTTCATTGCTCCATTTTGTAACAGACCGGCTATATTCCATTTTATTTTTTTCATTTTGTAACACTTTTTATATGTTGGCCGGTGTTGGTCAAACGGGCGTTATGCAGGCCGGTGTTTTGCAAGTTGGCGTCACGCAGTCCGGTCCCCGAAAGGGCATAGTGTAGTTTTTGGCTTTCTGGCAGGTAGATCGGCGCCCGCCGGGAAACTATCAAAACGAACTCGAAAATCTTTCTAATCTGATACGTTCTCCTTCATCGCAGGCGGTACCATCAGGAAACGTATCGGTAAGGAGACGTTTCTTCTCGTATACCGACAATTCCCCTTAAACCAAGGCGGCGCAGCAGCAGAAAACGCTCCCGAAATATCAGCATCCACAAAAAACGCCCAGTTCCGATACTCGGCCCAGTACTTTCCACACACCATAGGCCCGCATCTTTAGAATATCAGAGTTGCACCCAAAAAAAGTTTCCAATTTTTGGGCATTGACAATAGATCGCATGCTCCCGGGATGCCGCAAGAGTTCCAGCCTGCCAGCCAGCTTTTTTCCATACAAAAAGAAAATCGCCTGAACTCACGATTTCAGGCGATTTTCCTTTAAAAGCTTTATTTATTTAAGAGTTTGCACTTACCTTTTTTAATTGCAATTATCCCCACAGCTCTTCATCGGAAGGAACATGATTATTGGGCATGTAACGGGCGATTCTGGATACGTTCATCAGATGTTTGTAATCCAGATTTTCGGAGATACTATTATGACCCCAGCTTCCGCATCCCAGCGTGTTGGTCGGAGCCAGGCCATTATAGAAGCTTCCGCCTGCGCTGCTGGCACAAACCTGGTTAATTACAAATCTGGATACGCATAGTTCTTCGCCTACGTGTCTGATATGGTCTTCCGAATCGGAGTGGAAGGATACGCTATGCCCCTTACCTTCTTTCTCCAAATTCTCTCTGGCAATATTGATCCCTTCATCCAGGGTTTTATATTTATATGCGGCAATAACCGGAGCCATTTTTTCTCCGCCCAGCGCATCTGTCAAAGCCGTTCCATCCGCCTGAGCAACAATGATCTTGGTGCCTTCCGGCAGCTCGATCCCCGCCAGCTCGGCGATCTTTTCCGGCGACTGGCCCACTGAATGCCGGTTGGGTTTTCCATCCTGGAAGAGAGCCTCCCGGACACCTTCCAGCTCTTTCGGATCTTTTACCACATAGGCGCCGCCCGCTTCAAATTCAGCCATGATTGCATCGTAGTCTTTTTCCGGGCAGATAACGGACTGCTCTCCGGAGCAAATGATTCCATAGTCAAAGGTTCTGCCGGCGATGATCTTGGGCACCGCTTCTTTATAGTCATATCCTTCATCGATGATGCACTGAACATTGCCAGCGCCAACGCCCAGAGCCGGACGGCCGGAGCTATAGGCTGCATTGACCATTCCCGCGCCGCCGGTAGCGATTACGATATCCGCGGACGAAATCAAGTTTCTGGTGTTTTCTCTGGAATGCTGATCCAGGATTTGAATGAGATGTTCCGGATATCCCAGCTTGGACAGCTGGGCATTAATCATTTCTACAGTCTTAGTACTGCATTTCTGTGCTTTGTGGTGAGGCGTGATAATGATTGCATTGCCGCACTTTAAGGCAAACATCGCATTGCTCATCGGCGTAACAATCGGGTTGGTGCAAGGTGTAATGGCTGCCGCCACACCGATGGGTTTAGCAATTCTGGTAATGCCTGTGTTTTCATCTGTATCGAGAATTCCTCTGGATTTTTTTCCTTTCAAGTTGTTCCAGACAATTTTTGATTTCTGCTTATTTTTGGCGATTTTATCGGGGACATTGCCCATGCCGGTTTCTTCCACCGCGATTTCCGCCAGATACTCCGCATTGTCGTATACGACTTTTCCCACTGTCTTGACGGCCAGATCAACTTGATCCTGGGTCATTTTTTCAAATTCAGCCTGAGCTTTTCTTGCCCGTTCGATAAATCCGCCTATATACTCCTGACTCATTGCTTTTTCATCCATTCTTTTTTCCTCCATCTTTGTTTTTATGTATTAACGTTTTTTATCACTCTTCCAGCATGCTCCCCGTGTCCAGATATCTGGAATGCCATGACAGCGCTTCTGTAAGAATATGCGGCGTATGCAGCGCCGAGGAATCGCAGGCCCGTTTAAAATAAGACATCAGCTCTTCCTTAAAATCCGGGTGGGCGCAGTTTTCAATGATTTTCACGGCCCGTTCCTTTGGGCTCAGTCCCCTCAGGTCCGCGTAACCCTGTTCGGTAACCAGCACCATCACTTCGTGCTCCGTATGATCCACATGGGAAACCATCGGTACAATGGAAGAGATTTTACCGCCCTTAGCTGTAGACGGTGTGCTGAAAATGGTAATGGCGCCGTTTCTGGAGAAGTCCCCGGAACCTCCGATCCCGTTCATCATCTTCGATCCCATAATGTGGGTGGAATTTACGTTTCCATAGATATCCGCTTCAATGGCGGTATTCATGGCAATCACACCCAGTCGCCGCACGACTTCCGGATTGTTGCTGATCTCCTGCGGTCTTAAAATGATCTTATCCCGGAAAAAATCAACTTCATCTAAAAACTCTTCCAGCGCAGCAGGGGAAGGGCTGAGCGCTGTGGTAGAAGCCATATTGGCTTTCCCCGACCGGAGCAGATCCAGCATGGAATCCTGTACCACTTCTGTGTAGCAGGTCAGGTTTTCATACTCGGAATCGCACAGGCCGTAGAGAACCGCGTTGGCAACACTTCCTACTCCCGATTGTAACGGAAGCAGAGAATTTGTCAATCTTCCAGAGGCAACTTCTCTATCAAAAAATTTTATGATGTTATTGGAAATCTCTTTGGAAGCATCGTCCACTTCGCCCAGAGGCCTGGTTTTATCCTGCATATCGGTAATGACAACGGCAGCAATTTTATCGAACCCGCACTCCATATAGGGCATGCCGATTCGGTCGGCCGGATTGCAGATACCGATGGGTTTGCGGTTGGGCGGATTATCCAGCAGGACAATATCGGCCATTCCTTCCAGGCTCATGGGCTTTTTTAGATTGATCTCCACGATGACTTGATCTGCGTTTTTGATAAATGCGGGAGCATTGCCCACTGCGGTGGTCGGTATGATATGGCCCTCTTCCGTGATGGCCAGCCCTTCAACTATGGCCACATCGATTTTGTTTAGCATACCATAATTGACATATTGGGTGCTCTGGGATAAATGCATATCTATGTACTCGACTTCGCCTTCGTTAATCTTGCCGCGGATGGTGGCATTGGTGTGATAAGGGAGCCGCTTTTTGATCACGCCCGCCTCAGTAAGAGCCGCATCGATCTCCGGTCCTACCGATGCTCCCGAATAGAGATCGATCTTTATTTTCTCTCCGCCTTTCGCCCGTTCTGCCAGAGCAAGAGGCACAGCCTTGGGATAACCGGATGGCGTAAAACCGCTGACGCCCACTGTCATCCCGTCTTTAATTATCTCTGCTGCTTCCTCCGCTGATCGTACTAATGCTAACGCTTTTTCATCTCTCAGCCTGGCCGCAAGGCCCATCTTTTTTTCGCTCATGTTCGAATACCTCCATTACACAATTGGCAACTGGTTTAATATAATTGTAAATATGATCATACATAATAACGCGAATGGGTAAGTAGCTCCATACCCGGCCGCCGGATCATCGCTTTCCAGAGCGTCTACCGCTGCACCAAGTCCAGGTGTGGATGTCATCCCGCCGCAGATCGCACCCGAAAGCACAACCCAGTTCAGCTTGAACACATAGCGGCCGACAACGAATCCCACCAGCATGGCCGTTATTCCCACCACCAGGGCGGAAACAGCCAGAAGTACGCCGGATCCGGTCAAGGCGTTGATGGCCACATATCCGTACTTTAACCCGACGATGCACAGGAAGAATACCAGTGCGATATCGCGGATAATGCCCATTACTTTGTTGTCCATTCGGAAGGAAAGAGGGCCGACCTTGCCGATGGAACCCAGCAAAAGGGACATGATCAGGATTCCTCCGGTAGCGCCCAAGCTGAAATATCCCAAAGGGCCGAGATAAATTTCGATGCTCCCAACCAGATAGCCCACAACGCAGGTCACCGCGAAGGCGATCATATTGAATGGGCTGACCGGAATATTTCTTTCCTTGACCATCCCCCTGGCCTCATTCATTTCCAGTTTGTAGCGTTCTTTTTCTTTGTTCAGATCCATTCTGAAAATAATGGCAAAGAAGCTGACGGCAAAGATGACAATGATAACGCCGAAGGGATAAGCGATGGCATATCCGGTGGCTACGCCTCCTGTGGCGTTGGTCACATATGCGTCTTGCTGCTGGGGCGTGAGAGCCGGTGTATTGTCCACAGTCAGGGAGTCATCTCCAATCACCTGCAAAACATGTTCTTTTTCTTCCTGGGATGCCTGCTGATAATCGGCTGCCACAGATTTTGCATGATCCTCAGCTGTTTCCAATGCCGCTCCAAGGCCCGGCGAGCTGGTCAGAGCACCCACGTAAACCCCCGAAAATTCATAGGCGCCGGCCTCCTTTACCAGCTTCATGCCGCCAAAGCTTCCCAGTGCACCGACAAAGGTGATAATGACAGCCAGGGCGACAAATTTAGGACCGTATTTCCGTATAACAACGCCCATATCCTTGGCCGCCAGCAGCCCGATCGCCGCTACGAAAAAGATCAAAGACATCTCTAAAAAATTTCCATCGATGATTCCATTGTCCATCATTGTTTTGGCGGCTTCATATCCGGCAGCGCTTTCGCCCTGCGCCACAATATGTCCGCCGTACTGATACATAGCCCAGCCGATCACCAGTCCGGTAAACAAGGCTCCTGAAGATCCGAAGCTGAATTTCCCAAATTTAATCTTTCCGAAAATCAAGCCGGTGCCGATGGCGAAAAACATCAGCATGAAGGGATTCATCAGCAAATTGATAAATTCAAACCTCATAAAGGCCTCCTCTAATTTTTATTTCTCAAGCAGTTTTAAAGCTACAGCGCTGTTTTACTTTGTTAACGATATCACAATCCATAACACAGGAAAAATTGATTATTCTGATAATACCCTCAGTTTTTTCTAGGATTACAGTTCTATATATTTAGTTGTTTTCCAGCAGAATCATCTGTTATACTGTTGACAGAAAAAATAGGGTTAAAGGGAATCTGATATGAATTTTCTCAATATTTCGAATTTAGGGGGTACCATTATGAATATTAATCATTTGCGGTATTTTGAAGAAGTCTGCAGACAAGGGAGCATAACCAAAGCTTCGGAAGCTTGTCATATCTCACAGCCGTCGATCACAGCAGCCATTAACGGGCTGGAAACGGAGCTGGGCTACAAGCTTTTTTCCCGCGTCAACAATCGGCTTCGCCTAACCCATGAAGGGGAAGCCTTTCAGACGCTCACAAACCAGTTTTTAAAGGAGTTTGCAAGCTATTACGAAAAAGCCTGTGATCTATCTAAGGGCAGAAAGGCGGTCCTCCGTTTGGGAGTGCCTTCTGTTATGGGAACCTTTTTCTTTCGCAAGATCATCCCTGATTTCAATGAAAAACATCCAAATATTGAGCTGGAAATCTTTGAAATCGCAACCATCGACGGCATTCGAATGCTGGGCAACGCGGAGCTGGATCTGCTCCTTGGCATCAAGAATGAAACTTGCTACAACAATTGTGATTCCAAGGAAATCTTTGCCACTGAACTGCAGCTGGCGGTCAACAAAGACCACCCTTTGGCCAGCCAAAAGAAGATTGCGGCCCAAATGCTGTCTGGCCTTCCTCTGGTGATTATTTCTAAAGGGTCTTATCATTACAAATCGATCCGTTCCACTTTCTCGGACATTGATTTGAATATCATCATGAATTCCAGCCAGCTTTCCACCATTCGTTACATGATCCGCGATAATAATTCGGCCACGATTATTTATAAAGATATCTTTGCCGACGATCCGGATATTTGCTGCGTCCCGCTGGAACGGCCCATGCCGGCCCATGTCCATGTGTTCTGGCAGAAGAATACATATTTATCCGCTGCTATGAAATCCTTTATTTCCTATATTACTCAGCTGGATTTTTAGGTTCCGGCCGCGGACTTTTTTGGGTGCGATGCGTGCTGCGAACCGCCAAGTTTTGGGTTGCTGCGGCAGATGAAATTGTTTTTTCTTTGGCTTGGAAAATTTTTTTGGAAATTTGGCTTTTTTACGCAAAATTGTGGGGTTGTAGTGGCTGGTTCCGCGGGATATGGGCAAAACCCGGTCAATCCCCAATCTGACGAGGCGCAGTCGTTGAAAACGGCGTAAATTTTGAACAACGATTTTACTTTTTTCCCCTGAGGGAGGGGTTGTCGCAATAACCGTGATCGTCGTGGTCCCCCAATCCTTGAGCGTTACGTTCCGAAGGGAGCCACACGCCCGCAACCAGGGGGCCTGCGGCCAAACTTGATACTTTGCTGCCCCCTCCGCTCACCCACCCAAGCGCGCCAGCAATTTTTTATGAAAAAGCCTTGACAAAACAATTCGGAAAAGTTATAGTATAGGCAAACGATTAAACATTCATTTAATCGTTTGCAGACTAAGTCGCCGTTGCTGATTCTTAAAAAGGAGCAGCCTTGGCCAATAGACTGGAAATATCAATGATCGTATTTCCTACGTTATAACAAAGTCGGCTTCGCCGATTCTTGAAAGAAGTAGACTTTGTTGAAATACAGGAAATGCTACGCAATTGATATTTCCTGTATTATAAGAAAGGAGGAATCTGATATGGCAAAACCCACACTTCCTCATGACCACGGCAGCCACACTTTAGAACTGCTGGAACATAAGCCCACACTGGACACCTTTGAAAAAGTCTCTAATACTTTTCAACTAATCAGTGATACAACTCGGTTAAAGATCTTATGGCTTCTGTGTCACAGTGAAGAATGCGTAATCAACATTGCAGCCGCCATAGACATGAGTTCTCCGGCTGTTTCACACCATCTGCGAGTTTTGAAGCAGGCCGGGCTGCTGACGGTTCGCCGTGAAGGCAAGGAAGCTTATTATACGCTGGCAGATACGGAAGAAGCGGATCTCGTTCACAAAATCGTTGACAGTGTCTTTGATATGAACTGCAAACGATAAAAAAATTTAACCATTAATTAAACAATTGCTTAATCATTTAATTTTAGGAGGAACCAACCATGAAAAAGTCATTTAAATTATCTGAACTGGACTGTGCAAACTGCGCCGCAAAGATGGAAGCTGCCATCAACAAGCTGGACTCCGTGGACAGCGCGACCATCAATTTTATGTCGCAGAGATTAATACTGGAAGCTGACGACGATAAGTTCAACGAAGCCGTTGATCTGGCCCAAAAGGCCATTACGAAAGTGGAGCGCGGCTGCAAAATCGTCCGCTAGATTGATCGGCACGACACATATCTGCAATCGAAAGGGGTAATTCTATATGAAACGCAAGCAGAAGATACAGTTGGGACGGGCAGCCGTCTCGGGCATACTATTAGTTATGGGAGCGCTGCTGCCCCTCCCTGAACTGGCAGCTTTTATCATCCTTATAGCCTCGTATCTAATCGCCGGCTATGATACGCTACTGACCGCTATTCGCAATATTTGCCACGGTCAGGTATTCGACGAAAACTTTCTCATGGCCATCGCGACCATCGGTGCCATCGGGTTAAAGGACTATAAAGAGGCTGTTTTCGTTATGCTTTTTTATCTGGTGGGGACCATATTTGAAGAATATGCGGTTAACAAGTCCCGCGGTTCCATCAGTGAACTCATGGATATCCGTCCCGATTACGCAAACTTGCTGAAGGACGGCCATGAAGAGAAGGTTGACCCTTATGAGGTCGCCATCGGAGATATTATCCTGGTAAAACCCGGCGAGCGAGTGCCTTTGGACGGAGTCGTTCTGGAAGGTCATTCTTCTCTGGACACTTCTGCTCTGACCGGCGAATCACTGCCCCAGGATGTGACAGCTGAACAGCCCATTACCAGCGGCTGCATTAATCTGACCGGCATTCTTAAAATAAAAGTCAGCAGTGAATTTGACCAATCTACTGTCGCCAAAATTCTGGATATGGTGGAAAACGCCGGCAGTAAGAAAGCAAAAGTAGAAAAATTCATAACCAAATTTGCCCGTTATTACACGCCGATCGTGGTCATTGCAGCGGCTCTGATGGCTGTCATTCCGCCGCTTGCCATTCCCGGCCAGACTTTCAGCGATTGGATATCCAGGGCGCTGATCTTCTTGGTTATCTCCTGTCCGTGCGCATTGGTCATTTCCGTGCCCCTTGCCTTCTTCGGCGGCGTGGGCGGCGCTTCGCGCTGCGGAATTCTGGTCAAAGGGAGCAATTATCTGGAGGCCCTTGCCAGCGTAGATACGGTAATCTTTGATAAAACTGGCACACTCACTACGGGTACCTTTTCCGTAACCGACGTGCATAGTTTGAAGCTTGACCGGGATCAATTCCTGGAGCTGGCCGCTTATGCGGAGAGTTACTCCGACCATCCGATTTCTCTGTCCATCAAAGAGGCCTTCGGAAAACCAATCGATAAAAGCCGGGTATCCGACGCTGAAGAAATCTCCGGCAAGGGAGTTAAATCGATTATCGATGGCAAAGCAATCTATGCGGGCAACAGTAAGCTGATGCGCTCTTTAGGTATCGATGAGTTCCCAGAAACGGAAAGCGCTACTCTGGTACACTTGGCGGACGAAAAGGAATATTTGGGCTACATCTCCATCTCTGACACCATCAAAAAGGATGCAGCTGCTGCTATACAGGGCCTGAAGGATGCCGGTGTGCGTTCTGCGGTTATGCTGACCGGTGACCGGCTGGCGGTTGCCCAAAAAGTTGCAGACACGATTAATCTGGATGCTTTTCATGCAGAACTTTTGCCTGGAGATAAGGTCGAATTGGCAGAAGAGATCATTGAGACAAAAAAAGCAAAGGGAAATGTGATTTTTGTCGGAGACGGGATCAACGATGCACCGGTTCTGGCTCGTGCGGATATTGGAGTAGCTATGGGTGGACTCGGTTCGGAGGCAGCAATTGAAGCCGCTGATATAGTAATTATGGATGATCAGCCTTCAAAACTCTCCGTCGTTATAAAAATTGCTAGAAAAACCCTGACCATTGCTAAGCAAAACGTAGTTTTCGCATTAGCGGTCAAGGCTCTCGTTCTAGTGCTGGGAGCTTTGGGGCTAGCTTCCATGTGGGCTGCCGTGTTTGCGGATGTAGGAGTGGCTGTAATCGCGATCCTTAATTCCATGCGAGCGCTGCGGACAAAAAATTTATAAAGCTGGCAGGTTTCTTTATTCAAGCCTCTTTGAAGGAATACTCCGGCGACACCTGGCAAAGTCAGCATTTTCCACGTCATAAAAATTGGGCTGCCCCATGAAGTAAATCATTTTTCTTCATGGAGCAGCCCTTTTATGCTAAAGGATTAGATTTAGCTCATCCTTTTATTTTCACGTTATACGTTGCTTCTGACATTGGTGGCTTCTCCTAAGCGAGTAATGGTCAAAGCCAGGTCACTAAACGTAAATCCATCCTGCGCAACTACAACTTCCACTGTGGAAGGGGCTGCATCCACCAGGAACGGTACATTAAAGGACAAGGTCGCAGCTTCATTGGTCGAAGCAAAGGTGTGACGTGTAATTGCACCGCTTACAGGGGCTCCGTTTAAATAAAGCTGTGCAGTAACAGTTGCCGGAATAGCAGTTCCTGGATTGACTGCTGCAGTGCTGTGGAAAGCTGCCTGATAAACGCCGTTCTGGTGAATTTCCACCTGTGCAGATCCTGCCTGGTGAGTGATTGCTGATCCGGAGATCAGCGGCGTTTCACTGAAGGTCAATGGTGCTCCAGCAGTTGATGTCTGATTAGTCGTATCTATCGTCGCCAGCACTTCAGGTATCCCGGCGCCTCCCGGTTCTCCGCGGGGAATGATAAAATCAAAGATGGCATCATTCTCATTTCCGGTATTGATTACTTCAGCAGCCGTACCCGGATCTCCAGTTATTACATTTCCAATACGGATGGTTGCGGCAGGACCTGGTTCTCCCGTATCGCCCTGTGGTCCGGTGGCTCCTACTGCGCCCGCAGGACCCGTGGCTCCGGTTGGGCCTGTTGGGCCTGTTGGACCAGTTGCTCCAGTGGCGCCTAATTGTCCTGGCTGTCCCTGAGGGCCCTGTGGACCTTCCGGTCCCTCCGGACCCTGTTCACCTCTTGGACCTTGATCTCCTCTTTGGCCCTGAATACCTTGCAGGCCCGTGGCTCCAGTGGCTCCTGTCTGGCCTGTCGGACCGGTTGGGCCCGTGGCTCCTGTGTGGCCTCTTGGAATGATGAACTCGAGAACATGGTCCGGCGATCCGGCTACGTCAACGACTTGCGCATCTGTTCCAGGCTCACCGGTAGTTGTGTTCTGTATTTGAATGGTTTCTGCTGTTCCAGGAGTTCCATCATCTCCCCTGGGACCAGTCGGACCGGTCGGGCCTGTTGGACCGGTCGGGCCTGTGGCTCCTCTTGCTCCTGTGGGCCCTGTTGCTCCACTCGGACCGCTCGGGCCTGTTGGACCGGTCGGGCCTGCATTACCAGTTACTCCCTGCAGCCCAGTCGGCCCCTGCGGACCGGTTGCACCGCTCGGGCCTGTTGGACCGGTCGGGCCTGCATTACCAGTTACTCCCTGCAGCCCAGTCGGCCCCTGCGGACCGGTTGCACCGCTCGGGCCTGTTGGACCGGTCGGGCCTGCATTACCAGTTGCTCCCTGCAGCCCAGTCGGCCCCTGCGGACCGGTTGCACCGCTCGGGCCAGTTGCACCAGTCGGGCCTGCATTACCAGTTGCTCCCTGCAGCCCAGTCGGCCCCTGCGGACCGGTTGCGCCTGTGGCTCCAGTCACTCCAGCAAACCCCTGGGGCCCGGTTGCCCCGGTAGCTCCTGCAGGGCCAGCTGGTCCCTGCGGACCGGTTGCTCCATTTGGACCTGTTGCACCGGTTGGGCCTGGTCTTCCTTCTGGTCCCTGCGGACCCACTGGTCCCTGCGGGCCGGTCGGCCCTTGTATAACTCCGGTGTTTTTCCATCTGCAGGTATCCGGATCCCACACATATAGCTCACCATTTACAATATACGCATCACCTATGCAGCCTACTGGATGAGCAGCAACCAATTCTTCATACGAATTGTAATGTCCTAAAATAGTAATGCCTGCCCCTGCAGGGCCGGTTGGTCCCGTTGGGCCGGTCGGTCCTGTACAGCATACCGGAGGTTTTGGAGGCGTCGGTGGACATCCGCACCCGCAGTCTCCGCTCTGGCCGCATCCACAGCCGCAGTTTCCCCCCGACTGCCCGCCGCAGCCGCACTGGCTGTCAGTCGAATTATTACAGTCGCAGGAATTTCCTAGGTTTGCTCCATGGGCTTGATTTACAAACCCGGTAAAATTTGTTTTATAACTCATTAAAAGTCTCCCCTTTAATTGCTTTTAATTTGTTTTCAAAATAGATTCGATTGTAGCTTACCGCATCCGAATCCGGTTTGAAAACAGCAGCTTGTTCATTGCAGCGACTTGCCATTTCCCATTGCCCCATTTTGTCATAGCAGACAGCCAATTGCAGATTAGGAATATAGCCGTAGCACTCAGGCTGTACAAATCCTCCCGATCTCAGATCCGGCTCTCTTGTACGCGCTGTCTCAAACCAAAATGCCGCTTGTTTCAGCTGGTTTCGATCTAAAAAATATTCCCCCAGCTGACAGCAGATTTCTGCCCGAGGTTCATCCAGCTCCAAACTTTTCAATAAAGCTCTCAAGGCAAGGATTTCCTTATCAATTTTCAGATAACAGTCCGACAGCAATTTGCAAGCTTCTAATTTATTTTCGATCCACCCTCCGTCTTCCTCTATAAATTCTTTCAAGACCAGGACCGTTTCTTCATACCTCTTATGAAAATACAATTCCTGCCCATAGTAAAATTTTTGACGCGGTGGAAGCGTTATCCCTGATTGTCTTTTCTTCTCAAGGATTCGAAGATTCCGATCCGGATCACCCGGCTTCATCTTCTTATGAGTCACAGAAGCCTCTCTATAAAGGATTTTTCCAGTTGGCGTTATCGCCTCGTGTACTTCTCCTTCCCAGAAAAAGCGGCCGCAGTTCTTAATCAGCCGTTCCCGGTTATAAGTGAAGGTTGGGCAGCCGGTTATATCGAAAGCCGCATGATAGGGCAGCATGACGATATCCTCACTTCCGTCCATTTCTTCCTTTAATTCAAGAAATTTCTTTTGATCCTCTTGTAAAATTACATCGTCGGCATCCAGCCACATGCAGTAATCCATGCTAGCTTTCGAAAAGGAATAGTTCCTCGCATCTGCAAAATTATCTTTCCAGGTATACTCATAAAGTTTATCTGTAAACCGAAGAGCAATGCTTTTCGTTCTGTCAGCAGAACCGGTATCGACGATTATGATTTCATCAACCAGCTCTTTGGCAGACAGTAAACATCGTTCCAAAACATCCTCTTCATTTTTTACGATCATGCACAGACTTATCGTTACCATGCCGCACCTCCAACTTTCTTCCATGACTTCTCTTTATGGTATGCGGCAGTGGTGAAAAAGGCTACATGGGCCAGGTGCGGGGGAAAAATGATTTTCATCCTGCGGAAAACATTTAAGTTAAGTTGTTGAATGGGCCTTAATACGATATAATGAAGAAAATGGCCCTTGCGAAAATCGCACTGGCAGCAACTGAGAGATTGTAGAGGAGGTTATTATGACTGACTACAAAGAATTGTTTGAACCAGCACAGATCGGGACATGCAAAATCAAGAACAAAACATCCATGGCGCCCATGGGGCCTGTTGGCTACGCCGATGCCTTCGGCGGATTCAACCAGCGGCTTCAGGACTATTATGTGGAACGGGCAAAGTACGGCGTTGGACTGATCTTTACGGGGATCTGCAGCGTGGACACCAATATCGAAGGGCTTCCTTCCATGGGTCTTCCCTGCCCGACCACCCAGCCGCTGGCATTCATTCACAGCACCTATCAGATGAACGAGCGGGTACACGCCTATGGTACGAAAATCTTTCTTCAGTTGACCGGCGGCCTGGGCAGGAGCGCGCTTCCCGGATTTGTATCCAAGCAAATCGCCCCTTCTGAGCAGGGAAACCGGTTTGATCCCAATGCGATCCATCGGGAAATGACCAAGGAAGAAATCATGAATTTGATCCAAAAATTCATCGCTTCCGCGGTTGTTGCAAAAAAAGCCGGATTTGACGGCGTGGAGATTCACGCGGTCCACGAAGGATACCTGCTGGATCAATTTGCCATTGAAATTTTCAACCACCGTGACGACGAATTCGGCGGCAGTCTGGAAAACAGATTGCGGGTTTCCACAGAAATCGTTAAGGGCATCAAGAAATTCTGCGGACCGGATTTCCCTGTCAGCCTGCGTTACAGTCTCAAAAGCTGTATGAAGGCTCTCCGCCAGGGCGGACTGCCTGGGGAAGAGTATGAAGAAGCGGGCAAGGACATTGAGGAAGGAATCGCAGCAGCCAAAATTCTGGTGGATGCCGGTTATGACGCGCTCAATGTGGATGCGGGAACCTACGACTCCTGGTATTGGAACCACCCGCCTATGTATTTTGAGGACGGCTGTTACCGTGAGTTCGGAGAGATACTGAAAAAAGAAGTGGACGTTCCCATTATACTGGCTGGTAAAATGGAGGATCCCAAGATGGCGGTAGAAGCCCTTGGAACCTGCTGCGATATTGTCAGCTACGGCAGACAGCTCTTGACCGATGCTGAATATATTGAAAAACTGCGGACCGGAAGGCTGGACGAAGTAAGACCGTGTCTGGGCTGTCACGAGGGCTGTTTGGGCCGGATCGGCAATGCTCCTGTAAGCTGCGCGGTAAACCCGGCCTGCGGCCGTGAAACCATCTACGGCATCGTGCCTGCGGCTAAGAAAAAACGTGTGCTGGTCATCGGCGGCGGCGTGGCCGGTCTGGAAGCAGCCAGAGTTGCGGCGGAATCGGGACATGAGGTCATCCTCTGCGAAAAATCCGACGCTTTGGGCGGTAACCTGATCCCCGGCGGCGTACCCCATTTCAAGCGAAACGATCACAAATTAATCCAATATTACAAACGTCAGCTGGAGCTGTTGGGCGTAGACGTTCATTATCAGACAGAAGTAACCCCAGAGTCCGTATCTCAATACAAGCCGGATGTTTTGGTGGCGGCAACAGGCTCTCATGCGAAAACCATCACCCTGCCCGGATCGGGAAAACCGGTGAACGCGGAAGATATCCTGCTGGAGAAGTCGCCGTGCGGCAGCAAGGTCCTGGTAGTAGGCGGCGGCCTGGTAGGATGCGAAACCGCTCTTTGGTTGGCTCAGCAGGGCAAGGAAGTGAACGTGGTCGAAGTGCTGCCGGAGATTTTAGGCGGACATGGAGCGCTGCCCCATATGAACGAATTCATGCTCCGCGATCTGCTGAAATATCATAAGATCGGAATCCACACCAATGCCAAAGTCCTGGATACAAACGCAGATACGGCGACCATCCAGGAAGGAGATCAGAGCTATGAGCTCCCAGCGGAAACAATCGTCCTTTCTGTGGGCTATGAATCCAATGACAAGCTTTACGATGAACTGAAGGATCTGGATATCCCTGTATATAATGTAGGGGATTCCAGCAAAGTACATAATATCATGTATTCCATCTGGAACGCTTACGAGGTTGCCCGCAATCTTTAATAGTTGGCTATGCATCTGAGGATCAGCAATGGAGTTACAAAGTTAATTTTGCCCCTGGCAGTACCTCTCCCGCAATAAGGGAAGTAGCGAACCCAGGGGTGTTTTTTTAGAAAGGAACCTACACAATGTCAAAAATCGCAATATTGGTTGATGGGGGATTCTATAGGCGTCGAGCGCAATTCCTCTATGATGAAAAAGCCCCAACGAAAAGACTTGATGAGTTGATTACATATTGTAGATGCCTTAAAAGGACGACGGAAAGTGGCTCTACGTCTTGGGTCACTTGCAGATGCACAAGCATGTTATACGTTACGCCCTGATGCTGTTAAAAAGATTTGCCACGGCACTTTGCAGTTAACTGATTTAGAGGAAAAACACTTTACCCTCGACGTTAAGCAAAAAGGCGTTGATATGAAAATCGGTATCGATATAGCTTCCCTTGCCTATAAAAAACAGGTGGATAAAATTGTTTTAATATCTGGTGATAGCGATTTTGTCCCTGCTGCTAAACTCGCACGAAGAGAAGGGATAGATTTCGTATTGGATCCAATGTGGGTTGATATAAAGCCAGAGTTATTTGAACACATAGACGGATTACGCACTTTTGCACCAAATCCACTAAAAACAAAGAAAAGGTGAGCAGGAACAATGAGAGAGGAAAAACATATGGTATTTAAAAGTTTGTATTAGCGCTGATTCCAAAGGAAAATGGTTTGCCCTATATTACTTTGCACGGTTTCCGGCACCCTTATGTCAAGGCTACGACAAAAATTTCAGCTTATTTAATAAAGTCCACCTTCACTAAATGATGGTGGACTTTATTTGGATTTTTATATAATTTACCTACCAAACAAGTCGGAATGTGTTCCAGTGCGTGAAGCTGTTAAAACCAGTTTGTCTTGCTTTATTGCATAAATGAGCAGCCAATCCGGTAAAATATGACACTCACGGAATCCTGTATAGTTTCCAGTTAGGGAATGATCACGGTACTTCTCTGCAAGTAACTTTTCTTCTAAAAGTGTTTGGATTACATCTTCCAGCAGATTCATATCATATCCTCTCTTTTTTACTCGCTTATAATCTTTCCGAAATTGTCCGGTTGTTTTTAATTGTAACATCATTCATCGCCCATTTCTGTGTCAAGCTCTGTAAACAGCTCACGGGCAGAGGAATAGGTTTTTGTGGAAACATTACCATTCATAATATCTCTTGCTTCCTGCATGGCGGCCTCTGTCTCGGCATTATACCGGGGCTGCTTCATTTCAAAAGGCAATCCGCCTTCCATGATAGATTTGCGTAAAAAGATAGTAATTGCATCAGTAACCGTTATACCAAAACTGGCAAAAAGTTTTTCCGCTCCGGCTTTTGTTTCTGGATCAATACGAATGTTGATATTAGCCGTCTTAGCCATTATGCTCACCTCCTTAAAGCCTTGCTTATATCTTATAGTATATCTTCTTGTATCAACAATATCAATACATTGTAAAACATTTTTATATAATAAATTTTTGTGATAAATTGTCGAATCTTGTCGTCACCACCTCCGTCACACGCATACATCTTCCCTTGCCTATATGCAGACAGACACCGTGGAAATCAAATTGCAGACGATTTATCCAGTTTTACGTCAAATTTACGTCAAGGCTCTAACAAATAGAAAAGACCGTTGATCTCTCAACGGTCCATTTTTGGTCGAGGCAGCAGGATTCGAACCTGTGGCCTTTGCGTCCCGAACGCAACGCTCTACCAAGCTGAGCTATGCCTCGCCCTGCCTTATCTATTATACACGTTTGAGAAAAAAATGAAAGAGTTTTTTTCAAACATCTTCAACTTTTTTTCTTATTCCTGTTCCTTCAGCTTTTCCGCTATTTGTTTATACACAGTTCGCGCATCATCCACATGGGGATTATAGTGTTCTTCCGTTCTCTGAGCATGCATGGAGATGCAGACGTATTCCCATCCGTCGATCTTTGCGATGGATGCCAGGCAGAGCTGGGCCTGCGTCGTATTTCCCAGCTTGCCGCCGAAAACACCGGCCCGGTCATTTCCAAAACGGCGGACAGCCGCGTTGCGAATGGTCCGCGTCTCATCGCACTTATTGGTCGGCTTGATCTCATAGGTATAGCTGGTAAAGATTTGGCGGAAGTGTTCATTTTTCAAAGCATACCTTGTCAGCCTCATCCAGTCGCGGGCCGTGGTATAGCAGGCCGGATTGTCCAGCCCGATGCAGTTGCCGAAGGTGGTGTTTTTCATTCCCAGCTCAGAGGCCTTTTCGTTCATCATCTTCACAAATGCAGCTTCGGAACCGGCCGTATGCCGCGCCAGGGTCAGGCAGCACTCCGCTCCCGAGTTGAACAGCATGCCGTAGAGCAAGTCCTCCACTGTAAGCCGCTCGCCGTCCTCAAACCCTGCCACCGCGATCCCGGAACCGTTCAAATAGGTATAGATGTCATGGGGTATTTTTAAGCGTTCATCAAAGTCCTCCGTATGCTCAATGACCACCAGGGCCGTCATCATTTTGGCCAAAGAAGCGGGGCGGGTCTTTTCATCGGCCGCTTTTTTAAAGAGGACCTTGTTGTGGGTCAGATCCATAACAATCATCTGATCGCTGAAAACATCCGCTTCGATGGATTTGAGAGGAGTCCTTTCCGCAGGTTGAGACTGAGTGGAATCAGAAGCGCCGCCCTTTCCCACAAGGGTCCGTATGATAAACCATCCGTTGATCACCAGCACCACGGCCATCAGGCAGCTGATCACAGCCAGCACCTTTTTTCTCCTTGCCCGCTTCCGTTTATCCAAATCCGTTCTCATGGCTCAATTCCTCCTGATTCAACCGATCAAATCCGGTCGATGGTTTCCATCTGACCGTTGCCCAATTTATCCCAGGGTTCCGCGATATCCTTTCCCCGCAAGTTATTGCTGACAGCCCGCAGCACACCGCTGTGGGCCACCAGAATTAAATCTCTGTTTTGATCCTCTTTCAGGATTTTGATCAACGTTTTCACCACCCGATATTGGAGATCAAAAAAGTTCTCGCTGCCATTGCCCATTTTATAGGTCATGAGATCCCGGCCCCGCCTTTGGTATTCCTCAGGGTACTCCTGCTTGATCTGGCTGATGAATTTCCCGTCCCAAGGACCCAGGTTCATTTCCCGAAGGCCCGGCTCCATAATCAGCTTCTTTTCTCCGATATGCTGTGCAATGATCTGCGCGCTTTCCGATGCCCGCAGCAAATCGCTGGCATAAATCCGATCCGTCTGCAGCGGGATGGATGCCAGCTTTTCCGCAGCAGCAGCTGCCTGCTGCCTGCCTTCCCCGCTCAAAGGAACATCGGTCTGACCTAAGAAGATCTTCTCTTTATGCTGGCGGATCTGCCCGTGCCGGATGAGGAAAAACCGCCTGCCCGCAGCCAGCGCTGTCAGGCTTTCCGACCGGCATCCCCGGGAAAGATATGCCTTGATCTCCTCATAGGCCTGGGGCGTGTCCATATCCATGACCACGCCCTCATCATCGACTTCAATCCGCTTCATCTTTTCCGGATCCCGGTCCGTGATGGCCTTCAGCCCATTTGTTCCATCGTGGCAGATAATTTCCTCCCGATAGGTAATGGGGACCAGCAGCGGGTGGCCCTTCTTGCCCCGATAGCAGGGAACGCAGAACCGATCCTCCTCAAACTGGCCTATAAGCCCTTCCAAAACAGCGCCGGTCATCAGAGGACAATCCACCGGCATGATGAAAAAACCATCCAGGTCAGAAGGCATTGCCGCCGCCCCCGCCTGGATGGAAGTGAACATCCCCTTCTCAAAATCCGGGTTAAAAGCCTCGCGGGCGCCCTGCCGGCGGATGATCGGCACCAAAGCCTCTTTCTTATACCCGGTCACCACCACGATATCTTTGATTCCGACAGACTTTGACACCTTTAGAACCCTTTCAATCACTAATTCATCGCCTAATGACAATAAAGGTTTAAACTTGCCCATTCTTGACGAAAAACCTGCTGCCAAAATCAAGGCGCCAAACCGTTTATCAGTCATTGTTCGCCCTTACCTGAATCATTTCCGCAGCAATACTGATGGCGATCTCCTCCGGAGTCTCCGCCTGGATCGAAAGGCCGATGGGCGCATGGACTCTGGCGATATCGTCCTCCGAATAACCTTCCTTACGAAGCATGTCAAAGAGCATGGAGTTCTTCTTTCTGCTGCCGATCATGCCAACGTAAGCGCTCTTCTGCTTCAGCGCATCCTTCAAAACATCGTAATCGCCCATATGTCCCCGGGTAACGATGATAATATAGCTGTCCTCGTCCGTCTCGATGTCTTCGAAGGCATGCTTGAAATCCTGGATTACCTTCACATCGGCCGCCTGGGGGAAACGCTCCCGGTTGGCGTATTCTTCCCGGTCATCGATGGCCACCGTTTTAAAGTTGATGTAGCGCAGCACCGGTTCCAGCGCCAGCCCAACGTGTCCGGCTCCGAAAATATAGGCGGTGGTTTCCAAATGAAACTCTTCCACAAACTCCTCCGGATGGGAAGCATCGATATATTCGATCAGCACGTCCGCATCGCCGCCGCAGCCCATATCCAGAGCATCCCTCTCCTCCGTGTTCAGCTTGAAATGGTGAAGCTTGCTCTTCTCCCTGGTCTTGAAGGTCTCTTTGCACAGCTTTTCCGTCTCCGCTTCCAGTCTGCCGCCGCCCACGGTTCCAGCAGTTGTTCCGTCCTGCTTCATCAGCAGCCAGGCACCCTTTTTCCTGGGCGTGGAGCCATGTGTGTCCACCACTTTGGCAATTACAAAATCCTCGCCCTTTTCCAATAAATCTCTTGCAAAATATATGATCTTGTCCGACATGTTGTCCTCCTTACGTTCGTTTCTCAATTATGTCCCCAGTTTATCACAGGGCTTTTCCTTTTTCAACGCTCAGTTCCCAGGAACGGGCATCGGCCTCCAATGCACTGCTCATTGCGGGGCGAAAACATACAGGCAATCGCGTCGCCGCTGCCCTCCATCTCCACATTCAGATGACGTCTTGTAAATTCAATGGCAGAAAGGATGCTCAAAAAAGAATCCCTTTTACAGCACCTGGGGCCGTCATAAGCTGCGATATTTTCCAGGGCCAGGGCTGTAAGTCTTTGTGATAAGGACCATGCTTTATCGCTTAAAGGGGTCGCTTCTGTTACAATACTGGCGTAAATGCCGCAGCTTACCGCAGCGCCGCAGCATCCCCAAAGGCCGCAAAAGCCTCCCGGTACCTGGCTCCCTCTTTTAATCATTTCTTCCAAACAGCTTTTCAGGTCGATTTTGCCGCCGGCATTGCGATAGGCGGCTAAGAGGGATGCTCCCACCAGAATGTGGTGCTCTGGCCCATGCATGTAGATATATGGGTCCTCCATGATCGCCTGAGCAATTTGAATGGGTTTTTTCGACTCTGTTTTCAGGCATGTGCTAAGAATGGTCTCCAGGCCCTTTTCCTGGTGACAGCTGTCGCAGACAAAATGTCCCTCTTCACACTGGGCGTTGCTCCAAAAAACATTGCCGCAGATGGCGCAGGTCATCTCTTTCTGGTCTTTCAGATAGCGGAGCGGTTTCCCGCAGATCAAGCAGTTTTCCGTATTCATGTCCTTTTCCTCCTTATCGCGTTATAATCCGCCGAAGAGCCATGCCACCAGGTCAAAACGGATAATGATCAGCACCACCAGGCCGGTCAGCGGCAGCACCCGCAGTTTCTGATCCTTTGATCTGGGCATCATCACATACAGAGCCGCCGCCATGACCAGCGCCGCCATATCTTTGAAATCGTAGGTGTAAAAAACCGGATAACCTTCTGTAATCAGATAGCCGATGGGGATTGCCGCGCAAAGCGCCGGAGGCCACCCCTTTTTGCCCGCATACCAGACCGTATACCCGGCCAGCGCCGAACAGCCGGCAAAGACTGCCCAACGAATCACCTGCTCTGCCGGCAGCACGCCGAACAAGATTGCCGTATAGATGTAGTAGCTGATGAGCAGCCCTGCAAAAAACAACAAAGTATGTATGGCCGCCGCATTGGCTGTTCTGCTGTAATAGGCGATGACGCACCCGGCGAACACCCAGAAGGGCAGTTCGGACAACAGCTGTCCGGCCGTCTCCATCAAATCATGGACAGGCGTTCCGTCTCCGGGAACCGTATCCAGATACTTGGAAAGGACCCCTGCCAGACAGCCGGCCGCAAAGACAAAAATGCAGAATAGGATTCGTTTCGTCTTACCGCTCATTAACTTTCCACGCTCCCTTCCTGACGCCCCGGTCGCCGACCCGGCTGATCCGCTTGAGCACGCTGCCGCAGCCGCAGGGCTGGGTCAAAAAGCTGCTCCAATCGCCGGTTCGATAACGGATGAAGGGCATTCCCTTCCTGGTGAGGGTGGTAAAAACCACTTCGCCTTCTTCCCCATCTGGCACCACTTGTCCGGTCACAGGGTCAATGATCTCCAGATACAAATCCGATTCTCGAATGTGGCAGCCGCAAAGCTGCGGGCAGCTGACTGCGCATCCCAGACCCATTTCCGTCATCCCATAATGTTCAAAGATGCGGCATCCCCAGGCCTTTTCAATGATTCTCCGGCTCTCCGGGGATACATATTCCGCAGACAGGAGTACTGTTCCCATGGGGATCCTGCGGCCCCCGGCTTTTTCTGCCAGCGCGGCAAGCTGAGTCGGCAGGGCCACCGCGCAGGTCACCTGCTCCTGCTCCATCATCGCCAATATGAGATTATCGTCCGAGCCATCCGGAAGTCCGTAGGGGATCACCCGCACATGAAACCGCTCCAGCCCTTTTTTCAGCAGATCGCCGATTGATCCCGGCCTGCGGCAGGGCATCAGGATCATCACCGTATCGGAGGAATCCACCATCAGCTGCATGCCATTATGAAAAAAATCGGTGGTCAGCTCCTGATCTTCCTCAGTAAAATAAATCCGCTTTGGCCGCCCCGTTGTTCCGCTGGTGTCCATGGTAACGATTCTGCTGATCTGGCTTTGCGCCACGCAAACCATATCCATGCCCCGCTCATACACATCCGCAGGCGAAGTGAAAGGAAGGCGCCGGAAGTCCTCCCAGGTTTCTACGGTAACCCCGCGATACAGTTCACCATAAAAAGGGCTGTTCTTCGCAGCCCAATTGATGGTTTCTTTTATTTTTTCCAGCTGATAGTTCTCTATGGCATCCCTCGTGAGAGTATTTACCCCCAATTTGCGGGCTGTCCAAATATCCAAATACCGCTCCACTAGTCCCACTCCAACAGTTCTTCCACCTTCTGGAACGTGGCTTCCAGCATCATCGGGCATTTTTCCACTTTATTCAGAGGATTGTCCTCCATTAGATCGTGACAGTCCGTAAAGCCGAAGGCATCCTCAAACCATTCCGTCAGCTCTGCTGTCAGGCCCTGGCTGGCTTCTTTGGGATCAGCCAGATACAGCAGGCAGATTGCCGCGGACAAAATACCGCAGACTCTGCCGGACCACATGCCGTCGCACAGACCGGCCATGGCCGCCACCAGATCCTGGTTTTCCTTCTCCATCCTGCGCAGACCCATTTCCATAATCATCTGACTGCAGCAATACCCCTTTAATTTCAGATCCAAAATCTCCTGATTCATCCTCTTTCCTCCCCAACTTTCTTATTTTGCCGGTTTTTCCGCTACCAGCATGAAGTATCCGATCCCCTTCTTCCCTTTTGCGCAGGTGACGCAATTATCCAGCGATCCCTCCTGCAGGATCGTTTCCGCCACGTATGTATCCAAATCATCCGAGCGGTCCTCAAAAGCGACTACTTGATATCCCACTTCCTCCAGATATGCGATCATGGGCTCTTTGATAAAGGCCCCTTCAAAGCGGAAGTCCACAAAACGCATCTGTCCTTCGCCGCAGTCCTCCTCTTTATGGGGAATCTTTGCCTGGCGCTCGGCTTCGATCTTGATGGCCTGTACCTGCTTGGGATCGGGATTCTTCATATATAGATCGCTGATAAACAGCTTTCCTCCCTTTTTAAGAACGCAGTAGGCTTCATGGAGCGCTTCATCCGGCAGGTTGATCAGGGACAATGTGCATTCCATCATCACGCAGTCAAAAGAATAGGATGGGAATTCGTCCAAGAACTCTCCGTCGCCCATGCGCAGATCCAGTTTGCCGTTTCGCTCTTTTCCTTCGCTGATCTTTGCCAGATTAAGATCGATCCCCGTCACCTGGTACCCGTATTTGTCCTGCAGGTACTCGGCCGCTGTTCCGTCTCCGCAGCCCACATCCAGCACCTTGGCTCCTTTGTCAAGCTGGCAAAGCTCCATAGCCTTGTCCGTAATCTCAAATTTACCTGGTCTTACTAAACTCATTTTCTTCTCCTTAAAACTAAGATTTTCGATAAATACTGTTATATCCGCAGAAAGGCACCAGCCGGTTGTCCGCGGAAAGCACCTGCACCCGGCACCGCTTCAATCGCTCTGCATCCAGGTTGGTGCTGTCCTGGAAGGCCATGCCGGTCACCGTAAAGGTGTTCTGCTTATAATAGGTAAGGAACTGATCCAAATCCATGATCTCTTCCTCCTGCTCCGCCTGACAGCAGGGTTCCTCTCCGGCCGCGGCCGTATCGGCCGGCTCGCAGCAGGAGCAGCAGTCTACCTCGCTTGTTTCCTGCTCCTGGGGCAAGTCCCATTTGTTGAGCACAAAGTCCCGGTCCTTTTTTATGATTTCCAGAGGATCCGGCTCGCAGCAGCAGGAGTCCTGCTGTGTATCGCAGCAGCTGATGCCCGCCTCTTTTTCCTTTTTGCTGACCATACATGTTATACCGTCTTTTTCCTTTAAATAAGTACTGTAAAAGCAGCACAGGGTATGGCCGGTGGCGATGGGACAGAAATCCTCATAATGAAAGCCCGGACACTGGTTTTCAATTTCATGGAGCACATCGAACATGGTCACCCGGTTTTCATGGTCCGGGTCGGGATGCCTGCCGAAAAAGCTCACCGGTTGGAAATGGATCCCTTTGACAACGGCTATGTTCTCCAGCAGAAACTCCATCATTGCCCCGATGTTGTCCAAGTTGACGTTTCTGGCGACCGTCGGTACCAGCGTCACCGGCAGACCGGCTTTCCTGCAGTTTTCGATGGCTTGTTTCTTTTCTTTAAATAAAGGCTCTCCCCGCATCTGCATGTAAATCTCATCGGTGGTTCCATCAAACTGCATGAAAATCACCGATGCTCCCGCCTCTTTGAGCGCCGCGGCATACCCGGCCTCGCGGGCGATTCGCCTGCCGTTGCTGTTAATCTGTATGTATTCAAATCCTTTGGACCTGGCCATGCGGATGATCTGGGGCAGATCGTCGCGGACAGTGGGCTCCCCTCCTGACAGCTGAATGTTGAAAGGCCGTTCTTCCCCCAGCTCCACCAGCAGATCGAATTTTGCTTCCAGTTCTTTTAAGCTGGGATCGCCCGGTTCCTCCGAATCCATTTCCGCCCTTGCAAAGCAGAAGGGACAATGCTGATTGCACCGCTTGGTAATATCGATCAGCACGCAGCAGGCGGTCTGCAAATGGTTTTCGCAGGTGCCGCAGTGAAGGGGGCATTCATCCTGCCCGCTGCCCTTGGTCATCGCCGTTTTGGGCGGAATATTGACAACCGGATTTTTGATCCAATCCAGATAATCATCTGTGCGGTTTGAAACCAGTGCGCGAAATTCGCCATGTTCTTCACATGTTTTTTCAAAGAATACTTTGCCCTCCCGCTCTGTATAAAAAGCTTTGATCGGCTTTTCACAGACTGGGCATATGCTTTGAACTTCCGATAATCGTTTCATGTTTCTTCTCCTGTTCCTACTCTCCCCCAAACCGGTTGGGGGACAAAGTATCTGTTTTTCATTCTATTATAAATTCCCAAAATGGGCAAGGGGCGACCGAAAATGTTTTGCAGGACCGGGCCGTAAGGCCGCCGGGGAGGTTCGCCGCCGGATCGAAAAGAGGCCGTTTTTACGGCAAATTGTAACAAATTTTTTACAAATTTAAGACAATTCAAATAATAGCTACTTAGTACTGGGCTTGACCGCAAGATTGTACTGAAATCAGGGTTTCCGCGGTTGACAGGCCCCTGAACGAACTGATAAAATGAAAACCGTAGTAACAATTCAATACACAATCCGATTTCCGAGCTCCTACGGCTTTTGAAAAAATGCTATGGAGGCGGAAACGTTGGGTTTATGTGGAAACATATGAGCCTCCCGCGTTTGGAAAGGTTCGTGTACCATTTCGAAACGCACGAAAAGGCCTTTGTTATTGGATGTGAAACGTTAAAGTATGTTCAATTGAAAAATTAATTGGAGGCAAATTATTATGAAATTGAGAAAAATGACGTTAAACATCAATGGTGCCGATCGAATGTTCATCTGTGATCCTGAAAAGGATACTCTGGCTGATGTTGTCAGACGTTTAGGGCTCACAGGTACAAAAGTTGGCTGCGGATCCGGCGTATGCGGTTCTTGTACCGTAATGCTGGACGGCAAACTAGTTCGTTCCTGTACGAAAAAGATCGCTAAGGTCGAAGAGTACAGCGAAGTAGTAACGATTGAAGGAATTGGAGCTCCCAGATATCTCCATCCGATTCAGGTAGCATTTATGCATGCCGGAGCCGTACAATGCGGATTCTGTACTCCAGGATTCATTGTATCGGCCTACGCGCTGCTTCAGGCTAACCCTGATCCGACTAGAGAAGAGGTAAGAGACTGGTTCCAGAAAAACAGAAACATCTGCCGCTGCACAGGCTATAAGCAGATCGTAGATGCTGTCATGAACGCTGCAAAGGTTATGAGAGGCGAATGCGCTCTGGAAGACATTATGGTAAAACTTCCGGAGAACAAAGAATATTACGGCCAGCCGCTGGTTCGTCCCGCTGCTCTGGCAAAGGTATGCGGACTTGCTGATTACGGCGACGACATTGAACTGAAGATGCCGGAGAACACGCTGCATGCCGTACTGGTACAGCCGAAAGTCGCCTTCCACGCAAAACTGAAAGCTATACATAAAGAAGAAGCAGAAAAAATGCCCGGCGTTTACAAGGTTGTTACAGCGGCCGATATCAAAGGCCCCAACAGACTTGGATTCATGCCGTTCACACCGAGAACTCTGGCTACCGGCCAGTCCCACCCAATCCTTGTTGAAGACAAGATCTTTAACTACGGTGATGTTGTAGCTCTGGTTGTAGCCGATACAAAGGCTCACGCCCAGGAAGCGGCAAAGAAAGTTACCATCGATTGGGAACAGCTGCCTGAATACAAGACTTATCTGGAAGCAGCTATGCCGGATGCCATGAGAATACATGACGATCATCCCAACGTATGGTCCGAACAGCCCAACGTTAAGGGCGCAGGACACGATACGCCGGAACTGATCGACGAGGCGCCTTATGTAGTAGAAGGTTCCTTCTATTCATCCAGAGAGCCCCATATGCCGATCGAAGGCGATACAGTACAGGCTTACTGGGGCGATGACGGCCTGCTGACCGTTCATTGCAAAGCGATGCAGATTTACTCCAACATCGGTGATATCGCAGAGGCGACCGGCCTTCCTGCAGAGAAGATCAGAGTCATCGAAAACCCGACAGGCGCTACCTTCGGCTGGGGTATCGCGGCAGCTACATATGCGATGGCAGCGATTGCCTGCATGGCATGCGACGATATGCCGGTAGCATTATCCATTACTTATCCTGAGTTCATGGCTCTGTCCGGAAAGCGCGCTCCGTCCTACACCAACGGAAGATTGGCCTGCGACAAGGACGGCAAGATCGTCGGAGCAGAATGGGATTGCGGTATGGACCACGGTTCCTACAACGAACTGGGCGACGACTTGATCACAAGACCGGCCAAGTTCATGTTCTTCCCATACAACATTCCCAACTGTCTGGGACTGACAAGAGTTGCCTGCACCAACCACAACTACGGAACTGCGTACAGAGGCTACGGATCACCACAGGCATACACAGCATCCGAGGCGCTGGTTGATATGATGGCTAAGAAGATTGGCATGGATCCGTTCGAATTCAGATATAAGAACATCGCAAGACCTGGAGATACCAACATCAACCAGTATCCTTTCCGTGAATACCCGATGGAAAAGATGATGGATATCTTAAAACCGATTTATGAGGAAGTAAAAGAAAGAGTTGCCAAAGAATCTACTCCTGAAAAGAAGAGAGGCGTAGGTATCGCATGGGGCGGATACAACGTAACAGAAGGTATCTTCGACCAGTGTACCGTTGCTCTGGAATTACTGCCCAACGGCAAATTTGCCAAATACGACACCTGGCAGGATCAGGGACAGGGCGGCGATGTAGGCGCTCTGGTTACCACTTTGGAAGCTCTCAAGCCTCTGGGTGTAACCCCTGACGACATCGTGCTGATTCAGAATGACTCCAAATTCTGTCCTGACTCCGGTGCTACCGCATCATCAAGACAGCATTACATGAACAGTAAAGCCGTTGTCATGGCTGCTGATGAACTGATGAACGCTATGAGAAAGCCGGACGGCACTTACAGAACCTATGATGAAATGGTTGCGGAAGGCATTCCGACCAAATATGAAACGCAGTACCAGAATCCGGAAGATATGACGCTGAAATATCTGGATCCGAATACAGGCGTAGGAAATCCGACTCCTGCCTTTACCTATGCTCTGCATATGGCAGAAGTTGAAGTTGACACCAAGACAGGCAAGGCTACTTGTATCGGTTACTGGTGTGTAGACGACGTTGGCGTTATCGGAAACATTGCTGCGGTTAACGGTCAGGCTTACGGCGGATTGTCCCACTGCATAGGCTTCGCTCTGACGGAAAATTATGAAGATGTCAAGAAGCACAGCAACATCGCCGGCGCAGGGATCCCGACTATCAAGGATATCCCGGACAACTTCAACCTGATCCATCACTGTACGCCGAGAAATACCAACCCGTTTGGTTCCTCCGGCGCATCCGAAGCATTCCAGTCCGCTGGACACATGGCTGTTATAAACGCCATCGACAATGCTTGCGGCGTAAGAATTTACGAAATCCCGGCTTACCCGGAAAAGATCAAGGAAGGTCTCGACAAGATCGCCAAGGGCGAAGAGGTTCTGCCTCCTAAGAAATACTTCCTGGGCTCGGATTTCTACGAAGAAATGGAATACATCAAGAACAATCCGATGGTTGACCTGTTCGAAGACATGTTCCCAGAGGATAAGAAGGAAGATTACGAGTCCATCACCAATATTCCAGACTAAACCACTTGATAAAAACAGCAAAACAATGATACAATCTTATCGGCTTAGGGGTAACCTTAAGCCGATACTTGTATGGAGAGATGATACTTATGAAGAGATATCTTAAAAACTTTGAAGACTGTATGGAAAAAGAAATTCCTTATTGCGTGGGCGACTGCCCCTTTGATATGGATATTCTAAATTTTATAGAAAAAACACGGCGGGGCGCTTTTAAAGCTGCCTTTAAGGTCTATCGCAACGCCACCGGCTTTCCCCGGATCGCCAATGCTCTTTGCGATGAACCCTGTAAAAAAGCCTGCCCGCGGAAAGACTGCGGGGGCGCCATTGAGCTGTCGCTTCTGGAAAAGGCAGCCATAGAATTTGCAAAAGACACCTCGGCTACCGACTATAACATCCCGATGAAAAAAGAGCGGGTCGCCATCGTCGGCGCCGGACTTGCGGGAATGGCAGCGCTGCTTCGCCTTTCTACGAAGAAGTATACGCTGGAGGTCTTTGAAAAGAGCGGCCGCATTGGCGGTCATCTGCACAATACCATGGATCCGAAAATTTTCATGAAGGATTTCAACGAGCAACTGGCTCATCAGGACTATGACATACATTTCAACACAGAGATCCAGGATCTTAGTGATCTGAAGGACGGAAACTTCGACGCTGTTTTTATCGCCACTGGAAAAAACGGCCCAGATTTTGGACTATTGAATGCCCGCAGTGCTTCCGGCGACCCCTTCTGTATGGAGCAGGGCGGAACCGGATATTTTGCAGGCGGCGAATTGATCGGCGATTCTCCCCTCCACGCTCTGTCCGGCGGCCTGGCTATGGGAACGGTCATTGACAATTACCTAAAAACCGGCAGCCTGTACTACCCCAGAGAAAGTAAGCGGACCCGCATGTGCCAGGGGCTGGTTCAAATTGAAGGCACATCGGAGGCTGTGGCTGCAGCCGATGGTCATTATACAAAGGAAGAGGCCATGGAGGAAGCAGCCCGCTGCGTGGAATGTCAGTGCCGGGCCTGCAAAGACCACTGCGATCTGTTGGAATTTTCCAGTAAGGGGCCGGTTCGTGTCAAGGATGAAATCATTGCCACCACTCTGGAGGGTAAGAGCGAACTGAAGGCCACTCCCGCCAGGAGGCTTATGTCCATGTGCAATCAATGTGGAATCTGTAAAGAAATCTGTCCGGAGGATATTGATCTGGACGGCCTTTTCCTGGCCGGGCGGCAGAAAATGCACAATCAGGGAAAAATGCCCTGGCCTTACCACGATTTCTGGCTTCGGGATATGGCGCAGGCTGACAGCGAAGAATCCAGTCTGGTCCGTCCACCCAAAGGCAGCAGCAAATGCGGGTATGCCCTATTCCCCGGTTGTCAGCTGGGCGCGTCGGAGCCGGAGCTGATCGTTAAAATTTACGATTCTCTGCTCAACCAGCATCCGGATACGGCCATGTTCCTCCGCTGCTGCGGAGTTCCCCAGCTTTGGGCCGGCGACCGGGCCAAATTCGACCTGGGCCTTGAGGAAATCAGAGACCAGTGGCGAAGTCTGGGAGAGCCGACCATGATTATGGGCTGTATGACCTGCCTGAAGCATTTTAAAGAATATCTTCCGGAAATACCGGTCATTTCTCTGTTTGAGATTTTGCAGGAATGGGAGATCAGCGGCGGCTGCTGCGAACAAACCTTTTGCGTCTTTGATCCCTGCTCCGCCCGCGGCGAAGCAGATGTCCGCCAGTCTGTACGGGATCTGGCCCAAGACATCGGCGTAACGCTGGAGCCTTTGCCGGACAACAATCAATACTACACTTGCTGCGGCTATGGCGGCCACGGAGCCATCGCCAATCCGGAGTATGCGGATTTTGTAGCCAAAAAGCGAATTGCTGAAAGCAAGACGCCTTACATCACCTATTGTATCAACTGCCGGGATATTTTCCTCAAGCAGGGCAAACCGGCCCATCATATTCTGGAGCTGCTCTTTGGCGAAGGCGACGGTCAGCAGCATCTGCCGACGGTTACCGAGCGTCAGGAAAACAGAAGGGTCCTCAAAAAGACACTTTTGGAATTTTTCTGGGAGGAAGAAATGGAAATCAAACAAACCGAGTACCCGATTACGGTGGAGATGTCCGAGGAAGTGAAGGCCAAGCTGGATCAGGAACGGATCCTGGAAGAGCAGGTCCTCCACACCATCGATTTCTGCCAGCGTCATAACCGGACCATTTTCAACGAAGAAACCGGTACCTTGTCCGGCTACTGCGTGATCGGCTATATGACCTATTGGGTGGAGTACAAAGTGCTCAATGAGGCGGACGGCCGGTTCGAGCTGGTCAACGCGTACGCGCACAGAACAAAGATAGAATTGGAGGCGGTCTGGAATGGCATCAAACAAGACACTGATCTGCAATAAATGCAAATGCGGCCTTGCGGAAATCGATACCCAGTTTACTTATCTGGATAAAAAGTTCCGTCACAAGGTGCTGCGGTGCCCTCAGTGCGGCCAGGTCTTTATTCCTGAAGATTTGGCCAAGGGCAAAATGGCACAGCTGGAAAAGTCTTTGGAAGAAAAATAAAGCGGTTCCCTCACAAACGTTATACGTGCTTCACGCTCATCTTCACAAGGTGAAGTCTTTCGAAGTATTGGAAATGCCAAGTATTCGATATTTTCTATACGATAGCAAAAGCTGCCTCGTCCGATTGACCGGATCCGCCAGGCAGCTTTTTAATGCACTCAAAAAACAAATTTTGTTTGACAAAAGCGGTGCTTTGTTATTATAATAGTTAGGTACCTAATTAAATGGATTGTAAGTCGAAACAAGAAACGAGGGATTATTTTTGAAACCAAATGATAAGGAAATTATCGAGCTCTTTTTTTATGTGGCAAAACTAAGCAAACATATTACTGACAATGACCATCGTTACTATATTGGACAATGGCGCTGCATGCTGCTTTTAGATTATATTGGAACAATCAATCAAAAGAAGCTGTCGGATGCTTTAAAAATCCGACCCGCTTCCTTAAGTGAACTGCTCTCCAAATTGGAAAAAAAAGGGTATATCGCCCGAATACCCTCTCAGGAAGATAAACGGAGCTTTCTCATTTCATTGACTGAATCCGGTAACAAACAAATAGCGTACTATCGCAAAAAACGAGAAGAGTCGCTAAACAGCATGTTAACGGTTCTGTCTGAGGAAGAAAAAAATCAATTTTATAAAATTCTGCTGAAATTGCAAGACTATTATAACCGAGGGAATGGTCATGAGTAATCATACAATCCTTACAAACAAAAAACGCACGCTGATTTTTGTGGATATTTTAATAACATGCATTGCCTCTTCTATGCTTGCTACGGCCCTAACAACCGCCCTTCCTCCGATTATGGCCGACTTTCACATCAGTGTAACTACAGGCCAGTGGCTGACAAGCGGATACTCCTTGGCTATGGGAATTATGATGCCTTTGACAGCCTTTCTGATTACCAGATTTCCGACGAAAAGACTGTATTTACTGGGGATACTATTCTTTATTGCCGGTTTGACTTGTTGTGTGATTGCCCGCTGGTTTCCTATTATGATGTTGGGGAGGGTCCTCCAAGCCTGCGGAAACGGGATACTTCTGTCTATGTCACAGGTAATCCTTCTGACCATTTATCCGCCGGAGAAAAGGGGTACTATCATGGGCTTATATGGCCTGTCGATCGGTGCGGCACCAGTAATTTCACCTACGTTGGCGGGAATTTTAGTTGATTCTTTCGGATGGAGAATGATCTTTTACATCTCAATCGGTATTATGCTGATCTCTCTGATTTTTGCAATCGGCGTTTTTGATAATGTTCTTGCTACTATGAAGCGAAAATTTGATGGATTCTCCTTTGTTCTCAGCGCTTTGGCTTTTGGAGGCATTACTCTGGGGATTGGCAATATAGGCAGCCGCAGCCCTACAGCCGCGCAAACCTACATGCCGCTGGTCATTGGGATCATTTCCGCAGCCTTTTTTGTTTACCGGCAGCTTCATATAAAAGAGCCTTTTTTAGAGCTGAGGATTTTAAAACAGAAACAATATGCCTTAAGTGTATTGGGAAGTATGTTGCTCTATCTGGTAATGATGGGATCATCGATTATTATTCCCCTTTATGTGCAGTCGATTATGGGTTATTCCGTGACGACCTCCGGCCTAGTAACTCTGCCCGGTTCTCTAGTAATGGCTGCGATCAGTCCTTTTGCCGGCATCATTTATGACCGGATCGGCATGAAAAAGTTATTTGTGGCAGGAGCGTTTTGTATGCTGCTCAGCAATATTGGGATGTTCTTTATTACAAAGGAAATGTCTATTTGGATCGCATCTTTTTATAATATGATGCGATGCGCCGCAATCGGCTGTTTGATGATGCCTCTGGTTACTTGGGGGATCAGCGGTATTCAGCCGGAGCTGACAGCCCACGGGACAGCATTAGTAAACTCTTTGCGGACAATTTCCGGAGCCATCGGAACTGCTGTTTTTGTAGGAATAATGACCATGGTAACCAATCATTCGATCGATCGCTATGGAGAAAATGCCGCTATACATGGACTAAATATGACCTTTTTGGCAATGTCTGCGGCAACTCTTATTTTAGTTTTCATCGCTGCATTTTTAGTAAAAGGAGGCAGAGCCCACACGGAAATCATCTCATAAATGGGATCGATTCGTGTATAATAGATGAACTATCCGTCATAATGCGTCCAATCTTGTCAATATAAAATTTTACAGTAAACAGACAAACGGATTGGCATGTGCATATTGTCTGTATTATAATACAGACAATATTTCAGGGGAGCTTGTGTAAGCAGGCTGAGAGGAAGTAATCGAACTTCGACCCTTCAAACCTGATTTGGGTAATGCCAACGTAGGAAGAAGCAAGATTATGTTTTCATTACGGAGAATACCAAAGTCAGGATTCTCCGTTAGAGTGGCTGGATATTGCCCGTATGCACGCAGAGGACGGCGTTGATTTTCTGACCATTCACTGCGGCATCAACAAAGAAACCGCGCATAAATTCAAACGCAATAAGAGGCTGACCAATATCGTGTCCCGAGGCGGCTCCATCATCTTTGCCTGGATGGAAATGACCGGCAAGGAGAATCCCTTTTATGAACGTTTTGATGAGCTTTTGGGCATTTGCAGGGAGTACGACATCACCCTGAGTCTGGGAGATGCCTGCAGACCCGGCTGGCTGGCAGACGGTGCCGATGCCAGCCAGATCGAGGAACTGATTGCCTTGGGCGAGCTGACCCTGCGTGACTGGGAAAAGGATGTGCAGAGATGTCCGAGGAAGTGAAGGCCAAGGGCAAAATGGCACAGCTGGAAAAGTCTTTGGAAGAAAAATAAGGCAGCGGGGCTGGGGCCCGCGCCTTTCACAAAATGGATCAAAACAAGGCACACCGCGCATGCGATGTGCCCTTTTTATGAATTTAACCTTTTTTCAAACGTTTTATCCCCTTTCCTGCTTCCACCTGTAAAATAGACAGCAGCGACAATCCAACGACTGCCAGCCACTGATCCCCGGTCAGCAGTGTGAGTTTGAAGGCATTTTGCAATACCGGAACAAAGAGAATCGCCAGCATAAAGGCCAAGGATACAGCGAAAGAAACGACCAGCCATGGATTGAGGCCTTCCGCCCTTACCCAGATAGGCTCGGTATTGGAACGCTGATTAAAGGCCCTCAGCATCTGAGAAAAGGCCAGCACGCAGAACGCCATTGTCTGGCCGGCCGTATGGCCGCCGCTATTTGCGCCGATCCAATAAGCAATCAGCGTCATCCCGGCCACAAAGATTCCCTGAATCACCACTCTGCGTACCAGATCCTTTTCAAACAATGTACCCGATTTCACCGGCTGGTGCTCCATGATATGTTTGCTGGCCGGATCCACGCCCAGAGCTAGAGCCGGAAGGGTCGCCGTAGCCAGATTTACCCAAAGGATATGGAGAGCCAGCAGCGGCGAATTCCAGTTGAACACGGTTGCTATGAAAAGCGCCAGAATCTCTGCGATATTTCCTACCAGCAAAAATTGAATGACCTTCTGGATATTCCGATATACGCGTCGTCCCTCCTTGATGGCATAAGCGATGGTAGTAAAGCTGTCGTCCAGAAGGATCATGTCCGATGCGTCCTTCGCCGCGTCGGTACCGGTCATTCCCATGGCTACGCCTATATCGGCCGCTTTCAGAGCCGGAGAATCGTTGACTCCATCGCCAGTCATAGCAGCAATTTCCCCGTTACGCTTCAGGGATTGGATGATACGCAGTTTATCTGCAGGTGATACACGGGCAAAGACGGAGGTGTTTTTTACTGCCTCATCCAGATCTTTATCCGTCATGGAATTGAGCTCTTCTCCGGAGAGAACCAGATCTCCGCTCCGGTAAATATCCAGCTCCCTGGCAATGGCCATGGCCGTCACCTTATGGTCACCGGTGATCATAATTGTTCGGATTCCCGCGCTGCGGCAGGTACGAACGGATTCCCTGACTTCCTGTCTCGGCGGGTCGATCATTCCTACGGCTCCCAGAAAGATCATATCAAATTCCAAGTCTTGGTCATCCTGCTCCGGGACATCATCAAGGGGCTTCTTGGCAAATCCCAGAACTCGTAGAGCTTTCTCCGACATGGATAAACAGAGTCCAGATACCTTTCTTCGATCCTCCTGGGTCATGGGGCGAACGCCCTGATCCGTCATGATGTGCGTACACAGGGGAAGCAGTTCATCCACCGCTCCTTTTGTGTATGCGATTGTCTGACCTTCAATCCTATGCACGGTCGTCATACGTTTTCGATGAGAGTCAAAGGGCTGCTCATATAGCCGCGGGTATTGATCCTCCAGCGCTTCATGACAGATGCCGAAGTCCTTAGCCAGATGGATCAACGCTCCCTCGGTCGGATCGCCGATAATAGCGCCTTCCCGGTCCGGGTCAATGCTGGCGTCATTGCAGAGGGCAGCCGCATAGACGATGTCCTTGTAAACCCTTGGATGCTGGTCAGCGGCGTCCTCCGCCAGCGTTGCAGCGCCCGTTTCAAAATCGCCGTTGGCAGCAATCTGTGTCACGGTCATTTTATTTAAAGTCAAAGTCCCCGTTTTATCGCTGCAAATCACACTTGCGCTTCCCAGCGTCTCAACGGCCGGAAGTTTTCGGACCAATGCGTTTTGCTTTGCCATTCTCTGCACACCCAGCGCCATTACAATGGTCGCCGTAGCAGGCAGGCCTTCCGGGATAATGGAGATCGCCAAAGAGACGGCCACCAGAAATTGAGGAATCAGGGGCCGGTGATAGATAGCACCGATGGCGAAAATCAGCACGCACACAATCAGTCCAATGATGGTCAAGGTTTTTCCCACCTTATTCAATTTCTGTTTCAGCGGCGTATCCAGTTCATCCTGATTTTCCAGCATTCGGGCAATCTGGCCCACTTCCGTGTCCATTCCCGCAGCCACGACTACTCCGGTTCCTCGTCCGTAGGTAACCATCGCCGAGGTATACACCATATTGGCGCGATCGCCCAGCGGACAATCCTCCGGCAGAACAGCATCCTCATCTTTTTCCGATGACAGGGACTCGCCGGTGAGGGCGGCTTCCTGGACCTTGAGATTGGCTGAATCAATCAGTCTCATATCAGCCGGTACCAGATCGCCGTCGCTGAGAAAAACCACATCGCCTGTTACCAACTCGGCAGCCGGAACAATACTTTCCTCGCCCTGGCGCAGTACCCGGGCAGTAGGCGAGCTCATGTTTCGCAGGGCCTCCAGCGACGACTGGGCTTTTTTCTCCTGTACGATACCAATCAATGCGTTGATCACGACGATGGAAAAAATGACGATGGCTTCGGTCCACTGCTCAAGAATCGCAGAAAATATGGCCGCACCGATGAGAATCAAAATCATCGGATCGACAATCTGCGCCTTCAGCATCTGACCAAAGCTTTTCGGGGGTTTTGCGCGCAATTCATTGCGCCCGTTTTTGTTTAATCTCTGTAACGCCTCAGCATCGCTCAGACCTTCCTGTGAAGTATCGAACGTCTCTAATACCTGACAGATGGTTTGCGCGTGCCAAGGCTTCTGTTTGTGATGATCCATAAGGAAATATCACTCCTTTCATTAATAAAAAATAATTTATCTGATACGCCGTCCGGCGTTGATCAGCAGAAACACAAAAAGACACAGCCTGAACCGCCGTAAAACAGGCGCAGGTTATGCCTTTCTTTTCATATGAATGATTTTATTATTTTAGAAATGTAACATCGGTCAGCGTCGCTGCTATCGGTGTCGTCCATGGTGGTTCCTTTCTTCAAAATAGTTGAGCTTCATTATATGAAAAACGGCTGCCTGCGTCAAGGCCCTTCTTGGAAAATTCACAATAGATTCACAATTCTTTTTTATTAATTAAAAAGCAGTGGCAAATGGATTGACAGCCCTCCTTTCTTATAATATAATACAGGAAATATTTCAGGGGAGCTTGTATAAGCAGGCTGAGAGGAAGTAATCGAACTTCGACCCTTCAAACCTGATTTGGGTAATGCCAACGTAGGAAGAAGCAAGATTATGTTTTCATTACGGAGAATACCAAAGTCAGGGTTCTCCGTTTTTTCTTGCCCTGAAAGGAAAGGAAGTTAATATGAAACATTACACGACGCAGATGGATGCCGCACGCAAGGGCATTCTCACCAGAGAAATGGAAATTGTCGCTGAAAAGGAGGGCATTCCCGCCGAGCAGCTGATGAAGCTGATGAGTGAGGGCAAGGCCATTATCCCCTGCAACAAGCGCCATAAAGCCATATCTCCCAGCGGATTGGGTTCTTCTCTGAAAACGAAGATTAATGTCAATCTGGGAACATCCCGGGATATGACCGACCTGGACATGGAATTAGCCAAAGTACAGAGCGCGGTGGACATGGGCGCAGAAGCGATCATGGACCTGAGTTCCTATGGGGATACCCGTAAGTTCCGCCGCCGCTTGACGGAAACGTGCCCGGCTATGATTGGAACGGTTCCCATTTACGATGCCGTGGTCTATTATCATAAGCCTCTCATTGAGATCACTACTGAAGAGTGGCTGGATATTGCCCGTATGCACGCAGAAGACGGCGTAGATTTTCTGACCATTCACTGCGGCATCAACAAAGAAACCGCGCATAAATTCAAGCGCAATAAGAGGCTGACCAATATCGTGTCCCGAGGCGGCTCCATCATCTTTGCCTGGATGGAAATGACCGGCAAGGAGAATCCCTTTTATGAACGTTTTGATGAGCTTTTGGACATTTGCAGGGAGTACGACATCACCCTAAGTCTGGGAGATGCCTGCAGGCCCGGCTGCCTGGCAGACGGTACTGATGCCAGCCAGATCGAGGAGCTGATTGCCTTGGGTGAGCTGACCCTGCGGGCCTGGGAAAAGGATGTGCAGATCATGATCGAGGGACCCGGACACATGCCCCTGAACCAAATCGCGGCCAATATGGAAATCCAAAAAACATTGTGCCATGGCGCGCCCTTCTATGTGCTTGGGCCCATTGTCACCGACGTCGCTCCCGGCTATGACCACATCACTTCTGCCATCGGAGGCGCGCTGGCAGCTGCCAGCGGCGCGGCTTTCCTCTGTTACGTCACTCCTGCGGAGCACCTGCGGCTGCCCACCCTGGAGGATGTGAAAGAAGGAATCATTGCCGCCAGGATCGCCGCCCATTCTGCGGACATTGCCAAAGGGATCCCCGGGGCTATGGATTGGGACAACCAAATGAGCCAGGCGAGAAAAGATCTGGATTGGGACAAGATGTTCGACCTGGCCATCGATCCGGTTAAGGCCAAAGAATACCGCGCTTCCTCCTCTCCTGAAAAGGAGGACACCTGCACCATGTGCGGAAACTTCTGCGCAGTGAAAAATATGAACCGTATCCTGGATGGCGAACTTGTTTCCATCTTTGATGAATAGGAAAGGGGCTGCTTTATGCTAAAGGAACAATTGGAAAATGTACGCAGCCAAGCGCCGCTTGTACATAATATTACCAACTATGTAACCGTTAACGACTGCGCCAATATCCTGCTGGCCTGCGGCGGTTCGCCCATTATGGCCGACGATCCGGCGGAAGCCGCTGATATTACCTCCATCTGCGGCGGATTGAACATCAATATCGGAACCTTGAACCAATCCACCATTCCGGCTATGCTGGCAGCAGGCAAGAAAGCCAATCAATGCGGCCGCCCGGTGCTGCTGGATCCGGTGGGCGCGGGGGCTTCACCTCTGCGGACCCAAACGGCCGGACAGCTGCTGGATCAAGTCTCGTTTACTGCCATTCGCGGCAATGTATCTGAGATCAAAGCTCTGTCTCTGGGTTCTGCCACTACCAGGGGAGTTGACGCCGATTTGGCCGATGCCATCACCGAGGACAACCTGGATGAGTCTATCCGTTTTGCTCAGGATTTTTCTGCCCGGACCGGCGCTGTTATCACCATCACCGGGGTCATTGATTTGGTCTGCGACCGGCAGCAAGCTTTCATTATCAGAAACGGTCATCCCATGTTGAGCCGGATCACTGGCAGCGGCTGTATGCTCTCTGCCATGATGGCGGCTTACCTGACCGCCAATCGGGATACGCCTCTTGCGGCGGCAGCGGCGGCCGTCTGCGCCATGGGTCTGTGCGGCGAAATCGCCTATTCCCATCTGAAAGAAGGAGAAGGCAGCGGTACATTTCGCAGCCGTCTCATCGATGCGGTATACTGCCTGAGCGGCGATGAGTTAGAAAGGGGTGCCAACTATGAAGTGCGATAAAAAAACCATGCTCCTGTATGCGGTAACCGACCGCTCCTGGACCGGCCGCCAAACGCTCTATGAGCAGGTGGAGGCGGCTCTCAAAGGCGGCGTCACTTGTGTGCAGCTGCGGGAAAAGGATCTGCCGGAGGATGCTTTTTTGGATGAAGCGGTAAAAATAAAAACCTTGTGCCATCAGTATCACGTTCCCTTTATTATCAACGATAATGCGCCGCTTGCCGTCAAATGCGGCGCTGACGGCGTTCATGTGGGTCAGCATGATATGCAGGCCGGCGCAGTTCGGGAATTGATCGGAGATGACCGGCTCCTGGGCGTTTCCGCTCAGACTGTGGAGCAGGCCGTTCTGGCGGAAAAAAACGGCGCCGACTATCTGGGCGTGGGAGCTGTCTTTGATACTTCTACAAAAAAAGATGCCAATCCGGTCAGCCATGATACAGTAAAAGCTATTCGCCAGGCAGTTTCCATTCCCATCTGTGCCATCGGCGGCATCACCAGGGAAAATATTCGCAGGCTCTCGGGAACGGGAATCGACGGCGTGGCTGTGGTTTCGGCTATTTTTTCCAGCTCGGATATTGAACAGACTTGCAGAGATCTTCGCAGGCTGTCGCAGGAGATGATCGCAAAATGAAAAAAGTATTGACCATAGCCGGCTCCGATTGCAGCGGAGGAGCCGGTATTCAGGCAGATATTAAAACCATTACTGCTCACAAGATGTATGCCATGAGCGCGATCACATCGCTGACTGCACAAAATACCACCGGTGTCTACGGGATCATGGACGCTGACCCGCAGTTTGTCCGTCAGCAGCTGGATGCGATTTTTACCGATATCCTTCCCGACGCCGTAAAAATCGGCATGGTTTCCGCCGCCGGGATCATTGAGGCTATCAGCGAAAAGCTGGAAGAATATCAGGCGCAAAACATCGTTATTGACCCGGTCATGATCTCCACCAGCGGCAGCCGCCTTCTCTCAGAGGATGCGGTGGAAGTTCTGATCGCAAAGCTCCTTCCCCTTGGAACGCTGGTAACGCCCAACATTCCCGAAGCAGAGGTACTCTGTGGGTTTTCCATCGCAAGAAAACCGGATATGCTGAAGGCAGCGGCGCGCATTGCTGATGATCTGCATATGGCAGTTCTGATCAAAGGCGGCCACTTGCCGGGGACTGCCGCCGATCTCCTTTATGCAGAAGGAACAGCTTTCTGGTATGAAGAGGATCGGATCGACAATCCCAACACCCACGGCACCGGCTGTACTCTGTCTTCGGCTATCGCCTGTAATATGGCTGCCGGCCATTCTTTGAACAAAAGTGTGGAGCAGGCGAAAGCTTATCTTTCAGGCGCGCTGCGTGACGGCCTGGATCTGGGAAAAGGACCTGGTCCTCTCAATCACGTATATAAGCTGTAAAGGCTGCCAGAGGCAGCTTATTATGACAGTAGCGCCGCCATTTTGGTTTACCATAATGAAGCGTCCTGTTCTCGGAGGCTCGGGGTTCGGGGAAAGAGGCCGGGAGTCGAGGTCGGGAGCAAATCATCGCGATCTGTGTCTGGCAGCCTTCCCAGCGATGATTTTAGGCCTTTTTCGCTGCTAATCCACCTAAAGAGAGCAAGAAATTATCGCTTTTCTAGCTTTTTTTCTTTTCCCACGATGAAAATTCATCGCAAACTTAGACCAAAACAAGCTGGAGCGATCATTTTACTTTTCACCTTCTATTAATCCGGGCCCGAAGGGCCCGTTCCTTCAGCTCCAGAATGGCAGAGCAGCGCCTCCCCGAATGTTTCGTGTTTCCAATCGTTCACAAAATGGATCGAAAAAAAGGCTGTCGCACCAATGCGGCAGCCCCATTGTTATCTACCGTATCTATTAAGAATTCTTCCGCCTTCTGCTGGTGATGAGTACGATTCCCATTGCAGTGAGCGCGATCAACATCCCCAGGATCAGCAGCGTCATGTTGCTGTCATCTCCGGTCTGAGTCGCTGTGCCTTTGGGGTTATCCGCATCATCACCATTTTTTGTTACATATTCTTCGGTCATCTGATTCTCCAGCTCGATCTCAGCCGCATCCACATCCAGCTTGATTTCTTCATCCAGCACATTGGTGAAGCCCAATTCCGCAGCTTCCAAATCCGTCAGAGCATTGCCGCTTTGATCGGTTTCGGCCAGATAGTAGGTTCCATAAGCCAGATTTTCAAAGCTGACTTTAGCGGCAGTCTTGCCGTTCATCTCCAGGGCCTTGACATCAGTCACTCGTTCTTTGTGGGCCTGATCTGCAAAAAGCGCCACATAGAACACTTCGTTTGTCTCATATGCCTTTCCCTTGAAGGTGGTCGTCTTATTGATTGTAATCTGTCCACCGTAATAGAACTGTTCTTCATCGTGGAAGTCATTGGTGATCACCGCTTTTCCTTCCGTATTCGCTTCGGTCAGAGTAAAGGTGTTTTGATCGATGCTCATCTTGCAGCCCAGCTGCTCCTGGGCATTGGTAATCACCTTTCCCTCAGCATCGGTTTCCGCTACATAATAGGTTTGATTGATGCTCAAATCGGAGAAGGTCACTGTGGTACTGGATTTCCCATTCATAACCAGTGGTTTGATATCACCCACCTGCTGTGTGCAGTCCTCATCGGTATAAAGGCCTGCATAGAAAATGCTGTTGGTCTCAAAGTCCTTGCCATCCAGGGTCACCCGTTTTGTAACATCGATGGATCCCGCCCAGTAATACTGTGAGTAAAAGCTGTTGGTAATCTTGCTTTCAGCGGTCAGGTTGGCCGGGTCTAAAGTTACGACCTGGTTGTCATAGGCGATTGCCCATTGATCGCTGTTATCCTGGTCTGAATAGGCCGTTCCATCTTTGTCGGTTTCGGCAACGTAATAGGTTTCATTTACTTTTAAATTGTCGAAGGTTGCCGTGGAAGATTGGTTGCCGTTCATCTCCAGGGCCTTCACTTGGCTGACCCGATCCTTCAGATCGCTGTCGCTGAATAAAGCCGTATAGAAGGTTTCATAGCTGTTCACGCCAACACCGTCTTCTTTTACTTCCTTGGTTACCCGGATGCTGCCGGCCAGTGTATTGGTAATTTCATAAGTTCGATCCTGGCTGTTTACCGCTTCGCCGTCGATGGCCGCATCGCCGTTTCGGTCAATTTCAACTTTGTAGACCTTGCCTGAATCATAATATCCCTTGGGGACCTTGGTTTCTTTCAGATAATAGGTGCCCGGCTTCAGCCCCTTAAAGGTGAATATTCCATCCTTATTGCCGGTGACTGTCGTGCCGTCGCCTTTACACTCCTTGTCTGTGTAAAGGGTGAATTCCGCACCAGACAAAGCATTGCCTGTTTCACTCGCGATTTTCTTTAAATTAAAATTATACTTATCATTAAAGCGGTCGATGATGGCGCCCATATTATAAGGATCGATTTTTTCCGGATCAAGCAGTGCCGTTCCTTTATCGCGGATCTGGAACACGGTCTCGCTGGAATCCAATGCATACCCATCTGGCGCAGCACTTTCTTTAAGGATATATTTTACCCCTGCTTCCAAATAGTAATCCTTGCCCTCACTGGTGAGGTTGGTCTTTCCGTTTGTATCCTGCCCAAAGACAGCAATTCCGTCTGCGCCTGTTACTTCTGTTCCCAAAAGATTTTTCTCGGATACTTGGTCTTTATAAAGCTGGAACTCTGCGCCCTGCAACGATTTTAACGAATTCGCACGATCGCGCTTATGCACATTGATGTTCAGCAAGCTTCCGCTGGCTCCAGCATCTGATGCCTGCTCCTTGATAAGCACCTTATCTGAAACATCACCTTCATCGATCTCTTTATTGACTGTTAGTTTTGCAGTGTTGGAGTATTCTATGGTTTCGCCAATTTCTCCCTGTATCGCTGCATTGTATTTAATCGTATACTTGTGTCCGTCCGCCTTTGGAATCCTAATCTCCAGCTTATTTTCTTTTCCGCTGGTATCGATTGCTACTGTATACTCGTCATTTTTCAGTTTCTCTGCGTCGTCTCGGATAATACTAATGGAATCCAAATCGATTGCCATTGTTTTACTATAGGTGTCCGCAATTACATAATCTTCTGGCTCCGCAGCCGAGTTGGAGTTGAGTAAAGCACCATTTGGATTTACCTGAATCGTAAATCCGGCTTTATACTGGTTTTTGCGCTCCGGCTGCGTTGTAATTTTCTTGGAAACAATATCATTGTTCACATCAAAGGAATTCTTTACCTCGAGCTTTTCTTCCCCATCAATCGATATCCATGCCGTATTTTTAAAGGTCTTGATCCCTGATGCTGTGAAAACGTCGCTTTTCACCTTGGTCTGGTACTTCAGGACATATTGTTTATTGTTATCCAGTTTTCCCAGGTTGAACCGGTAGGTGCAATTTTTCTTGTCGCTGGTATCTTTTGTTACTTTGATCGTTCGATTCATCGACGTGCCGTTCTCTGTCAGAACCACAGTATAATTGTCATCGAATTCTTGGTTATCGGAAAAAGTATCTTTTACAATTACATCCCCTTCCTCCATGGAAGCGTAATGGCCGTTAAATTTAACGTTCCAGAGAATTTTCCCATCCGCAAACTGTGCCTTAGCTTTAGAGCCGGTCATTTTCATATTGATGGAATAGTCTTCATAGTCAAAATCGCTCGCAGTTCCGGATGTGATGCGGGCATTGTTTCGACGAGCCCCGTTTTCCGTTCCAATCACCTTTGTATAGCCGGTAATGCGCACATCATACGCCTTGCCGGCTGCCGGAAGGAAAGATTTGCTCTTATCCGCTATATTTGTGTTAAAGTACAGGGTAAAGCCGTCTTTTATGCCTTCTTTGGAATGTTTCCCTTTTGTTGCATCGGACACTCCAGATGCCAGCTTAATATCTACACCAGAAAGATTTACTCCACTCGTTGCCTCTACATTGATCGTATTGTAAGCATCGCCTGTGGATGGTGTTTTCTTCACAACCTGCAGTCCTGTCGGAAACTCATGCTGCGCTCCAGTTTTATTCAAAATATAATCTTCAAAGATAAAATTCTTCAGGCCGGTGCTTGGTACACGAATCACACTGGTCCAGCGGATGTAAACGTTGCCTTCCGAATCTATCTTAAGATTGGAGCCTTTATCAGCCCCATACACAGTGCGGAACTTATGCTTGTAGAAACGATTTCCGGTCTTCTGATAAGCTTTGTCACCTGTATAAATGATATCTGAAGACATTCTCAGTGCTACTTTATTTTTAAAGCTCTCAGTAGCACCGTTCTGCGCTATTCCTGTCACTTCCGGAATATTCGTCTTGTAGGTAAAGGTATAGGTATTCTTTCCTGCATCTTTCGGGAAGGTGTAAGACCACTGGCTGTCGAGGCTGGAAACGTCCTTCCAGTCAAGTTTTGTCGCAGCCTCCTCGTTTTTCGCAATGGTGATGTTCGAGGATTTATCCAGAACCAATCCGCTCTCCATCGTGTCGGTAACTGTAACTCCACCCAGATCCAGATACTTGTCGGCGTTAATGACCACCGTCCAGGTCAGTTTCCCGTTCTGTTCGCTGTAGGTCTTATCAATTCTCTGAAAACGAATAGACGGCTGGTTATTAGCGGTCACTTTATCTGCATTATCCGCCTCTGCGGTCACAGTGTTTTTCGGGTTGAGATTATAGGAAGCATTCCGGTCCGCTGCAATACCAGCAAATGCCTTGTCTGTCACTTTTGCCGTATAGGCGATTGTATATACTTCTCCCGCTGCCATATCACCCACATTGATTTTCCAAGTAGCATCGCCGGCATCCAGAATGCTGTATGGAACAGCATTTCCTTTACTGTCTTTCACCGTCAGCGGTTTCCCCTGTGTGCCTCCTGTCATAGCCAATAATTCGCTCATGGTATCCGTCACGGTTACATTTTTTGCACCGTATTCGGCTTTTACCTTGATTGTGTAGCCCAGAGTGTTCTCTTCGTAATTATAACTGCCGCTTTCTTTGCTGATTTCAAGTTTTGTTTTCTCTTCCAGCTTAACTGTAATGGATACGCTGTCGCTGAAATTAATTTCCGCAGTAGAGCCGCCTTCCTGGACTTTTTGGCTGAAAGAGCCTTCAAAAGTCAGGTAGGCCTCTATGTTTCTATAGCGTTGAACATATTCATCATTAAGATCAACCATAATCAAGCCGCTCGCATTGATGCTGTAAGTACCGATTTTGTTTCCTGACGCAATCTCTTTGATTGGAAGATCTTTTACGGCCTCAAAGCCAGTTATCACATCTGTCGGAATCTGGTAGGTCATCACTCCATCATCCGGAAACTGCCGGGCATTCTTACCACTGGATATTTCGGAGAACATCAGCTTAACAGAAAAAGAATCGCTCGGTTTCATGCTATTTTCCGGATTATAAGCTTCTCCGCTCCCTGTCAGAATCTGACTGTCATATAAATAATCCTCTATTTTAGAAGAAACCTGTGCTTTGGAGGCGCTTTCTGCATCCCCGCTTTCAGCAAATACTGCCGCACTGCCGAACAATACGGAATTAATCATTGCAATGCATAATAATACAGCAACTGCAATCCTGCTTTTCCCTCTCTTCATCCTTTTCTCCTTCCATTTATGAATATCGTTCGTACGCATACTTTCTTAATATTTTTTTATTATATGCTTCGTCAGTTACCTTTCGGTTACATTTTAACTTTTCCACTAAAAAAATCAGGTTTTTACTCAAACCTGATTTTTTTAGTATATTTATTCTTAATCCTAAAACATCTTAATCGCATCAATAATATGCTTTACCCCAGTCAGCCGCATGCCCTTAAGATCCAATTCTGTCAGCCTGTCTGCATTTTTCTTAGGAAGGATGATGCGTTCAAAACCCATTCTCGCTGCTTCGCGGACGATTTTCTCGCTGTTCTGCACGGACCGGAGGTCGCCGGTCAGCCCGATTTCTCCCAAAGCAATGGTTTTCCCCGAGCAGGGCTTTCCTCTTACCGTGGAATAAATAGCCAGCGCCACGGCCAGATCAATGGAAGTCCCTTCCGGCTTGAGCCCACCCACCACATTGACGTAAATGTCCTGGTTGATCAAATTAAGACCGGCCTTTCGTTCCAGTACCGCCAGAATCATATTGAGGCGGGAAAGCTCGACGCCGATGGAAGACCGTCTGGCAAATCCCACGTTGGTTGGGGCCGCCAGCGCCTGAACTTCCAGCAGCAGAGGTCTGGTCCCCTCATAGACCGCGGCGGCCATGGATCCCTCCGCTCCATCCTCCATACCCTCGAGGAAGCTTTTGGATAGGTTTTCAATCTCAATTAATCCTTCTTCGGCCATCTCAAAGGCGCCGATTTCGCTCGTAGTTCCGAAGCGGTTTTTAAAAGCCCGCAGAATTCTCAGCTCCTGATTCCGCTCGCCGTTGAAATGCAGTACGCAGTCCACCAGATGTTCTACGATTTTCGGGCCGGCCAATTCGCCGCTCTTGGTAACATGGGCCACAATGAAAATGGGGATGTTATAGGTTTTTCCTACCCGCATCAATTCGTTTCCGCAGGCCCGTACCTGGGATACGCTGCCGGGGGCTGAGTCCAGATCGCTGCTGTACATGGTCTGAATGGAATCGATAATCACAAATTCCGGCTTCAATTCTTCTGCGATGGCGGAAATGTTCTCCATGTTGGTCTCAGCCAGGATGAACAGGTTGTCCGTCAATTCTTTGCAGACCCGGTCTGCCCGCATCTTGATCTGGTCTTCTGATTCCTCTCCGGAAACGTATAAAACCCGTCCGTATTTCTTGGCGATGTTGGCCGCTGCTTGTATGATAATGGTCGATTTTCCAATGCCCGGCTCGCCGGATATTAGTGTGAGAGAGCCTTTTACCATGCCGCCGCCCAGAACTCGATTCAATTCACCGATGCCCGTGTCCATGCGGGTATAGCTGCCGGACTCAACCTGGGATAATTTTGACGGCCGGTTTTTTATTTTCCCGGCTTGTCCGCTTTCGGCAGCACCCTTTATCGTTCCCGTCCGCCGCCGCTTGTCCTGCGCGTCAGAAGCAGGCAGCACCTTTTCTTCTACCATGGAGTTCCAAGCGCCGCAGATGCATTGTCCCTGCCATTTGGCGCTTTCATAGCCGCACTCCTGGCAGACGAACACGGTCTTTGCTTTTTTTGCCATAATCATTCGCCCCCTTTTGCAAACATATGTTTTATTATATCCTCCTGCCTGCGCCCCGTCAATATATGGTGAAGGATATCTCAAGTTCCGGACACTGGGCTAGAGCCTGGCTGTCCTGCGCCCGGAAAGAAGCACGGATATGAGAATGCTCAGGGCCAATACAATTGCGATAACGGCAATGGACTCGGGGATGGGAATGTACCATCCGATTGCCAGCCCGGCCAGCTTCATGCCTGTAAACACCAGGATAATGGAAATTCCATATTTCACATAGGCAAACCGTTCATGAAGATGTTCCAAAACAAAGTAGAATTGCCGAAGTCCCAGTATGGCAAAGATATTAGAAGTGTACACGATGAAAAGATCGGTGGATACAGAAAATACGGCCGGCACAGAATCCATGGCAAAAAGAATGTCGGAACACTCGATGAGACAGACCACCGCAAACAGCGGCGTAAAAAGCCGTTTTCCATCCCGTCCCCGCACCAAAAAACGGTCGCCTGACAGGCTGCGGGTCATGGGCAGAATTTTGGACACGATTTTGATAACCAGGCTGTCGTGGGGATCCTTGCCAGTATCATCTTTCAGCATTTTGAGTCCGTTGATAATGAGAATTCCGCCGAACAGATACAGAATCCATTCAAAACGGCTGACCAGATGAACGCCGAAGAAGATAAAGAAGAACCGCAGAATGATCGCGCCTGCGATGCCGTAGCCCAATACCCGATGCTGGGCATGTTCCCGAATGCGGAAACTGGCGAAGATTGTTACAAAAACAAAGAGATTATCCATGCTGAGACTCAGCTCGATGAGATAACCTCCCATAAATTCCAGCGCTTTCTGGTGTCCGAGGAAATAATAGATGCCGCCGCAGAAGGTCATCGCCAGCATCATCCAGAACAGCAGCCATTTGATTGATTTAAAAATATTTTTCATTTCATCACCCCTGCATAACACTTTATGCAGGGGTTTTCGCATTATACGTAAAAGCCTCCTACTTGAGACAATCGTTGATCCATTTGATAAAGTTTTCGCTGCTGTTTCCACTGCGTTCTGCAGAGGTATGTCCCTGGCCCCATACTGTTTCGAAATCCACGTCTTTAACACTTTCATTCTGCTTCAAGGCTAAGGCAAGATTGGTTTCTGTTGTAAGTGCCGTATCATTCTGTTCTATACCGCTTCGTATCCTCCAGTAAGGAGCTACTGTAGAAGTGTTTTCTCCTTTGTAATAACTGGAGAGATCGTACATCGGATTATACATATTCTGCCGTGTCTGTAAATCAGTGCCCAGCTTATCCACTTCACCAAGATCGTTTTTATAATCTTCCACGATCGAAGACTCCCAGTCATCAAAGTTCTCATATTTGCTTTGGTTTTTCTCCAGCAGATTTGCCAGCTGTGAGTCAAAATGCAATGCGTCGTTGTCATCGTTTCCAAAGAGTTTATTCTCTGCTTGACTGCGGTTTGTATCGTCGAAGGCGCCCACTGCTTTTCCAGCCTGTTTGCAATGCTTTACAAATCCCTCCATGCTGATAACGGTGGCTTTTCCTGTCTTTGCATCGTATTCCACCCATTTTCCATCCCCATTGAGATCATCGATATACTCCTGTGGGGAGGCATATGTGCGTTCTTCCTCTTTTTCGTTTCCTGCCTGCTCCATTTTCTGATTATCGGGTATTTCCTGCTCAGGCGGTTTTCCTGCCTGCGGTTTCCCATCAGGAGCGCTGCCATCATCAGGCTTTCCCTCAGATCCGGGCGCCCCACCGCCAAAACCTCCGCCTGATTTTTCCTGGTCAGAAGTCTTTGCATACGGAAATTCCGTATCATTGAGAAAATGGTTGAGCGAGGTTTCTATAACGGAAAGCAGATAATTATAGTAGGAACCGGACGTGTAAATCCCATCGGCAGATTTCTCCAGCTTCAAAATCTCTCCCTCTTCATCGGCAAGCTGCAGGTCATTGATATACGCAGCATAGCTTTCCGCCAAATCTTGTGAAAGGGCCGAAGTCCAGGTGTTTTCCGCGCGAGTGCCTTCCGTCGAATATTGGCCCATATTCCATTCATAGGCAGCGTCTGCATAATCCAGACTGGCTCTGAGCAGTAGCTTACTTTCACCTGCCAGTATACATCGTTATCTGCATCGTAATTCCACTTGCTGTTGTCAAAGGCAAGCGCTTGGTTATTTTGTTCATAGCCTTCCAATGATGCGGACTTCTCCTCGGTTCCACAGGCGCAAACCGCGATTGTCACTAAAACCAGCATCAACGCGCACACCCAATTCTTCCATCTTCTCATTTCATCCTCCTTGTCAGCGTAAATTTACATTCGCATCATATCGCTATCAGGTGAATGAAACATGGGCATGTCATGGATTAATCGTGTCGTTATCATGGAAAAATGAGATCAAAGAATGGGATCAAAAATTAAAGGATTTAATGGTTCCATTTGTTCCAACGATGTCCACCTTTTTTATGTCCTGTACACCCATATCCTCTTCCATGTTTTCCCAGAGACGATTTGTAAAGGACTTTTTAATCAAATTCACAGAAAATTCAAAAATGGCAGTCTCTCAATCTATACTACTTCCAGCATTTTCCCTTGATTTTTCTGTGTCCTCTGCATATAATAAGAGTAGGGAAATCCCTACTTTCCATATTTCAGAAAGGTGGTGTAAAATCATGTTAGCAAATACGTTTATAGACAACGCAAAAGTCATGGCAAAGGGGCAGATTACAATTCCAAAAGATATTCGGGAAGTCCTTGGCGTGGCAAGCGGTGATCGCATTACGTTTATCGTTGAGGGAAACACCGTCCGCATTGTCAATTCTGCTGTCTACGCTATGCAGGTGCTTCAAAAAGAGATGGCCGGAGAAGCAGAACGCGCTGGTCTGACCTCCGATGATGATGTCATGGCGCTTGTGAAAGAATTGAGAAATGAGGACGAGAACGCATGAGAGTTTTGATTGATACCAATGTCCTGATTTCTGCTGCCCTAAGCGCAAACGGCATCCCTTTTCAGGCGTATGTAAAAGCAGCGTCCTATCCTCATCATGGGCTGATCTGTGAGCAGAATGTGGACGAAATGAAGCGGATATTTAACAAGAAATTTCCGAATCGACTTGCATCTCTGGATAAATTTCTTTCCGTTGCGCTCCTGACTTTGGAACTGGTTCCGGTTCCGACAGAGGAAAATATTTCAGAGAAACAAATCCGTGATGTAAATGACCGCCCGATTCTTCGGGCAGCCATAGAAGCAAAGGCCGATATTTTACTGACCGGCGATAAAGACTTTTTAGAATCCGGCGTGAAAAATCCAATGATTATGACACCGGCTGAATTTCTCCAATACTGAAACGGCGCGGAGCCGGGAACCTATGAGACGGTTTCCGGCTCCGCATTTTTACATCTGCTCAACCTCATTTTTCAGCATACGCTTGATTTTATCGCTCATGGTTTCCTTGCTGGTTTCGCTGAAATGTACCCGGACAACATAAGTCGTTTTTCCGATCTTCTTTACCAGTGCGGGCGCATCCTTTTGTTCTGCGCCGGTTTTGGGTGCTGCTGTCATTTCAGGGGCGTTTTTCATATTGCTCATAGGGTCATATACTCCTTTCCCGGATGCCCCGCCGATGGCGGCGGGGAAATGCTCCAATCTGTCGGTTTCCAGTTTCATTTTTGGGATATAATCCCCTTTGCCGCCGCTTTGGTAATCTCGGCGTTTTCCTCCCGGAAGTTCTTCCCGTCAAAGAGAATCGGGGCGCACCGTTCCAATATGCGGTCATAGATGCGCGCATGGGCCAGATCGGGCGGGTTCTTGATTTCTTCCAGCTTCAAGTTGGTTGTAATAATCATGGGTTTCCGGCTGCGGTAGCGGCAGTCGATCACATGGAACATCTGCTCCATTGCGTATTCGGTATTCCGCTCCACGCCCAGATCGTCAATAATCAAAAGGTCATACATCCCCAGACTGGCGATAAAGTCCGCCCTGTCCTCGGAAAACATACCGGTTAGCCGGTTCAGGATAGAGGGAAAGTTCGTCATCAGCACCGGAATATCCCGGTCAAGCAGGGCGTTGGCGATACAACCGGCGAAAAAAGATTTTCCCGTCCCCACATCCCCGAACAGGAGAAGCCCGGTATTGTCCTGATATGCCTGTTTCCAGTTATCCACATAGGCGCGGGCTTTCTTTATCAGCGGATTCTGCCCGTTGTCATTGGCAAAAGTGTAGTCATACAGATAGCGGTCTTGAAGCCCCTGCGCCCGCCTGCGCTGAATGCTCTCCATACGGTTGCGCTGTTCCTCGGCCTCTTTTCGCTGGCGTTCCGCCTCCGCCTGACAGGGGCAGACGCAGCGGGGCATGAAATAGCCGGATTTCCCGAAGCAGGGAACAACGGTCTGACGGTTTCCGCCGCAATGTTTACAGTGGATAAGCCCGTCAGCCGGGTCTATGTATTCATCCTCTGCCAGCGAAAGGTCTGCGGCGGCGCGGTCAATGATGGTTCTGATTTCTGCGGTAATCTCGATCATACGGTTTCTCCCTCCTGTACGCTGTAATCCCGGTTCCGGCTCTGCGGCGCTGCTTTCTTTTTATCCTCGGCAGCCCAGCGCCGGATGGTGGCGGCATGGTTTTTGTAAGTTTTCCCGGTAGACGCCATATATTCCGACAGCCGTTCCACATAGCTTTTCCAAAGATCAGGAATCTCCGCCTGCAGTTCGGACAATTCCTTTTCCGTCAAGAATACGTTCTGATAGCGTCCATAAGCGGGCGCGGTTTGTCCCTTTTCTAACTCTCTCTCTTTCTCTAACTCTATCTCTATCTCTTTCTCTATCTCTGGTGGACGAATGTCGGACAAATGTCCACCACGCTTTTTCTGCGCCTGCAAAGCCATCCTTGCCTGTTTCTTTCGTTCCCCCTCGGTAGAGGATTGTCCGATCAGAAGCTCGATGTTGCTCATGTAATAGGCTCCGTCCGTCATAAGCTCCACAAGCCCCAACTGTAAATAAATTTTCAGGGCGCGTTCCACAGTTCCTACCTGCTGGCGGGTGAGGGTGGCGATCATCTGCGCTGTGTAGGGAATATTCTCGTCAAGCTGGAGCTTGCCGCCGTATTTCAGGGATTTCAAGTACAGCTTCAGCAGGATGTAAGAATACAGAATCCCGTCCTGCATACTTTCCAGCAAGACAATGGAATCATCGTCAAAATAGTTTTCTTTCAGCTTCAGGTAATAATATTTTCGATTATCTGACATAGGTTGCTCTCCTTTGGGTCTGTCATGGGGTCTGTACGCATTTTAAGGGCTGTTTTGGGGGTAAGAGGATAAATGTATCACGCCCCCTTTGACACCCTCGCAAAAGTCCTTGATTTACAAGGGTTTTTCAGCTCCTAAAGCGTGACATTTTGCCCTTTGTTTCCGCTTGCGCGCGGCAGCTTTGATTCGCTTCATGGCAGCGGCACAGTCCGGGCAGTATTTGGCGCGGTTGGAACCGGGCCGGAACAGCGCCCCGCATACGGCGCACCGTTTCGCGTCCAGCCGGTAAAGCAGGGCTGTTTCCAGTTCCTTATCCAGCGGCAGCACCGCCGCCCGGAACCACCGGCACAACAGGGAGTAGGAAATGCTCTGGACACAGACACATTCCTCTCCATCGTCCAGCGCGATACAGCTGCCGCAATCATAGTTACAGCACTCATGCACCAGCCGCCGCGCCCGCCGGCATTGCCGGTAGTCCATGACGGGAATGGAATCATGCCGCTTTCTTTCCATAGCGCACATGGCAGCGGCATACAAGCGGCTGCTCCTTTGTTAAAAACTGCTCCGGCTTCTCGGCTCCGTCCGGCATGGTCGGCTCCGGCTCCGGAAGCGTGATGGTAATAATCAAGACGATCTCGGTCATAATTCATGTTCCTCCTTTTTATGGGTCTGCTCGGTCTTAGCAAGCTGTTCAGCCGCTTTCCGCAAGCCCTCCACAGCCTTGATTTCTTCCCGCATGGCTTTCATCTGCTGATACTGTAACTCTTTCTGCGCGGTCAGCTTTTCGGCTTCGGCCTGCCATTTCTTCGGTGTGATTAGCTCGCCGCTGGTTTTCAGATTTTCCAGATACCGGGCGGCGGCTTCGTACAGGGCAAGTTCTGCGCTGTGCCTCTGCTCAAACAGTTCCCGTTTTTCGGGTTTCACTTTGTCAAGCTGGCGGCGGGTTCCTTTGTGTTTTTCATATTGCGCCCACATCTTCAAATGTTCGTCCAGCACTTTCAACCGGCGTTCCCCGCTGACGATCTGGCCGCGCAGGTCATAGTAAGCGCCGTTCATGGCGGAGATTTTTTCGTGAAGCTGCTGCATGGAAGTGATGCCGTTTCCATGCAGGAAATTGAACAGGGCGGCGCTCTGCTTCAAGGCTTTCGCTTTGCCATAGTTAGACCGGGCGGCGCTGTGGTTCATTTCATGCTGCGCCTGCCATAGCTGATTCATAATGCTGCCCTTGTCCTGCGGTTTTGCGGCTTCTTCCTTAGACCAGTTATAAAGCCGGGTAATGCGGGCTTTGATCTCTTTCAGCAGCTTATTATCGGCGGCAATCTGCCGGTTCAGATCGCCCTTGCGGGTTTTGATGCCGCGCTGTTCCATCTGGAAAGCCGCAACGCCCAGATGGACAGAGGGTATCTTATCAATGCCCTGACGTTTATAGCTGCGGTGGTCGATCCGGTCTGACAGGCCGATAGCCGCCTGCGCCCGGTTCACATAGTCCGCCCACGCTTTGCGCCATAATTCCACATTTCCTTTATCGTTCCAGTCAGTGGTATCTTCCCTGTGGTTCTTCCAGCCGCCTTTCCCGTCCGGGATGCGCTGGCCGCGCTCGTCCAGATCGTAAACCTTGCGGCACTTGGCTCCCCATGCGCCGGATTCTTTCAGAGGGCGCACTGTCAGCAGGATATGGACATGAGGGTTGCCGTTGCCTTTGTCATGGAGTGCAAAATCGGCGCACATCCCTTTATCTACAAAGGTGTCTTTCACAAAAGAACGGATAAGGGCAAGCTGCTGTTCTCTGGATAATTCACGGGGCAGGGCTGCTTCTATATCGCGGGCAAGCTGGCAATCTTTCGCTTTCTCGATCTGCTCCACGCTGTTCCAGAGGGTAGAGCGGTCAAAAAATTCTTGCGGGGCATGGGGCGGCAGCATGATCTCCGTATGGACAACGCCGCGTTTTCGGGTATAGTCATGGGTCTGCCCGTCCCATTCGTTTGTCATTTTTGTCCCGCTCCGGTAAGCGGCAGCTTCTACGGCAGACCGGCCCTTGCTGCGCTTCACGATCTTGACGGGAAAATGGCAGAAATCCATTGGTACAGCCTCCTTTCGGGTGGGGATATATAGGCTCCGCAGAGCATGACAGCCGCAGGGCGGGTATCATGCTGCGCGGGATATTCAGGGGTCCCCGCAAAGTCGCTGACTTTGTGGGGAGAGGATGAGCAAGGGAGTGTGTGCAGTTTTCGCCGCAAGGCGGAAACGGAACAAAGCGGACTTTGCGACGACGAGGGGTTTGGGGAGAGTAGCTCCCCATCGCGCTCGGAGAGCGCAAAAGCCCCCGGCAGGGCGCACAGCACCGGTTACGGTGTATAAGTGCGCCGTTGGAAATTCCGCAGTTACTCCGTACCGGGGCTTCCGGGCTTGTCCTGCGGCAGCTTCGGTATTCCCGGCAAACGGGAAACGGACAGCAGAAACGCTTGGACTTCCTCGCCGGACATGGCAGAGACCGCGGGAAAGACGCTTTCTAAAATTGCCCCATGCTCGATCAGGCGGCGCGTCCTCGCCCTGCGCTCCGCATCGCTCTGGCGGTTTAAGAGAATCTTTTGCCGGTTCTCCAACTGGCGGATTTCATTCTGTACTTTCTGCTGCTTCGTCTGTAATCGTTCCAGTTCTTTCATAGTGGCCCCTTTCATCGCTGTGGGCCGGTCAGCTTCTTGTCATGGTAAAGCCGCCCGACACCGACAGCGGCATGGCTGCGGATTTTGATTTCCCCGCGCTCCGCGCTTTTCTTCGCGTTCTTATAACCCTCGTCCGAGAGAAAGAAACGGTAACGCTCGCCGGGGCATCCCACCGGGCTGTCAGAGGTCAGGATGTCCACCACAACCATGTGCCGGGTATGGGGCGAATACCGTTCCAGCCCGAACAGGTCATGCCCCAGCATGGGCGGCTCCTGCGCTCTGGCAGCGGCCAGCCGGTCACGGATGGACTGGTCGCGCCGCTCCAAAAACCGGGCTTTCGTGTCGGCAATAAATCGGCTGCACTCCGGCTCCGGCACTTCCAGCAGCTTGTCGATGGTGTTCTCCACAATAGCCTTTGTCAGCGGCTCTTTTGCCGCCCGCCGGACAGCCCGCAATTCGGTCAGAGTGGCATCCTTGCCTCCCGGCATGGCGTACTGGCAGATCAGTTCCAATTCGCTTTGTGTAAATCTCATTCTTCAAATTCCCTCCATTTCTTCCTGGCAAAATAGCGCTGCAGGCTTTTTAATCCCCGCTGTAAAGATTCATAGATCACATGGATACTCACGCCCTCGGCGTCTGCGATCTCCTTTGCTTTCCTCCCGTCCAGATACCGGGCGCGGATTCGCCGCTCCTGTGCCGGTGTGAGATGGGAAAGCGCCTCGTCCAGCCGTTCCAGCGTCAGCAGAAAGAACCGTTCTTCCTCCTGCTCCATAAAAATATCCTCCGGGGATTTTTCAAATCCGCACAGTGCGTCATTTTCAATCCCGTCCTCCCGGTCAAGGGAGAAGTACGCCTTATGGTAATAGATTTTTCTGACGCGGTTGTTTTCCTCCCGGAGCATGAGCAGGAGCGCCTCGGCCACTTCATCGCTGACCTCCACAAACGTGTCTTTCCGGTAAAGCTCGTAATAGTATTTTTTCAGGTTGACCGTCTGCATGGGCGGCACCTCATTCCGTCCGGCGCTGGCGGCTGTAAAACTTCCGCAGACGCTTCAGACCGGCATGGACAGAGCGGCATACCACATCCTTGTTGACGCCCTCCGCCTCTGCGATCTGTGTGAAATTGAATCCCTGAAAGTAATAGCGGCGGATGCGGCGCGCCTGAATCTCCGTGACCTGCGTGAGCGCTTCCTCCAGCATGGACAGCAGCCGTTCATGGTCGGCCTGTTCCTCTGAAAGCAAAAGCAAGTCCTCCGGGGACGGGCTGTGCTCCAGCGCGTAGTTCTCCGTCCAGTCAAAAGCGTCCAGCGAGTAATACGCCTTGTGGCGGCAGGTGCGGCGGTAATGGTTTTCCATCTCCCGGACAGACCGGATGATGGCTTCGGCCACTTCATCGCTGACCTCCACAAGCACATCCTCTTTGTAACAGGGATAGTAATAGTTCCGCAGATTGATTGTTTTCATGGGCTTATCCTCCTAAATGCAGAGAGGACAGGCAGCTTCAAACTGCTTGTCCTCTCCGGTAATATGTTGAGAGAAAAGTTCCTCTCACTGGGTAGCCAGAAAACAGGTCAATCGTGGGGGGCGGTTTCTCAAAAAAGTTTCAAAAATTTTTCTGACCGCTACAATCGAATCTCGTACTGCATATTTGGAACAGCCACACCGGGCAGCGATTTCCGAATAGCTTAATCCATCCAGCGCATAGAGCAGGAACCGGCGGCGCTGCACTTCGGTGCAACTATCCAGAATCGCAAGCAATTCATTCAGCGTTTCTTTCCGGCAAAGATAGTCCTCCGGCGTTTCCCTGTAAACGCCCACGCCCTCGGTAAAAGCTATGTACTCGTCAAACTCCCGCCCGTCCCAATGCCGCCGCTGTTCATGGGCAAGGTTTTCCGTCTTGTGATCGGCGCGGTCAAGGTATTCGTAAACTTCAACCGTGACTTCCACGGACAGGGCTTGTCTGTTATAATTGATGGTAACTTCCATCTGCCTTTCCTCCGTTCAGAATTTTTTGAAAAAATCTGAACGGGGCAGGCGGGGAGCGGCACCGGGGAGAAAATAGAAAAACGCCCGGACAGCATAAAGCTATTCGAGCGCAAAAAACACGATATTCAGTTAAAAAGCGACGATTTTCGCAATCACTGGTAGACTGCTCCCAATGAGCGGTCTGGATTTTTTTGACGGTAGTGAAAACATCGTCAGAATTTGTCGGCGGTCAGATCGTATCATGGCGGCTCCCTCCTAAAGCCGCCGCGCTTATGCGATATGAGATAGGCCAAAAGGAACGGCGGCCTTGAAATGTTCTTCAAAACCGCCGACAGGGTAAAATTCAAAATGAGCGCACGAAACTATCTGCCCCGGTCAAACGGTTTTTTTCTTTCCCCGGACGGGGCAGATAACTTATTATGCAGCGCGGAACCGGTGTGCGCTAATCGGTTCCCTGTACTTTTTCTTTCAACTTCTGAAAAGAATCTTCGCTGATCGCGTGCTCCATCCGGCAAGCCTCTTGTTCCGCCGTTTCAAGATCAACGCCAGCGGCCACAAGCTGCTCCGTAAAGAATAGGTGTCGCTCATAGATTTTTTCGGCAACCTCCCGGCCTATATCGGTCAGATGGAGGAATCCGTCTCCATCCACGGTCAGAAAACCGCCGTTCTTCAAAACGCCTACCGCATGGCTGATGCTCGGTTTGCTAAAACCCATGTACCGAGCAAGATCAACGGAACGTACCATGCCCTGCTTCTTTTGGAGTACCAGCACAGCCTCTAAATAATCCTCGCCCGACGTATGAATCTTCATTGTTTTCTCCTTTATGCAAGGCTCCAGCCGGAGGACTTTTTACGGATATTCACAAAACCCTGATAAATTCCGGCTTTTGCCATAAGTTCATCATGTGTACCCTGCTCACTGATACGCCCGTCCGAGATAACCAGAATCTGATCGGCCTCCCGGATCGTATTCAGACGATGTGCAATCACAAGCAGTGTCTTACCCTTCACCAACTCACTGATAGCCTCCTGAATGTAACTCTCGTTATCTGTATCAACACTGGCAGTTGCTTCGTCCAAAATTACAATCGGCGCATCCTTCAAAATGCAGCGGGCAATAGAAATACGCTGTTTTTCTCCACCGGACAACGTAGCACCACCCTCACCGATCACGGTTTGAAATCCTTCCGGTAACGCCATGATAAAATCATAACATCGGGCTTTCTTTGCCGCCTCGTAAACTTCTTGTTCCGTAGCGTCCGGTTTTCCCATGCTGATATTGTTATAAATCGTATCCTGAAACAAATATACACGCTGGAAAACCATGCTGATCTGATTCATCAATTCAGAAAGCGGAACATTCCGAATATCCGTGCCACGAACCATTACCTTACCAGATTTCACATCCCATAAACGAGCTAACAGGTTTGCAATGGTAGATTTCCCACCGCCAGACGGCCCTACAAGTGCAGTCATTGTATTCTTCTTCATGGAGAAGTTGATATTATGCAGCACTTCTTTATCCTGATAAGCAAAAGCCACATGGTCAAAACAAACCTCCGGAGAAGTTACATCCACTTTGGAAATATGCTGTGTACCTTTATCCGGTAATTCCTTTTCATCCAGGACTTCTTCAATACGATCTAAGGCAGCATTCATAACGGTAAGACGAGATGCCTCGCCATATAATGCTTTTAGCGGCCCAAACAAGTCAAAGACAAAGAGCAGCACGCCAAGCAAATAGGGCAGAGTGAGTATGCCGTTTTGTTCAAGCCAGACAGAAAGCGCAAATATAGCAGCAATCCCAAACGCATACAAAATATTCAGTCCTCTCGTCCAGGGCGTCATTTTCCGCTCAAATTCGGTTGATGTATCTCTTGAGCGTTTAAAATTTTCAGTCAGTTCCTCTGATTTTTCACCGATCAGGTTATAGCTCTTAATAACACCAATTCCCTCGGCAAAGGAGAGAACCGCATCCGTCAAATGTTCACTTTGATTCTGCCTTCCGGCAGCTTCTTTCAGGGAAACTTTATTCATCCCCTTTGCAACAAACGATGCAAACAATGTCACGATTGCAGCAATCAGACCAAGCCTCCAGTCCAGAAAAAACATAAATACCAGTAAAATAAAGGCAGAAAGCATATAGCTCATCATATTGCCGAGGGTACTCATAGCAGCTTCTTCAATAAATACCATATCCGTGCTGAGTACAGAACTGATCTTCCCGATATTACCAGATGTAAAATATCCCATAGGCAGCTTGCGGAGATGTCCTCCAAGCTCCATTCTTTTATCTGTAAAAATCATATATCCGGCGGCACTTTGCAGCCTGTCACAAAGGTAGTGAACAACAGCCTGTGCAACCACTACTGCGGCAAGCCCAATCCCGATATGCAGACAGTCTGTTCCGGTTAAAGTTTTCTGATAGAATCCAGAGAGTACAAGAAACGCCAAAAAGATAGGCATTTTTGCCAGTATGGATTCAATAAAAGCACATAAAAACGCCCCCTGAATCCGGCTCTTATATTTGCCGGAGAGCTTTAAAATTCTTGAAAAAAGTGCAAGCATTTATTTCCCCTCCTTTGCAGTATTTACTTTCCATTCTGCGCTGCCCTGTGCCGCTTTCCATAATTTCTGGTATTCCCCACAGGTCTGCAGCAATTCTTTATGAGTACCTGTTGCAGCTAACTTTCCATGCTCTATTACACAAATCTGGTCAGCATTCATAATCGCAGGGAGTTTGTGGGCAATCACAAATAAGGTTTTTCCCTTTACCAGCTCTGCAATTGCGGCTTCCATTTTTTCCTCATTTTCCGGGTCAGCATATGCAGTCGCTTCATCAAGTACGATAATAGGGGCATTTTTTAGGATTGCACGAGCCAGAGATATACGTTGGCGCTGACCTCCGGAAAGCATCTTGCCCGCATCACCAGCCATTGAACGGATTCCCATCGGCAGTTTTTCAAGAAATTCTAAACACTGTGCTTTTTTCGCCGCTTCAAGGACTTCTTCATCCGTAGCGTCCGGTTTTCCCATTCGGATATTCTCAAGCAGAGAAGTGTTAAACAAATACTGATCCTGTGCCACATAAGAAATCTGGCTGTTTAATGCTTCAAGGCTCATTTCTGTTATTTTCTGCCCTCCGATAGAAATACTTCCCTGCTGTGGGTCATAGTAGTGGATTAACAGTTTTGCAAGCGTACTTTTCCCGGAACCGGATTCACCGACTAAAGCCGTTTTCTGTCCGGCTTTTACGGTAAAACTGACGTCTATGATAACTTCATCCATTGTCACCATTGGCTTTCCATCCGGCCCCGGCTGGGTTTTCTCATATCCAAAAGTGATATGGTCAAAACAAATATCGAGGTTCTTCCCATGAAAAGCATCATTTGTCTGCTTTAAAGGCGCAGTTTCCAGCACCTGCTCTAAAGCCGAGATTTTATAGTTAAGCTGTGGCATAGTCGGTAAAAACCCTAATGACTTTAACAGCGGTATGCCAATGCTAAGCGACAGGCAGAGAATGAGAATCAAATCAGGCAAAGTTGAAAATCCTGAAAGGACGAACCATGCACCCAAAGGCAAGGTAAGAATAATCGTGCAGGGGAGCAGACTGCTGTAAACCGCCATCCACGGCCATGCCGCTTTGTACCATTCCAGCGTGTAATCCCGATAGTCGGAAATATCCTTGCGAAAACGCTCATAGGATTCAGCGTCTTTATTAAATACCTTTACAACCTCCATACCGTTGATATATTCGATAATGGTATTGTTCATTTTCTGCCCTGCCATATAGTACGGCCCCATTTTCTTCATGCCGACAGAGTACATAATCATCATAGCCGCAAAGCTGACAGGGATTGATGCAAGAGATAATAAAGCCAGTTTCCAGTCAATGAAGAACATGGCAATATAAATTGCCAATGGAATCATAAGGTTTGCAATTCCTTCCGGCAAGGAATGTGCCAGCAATACTTCCAGACTGTCCACATCATCCACAAACAGCTTTTTAATCGTACCCGTTCCCTTGTCCTGGATAAATCCGAGCGGCAGGGATTCAAAGCGTTTCTGCAGGGCTGTACGCAGCCTGAGCAGGGTATTGTAAGCCGCTTTATGGGAAACATTCAGCCCCCATCCATAAAGAACCGCCTGCAAAACCAGACAAATCAAAACCCCAATTACCCGTGAAGTCACATAACCACTCCCCACAGTTTCACCCATAATAAGCGGTGAAATCACCTGATAAGCCAGCACAAAAGGCAGAACACCCATAAGGACGCTAAGAAGCACAATAAAAGTTGCACGGTATAAGTCCTTTTTGTGCGGCCCTGCATACTCAAATACTTTTTTGAACATAACAAAACCTCCAATCAATTAAAATATTGTTTTGAAAGTGACAGCAGAATTTCCGGGGTCAAAACCTGATTCTTGATCGAATCCTGACCGTCAAGCTGTAACACTTCCGAACAGGTGCGGGTAATAAATTCAAAATCGTGTGACACAACGAAAACAATCACACCGGCGGCTGCAAGCTGCTCTATCAAATGGCTTACCCTCACCATAGAATCGTAGTCAAGGCCACTGGTGGGTTCATCAAAGTAGATGACCGGACTGTCCTTGACAATGGCAGCGCCTATTGTCACCCGCTGTTTCTGGCCTCCTGATAAGGACGCAGGATGACACTCCCGGTATTCACTGAGTTCCAGAGCCTCTAAAGTTTCCGTAACTTTTCCAGAACAGTCATTTTCAATTCCCAATGACAATTCTTCTTCCACGCTGCTGGCAAAAAGCTGATAATCAGTATCCTGCATGACAAGATAGGATAGGTTTCTTCTCTGGCGCGGGGACAGTTTTTTTTCGTTATAACAGATACTTCCGGTTTTCTCTTTCAGAAGTCCTGTCATAATTGAGAGCAGGGTGGTTTTTCCGGCTCCGTTATGTCCCAGAATGCCAATTACATCACCCTGATGGGCTTCAAAATTGATGTTTCGTAAAACATCCGGCCCTTTCTTATATGCAAAAGAGAGGTCACTCACTTTCAATATGCTGCCAGCTTTATGCGGTACAGCCCTTTTTTGATACCGCTCCGCATCCCGTTCTGGATAGGCGGTACGCAGTCCATATTCGATACGGGTTTCATCCGGTAATGAGCAAAATTCATCTTTTGTAAAAGCCCTTGTCAATTTTCCATCCTGAATCAGAAAGGCCCGATCAAGCAGATCACGCAGATAATAAAAGCGGTGTTCGACAACGATAATGGTGTATCCATCTTCTTTCAGGCTTTTCATAATTTCTGCCAGCCGTTTTGTGGCGGCATAATCCAGGTTTGCGGACGGTTCATCAAAAATATAAACTTTCGGCAAAAGAGCATACACAGAACCAATGGCAATCTGTTGTTTTTCTCCGCTTGATAGATCAAAAATGCTCCGGTTCAAATAATCAGCCAGTTTCAAATCCAATGCTGTCTTTGCGATACGGTCAATCGTCTTTTCACGGGGATAGCCCATATTTTCGCATCCAAAGGCAAGCTCTCGCGTTGTATCTGTCATAAAAAATTGCGAGCGCGGATCTTGAAATACGGTTCCCACCTTACCAGCTAAATCAGACGGTTTCAATTCCAGCAAAGATTGTCCGTCCAGCAGAATATCTCCTTTTGACTCTCCTGAATAGAAATGTGGAATTAGTCCATTCAGACAACGAATCAGGGTAGTTTTCCCGCATCCGCTCCGACCTGTCAGTAAAACAAATTCTCCTGTCTGTATTGTCAGGTTAATGTCCTTTAATGTAAAATCGTCCCTTTCTTCGTATCGAAAAGAGAAATTTTCAAATGCAATCATCGCTATACCCTCCATATGATGAGTTCCCCGATAGAGGTATAGTCGAGGAATAAAAGTCCTGCTAAAAAGGCAATCCCTAAAGCAGTAACCATGTACTCTTTCCACGAAAAGTGAACCGGATTTAACGCATATCTCCGTTCTTCCAGTTCCAGACCGCGGGTCGTACCGGATGCTGCCAATTCATCCGTCACTTTCAGGCACCTCATAAGCAAGGGAATCAGGATATATTCAATCGTAGAAAGCGGATGTGTGATCTGTTTCCATACCGTATCGCTGATCCCGCGAATATCCATTGTATTGCGGATCATGCGGTACTCGATCCGCAAAGTCGGGATGTACCGAAACATGACAACCAGCGGAATGGTGACGGCCTGCGGCAACCTCATTCTTTGAAGAGCTACCATAAGATCATCCATATGGGTAGTACGCAGAATCCATATTCCCATCATGGCAATGGGAACCAATTTCAAAATTGTCACGCCAAATACGCTCATAATCACGCTGAGTACTGGAATAGAAACATAGCGCAGCAAGGCATTGAGATAGGCTATAACAATATAAAATATCAACATCTTCGCGGCCCATTTTGTTCCATTGCCGACAGCAATAAACAACGCAAAGGAAGCAACAAGTACCAAGCTGCAAATCTCTCCATTCAAGAAGTAACTGACACATCCAATCAGAATCAGTAAAGCTACCTTGCACCGGGGGTCTAAAGCGGCTGTCCGCTTGAATTGCCTTTGAGTAATAATTTCCTTTATGCTTTCTTCCATACTGTCCTCCAAAAACAAACGGAGCTGAGACCCCAGCCCCGTTTTTGATTTCAGGCAGTTTACCGACAAAACCATGTGCTTTTTGGGAGCTGTTACTTTACCGATACAAGCCCAGCCTTGATAAAGTGTTTCTTCAATGCCTTTTGTCCAATGTAACCGCCAAGCAAGCCGCCAAGCAGACCAGCGGCTACAATCACGATAGGCATAAAACCGGAAGTAATCTGGATCATGCCATCTATGTATTCCTGTGCAATATTGTTCTTTTCCATCGCCCTTACAAAAGCGTCCTGCAAGAAGCTCATAGGCCCTACGATCGCTCCAAAAGCAAAGATTCCGCTGAAAATCGTGTAAGCGATCATCATGGACTTCATCGTGATTTCATTCCTGCCCATAATCAGGAAGTCACAGATTCCTCCGCCTATAATCAGCGCAACCGGGATAAGCCAGAATCCGCCGACCAGCAGGAACAGGATTCCCTGGATCGTGCCGCAGATGGTAAACACGCCTTTCTTCGGGACTTTTGCCAGCAGCAGCATCATAACAATTCCGTTAGGGATCGCTACCACAGCAGGATAGAAAACATTGGTGACGGGACCGGCAATGCTCATTATGGTACTGATAATCATGCAAATAATCCACATGAGAGCAGTCAGAACGCCGATCAGGATAAAATTCTTTGCATTCAACTTTTTGTTCATGTCAATTCCTCCTAAATTGAAAATGTGGTGAGGTTAGCTTCTTCTAACCACACCACATATAATAACAACTTACGCCCACGATTCCAACCCAAAACCAATTTTATTCTACCCAAAATCAGTATTTTTGCGTTTATCCAATCGTAGCCTCCGCTTTATAATTTTTCGGATTTACTCCGTATTTCTTTTTGAACGCCGCCGCAAAATTGCTCGCTTTTGAATATCCCACCAACATAGCCACCTGGCTGACATTCAGATTACTTTCTAATAGCAGGCTTGCCGCCTTTTCTAACCGTTGGTCGATGACATACGCATGAACCGATGTTCCGAATAGGGATGAGAAGCCCTTTGTCAATTTTGAAGTGCTGATATTGACCTGTCTCGCCAATTCCTCACAGCTCGGAGCCAGAGCAAGCTGACTGTCAATAATTCTCTTTGCCTCAATGATGGAATCCCGGTCACTTCTGGAAATTGCAACATAGGTTGACGCGAGAATACTCAGCTCCAGAACCTCGCTCAAATATACCGATAGCAGTTCAAAGACCTTGCTTTCCAGAAACAGATATCCCAACCCGCCGCGATATTGTGTGAAGTCTTTCAGCTCCGCAAAAATATGCTCCATATAGGGCGTAATATTTACCTTTGATATGCCGTCCAATAATTTTTTCTGATAGGCCTCAATCTCACCGGTCTCAAAGTAGTCATTCAAAATCTTATAGAAATAGGATAGAGGTATTTTCACATTTTTGAAAAGGAAATCGCTCTTTTTTGAATAGCACAGGTACTCCATTTTCCCGTGACCGCGATAGATACAGGATTCCCCTTTTTGTATGCTGGCACTTTGCCGGTTGTCTGCAATATTCCAGGAAACACCGTCATTGAAACAGAATAGCATTTGTATGTACTCTTCACTGCTCACCCCCTGCACGTTCATATCCGAAAAGTAATTCATTCTCCAATCTGAAACAACTGCTCCCTGTTTCGTGACGATCTGCGAAATCTGTCCAGTTCCCATATCTGCCGGAATATCTATGGTGATCGTCTGCGGTGAATTAGAGAGCAGATCACGATAAAGATTATTCATGTATTGATTTGTCATATATGAGTGCCCTCCTTGCGGTTAGCATAGACTAATTACAGTTTACAACACCAACCCAGAAAAGTCAATTTGCTGTTGCCAAAAACACAGAAGCAAAAACACAGAAGCCGTATTAAGCGGCCTCTGTGTATATGTTAATTGAAAATTAGTTCTGCTAAAATAATTTCCTCCGCCTGCGCCCTACAATTATTTGCCAGCCCCACCCATTTCATTTGATCGGCAGCCTTTAACTCCTCGGTCACACCGGCGGCTTTCATAAGCTGCGGCATGAGAATATCCATGCGCTCATTTGCAGCCTCGTCAATCTGTAACAGGTGGGAATACAGTTTCTCGGAGAGTAACAGGCTACTGTAAAGGGCAGGGCGGTATTCTTTCAAATACCGCCGCCGCATACGCCCATACTTGCCGATGGGCTTGTCCGGCTGTTCTGCCAGCTTCAGATTCGGGATGTAGTAATCTCCAACACGGATATAGGTCAGCTCTTTCATGTGAAATCCTCCTTTGTCATACGGCGGCGCGGGTCTGCGCCGGTGCTTTCTGCGGCTCCTGCTTCGGTAACTGGCTCACTGGAATAAACACGCCCCTTGCCATATCCTCGGCCCGGATAGCTGCTTTAGCTTCTTCCATTCTCCGGCGTTTCTCGCTTTTGGTACGCTCATAATATTCCCTCTGCCAGCCGCTGGCTTTCCGCTTCAAATAGTTCTGATGAAGCCTGTCCTTGCGTTCCTCTTTCTTCCGCAGAGCTTCTAATTCCTCCGGGGTCAGATCAACTTCCCCAAAGTGGGGCGGCACATATTTCCCGACAAAGTTGAAATAAATCTCAATCTCCTGTGTGGTTTCAATGCTGCCTTTCCGGTCTCGCTCATGGACAAGGATTTTTTCTACAAACTCATTGAGCATAACAGTCGTCAGATTGTCAAAATTCTCATATTTGTCAATCAGTGCGATAAACTTCTCCGCAGATTTCCGGGTCTGCTCATAGTCCCGGATTGCCTTTTCCAGCTCCGCGATCTCGCTGGCAAGTTCCCCCTGTTCTTTCGCGTACTGTGCGTCAAGGGCGGCGTACCGGGCATCCGGCAGCTTGCCTAATACGTTATCCTCATAAATCCGGCACATCAGCTTTTCCAGTTCCCCGGCGCGTTTCTGCGCGGCGGCCAGCCGCTTTTTCTTCTTGGAAATGTCGCTGGCCTGCTGTGCTGCCTGTGTCTCCTGAACCGTCCGAACAAATTCAGTACGGTTGTTCTTGGAGTAATCGGCAATCGCCCGGAGCATATCAGAAACAAGGTTCAGAACCGCGCTCTCGTTGATACGGTGCTGTGTGGGGCAGAGAACGCCCACCGGCGTCTTGCTGTAATTGGCACAGGTATATTGCGAAATGCGCTTGCCGTTATTCATACGGTGAACATACATCTTTGCGCCGCAGTCGGCACAGTAGAGAAGTCCGGTCAGCGGGGCAGCCTCGCCCCAGCCGTCCGGGTAACGCTTCACATTTCCCCGGATGCGCTGCACATTATCAAAGGTTTCCTGATCTATGATTGCTTCATGGGTATTCTCAAAAATTGTCCATTCGCTCTCGTCAACATAGTGGCTTTTCTTGTCCTTGAAGTGCTTGCGGGTCTTGAAATTGATGGTATGGCCTAAGTATTCGCGCTTTTTCAGAATATTGACGATAGTGGACGATCCCCAGCCATAAATGTCCTTGACCGTCTTATTTTTGTTCACTCCCTCGCCGTACCGGGCAAGGTGGACGGACGGGATTTCCACTTTCTGCTGTTTCAAAAGCTGTGAGATTTGATAAGGGCCGAAGCCCTCCATTGTCAGCCGGAAAATCTGCCTGACAACGGCGGCAGCTTCTTCATCCACAAGCCAGTATTCCCGCTTTTCGTCCCACAGGTAGCCGTAAATAACGGTGCCGGTCAGGTGCTTTCCACTCATGCCTTTCGCCTTGAACACGGATTTAATTTTCTTGCTGGTATCGCGGGCATAATACTCATTCATGATGTTGCGGAAAGGGGTAAAATCATCATCGCCGTTGATACTGTCCACACCGTCATTGATAGCGATCAGCCGCACACCCTTAATCCGCAGAATCTCCATAATCTGACCGACTTTGAGATAGTCTCGCCCTAACCGGCTCATATCCTTGATGATGATTGCCTCCACACGGCCAGCCTCGACTTCCTCCATCATAGCGTTAAATCCGGGGCGGTCAAAGCGTGTTCCTGAAATCCCATCGTCCGTGAAGTGGGTCGGATTGGGAAAGCCGTTGCGTCTGGCGTAGTCCTCCAACATGGATTTCTGGTTGCTAATGGAGTTGGATTCCCCGTTTAATTCATCGTCATGGCTTAATCTCTCGTATAGGGGTGTTATCTTGGTTTTCAGCATAGCGTTGTCCTCCTTGCGTGAAAAATGCTCTAATTGTCGCTTCACTAACCATGAGAAAAAATCGTGATTAAGAAGTCACTTAGAGCATATAACACCTGTAACATAGGGATATTTAAGATACCAGCCCTGTCATTGATTGCTAGGTCAAGACGTTTCATCAAAGCGCCGGCACTTAGACAGTCCATCATAAAATCAAACCAGCTCCGCCCCTCTGCGGTCAGATAGGCTTCCATTTGCCGACAGCCTTTTCCTTTCAGTTCCAGCAGAACGCCTAATACAGGATTAGAAGATACCAGCAAAACGATATTGCCTGTAAAATACTGCTCCTCATAGCCGTATTTCCCGTAGTCCTCATGGAGCATATGTTTTATCTTGATATGCAGGACATTTTTTATAACGGTCAGCGCGTCCGTGGTAGGGAAGCGGACACGGAAGTAATCAATCAGCAGGAACAGCGGTTCGTCTGGGTTGAAACGCTCCAACTGTTTTGTGATTTCCTGCTTTAATTCTTCTGTGAGCGGTGTCCTGCCATTCTCGATACGGTTATAGTATTCTCGGCTGATACCGCAGGCAAAGGCAAATCTGGATTGCGAAATGCCGTATTCCTCACGTTTTTCCTTTAGTTCCTGTATAAAATCATTGTTGTTCATGTTATCCGTCCTTTCTGTTTCTTTGCATGAAAAAAGGACAGTCAATCTAAAATCAACTGTCCTATGCTTCCAATATTCAGTTTTTGCTATGTGATATTGCTGTGTTTTATTTCACACCTTTAAAAATACGGTTTTGCCCTGTAAATACAGCGTTTTCCGCTTGCTTTTATCTATTGTCTTTTGTTTTTTGTGCCCCCTTGTTAGATAACGGGGGCTTTGAACGGCTCGCAAGCTCGCCAAACCGCCGAAGTGAACCGCCCGCTCGCCAGCAAGCTGGCGTGGCGATATGTCTTACGACCGCCACCGCTGGCGGATCACTCCGTCGGTTACTGAGATTTTTAGCTTATCTTCTGCACAAACTGGAATTTGCTTATCTATCTTTCTCCATAACAAAGTTAGTAAGAAAAATACCTTGTCTTTCTACTTCTTGTTTCTTCATGACTTTATATCCTCGTTTTTCAAAAAATGGTTTCGCTGTAATAGAAGCGTGAGTTGTAATTTTTCCTTCAACTGCTTGTTCAAGTTGTTTACAAATAGCTGTTGCAATCCCTTTTCCTTGATAATCTGCATGAACAAACAAGCGGTCAAGATAACCGTCTTTATCTACATCTCCGAAACCTACAATAATTTCATTATCAACAGCAACTATGCTATAAGGTTCTTGAAGAGACTGATTCCATTTTTCTAAATCTACTTCTCCTGTTGCCCATACATCAAGCTGCTCTTTTGTGTAATCCTTTGCATTGATAATGTGAACAGTATTATAAAATAGCTCCGTCACTTCTTTGCAATCTGATGATTGATACTTTCTTAGCTCCATTTCTTTATTCCTCCAAAGTATAATTTCCCAGTTAGAAACGGCTGACCTGCTGACATTTAGTTCCTTGGCCAGCATATCCTGTGTCATATTTAATTCCAAACGGCGTTCTCTGATTTGTGGTCCAATTTCCTTCGCCATATCCACCTCCATCATTCAAATTCATAAATGTCGCAACAATAGTCCTGGTAATCGCTTTATTTATCAATGTAAGAAAGATCCGAAAAAGCCAAAAAGACAAAGACAAGAAACATTCATAGGTCCAGATCTTTGCGACCGACCATTGGTGGAAAAATAGACAGGGCTGCCGCAAATTTGGCAGCCCCTCTGTTCATACAGTAAAATCCTCTGATTTGAAATTGCTGTAGTAGCGCCCGTCCTCTGCTGTGAATTTGAGCACGCAGTAATCCGGATCGGTAACGCCCAGCGGGTAATACATGGTATCCCCCTCCTGCCAGATCATTTCCTTGCTCTCAGCATCTTCAAGGACTTCCATCGTTCCCCGCAGCATGACGCCCCGGAAGAAACGCCGGTCGCAAAAATAGATGCAGGCTTTAGGGTTCTCCCGATATTGAGCCGCTCTCATGGAAGAAGTATTGGAAGTGAAATAAAAGACCTGGATTCCCTCCCTCTTTCGCGGCGCCAGCATGGCCTTGGTATTGGGGTAACCGTCCTTGTCAATGGAGCTGATGTAGGCGGTTTTCTGCTTGTCAATCAAATTTCCGATCGTCTTTACTGGATCTCGCATCATTGCCTTGTCCTTCCTTTCTTATTGATCACTTGCGGTCGCTCCTCAGTTCTTCAATATTAGCATAAATGGATGTGCGGAACAACGGATTGGCCTTGGTGGAGTCAAGTTCCATCGCTTCGCATACTCGTTTAAAAACAGCGGTATTTTCCAGACTTTCATCTTCTTCTAAAGCCTTGCCGACAGTTTTGTTGATCCCCGCCAGCAGGTCTTTGGCTTCTGCGACCCGCTTCCTGCCTTCCCCGGCCTGCCAAACATCTGCCCACGCTGAGCAATAGAGTTGAACCTGATCCATCTCCTCGATCCGGTCCAGGCTTTCCAGGCTCTGCTGGTAATTCACATAAATGGGCGTTTCATCGGCGACCGGTACCGCATCTCCGGTAAAGAGGATCCCTTCTTCTTCGAAAAAATACGAGAGCGAACCTGCAGAATGCCCCGGCGTTGCCAGAGCCCGGATGGTAACGCCCGGCTCCAGGCAAAGCACCTCGCCGCCTTCCAGACTTTCATCTACAGAAACGCTGTCTTCCAGCAGCTTGTAAAAATTGGGGATTGGGCGCGCCGCAAACTGGCGGCCGATGTCTTCAATCCAAGGTTTTTCGACTGCACTGGCATAAACTTTGGCGCCAGTTCGTTTCTTAATGCGGCATGCGGCTCCCATATGATCGGGGTGGGAGTGGGTAAGAAAGATGCTCTTTAGTTGAGACGGCTGCCTCTCATGCCTCAGCAGAGATTTTTTTATCAGCTTTTCCGCGCCTGCCACTCCGGTATCGATCAAATGACATCCTTCCTTCCCCTCAATCAGATAGACATTGACAAATCGTTCAATCTCTTCTGTAACATGAAAGTAAATCCTAATCTGGTGAACCTGCTTCGAAATCTTCATTTTTCTTTCCTTTCCCCTTCTCCTGTTTTTTCCCTTTTGAAACCAAGATGGATACTATGATGCTGATAACTAACACCCCTGCGATTACCCCGATGGAAACCGGAATGGATATATGCAGGCCGAACATGAGGCCGGCCAGTTTAACGCCTGTAAACATCAGGATTGTCGCCACGCCATATTTCACATATGCAAATCGTTCGTGGAGGTGTTCCAGCACAAAATAGAGCTGGCGCAACCCCAGAATGGCAAAAATATTTGACGTATAGACGATTAAAAGATCGGTTGAAACCGAAAAGACTGCAGGCACAGAGTCGATGGCAAAGAGAATATCTGAGCATTCGATCAGGCAAAGCACCGCGAAAAGCGGCGTAAACAATCGTTTGCCATTTTCCCGGACCATAAATTTCTCCCCGGAAAACTCCTTTGTCATGGGCAGGACTTTTGCAATGGCCCTGACAATGGGACTGTCGTGAGGGTCCTTTTCTTTCTCCTTTTGAAACATCTTCACACCATTGATGATCAAAACAGCACCGAATATGTACAATACCCATTCAAACATGTTGACGATTTTAACGCCGAAGAAGATAAAGATAAACCGCAGGATGACGGCACCGGCGATACCGTATCCCAAAACTCTGTGCTGTGCATGCTCTTTGATACCATAGCTCATAAAAATGGTAATAAAGACAAATAAATTATCCACGCTGAGGCTCAGCTCAATTAAATACCCGCCTAAAAATTCCAGCGCTTTTTGCTCGCCCATAAAATACCATATTCCCAAATTGAACAGAATTGCCAATCCCATCCAAAACAGTACCCATTTCAACGATTTCAATATATGTCTCAACCGATCCTCCTTCTCTTCTTCAGACACTGCCTTCTCCTGATGAAAAAAGACCCTAATGTCCCCTTTAACAGGTGAACATTAAGGTCTTGCTATCCTTTCGGAGAATGGGACCAGGCTGTGCTTCAGCCGGCTGTTGATCCCATTACTTGTAAGCTACTCCCCTTTAATGATTGGTTCAAGCTTGGTTTTTACTTATCTTCGGAATTATAGGCATCGATGATCTTCTGTGCGATCTGAGCCGGAACCTCTTCATACCGTTCAAACTTCATGGCAAAGGTTCCTCTTGCCTGAGTCATGGCTCTCAGTGTAATCGCGTAGTCGAAAAGTTCTGCCTGGGGAGCTTCTGCCATCAGCTTCTGGCTTCCGTCCGCCTGTGGTTCCATACCGAGGATTTTCCCTCTTCTTTTATTCATGTCGCCCATTACATCGCCCATGTATTCGTCCGGAACCATAATATCCAGATGCATAACAGGTTCCAGCAGAACCGGCTTGGCTTCTTTAATTCCTTTTTTAAAGGCTAAAGAAGCGGCGATCTTGAAGGCCATTTCATTGGAGTCTACATCGTGATAGGAACCATCATACAGATCCGCTTTCACGTTTACAACTTTACATCCGGCGAGAGGTCCCTTTTCGGTAGATTCGATCAGACCCTTTTCAACTGCCGGCACATAGTTCTTGGGAATTGCTCCGCCGAACAAGGATTCGGTAAACTCGAACTCTTCCTGAGACGGCGAGAACTTGATATGCACGTCACCATACTGGCCGGCGCCTCCGGATTGCTTCTTATGTTTGCCCTGAACGTCTGAAGTACCCTTGATCGTCTCTCTATAAGCAATCTTCTGGGGAAGGGTTTTTACTTCTACTCCAAAGCGGTCTTTCAGCTTGGCCATGATGATGTTCAGCTGCATTTCGCCTTGACCGCCCAGCAGTGTCTGATGGGTTTCGTTGTTCCTTTCAACTACGAAGGACGGGTCCTCTTCTTTTAACCTGGAAAGGCCAGAGAACACTTTATCTTCGTCTTTCTTGTCGGCAGCTTCAATTGCTACAAACAGAGACGGTGCCGGGAAGTCCAGCGGCAGGTAACGAATAATATCGTTTTTATCGCAAAGGGTATCACCGGAAAGGGTATTCTGCAGCTTGGTTACCGCTACAATATCGCCTGCTTCCGCATAATTTAATTCCTGCTGTTCCTTGCCCCTGAGGAAGAACAGCTTACCCAGCTTTTCAGTTTTGCCTGCTCTCTCGTTGAGGATTTCCATACCGGAGGTGAGTTTGCCTGTAACCACTTTCATCACGGAAATCTTTCCTACGAACGGGTCAACGATGGTTTTAAATACGAACGCTGATGGAGATGCGTCTACTACGCACAGCCGCTCAACCGGTTCGTTCTTATCGTTAAAGCCTTTGTAAGGGCCATGCTGCAGCGGTGTTGGTACATATGTAACCAACAGATCCAGCAGCCCTTCGATTCCATGTCCCAAAGAGAATGCCGATGAGCATACCGGAACGATTCCGCCGTCCGCGATTCCTTTTACCAGACCTTTTTTAATCTCTTCATCGGTAAAAGCATCGCCGTTAAAATACTTTTCCATCAGCTCATCGTCTGTCATGGCGATGGCTTCCTTAAGGTCTTCGTCGATCTCAGCTGACAGAGGCCAGCTGAACGGGATAAGCGTTTCTCCAAATTTCGCCTTCAGTTCATCGAAGGTCTTATAGAAGTCAAATTCGTCCTTGTCCCTTTTATTTATAACAATGAATCTAGGCATCTTGTATCGTTCGCAGGCTTTCCACGCATGCTCAGTTCCCACCTGAATACCTGCTCCGGCATCCACCAGGATTACTGCAGCTTCGGAAGCTCTCAGTGCTGCGTTAACTTCTCCGATGAAATCAAAATATCCCGGAGTGTCGATGAAATTGATCTTACTGTCCTTCCATTCAACCGGAACGATCGAAGTGTTGATGGAAAAGCCTTTTTCAACCTCCATTTTATCGTAGTCAGAAACCGTATTTCCATCTTCTACTTTACCTAATCTGCCGATTACGCCCGTTTCGAGAAGTGCAGATTCCAGAAAAGTAGTTTTACCACATCCGCCATGCCCGACAAGTGCAACATTTCTGATAGTTTCGCTCGTATAGCCTTTCATATTAAGACCTCCTAAATCTCTTTTTTCACTAATGCCCATATTATATCATCGATGCAGATTGATAGCAATATAACAGGCTCATGTTTTCTGAATTTTAAGTAAAGTGGAGACAAAATCTTCCGCTAATTCAGGCCGTTTCCCAGGTATCGCTTTACAAACTCCTCCAAAGGCTCTGCTTTCCCGTAGAAATGCCCTTGATAAATGTCGCAGCCCAGCTCCCGCAGCAGATCCCGCTGCTGCTTCGTTTCCACATATTCGGCGACCACGCGGAAATCCAAATCCTCTGATAGCTTGATAATTCCGGAAATAATATCCTTGGACCTTCTGTTGTCCAGCATTTGTGTTACCAGCTTCCCATCCAGCTTCACTTCATCAAAGGCCATGTTCTGGAGATAGAGCATGGACCCATGACCCATGCCAAAATCATCGATGCTCACCTTATAGCCCTTTTCACGCAGCCGGTTGATCCGCTGCTGCATCTGGGGCGAGCTGTTGAGCAGTACCCGCTCTGTGATCTCAAAGACCAACTGGGCATCCCCCAAATCATATCCATCAATCATCTGAAGGGCCTTTTCCAAATGGGCATCATCCTCCATCTGGTAAGGAGACAGATTGATGGAGACGTTCAGTTTCTTGAAGTAAATCTGGTTCATATGCTGCACATCCTGACAAACCTTTTCTATGATATAGAGCCCCAGCTTCGGCAGAAACCCGCCTTCATAGGCAATATCAATGAGCAGCGGCGGCGAGATGTTTCCTGCCACCGGATGTTCCCATCGCAAAAGCGCCTCCGCACCATGTATGGTTTTATCCCTGTTGATCTGTATCTGATAATGAAGCTGCACCTGCCCCCTGTCAATTGCGTTTTCCATATCCAAAGCCAGCGCTTTGGCCGCATACTCAAAGGGGCTGGTTCCAGTCATCAATTCAGGGGCTTTTCCCGCTGTCTCGCATTGAAACATCGCCTTCTCCATATCCTTCACAGAAGTGCGGAAAGCGGCAGTCTGCTTTCGTTCGCTGATCTTTATAAAAGGGATATAGATGCAGGTCCCTACGGCCACATTGAACAGCTGAAGCAAACTGCCGGCCATAGAGCCGGTGGCCTGATATCCGCTGAACAAAACGGGAGCCGTCCATTCCACCGAATTGCTCACCATCGGCACCAGCCCCAGCGCCATAGCCCCGCTGCTGATCAGGGTCAGCACGATCGGTGCGGCGATGAAGGGAATGATCATAGCTGAGTTAAAGATTACAGGAAAACCAAAAATAACAATTTCGCTGATATTGAAAAACACAAAAGGACTGGCCACCTGAGCCAATTTGCGATTGTTGCTTTTCCTTGAGGCAATAAAAAGCGCCAGCACCAAGCAGAACGCAGCTCCGCATCCTCCAATAAAGGCAAAGGTATCGAGAAAGGTTTTCGAAAAAATCTCTGTCGGCGCCTGTCCTGCACTGATAAGAGCCTGGTTTATTTCCACACCTTCCTCAAAAAATTGTTTTGCTACTGCCTCCAGCGTATTGGTTCCATGGATCCCAAAGAACCAAAGCAGGTGGGAGAAAAACACATACAAAAGAATGCCCAGAAGATTTTTTCCGATTTCATTGAAAAGTTTTAAGAACAGATAAGAACCGAAGTTGGTAATATTTCCTGTATCTGTCACCGAACGCAGCGCAAGTCCCAAAATCCCGAAAAAAACGCAAATAACGGCAATAGGAACCAGTCCTTTGATGGACAGATTGAACATAAAGTCAGCCCCAATGGTATGCAGCTTTTTGACGCGATGGATCAAACCCATGAGTTTTCTCAGCAGACCGCTGGAAATCAGAGCAATGCACATGGCGGAAAAAACCCAGTCCGCTCCAAACACATATACGCTCTGCCCCTGCAGGCCGCCGCAAAAGGCCAGATACGCGCACACGGCCGCCACCGGATAGAGGGGAGCCTCATCCTTCTGCACCATCTGTCCAAAAGAGATACTGATGGTGATAAGTAGAATCAGCGCCAGCGATCCCAAGGTAACCGTATATAAAAATCCCAAAAGCTTGCTGACAGTCCCCCCTGCCATGGTGCTCAAAAAAGCCTGATATCCTTCATGGGGAAAGCTGTTTAATAACAACGCAAGCGACCCCACAATCAAAAATGGGGTCGCCAATGCCAGTCCTCGTTTTATTGATAATCCATATGGCGTTTTATACAGCTCTAAAATTCGTTTCATCTCTCTGCTGCTTGGGCCCTCCAGGCCCGACATCTCTAAAATTCCGCCGTCTTTGGCGTCCTCGGGAACGGCAGAACGTCACGAATATTGCCCATACCGGTCAGATACATGATAATCCGTTCCAGACCCAGTCCGTAGCCCGCATGCTTGACGCCGCCGTATCTGCGGAGATCCATGTACCACCAATAGTCTTTTTCGTCCAAACCCAGTTCATCCATTCTGGCTTTCAGAACATCATAACGCTCTTCCCTCTGGCTGCCGCCGATGATTTCGCCCACACCGGGCACCAGCAGGTCGCAGGCCGCTACTGTCTTGTTATCATCATTGAGGCGCATGTAGAAGGCCTTGATCTCCTTGGGATAATCGGTTACAAAAACTGGTTTTTTATAGATTTCTTCGGTCAAATAGCGTTCATGCTCTGTCTGCAGATCAATCCCCCATTCAACCGGATATTCAAATTTTTTGCCGGACTTTTTCAGAAGCTCCACAGCCTCCGTATAGGTGACGCGGGCAAACTCCGCGTTTACCAGCGCAGTCAGTCGATCCAGCAGTCCTTTATCCATGAATTTATTAAAGAATTCCATTTCTTCCGGCGCATGCTCCAAGACATACTGAATGATATACTTGATCATTGCTTCTGCTAAATCCATATTATCGGAAAGATCAGCAAAGGCCACCTCCGGCTCAATCATCCAGAATTCGGATGCATGTCTTGCCGTGTTGGAGTTCTCCGCCCGGAAGGTGGGCCCAAAGGTATAAACGTTGCGGAATGCCAGAGCAAAGGTTTCCGCTTCCAGCTGCCCGCTTACCGTAAGACTGGTTTCCTTGCCGAAAAAGTCCTGGCTGTAATCAATGGAATCGTTTTCCATTCTTGGCGGGTTGTCCATATCCAACGTGGTGATGCGGAACATTTCGCCGGCCCCCTCGCAGTCGCTGCCGGTTACGATTGGCGTATGCACATATACAAAATCGTTTTCTTGAAAAAATTTATGAATGGCGTAAGACACTAAAGACCGTATCCGGAACACGGCAGAAAAGGTGTTGCTCCTTGGTCTTAAATGAGCGATTTCCCGCAAAAACTCCATACTATGGCGTTTTTTCTGCAGCGGGTAATCCGACGCCGAATCGGCCTCGACCACCACTTCTTTCGCTTTAATTTCGAAAGGCTGCTTGGCATTTGGAGTCAGCACAAAGTCGCCTTTTACTTTCAAGGCTGCCGCCACCGGAACCTTGGCAATCTCTTCAAAATTATCAATAAATTCCGCTTCATAGACAACCTGCACGGATTTAAAAAACGTGCCGTCGTTCAGTTCAATGAACCCGAATTTGTTGGAGCCGCGGTTGGTTCTTACCCAGCCGTGAACCACGATTTCTTGATCCGCATATTTCTCTGTCTCCCTGAAAAGGGTTCTCAGTTGTATGTCCTTCATTATTCAGTTCTCCTTTTTTATCATTGTGATCCCCTGCCATCACAAATTTTTTATTTGAAAAAAGCCGGAAACCAAAGGATTCCGGCCGTATCTTCCTATTTCTCCAGCGGTTTCATTGTCGGGAAGAGAATAATATCCCGAATGCTCGGCGCATCAGTAATCAGCATGATCACTCGGTCGATACCGATACCCAGCCCTCCTGTCGGCGGCAGTCCTACTTCCAATGCATTTACAAAGTCTTCATCCATTGGATGGGCTTCATCGTCCGTGCCGTCGTCCAGCTGTGCCTGCTGCTCTTTAAATCGCTCATACTGGTCGATGGGGTCGTTGAGCTCCGAGAACGCGTTGGCGATCTCCCAGCCATTGATATAGGCTTCAAACCTTCTGGTAATTCTCGGGTCTTCCGGGTCCCTCTTGGAGAGAGGCGAAATTTCCACCGGATGGCCGGTGACGAATACCGGACCGTCCAGATATCCCGGAACGTCTTCACAATATTCCTCGAACATTTCCGCAAGAATCTTTCCTCTGGTCATATCCTTGACTTCATCTTTATCCATGCCCTGGCCGATCGCCGCTTTTCTGGCTTCTTCATCTGTGGTGATCTGATCAAAGTCCACGCCGGTGATCTCTTTGATCGCATCGCTCATCTTCAGCCTTCTCCATGGCGGAGTCAGGTCAAAGGATTTTCCCTGATAATTGATAACCATGCTTCCGGTGGCCTTCAGCGCAGCCTTAGATACAACCTGCTCTGTCACTTCCATCGTTGTTTCCATGTTGCCGTAGGCCATGTAACATTCCATGGATGTGAATTCCGGGTTATGGTTTCTATCCATGCCTTCATTTCTGAACATCTTGCCCATTTCATAAACCCGGTCCAGGCCGCCTACTACCAATCTTTTGAGGTAGAGTTCGTTGGAAATACGCATTTTCATATCCAGATCCAGCGTATTGTGGTGGGTCTCAAAGGGACGCGCATTGGCGCCGCCGGCAATGGTGGTGAGGATCGGAGTATCCACTTCCAGATATCCGTAATCTTCTTCCAATACCCGCTTGATCTCCTTGATGATCGCAGCACGCTTAATGAACATTTCCTTTACGTCCTGGTTCATGATCAGATCCACATAGCGCTGTCTGTAGCGAATGTCCGTATCTTTCAGACCATGCCATTTGTTGGGCAGTACCTGCAGGGATTTGGAGAGCAGCACCATGCTGGATACCTCGATGGTGATCTCGCCCCTCTGGGTTTTGAATACTTTTCCCACGATCCCGTAAATATCTCCGATATCGGAAGTTTTAAACCATTTATATTCTTCATCCCCCAGGATGTCCTTTTTCACGTGGCACTGGATCCGGCCTTTATAGTCCTGAATATCGATGAAAGAAGCTTTGCCCATGCCTCTCTTGGCCATCATTCTTCCGGCAATGGATACTTCTTTTCCGTCCATTTGTTCAAAGCTGTCCTTAATATCCTGACTGTAAGCATTCACATCCCATTTTTCCACCAAAAACGGATTTCTGCCTGCTTCCTGCAGATTTTTCAGCTTATCCCTTCGTATTTTCCTCTGCTCGTTTAATCCTTCTTCAGTCAGTTCCTCTGTTTCCGGATTCACATTCTGCGTTTTCTTTTGTTCGCTCATTTTGTACTACCTCTAACTTTATTTTTTTATGATGTCTAATATTTTATACGTAATGATTCCATCCGGAACTTCGACTGTTACTTCCTGTCCAGCCTTGTTGCCCAGCAGTGCCCTGCCCACCAGGGATTCATTGGAGATCTTTCCTTCAAACGGGTCTGCCTCTGTTGAGCCTACTATGGTAAACATCTCTTCTTCTTTTGTATCTAAATCCTGTACTTTTACAGTCAGCCCTACGGTCACCTGGTCTCCAGCGAGTTCACTGTCATCGATGATCTTTGCTTTTCGAATCATATTCTCCAGCTTGTTGATCTTCTCCTCCAGCTCAGCCTGTTCGTTCTTAGCAGCATCATAGTCCGCATTTTCGGATATATCCCCTTGTGCAATGGCATCTTTGAGTTTTTCTGCCACTTCCGCTCTTTTTACTGCGACAAGCTCCTCATGCTCCCTTACGATTTTATCGTATCCTTCTTTGGTTAACAGTATTTCTTCTGTCATTCGTTAATCTCCTTTCGACCCATGTCATATCGTAATATTATAATGCGCAGAGCTTAAAATGTCAATGATTTGAGGGGACTTTACCGCGCTCATACAGGACCATCTCTTCTAATTCTTCTTTATTCGATAATTTGTTCGATTCAGATCAAATTGGCGGGCGCTTTTTTCAGGGAAAATATGGTTGAGAAAGATGTTTCTCTTAAGGTTATTGTGGCCGGTTGGCTGAGACAGTTCTGGCAACAGGGAAAGCCGTCCAATGTAATCAGACCCGCTTAGGGCGCATTGTCTCAAATCGGGAAAATTTTATTGAAAGGTTTTATTTTTTACGCAAAGTTGTGGGTTTGCGAGGTCTGATCTGGGCAACTTGCGGCCTGCACAGCCTCAAGGCGAATCTGAAAGCGCCTGGCCGTTGAAACCTGCGTAAATATTGAAATCTTTTTTTACTTTTTTCCCAAAGCTCCCCACAGGGTCTCCACATCCTCTCTTCAAGCCGCAGCCGCTTCGCATCCCGGTAAACTTCTGTAATGTAAACTCACTTTCTTTTTAAACCGACCTTGTCTATCCGATGGTCAGAATAGCATACAATTTGACCGCAATTTCACCATTCTACAAAACATGTGCTTTTATGCCCTAGTTTTTTCCAATCTAGGTTCTTGTAACACAACTCATTTTAAGGTAGAATAAAAAAGCATAAAGCATCTACAGCACCAAAAGGGAGGTCTTCAATGTCACAAGACAAAATTATGGTTGTGGATAATGAAATGGAAATTATTCAGCTAATGAAGCTGTATCTTTCAAGAGAAGGCTACGATGTGATCTGGACGACAGACAGCACGAAAGCGGCTGCGATGGCTCAGGAACAAAATCCGGATTTGATTTTGCTGGATGTGGTGATGCCCGGGCTTTCCGGGATTGAATTGTGCGGGAAAATCCGCGAATACAGCGATGTACCGATCCTCTTCGTCAGCTGCAAAGGCCAGGATATGGACAAAGTTCTGGGGCTGTCCATAGGCGGAGACGATTACATCACCAAGCCGTTCAGCCCAACCGAGCTGGTGGCGCGTGTCAAGGCCCATTTACGAAGAAGACATTTAAGTAATTCCTCCGGCGGCATATCTGAGGAGCAGCGGAACATTCTTTCCGTAGGCCGTCTGGAGATCGATTTGTCCGCTCATACGGTAACGGTGGACGGTACGCCAGTTCATCTGACAGCCAAGGAATTCGAGCTCCTAGTGCTCTTATCCAAATATCCCAACCGTGTCTTTACTGGCAGACAGATTTTTGACAATCTCTGGGACACCTATGGAATTGACGACGATGTCCGTACAGTCATGGTACATATCAGCAATCTTCGAAAAAAAATTGAGCCCAATCCGGAGAAACCTCAATATATTTTAACGGTTCGGGGAGTCGGGTATAAATTGGTATCTCAATGATGTCTACGATCGAAAAGTCACAAAGAAAGCTGCCCGCAGGCAGCCCTCTTTGTGAGTGTTTTAAAAATGTCTTTAATATTTCACAGGAACCTGTACGCCCATTGATTTGAGCCCTTCTTCGAGGCAAACGAAGAAATCGTCAACATCCTTTGGTACGATGGTGCCCAGTGCACACAGTCTGAATGTCGGCAGGTCGGAAACCTTGCCCGGATAAATCGTGAACCCTCTCTCATATACATAGTCATGGATCGTGGTGAAGTCAAAGTTCGGGTCGTTTGGATACAGTACGGATACGACCAGTTTGGACTGCATCTCTCTTGGAATGATCGTCTGGAATCCCAATCTGTCGAGGCCCTTATAAATTGCTTCCCATAAGGACTGATGTCTTTCCCACTTGGCCTGTTCGCCAACTTCCCAGTATTCCTTGATCGCCTGCCGGGTCGCATAGATGGTCTGTACCGGAGGTGTGAAGTGCATTTCGCCCTTATTTTTGATGAAGTCATACTGCATATACAAATTGGTGTAGTAGGATCTGGTCGGATAGTCTTTTGACTCTTCCAATTTCGCCGTATTTCCGATTACATAGGACAAACCTGTCATGGACATGAGGCCCTTCTGAGCGGATGCCATGATAAAGTCCAGATTGTCTTTATCCATGTCGATCGGTATCATTGCGTAAGTAGAAGTGGTATCAACGACCATGGTCTTATCATATTTATGGGCTACAGCGCCGATTTCCCGAATTGGATTCAGGATACCGGTACCTGTCTCGTGGTGACAGCAGTATACAACTGCGATGTCCGGATCAGCTTTGATGGCTTCTTCCGCTTTTGCCACGTCGATGGGTTCTGTGATCGGAAGCTTCAGGTTGATATGGTCCATATGATAGTATTGGGCAACTTCCGCGCCTCTTGCAGAGTATGCGCCGTTGTTGAGGATTAAAATCTTTTTCCCTGCAGGAACCAAGGAGCTGACGCAAGCGTCGATGTTGATAGTTCCGGAACCTGTAAATAATACGGCAGTGTATTTATTCAGATCACCATGAACAATTTTAACCAGGTCTTCACCCATTTCCTTCATGATCTGACCGAATTCTTTTTCCCTAGGGCAGATATCAGGAACTACCTGTGCATACTTGACCGTATCAGTTGTCGTAGCAGGACCAGGGTTCAACAGTACATTTCTTTTTACTTTTGGATAATCCATTTTTCTTCCTCCTTTATACTTAAGTTCTAACAAACCAGTTACCTTAACGATGATTATACTGTTTTTTCTGTATTCTTTTTATTCAGGCCCCATCCGGCAGCGATGGAAATTACGATGATCGCGATGCATACGCCGGCGATAGCTGTGAATACCAAATTCCAGTTGCCGCTGCTTGTGAGCATACTTCCAAAGTAAATTGCCTGAACAGACGCCCCCAGATATGCAAAACAGTCCAGTATACCTGCTGCGGTTCCAGCAAAGGCTCTTCCGCCTACGTCTGTAGCATAGGCCCAAACCAGACCATTAATCGCATAGATGAAAAATCCTGCGATGAACAGCAGTGCGCCTGCCAGAACACCTGGTTCAACAGTTCTGAAAAAGAATACGGTTGCGCCTGAAACTGCTGCACAGATAATTACCATAGGAAGCCTATTGTCAGAGAAAAATTTATCTGACAGCCATGGAATAACAAATGTTCCAAAAGCCATTCCCAGCGGCAGCAGAACGGTACCTAATGCGCCGTCTTCAATGTCCACGCCGAAATTTTCTACATAATATGTAGGAACCCAGTTCAAAAGGCCATATCTTGCTATGCTGGCCCCAGCTATAATCAGCAGCCAGCAATCGAATCTCCACATCTTGAAAAGATGAGCATAAGGATAAAGTTTGCCTTTTTCCTTAACCAATTGCATTAATTCCTCATCCTGCTGGTTCCTCTTGGCATTGCTGTCCACATATTCTTTCAGCCCAATCTTAGATGGGCTATCTTTACAAATGAATTTGTAAGCGATGCCGGCAATTACCATGAATACCACCGGCAGAATGAATCCGGCTTTCCATCCGAACCCCGGCATGATGATAAATGCAAGGGATACGGTAAGAGCGGCCAGTACTTGCCCGAATCCGGAAAATGCGTTTGCAAATCCTGTGGCAAACCCGCGCTTGTTGCCGGGCCACCATTTGGAAAGAAGCGCCATTCCAGGCGACCACAGCATAGACTGGGCGTATCCATTTATACCCCAGAGAATAGCGATGATCACAAGGCTGGATTGGAATCCAATCAGCAAATTGGCCGCAGCGGACATAAACATCCCGACAACAATGAATCTGTTTACACCGAAAATTTCTCCAAGTCTTCCATTAAATAAATGTCCGATACCATAGGTCCAGAACAGTACTGACGATAAAATCCCCAAATCCAACTTTGTCCAGCCCTCTTCCTCTATCATCGCAGGCATTACATACGAGAGGTTCTGCCGGCCGCAGTAGAGGATACAGTACAAAACTGAGAAGGCCAATAACACGATCCAAGAATTTTTATTAAAAAGTTTATACTCTTCCGGAGTATAGCCTAATGTATCCACAACTTTTTTCTCTTTGTTTTCCATTAGCAATCCTCCTACTTTCTACCTTAAAAATCAATCAATAATTCCACTTTACATGAAAGCGAGGCACTCCCTCATGCGACTGGAGTGCGGGAGTGCCTCGTTGGTAAGCTAAACTTAAATTGTCTCGATGATGCCCTGTCCCGGTCTTTCGCCTCTTCTAAGTCTCGGTTCGATCTGTCCGAAGATGATTTCTGGAACATATCCTACGTGCGGTACGAGGAAGTCAGGCTTTGAAGCCGCTAACTCGTCATATGTATTTGAGCCGGATGCATAAAGACCAATGGTCCATGCGCCTGCGTTGTTACCGCATTTCATACCAGCTGCCGTATCATCAATTTTTACTACTGCTTCGCAAGGAATAGCCTTCTTCGTGATCTCATAAGCCTGCAGCATGCAGTCATATACCATGAACGGAGCCGGTCTGCCCGGAACCTTTTCAGCGTTGGTTACTACGTCAAACTTCATGCCGAATTTTTCTTCCAGCATCTTGTTCAGTGCGATGGAGTCTTCCTGATAGTATCCGGTATCACAACCGATCAGGATTCCAGCTTCACGCAGTTTGTCGATACATTCAACAGCTCCTGGGATTGGTTTTGCTAAATCTTCGTCAACAATGTATTTGCTCATCAGTGGACGGAACGCTGCAAGTACGTTATCAAAGTCATCTTCGTTCCAAGGACGTCCGTATTTTTCTTCCCACTGTGCGGAAACTTCCGGCAGGCTCAGCAGCATTCTCAGGTGAGTTGGTTTGAAGTTACCCATCGGCTTTCTGATTGTAGCCCAGTCACATTCGATGCCGAACTGCTGTAATGCTTCGTAGAAAGGTACAACCGGTGCTTTACATCCTCTCAGGTCATCCAGTGCCCATCTGTTTCTCAGGTCTCCAGGGCCATCGCAAAATGTTCCTGCTGTGTCCAGTACGGCTAATTCGATCTTTCCTGTGTAACGTCTGTTATACATGTTTGTTCCTCCTTTAAAATAATGGTGATTTCCATTTCATTAACTTTGTTTTTGTTTATGTCTATACTATAACCGACCCGTTTAAAGTCCCCATCAAGATAACCTTTAGCTTTGTATAAGGAATTCTAAAGATTCGTTAAAGAGTGAATAGTCTGAAATTATTTGCTTACAAAGAAAAACGCTCCAAGGGGCAAGTTTCCTCGCTTCCTGAAGCGTTCAAGCGTCTTTTCCGGCATAATCCCTACAACCTAAATCCATCCAAGGTTTTTACATATCGGCTGCATAATGCCTTAATTTGGTCTTCATTAATACCTTCACTTTGATCATAAACACCTACTACATAATACCCGGCAGCGGCAGCAGTCTTTACAGCATGCAGCGCGTCCTCAAAAATAACGGTACTGTCCCTGCTGGTCCCCATCAGCTCCGCGGCTCGATCGTACACCAGAGGGTGATCTTTGCCACGGCCCACATCGCCGCAGGTAACAACATGGGAAAAGTAGCCGGAAACGCTCAGCCGGTCTAAAACCATAGTCACAATATCGCGGGGCGACGAACTGGCCACAGATAGGACAAGTTCCTCCTCCTTCAACCGCTTCAGTAAATCTCTAACTCCGGGTTTTAAGGTTACGTTTGTTCGATATTCCTCCTCTACGATCCTGTTAAAGCCTTGGAGTATTTCATCGATCTGTTGGGTTATGCCGTATTCTTCTTGAAACAATTCCGCCGCCTGTACCAGGCTGAGAGGCCGAAGCCGCTTCTTGAGATCGGGCTTGGGGACCTTTCCCTGCTGCTTTAAGTAGGTAATGCCAGTTGTATCCCAAATATACATGGAGTCGGTCAGCGTGCCGTCCATGTCAAAAATGGCGCCTTTAAAACGTTTCATCGGTGGAGTCTCCTTTTTTCTTAGTAGATGCCTTTATTATAGCCTGCATATCGCGATGCAGCAAGTTTGAGCGATAGGACGGGAGCTTCTTCTTGAGGCGGGTGGGAGCGGGCTTTGGCGGGCTGCCTTGGCGGACCAGATTTGGACGGACTGGTTGGGTGAGGCAGGTTTCGGCGGACCGGCAGCGATGCCGGCTATCAGATAAAACTTTTTTCAGGGCGGATTTTGATAGTTTTCCGCTTATTTCGAGTTGACTTTTGACACTCTGCCAAGGAGCACTCCGATTTTGGCAATCCGACCGGAGTCGCCCGCAAATATAAGCGCATTCATCAAAGCAAAAACCGCCCAAAAAGCGGCGGCTTTTGCTCTGATAAAAGGGTGTCCTCGGACTGACATTCCGATGACCAGTATTGTGAAAAGGGGCAAATTATTGAGTTTAGCTGCATTAATAATTAGGATCTTTTTAAAACGCGGAACCTGCTCCAGTGATGACCATTTTTGTCCCCATGTAGACCTTGGGTTCATTCTCCTTGGTTTCAACCATGATATCCGACGGTTTTTCTTCAATGGACCAAGTATTACAGCCGGCATCCATTAGCTGATGCTCGATATATTTGCGGCCTTCATGTATGGCATAGAACATGGCTTCGTCTTTGCTTCCATATATGAAACGCTCCCATGGGGTATTGAGGATATACTGATCTTCGTCCAGGCTGATCAAAAGCTCCACAGTAGCAGTTACTTTTCCCACCGCCGCCCCGTATGCATTTGCCACATCCGCATCTTGCGGAACAATCACCTTTGCATTTAACAGCTTGCCGGCATCATAGGTCCATGCGCATGCCGGAGCCCCGATCGCTACGATCGGCTTGCTAAGGTGAAACCTGGGACTTAACAGAACACCCCGGTCTTTGCGCAGTGCCGCTTCAATCAGGAACATAGCTTCCGGACTTTCAGTAAAGGTAAAATCCTCTCCCTCAAAATCAGCAGCGCTCTGGATACAGGTCATGGCTAGTTTGGTGTGGATTGCGTTTTCGACCATCTTTACGAATTTGCCTACTGGCATTTCTTTTCTTCTGGCCAAAATTTCCACACCCGCCTGGGACAAGTCCCGGTTCCATTGGTTGTACTTGCCCTGGACGTGGAGAATATCCGTTGGTGTAACAGATATTCTCGCCAGGATCCCGGATTCAACCAATGGAGTTAAATCTATCGTTTCAGGGTCCTCCCCAATGGCCCTCGCCAAATACGTCAGGCTATGAGGCCCGCCCTGAAGCTTTTCCAAGATCTTTTTTTCATGAGCCGGCGCATCCTTCGCCAGCTGTCCGCCTACATACATAAAACAATCGGCTTCCTGCTGGGAATAGGTTTTTAATTCGCCGACCCGTTTGAAACTTTGCAGCTCATGTACCAGCTGCGGATACTCCATGCCGATCACACACAGCGGCCATACTTTCTGCGGTCCGATCTGAACATTTCCCTTTTTGTCCAGATAAATCCGGCTGTCGCCGCCCAGACCGAAGGTTGAAATTTCTACAGCCTTAACTCTCGTCCGCCAGCCGCCTACTCTGGCGCCTTCCTTCTTTATTTTTACCGAACCTTCCGATACGTTGGCGATATCAGTCGTGGTTCCGCCCATATCCAGAACAAGGCCATCTCGTTTCCCTGTGAGTGCCAGTCCCCCGATCACGCTGGCTGCCGGGCCTGAGAGAATCGTATCGATGGGCCGTTCCTTTGCCATGGCTTCGGTCATCAAGGTGCCGTCGCCTTTTACGATCATAATCGCTGCATAAATGTTCTTTTCATGCAGTACCTTTTTTGTGGATTTAAGAAGTCCATCGATGATGGGAATCAATCTGCCGTTGAGTACAGCGGTTATGGTCCTGTGATAAAATCCCAGCGCCGATGTCAGCTGATGAGCGCAGACAACCGGAACGCCCAAAACCTCGTCTGCAATCCGTTTTATTTCCTTTTCGTGCTTCGGGTTGCGCACGCTGGCATACCCGGATACAGCCAAGGCGTCCACACGGCCTTTCATTTTTGACAAGGCTTCCCGTACCTCCTTGGGGTCCGGGTCTTCCTGCAGGCGGCCCATAATATCGAATCTGCCTTTCACTTTGACTGCGATTTCCGCAGGAACGTCTTCATCCAGTTCCGTTCCCATGTAAATCAATCCCACAGAAGCGCCCCGTCCTTCCACAATGGCATTGGTAGCCAGCGTCGTCGAAAGAGACACCAGACTAATGTCTTCCATTTTGTCAAAATCCAGATTGTCGATGCAGTTTTTAATGCCAATGGTTAAATCTTCTTTTGTGGTCAGCGCTTTTGCCTTGCAGACAATTTTACGCTCCGAAGAATTTACGATGACTCCGTCGGTATAGGTTCCACCCGTATCCATTCCCAATATAAAAGACATAATCGGCTCCTTCCATGATCTTTGATGGGTTTATGTTAATCCGGTTATGTCTATTTTTCAATATAAAATCAGAATTCTTTAAATAATCTTATACTTTTGTTCTCTATTCCCGCACTTCCGGTATGACCACCGTGTTTTTCTTGCTGACGACCATCCCGCATATGACCATACCGATGCACAAGCCTTCCATTATAACAAACACCGCCATTTTGTCGTCAAAAAAGCCCATGACAGCTGGGAATAAAACGCCCTCTGCACATGCTCCCAAATAAGCAAATCCATTCAGGATTCCGGCCGCGCTTCCTGGAAAAACTCGGCAGCCCTGATCAATAGCGTGAAGCCATAGGATACCATTGATCCCATAGAGCGCAAACCCCGTAAAAAAGATACCTACCAAAACAGCCCTGGTATCCTCAATCATGGGAAAAATCACCACTAAAGTTCCGCAGACCGCTGCCATGGCAGTAACAATAATACCTTTATTATTAAAAAGTTTCGTCCCTGCGATCCAAGTGATAATCAATGTTCCAAAGGCCATACCAATGGGCAGCGTTAGATTTGAAAAGGTACTGCTGAGAATCTGTCCTCCTCGCTCCTCTTCATAATAAAGCGGAATCCAGTTAAGCAGCCCATATCTACAGATACTAGACAGCATCGCGATCCCGCACCACCACCAAAATTTCTTCTGACTGAAAAAATATCGCCATGGTCCTTGTTTTCTATTGGAAATTCGCAGCAAAGCCTGCTCTCTAGCCTGATGCCTGTGATTTTTTATCTCATAGTCCAGGAGTCCCCTCTCTTCAGGTTTTTCCACAGCCGCCACACCGAAAAGATAGAGAAATGCCAGCAGAATGAGCATCGGCAGGATGAAATTTACCCGCCAATCCATGTCCGGCCAGGCAGCCATCAGCGCAGCCGGAATCAAATAAGCTGTAGCATGGGACATTCCAGAAAAGAAATTGGCGATGCCGATGCCTTTGCCCCGTTCTCCTTGTGTCCACCAATTTGCCAGCAGCGCGATCCCCCCGACCCAAATCATACTTTGAAAATATCCGTTGGCCAGCCAGATCATCAGTACAGCCGCCCAATTGTTTTGAAAAGCCACTGCCATATTGAGAAATACCGACATTACGCCGCCGATAATTATCACTTTTTTTGCTCCAATGCGGTCAGCCAGGTATCCATTAATAAAACTTCCCAGCGCATAGCTGATAAACACACTCATGGCGATCATTTCTTCTCTGACAGCAGTAATATCTAAATCCCGAGACATGATGTCCAGCATATTATTCACGTTGAATCGGCCTAAATATACCAAATTGTACATCAATGCAAAGGTTAGCAGGCTGATCCATTTACATTGGCTAAATTTTTTATCCACTGGAGACTCCTTAAACCGCTATTTACAATTTACTGTCTTTAATTTATCATAAAAGTGTAAAGGATTCAAATTTATTCCTCAGATAAGGAGTACATCTCATGTATTTAATTCCCAGCTATTCGATGCTGTCCGCCACTGCAACCACATTGGTATTGAGTATTATATTTTTGATTTTATCCCACCAGAGCGGCAAAACTTACATGCGTCTTTGGGGAATTTCCTGGCTGATCTATTCCGCAATGTTTTTGGTGGATTTTTTAAATCTCCAGCTTCAAGCGTTCGCCATCTATTATATTATGCTTCGGCAGATGGCAGCGCTGGCCGGCTCCCATCTGTTTATTCTGGGCACCCATCATTTCTTCCAGCGAAAACCATGGAAGGGCCTTCTTTGGACCACTCTGCTGTCTGCGCTCCTGATTCTGCTGTATCCGGCTTCTGCGTTCCTGCAAACCCTGGTAATTATCCCCAATATCATTTACTGTTCCGGGATGCTGATCATTTCCGGCTGCATGTTTATTTCCTACTCCTGGACACAAAATCTGCCGGAAAAGATACTGGCCAGCTTTTTTATTATCGTCTGGGGAATTTTTATCAATCATTTCGGATTCACTCTAAAACACACAGCCCTTGCAATCTCCACGTATTTTATCGGTTTATTCACAGTTAACGTGCTGATTTTATTCCTGATCATTATTTACTTTAAAAAAACCCGCTTTCTCGACACGCGGCAGGCTTCTCGTTTTCGTCTTCTTGTGGAAAATTCTTCGGATTCCATGTTCCTATATGATTATAAAAAGCAGGAATTTGAATATGTCAGCCCCGCCATATCCGAACTGATCGGCGTTACCGATAAGCAGCTGTATGAAATGCCGGACCGATTTTTTGATTATGTCAACACGGTAAAAAAATCCAAGGATGTTGTGGGAATATTTTCCAGACCAATTGCAAAGCCTGGAAAGGGTGTCCTATGTCTTTATAAAAACGGGATTATTAAAAAATGGACGGAAATACACTATCTCCCAATCCGCGATAATACCGGCACTGTATCTGCCATTGAAGGAATTTTGCGTGACATTACAGAGCGAAAAAAAATGGAGGAAAATCTCAAGGCAGCTCAAAAAGCGAAAAAAGAATTTTTAGAAGATATCTCCCATGAAATTAAAACTCCGGTGACTTTAATCCAGGGTTACACGGAAAGTCTGCTGGACAAGGTGGTGCCCGTGGAATCCACGGATACTTATTTGAAAATGATTAATTCCAAAGCCATGATGCTGACGACCTTAGTGGATGATTTGGCACAGAGTTCCGATTTTACTTCTCAGAGCCTGGAATACCGATTTTATGAACAATCTGCAAAAGAAGTCTTCGATGAGCTATTGAACCAATGTGAGTTCCAAATATCCCAATCAGGCCGTAAAGCGATTATCGAATCCGCTGTTTCCTCTGATGCTATTCTCATTATTGATCCCTACCGGATTCAGCAGGTGGTATCCAATCTGATCAGCAATTCTATCCGCCACACGCCGATTGGAAAAGAAATCCAAGTGTCATGCCGTACTTATCTCAACGAGGACCTGCTTCATAGCGTTCCCGATGATGATGATTGTACAATTCCAGAAGGTGAAGTTGTCTTTACTGTAAGCGATCGAGGAGACGGCATCCCGGAAAAAGATTTGGCCAGAGTCTTTGAGCGCAATTTCAGCGGCGGACGCAGGATCGCTTCGGGCGCCAACCGCCATCCGGAAAATATTCAGGGATTCGCTTCCGGCCCTTCCAATTCCGGCCTGGGATTGTTCATATCTAAGGAAATCGTAATTCAGCACTCGGGACGAATGGGAGCAAAGAATAACCAGTACGGGGGCGCGGAAATTTTCTTTGTTATTCCTTATTATATTTAGCTTGCTTGTTAATGGGCGCACCAAAGTCAGAGTCCAAGGCGGGTGCGGCTTCCTGTGGCCCAAGGCTCCAAGCTGGCAAAAGGCCGCCCAGGCAGCGATTACGCTTTCCCGGGCGGCCTTCTTTATATGGGATTATCCTTCTTTCTTTAAAGCTCGTTGATTTCTTCGTGAATGTATATTTCCCGCTTTTCCAATTCGTCGAATACGTCCTTTGGATCAAAGGCATACTCCGGAATCAAAAGCCCGGTATCCTTGACTTTTCCTTTTGCGATCAGCTGAACAGCCACAGACATGGGGATTCCCACGTTCCTGGTATAAGCTCTCAACTTTTCCCAGCCCGGCACAGAGCCGTCGGATTTGGGATGGGTATGCGTCAGGATATGCTGCACTTTTTTGCCGTTTTTCGTGCCCACTACTTCGATATGTAGTGCATACCCGTATAGCTCTGTCTCCGTCCCTTCTTTGCTGTTGAGCAGATATTCCGCCACGCAGTCCATAACACCGATCTCTTTGCCGTTGATGGTGATCGGGTCATTGCGCAAAATACCCCAATCATAGAGAGCCCGGACCAGCTGCATATTCTTCTGCGGCCAGGTACCTCTTGTCTCAATCAGCCTGACGCCTTTATCTTTCAACGCTTCGGCCAGTGTCACGGTTTCCGAATGGGGAATAATGTACTGGGGATGAGTTCCATATGGCTCCGGAAGCGCGATGTCCCTTGGTCTTGCAAAAGGAGGCACCTGAATGAATTTTCCATCCTCAAAGACGGTCCTGGTCGGCAGATTGGGGTCGTATTCATAAGTTGTTGTAGCCGTTATGGCCTTGGAAAAGGCGAACGGACGATAAGCCCCGTGACTGACGCGGACAATTTCCACCGTGTCCAGCTGGTTGGCGCCGTACATGGCCATCATCTGGGTGGTGCCCGGCGTCATGCCAAACCCTGGAACACAAGCTCTCCCATTCTTCTTAAAGATCTCTGCGTATTGATTTTCTTCGCCGAATCCATTGAGGTTAACTCCATGGCAGCCCGCCTCTGCAATACACGCCGTCGTTTTTCCATTGAGGGCAATGGTGGTTCCATCCATTACTATGTCATAGCCTTTCATTTGTTTTACTGTAGCATCATGGTCATTGACATCCACTTTTACAAAATCCACTCTCGGATCATCGAGCCATTTGACAACTTCCTTACCGGCCTTCTCGTCATAGTCACCAACTGTAATCTGCTCGAAATCGGAAAACTGCACCAAATCTAAAGTTGACTCTCTGCAAATTCTCCCCGCTCCGCCTAAACAAAATACCTTCATACCTGTACCTCCTGACAAACCTTTCAATTGACTACTTTATTACCAACTCTTGAGTATAAGTTACCATATTATTATCAGTTTGTAAATAGTTTTTTACAAATTTTTATTAAGTTGGTAAAAATATTGTCAAAATTAGGTCATTTATGCTATAATAATCATACATTTAAAAGGTTCTGTTTAATCGGAACCAACTTTCGAAGGAGGATAACGCTATGCTGCCTCAGGAACGCTACAGTCAATTAATCCAATTTCTGCAAGAACATGAAATTATCAAGGTCGATCAAATGATGAAACGCTTTGATATTTCTATTGAAACGGCCAGAAGGGATCTTAATCATTTGGAAAGAGAGGGGATTATAAAAAAGATTTACGGCGGGGCCACCCTGATGAAAAAAGAGGACAAAGAGCCTGCCACCTCGGACAGAATGACGCGAAATCTATCGGAAAAAACCGCCATCGGAAAAAAATGCGCCGAGTTCATCAGTGACGGTGATTCCGTCTTGATCGAAGTGGGCACGACCACTTTGCAGGTAGCGAAAGCGCTCAGAAGCAAAAAGAACCTGATGATCATCACTAACTCCATTCATGTTGTCAATGAATTGATGGATACGGACTTTGAAATCTATGTGGTGGGAGGAAAAATCCGCCATGGAGAAGGTTCCATCTCAGGGGCAGTGTCTATGTTTGAGCTGGAAAACTTTCATATAGGCAAAGCGATTATCAGTGCAGGAGGCGTCACCTTGGAAAGGGGGCTCTCTGACTATAATATTGAGGAAGCGCTGGTAAGAAAAAAGGTTGTTGAACAGTCTCAGGAAACGATTCTGGTAGCAGATAACAGCAAGTTTGGACATAACGTGCTGGCCCACGTCTGTCCGATCAGCGCCGTAGACCTGGTCATTACCGGCGCCAGGCTCAATCCTGAGCTGATCACACGTTTTGAAGATGCCAATGTAAAACTGGTGCTGGCTGATCAGTAAAAGCCATGCTGCGCCTTTCCCTCATACAAGCAATAAGTCTTGTGGATCGCTCTCAGAATAAATACATCGGCTAGCATTCCCAATATTATCTCCGCCGTCAGCGTTCCCAGAAAGAGAAATAGGTTTTTTACAAGAATTTGTGGAAATGCCATAAGGATAAAGCTTATTACTACCGAAGCAATGATGCAGGTCAGGTACAGCGGCCATGCTCTGCGGCAGCGGTCACTCAGATCATAATCTTGTTCAGCATGGCCAATCATTTGGCAGCCCTGGAGCAGATCGTAAACATACTTGAGCATGAGAATGGCGGAAATCGTTTGCATACGGGTGATCGATCGGGTCATCATTATGCCGGATTCAGCTGCCGCCATATTGCCCAGCGCTGCGAGAATCTGCAGAATCTCCAGAATCACCAGCAGTATCATCATTTTCTTTGCTTCTTGAAAGTATCCATTGCAGCTGCTCATGCCGATTGTACCGATAAAAATTGCAACATAAATTGCCAGCCAGATCAAAACAAACAGAAATTGCAACAGAAGGATTTCTCCCAGAAACGCCCCAATTCCTGTCATGATCAGCTGAGTAGTAATGGCTGCAAAAATAATTTTTAGTCCTCTCAGGTCATAAATCCTCTCTTTTGGCATTGTCATATAATTCTCCTTGTTCTCTGATTTCCCACTCCTGTGATGCGGCATCTTGCACAGGCACGGCCCCACACCCATCCGGGCAGAACATTGTATGAAAATCTTACCATATTTCTTGACAAAAACCTACAGGAAAGTGTATTGTTAATGAGCAGTGTATTTTAGTAGGAGGAGCAACATGAGACTTAGAAAAGAATCCGACACCATTCAGGACGAAGAAGTCCTGCTAATAGCAAAAGTATCCGACGCACTCGCCCATCCGGCTCGAATCAATATTTACCGCTTTATCATGCAATGCAATCGGCAAAGAGAAAACGTCTGCAATAAAGATGTTGTCGCTGCTTTTGACTATTCCCAGGCAACGGTTTCCCAGCATATAAAAAAGCTGGTCGATTCCAGCTTAATTGAAGTAAAAAAGGTTGATAAATATTCTTATTATTATGCCAATATGGGCGCTTTGGCTCGTTATCTGGCAGCGACCAAGAAATTCGGACAGATCTAAAGCGCACCGAAAACCGGTCGCTTGTCAAATGGACAGCATGACCGGTTTTTCCAGCCCCTTTAATGTTTCCTTCATCAGACCGCTATTGCTCGAGCCCCACATCCATCGTGATTTCCCTTGTACTATCCAAACCGGACAGAATCTGCCCTTTGAAATGGTTTTCCGCCGATCAGATGGGTCTTACCAGCATACTTTTTAAAGCGATCCTCTTTTTCGAACTCTCAAACGAATCAAGACAGCTCCTGCTCCTACAACAACAATGATCCCTGCTGCTGCCACCGCTTTCAGAAGCGGCGAAACCGATTTATTTTTAGACCATTTATCAATGATCTGCCCTTCTTCATCATAGGATTCCAAGGTCAGCTTATCCTCACTCACTTTGATGATTTGATAATTGCTGTCTGTCGCATTGATCGCTTCCACGTATTCAGGAACATTTTCTCCATTAAAATACGTGCTCCTTCTCTTTCCTGAGTTTCCCATCACATAAGTGATATTGCCGATCTCTTTGGTACGCATATATAGATGCTGATGACCGCATAGGACCAAATCCACCTCACCCTGTTCAAAGACCGGTTCCCATTCCTCCCGAATAGCATCGTAGATGGGATCTCCGTCTGAAATCCCATAAGCAGGATGGTGCATGACGACCACCTTCCATCTGGCACCGCTCTCTGTCAAGTCTTGCTCCAGCCAGCTGCTGATGGCAGTCAGCTGCTGCTCCCATTCTTCCTCCATAGCGGCTTTTCGATTGTCCAGAAAAAAACTGGTATTAACAACTGCAAAATGGCAGTTCCCATAATCAAAGGAATAAAACTCTTCGGACACCCCTTTGGGACCATTCTGGGGCAGCGCCAGCATCTTCAGGTACATATCCGCTTTGACAGTCGTTTCGTGATTACCAATAGCTGTCATCATGGGAATCCCTGCAAAAACCGATGTAGCCTGTGATAAAAACAGATTCCAATCATTCATATTTCGGGGCGAATTAACCATATCCCCGCCCATAAGGGCGAAGGCAATACCAGGATTTCTCTGTCTGATATCTTCAACCATCCTACCCCAAGTTTTATAATCCTGACTCCGTTTTTTATATTGAATATCTCCCAAATATAAAAATTCAAAAGATTGGGCATCGTCAGTGGTAGTAATCCTAGAAGTTTCCCAAGTAGGCGCCGTCGAAAAGGTGTGCACTTTGCTCCAGCTGGTACCGTCCCCGACTCGATATTCATAAGTTGTCTTTTGACTCAAACCCCTGATCGTGGCCTCGTACCGATAGTACTGATCCTCTTTGACCTCGATGATCTTGGCCTTCACCTGATGCTGCGGAGAAAGCTGCATGCCCTCCCGATTGTATTGGACATATCCATCTTTCTTAGATGCACTGTGCCAAGTAATAGTTTGGGTATGAGCGCTGTCATCAGTCCACGATAAAATAATCTGATCGCTGTCGTACTCCGCCGCAAAGACCGGGGCGGAAAGTAAAAAAAGTAAAATGATACTCATGAGCGCTGCAATGCAAAAACGTTTCATAATCCTTCCTCCTGGAAGTATTATTATATGTCAAACAGGAAATTCATATGCGGATCGCCTCGCTGACCGCTTCGTACCGGTTCCATGAAAAATGGGACTATCGCATGGCTTTATGCAGCAGTCCCGTTTCCCTGGGCAAATTATTATTAATGTTTTGAAGAAAAGTCATGGTTTGTACCACAGTTCATACTATATCACAACTCCCCCTTTAATGTCGTTGGCATGCCAACATTTTATAAAATTTTTTCTAAAAGTTTAAATTCATCCTTTTTAAACTCAATCAGACCGTCCCGTTTCATCTGGTTCAGCTCGTAGGACAAGGCGCTCCGGTTGACGCACAGATATTGGGCGAACTGCTCCCGGTCCATATGTATTGAAAAGGTATCCGATCCGGACTTTCTGCCCATGATCCGCAGGTAGGTCATAATACGGTCTCGCAGACCTCTCTTGGAGAGAGCCTCGAGCTTATATAATTTTTTAATGTTATCGTCGGCAAGAATATGAAGCAGCGCCAGCATCAGCTCCTTGGAATAATCGCTGCGAAGAATATCGGAAAAATCAGCAAAGAGTACAACAGCAGCTTCATTGGCCACATAAGTCAGAGGTGATGTTCGCCGCCTGGAAACGGTGGCTTCAGCGCCGAAGATTTCTCCTCGCTGATACATGTACATCAGATCTACGCTGCCTTCAAGATGGAATTTCTCACCTCTTACGGTTCCCGAATGGAGGATGGCAATTCTATGAATCAACTCTTCTTCAGAAAAGATAATCTCTTCCTCTGCATATTCTTTTACTTTGATTTTCATCCCGTTGACTGCCATGAGATGAAGCTTTTGGGGAACCTCCCTCAAAATGCCGCAGGCTTCAATGGTTGTCATCTGTTCCGTATCTGCTGGTTTTGATGGTTTCATGTTTGTATCCCTCATTTCCTTCGGCTGTTTTTTGTAACTTTTGTGTCGCATCAAGCAAGTTTCACTTATGCTGTCATCTGCGACTGCCGGGACCGGATTCTACCGGTATCAAATTCCGGAAAATATTGATAATTTTCATTTCGCCCGCGGCAAAGAAAGCTATACCTCTCTCCCCAGCAGCTTTTCCAGGCGCACCTTCTGTTCTTCCCTGGCGAATCCGTATCCGTACTGATAGAAGTCCAGCACGTCGGCATCTTTCACAATCTCCTCCAACGGATTTCCGATCTCTGCTTTTTTGCTGTGGTTTTTCACAGCGATTCCAATCTGCTGAATTTCATCCTCTTCAAAGAGGCCCGTTCCTCTCAGGAATTCCATGGCCGGCTCGTACCCTGCTTCTGCATGGTTCTCCTGCTTGCCGGTGATGATCCTGCCGTAATCGTGTACCGCGCAGGCCGCGGCAGCCAGAATCGGATCCACGCCCCGCTCTTCGGCAAAGAGATAGCCCAGCTTGGCGCAGCTGACAATGTGCACCCGTTCCCAGTCGATGAAATGGGAACGCTCTGTTACCAGCTTTTCATACTTATCGATTTCTTTCAGCAGAGCGCTCTGCAGTCTCAAGATCTTTTTCATATTAACCTCCTGCCCTACTTATGATAGGGTTCATTTTTCAATATTTTAAAGCTTCTGTACACCTGCTCCAGCAGGATGATCCGCATCATCTGATGGGGAAACGTCATTTGCGAAAAGGACAGCTTGAAATCCGCCCGCTTTGACACCTCATGGGAAAGGCCCAGCGAGCCGCCGATGACAAAGACCACCCGGCCCCAGCCTTCTGCGGAAAGCTGCCCGAGCTTCTGCGACAATTTCTCTGAAGTGAGCGGCTTTCCATCAATCTCCAGGGTGATCACATAATCGTTCTTCTTAATCCTGCTCAGGATGGACTGGCCTTCTTCCAGCTTTACCGCCTGCTCCTCCGCCGAAGAAGCGCGATCCGGCAGCCTGGCCTCTTTCAGCTCCTCAATGGTCATTTTGCAGTATTTCCCCAAACGCTTGCAGTACTCAGCAGCCGCCTCGGTCCAATATCGTTCTTTTAATTTTCCTATACAGATTATGGTTATATTCAAGCCTTACACCTCATATACCGCGCTGACATGATCCCGCAGCATCACATCCATTTTCAGTCTGTCGCCCACATAAATATCTTCCTCCTGAAGAATATTGGTAATGGTCATTTTCGCCAGCTCTGGCTCATTGTTCTGATGGCTCAAATGTCCCAGCAGAACTCTGCGCGCTTTGTCTTTCACTTCCATCAGCTTGCAGATACATTTGCCCGCCGTCACATTGGAAAGATGTCCATGGTCTCCCAGGATTCTGCGCTTTGTCTGATAAGGATAGCTGCACATTTTCAGCACCTCTACTTCATGGTTGGCCTCCAGAACCAGCAGATCCGCATCCACGATTTCCTCGAAAATCTCTTTTGTGATGCAGCCGGCATCGGTCAGAATACTGATCTGCCTGCCATCCGCATAAAAAGAAAAGCCCACCGGCTCCGCCGCATCATGGGGGATGGCAAAGGGCCTGATTAAAATATCGTTTATGTAAAAATCTTCGCCTGTGGTAAAGAACGCCTTTTTCTCTTCTGCGACCTTTCGTTCAATGTTGTCCCAGGTGGCCTGGTTGGCGTACGCTTTTGCGTTGCAGGCTTTTTTTGTAACAATAGGCAGGCTTTTCACATGGTCGATATGTTCATGGGTAATCAAGACGGCCTGTATCTGTTCCAGCTCAGCCCCGGCCTTTTCCAGCCCTTCAAAAATCCGTTTTCCGCTGATTCCCACATCAACCAGCACCACCGTCCCGCCGCTTCTGACCATATAGCAGTTTCCACTGCTGCCGCTGGCAAAAGAGCAAAAATTTAATGCCATATTTTGTCCTCGCTTCTCGTCGTTTTCTATTTTTATAGGATACTCCACTTGTGCGGGCCTGTCAATCTATCGTATAATACGAAAGATGAAAGATAGAGGTAATGTTTATGAGAAATGACAATGTTTTAAGAATCTATACCGACGGAGGATGTTCGGGAAATCAGAGTGAAAAGAATTTCGGCGGCTGGGGCGCTGTGATGGAGTTTGCCGGACACCAAAAGGAGCTTTACGGCGGCGAAGCCGACACCACCAACAACCGCATGGAAATGACTGCTCTGCTGGAAGCTTTCCGCGCCATAAAAAAAGAAGGCCAGACGATTGAAGTGTTTTCCGATAGTTCCTATCTGATGGATTGTTTTCGGAAAAAATGGTATAAAAACTGGCTGAAAAACGGCTGGAAAACCGCTGCCAAAAAACCGGTGGAAAACCGGGACCTCTGGGAAGCGCTGCTGCCGTTTTTGGATCAGCATCAGATCACCTTTTACCGGGTGAAAGGCCACGTAAATCTTGCCAGCGCTTCGACCAATTTTCATAAGCTCTACGATAAGTTCGTAGAATGGAACGGCAGCCGCTTTTCCTTTGAGGATTTTCAGTACGTGACCGAAAAAAACAACCGGGCCGACGAGCTGGCCAATGTGGGCATCAACCAAATTCGGGGCTGAAAATCAGCCCCCAGTTTATCCTTTTGAAATGGCATACACCGCATCGGCAGCTGCTTTCATTTCTTTTCCATTGTTATAGATTCCCATGCTCATCCGCACTGCGCCGCAATCCCATGTTCCGATGGCCTTATGGGCCAATCCGGCGCAATGATAGCCGCCCCGCACTGCAATTCCATAATCATCGTTTAATAGCGATGCAACATCTTCACAATTGTATCCATTAATATTAAATGTGACAATTCCCACCTTTTTCTTACAGTCAGAAGGACCATAAACCGTCACATTTTTCATATTCCGCAGGCTGCTATCGAGAATCCGAGTCAGCTCCAGCTGGTGCTGGCGGATGATATCGACGCCGATTTTATTCACAAGCCCGGCCGAATATCCCAGGCCGATAATGCCCGGCGCATTGATGGTGCCGGTTTCAAAGCCTTCCGGCAGCTCTGCGGGCTGTTTGATGTCCCTGGAAACGGTGCCGGTTCCCCCTTCCATCAAAGGGCGAAGCGATACGCCTTCCCGTACATAAAGCATGCCGGTTCCCAAAGGCCCCAAAAGACCCTTATGTCCCGGCACCGCCAGCAGATCGATGTTTTTCACATCCATAGGCATATGGCCGGCTCCCTGGGCTCCATCTACCATAAAGAGGATGCCTTTCTTTTTGCACAAAATTCCCAAGTCCTGCACCGGCATAATGGTTCCGGTCACATTGGACGCCTGCGTGCAGATGATTAGCCGGGTATTTTCTCTGATCGCTTGCTCAACGTTGGTAAGATCCAAGCTTCCGTCGCTCCCACACTGAACCAGAGTATATTCCACCCCCTGATCCTTCAGCGCCCGCAGCGGACGCAGCACAGAGTTGTGCTCCATCACCGTGGTGATCACATGGTCGCCTTCCTTGAGAACGCCTTTGATGCCCATATTCAGGGCCTGGGTCGTATTATTTGTAAAAACGATCCGGTCCGGCTTTTCGATTTTAAAAAAACGGGCCAGCATTTTTCTTGCTTGATAGACTTCTTCCCCGGTCCGGCGGGACAGATCGTGCCCCGAGCGCCCCGGGTTGCCGCAATAGGATGACATGCACGAGTCCATTGCCTCGATCATACCTTTTGGCTTAGGGAAAGATGTTGCTCCATTGTCTAAATAAATCATTGGGTTTCCCTCCTAAAGTATAGGATATGCGGGAAAATAGCAGAAAGTGTTTTCTTACTTTCGTTTGAGCCCTTTGAGCCGCTCCTTATCCTCTTTGGAAACCCGGTAGGATTCTCGAATTTTCTGTATGGTTTTGTTGTGTGTAAAATCGTCCATCCGATTGTTTTTTATCAGCGCTTCCGTTTTCTGCGGAAAAGCGACATAGCACATGGACAGCGCCCAGGCGACGGCCATTTTCACATAATAGCCCTCGTGGTGAATCCCCGCCAGGATTTTTAATATAGAATCAATATGACTTACATCTATATAGTGATCCATAATCATGACCACGCCGAACCGGAGAAAATATTCCCGGTCGTCGGAAAGATAGCTCTGGAGAAACTCCCAGACCCTCCGGCGGTTTTCCTCTCTATCCGCGAATTTCAAATCACCGCAAAAGGTATCGCAGACAGCCCAGTTATCGATGCGGGGAACGAAACGGGCAATATACGCCAGCCGCGTTTCCCGTTCCATCTTGGCAGCCGCGATGATCATCCCCTGCAGCATGACCTCTTCGTAGAAGAGTTCCGTTCCGCCGATACCGCCGGGAGCCAGTTTGCAGTTTTCCAGCTCCTCCAGGTATCTCTCCCAGCCGCCTTTTACAATCTCTTTCGCCAGCTTTCGGATGGCGGGAACGCGGACGCCCAGCGTCCGCTCCTTATTGATGCCTGGTATCAGTTTGCAGTTGAACGCCTTGTATTCTTCATCGGCCATTTTCCGCAGCTGTTTCAGTCTTTCTTCTCTCATTCTTTTCCCTTACAATTTCCAATTTCGGTCAGCGATCCTGGCCAGCCTGGTGGTCTTTACATCAATGGCCTTCTCCGGACACATTTCCTGACAGCAGTAGCATTTGATACATTTCCGATAGCGGTAGGCGGGTTTTCCCTTTTTCATATAGATTGCTTTTTCGTCCAGCGGGCAGGCCTGCACGCAGATGCCGCAGCCCACGCAGTTGGCCTTTTTTATGTAAGGCTTCCGGTCCAAAAGGGGCTGTAAAAATCCGATGCTTTTCAGCTGGCCGTGGAAACCCGGATCCCGCTCCACGTTAAAGTCCGGGTTTCCCCAGCGGGAAAAAGCTTCCTCCATGGATAAAACGCCCTCTTCTGTGATCAGCTCGATTTCTTCCATTTTGCAGGTGCCGATGCCGTACTCTTTCCCGTAGACATTGGTTGCTACCAGCTCCGGATTTAAGTTGACGAGACGGCAGAATACGCTGTCCAAGGCCACCGGATCGGCAGACGCCAGAATGACGTACATCGGCGTCGGATCGCCGGACTGGGGGCCGTTTCCCTCCATGGCCATGATCCCGTCCATAATATGAAGCCTGGGGCGAACTAATAAATTCAGGTCGCCGATCATTTTGCCGAAAGCGTCCGCATTGGGAAACCGCGCGTGGCTGGCGCCTTTGTTAAAGCCATAGACGCAGCCGAAGGTATTTTTCATGGCACCGGTAATCCGTTCCAGCTGGTGGGTTTTCATCTTACACAGGTTGATAATCGCATCTTTTTCCAAAACGCCTTTGCAGAGGACAAAGTGGTCAGCGGCGTGGCCCTGGGGAAAAGGCACCTGCTCCCCTTCCGAAAAGTTGGCGGCCTCGATCTGAAGCGCCTCCGCTTCCTGGCGAATTCCGCATCCTTCGGCGGTCTGTTCCACGCCGATCAGGTGGTTGCCCGGCGAATCCCCGTAATACAGATTTTGAAATCCCGCTTGTTTTAAAAGGCGGCCCACAGCCCCAAACACCCGGGGATGGGTGGTGCAGGCAGTTTCCGGTTCCGTCCTGGCAAGAAGGTTGGGCTTGAGGATAATGCTCTCATCCGGGCTCACGAATTCCTGCCAGCCGCCCAAAAGTTCTACGGCTGCTCCAACCGCATGGTCCACCAGCTCGCTTTTATATTTTCTGCAATCAACGATTGCCACTTTACTCTTCATCTGGCACCTCCCTCAGTTCTTCTATAGTATACCTTGCCAGACACGCCTGCGCAAGATTCAACGCCGCAAGACGCTGATCAATCGGCCCCAGCCAAATCCTAATCCTGACTTTTAATCCCGCTGCCGCTGATGGGAATGGCGTCCCCCAGATATGTAGGTTCCGGTCTTACCATCCATTTCACAAAATCCTTATCTCTGGCCGCGATCTCCCGCAAGTCACGCATTTTCTGTCCCCGGTAGGTCGTCTGATCCGCAGCCGCACCCCAGGCATCGATCCCCATTTTCTCACACCCGTATAAGGCCCTGTACTGGTGGTAGCCCTGGGTCACAACGATCATCTTTTCCACCTGGAACACCGCCTTTGCCCGATAGATGGAATCATAGGTAGAGAACCCGGCATGGTCGAGAAAAATGTCTTTCTTGGGCACACCCTGCTCCAGAGCATACTCTTTCATAACGTTGACTTCATCGTAGCGGACTTGTCCATGATCTCCCGACAACAAAAGTTTGGGAGCCGCTCCCGCCTTGTATAGTTTGATCCCCACATCCAGCCGGTCCTGCAGCATGTAGCTGGGGCTCCCGTCCTTGCGCACAAGGGCGCCCAGCACCAAAATGCAATCCGCATCCTTTTGCGCAAGCCGATCCAGATCTGTCTTGGATATGGTATTGGCTTTATCGGAAACCGTGCAGAGAACATCTCCCTGGGCTGAGCTTACCACGTACTGGTTGATGCCCAGCAACGCCGCAGCCAAGATCACAACCAAAACTGCCAGCTGAAGCAGAACCTTTTTCCAAATTTTCATCTTCTTTTTTTCCATTTCATACACACTTTCTGTTACAATAGACATGTTAACGGCTATTGTTATTATAACAGGTCAGCAAATCGGATGAAAGCATGCGGCCCCTTTTGCATTTTTGTTATTTTTTCTAAATATTGTGGGGTTAAATTGTTGACAACACACAAATCAAGCGCTATGATAAAGCTGTTAACAAAGAGATACAGATAAATATAGAAGGAGAACGGTAAAATGAAATATGATTTTCCAGTAACAAAGACTACAAATCCTAAGGCGAAACCGGACCCGGATACCCTCAGGTTCGGCGTTGACTTTACAGACCACATGTTTATCATGGACTATGAAGAGGGAAAAGGCTGGCACGATGGCAGAATCGTCCCTTACGCACCCCTTTCTCTGGATCCGGCTGCTGTTGTTTTCCACTATGCGCAGGAAATGTTCGAAGGGCTGAAAGCGTACAAAACCAAAAAAGGAAAAGTACAGCTGTTCCGTCCGGACATGAACGCCAAGAGAACCAACCGCACCAACGACAGGCTTTGTATTCCTCAGATTGATGAAACCTTGTATGTGGAAGCGATTAAAGCGCTGGTACACGTGGATGCTGACTGGATACCGGAAAAAGAAGGCACGTCCCTTTACATCCGCCCGTTCATTATTGCCGACGAGCCGTTCCTCGGCGTAAGACGCTCCAATCATTATAAATTTATCATCATCCTCAGCCCGGTAGGTCCTTACTATGTGGGCGGGCTGACGCCGACAAAGATTTACGTGGAAGATAAATATGTCCGCGCCACCGACGGCGGTACCGGTGAAGCCAAGTGCGGAGGCAACTATGCAGCCAGCCTGAAAGCGCAGGAAGAAGCCCACGCAAAGGGGTATGAACAGATTTTGTGGCTGGACGGCGTAGAACGGAAATACGTGGAAGAGATCGGAACATCCAATGCTTTTTTCGTAATCGATAATGAAGTCATCACCGCGCCTTTGGATGGCACCATCCTGCCGGGTATTACCAGAGACTCGGTTATCGCTCTGCTGAAAAAAGAAGGAATCAAGATTACAGAAAGAAGACTTTCCATCGATGAAGTGGCCCAGGCTTATAAAGACGGTAAATTCCAGGAGATGTTCGCTTCCGGAACTGCGGCTGTCATCTCACCGGTGGGTGAGCTCTGCTATAAGGGCGAAAAAATGATCATCAACAATGGCCAGATCGGCGCTATCGCGCAGAAGCTTTACGACACCCTGTACGGCATTCAGACTGGAGCTGTCGTTGATACCATGGGCTGGACAGTAGAAGTAAAATAAGCGTTTTTCAAAGAAGAATCAAACAGCCGGAAAGCGGGAGCAGCGCAAGACTTTCTCCTTCCGGCTGTTTTTTAATGGTTTAAACTCGTTCGTTGACCAGCTGGAATCCTTCTTCTTCTAACTGACGCTTGATCAATTCTGCCTGTGCGCTGTCTCTGGTTTCCATAACCACCTTCAAGAAGCAGCTGTTGATCGCCATATTGGGATCGCCGTTATCGTGATGTACCGCAACCACATTGCCGCCGCAGCGGCTGATCACCGTGCTTACGCCCACCAGCTGGCCCGGTTTATCCATCAGTGCGATGGTCAGGGTGTTTCTCCTGCCGCTCATGATCAAACCTCGGGTAATGACCCGATTGAGAATGTTTACATCAATATTTCCCCCGCTGACCACACAGACAATCTTCTTCTTTTTCAGCGGGATTTTATCGAACATCACCGCTGCCACCGATACGGCGCCGGCACCCTCGGCTACCAGCTTCTGTTTTTCCATCAATGTCAAAATGGCTGTGGCAATTTCGTCCTCAGTAACCGTAATCATTTCATCCACATATTTGTTTACCAGCTCGTAAGTCTCATTGCCCGGCACTTTGACTGCGATTCCGTCGGCAAAGGTGTCCACCGTTTCCAAAGTCTTCTTTTCATGGGCCTTGACAGATTCGTACATGCTGGGTGCACCCGCCGCCTGGACGCCGTAGATCTTGCATTCCGGCTTGAGCTGCTTGATCGCATAGGCCACGCCGCTGATCAGCCCGCCGCCGCCCACCGGCACCACGACCGCGTCCACATCAACCAGCTGATCCAGAATCTCCAGCCCGATGGTCCCCTGGCCGGCGATCACATCCACGTCATCAAAAGGATGGATAAAGGTGTAACCCTTTTCTTTCTGCAGCTCGATGGCCTTGTTGTAAGCATCGTCATATGTATCGCTGACCAGGCACACTTCCGCGCCAAAGCTCTTGGTGGCCTCCACTTTGCTGATGGGCGCGCCGTCCGGCATGCAGATCAGGGAAGGGATCTGGTTCTTTTTCGCCGCCATAGCCACTCCTTGGGCGTGATTGCCCGCGCTGCAGGCAATGATTCCTTTGGCTTTTTCCTCGTCGCTGAGTCGGCTGATTTTATAATAAGCGCCCCGCACTTTAAAGCTGCCTGTCATCTGCAGGTTTTCGGTTTTCAGATAAATTTGATTTTTGGCGCTGAGTGCTGGAGCTAAGATTAAATCGGTCTTTCTCACAGCATCTTTCAAGGTAAATGCGGCATGATAAATTTTGTCAAGCGTTAGCATGATCTGCCCTCCTTTTTTCAATAACGGGCCTTGTCTTGTCGGCCCTCGCTTCGCTTCGTCTCCTGTTCCTTTCGGAGACCTGCTTCGGGTCATGTATCTATTGTAATGCTTTTATTGGGATTTGCAAGGGCTTTCGATTTGCATTCCCATCATTTTTTCATTATAATAAGAGCAAATCATTTAAGAACCGAGGAACGTTACATGAAGAAAAAACTTGCCGAATTAAATTTGAAATTAAACTCACTGGTGATCTTTCGCGATCTGCTCACAGATCCGGTGATCGCCAATTTTCAAATAATGGCCGATGCCATTGAAGAGAAGGAGTCGAGAAAGCAGGTCGAAGCTTACTGCCAGTTCACTTCTTGTCTTTATCAGGCAAACGCCAATCTGAGCGTCTACATCAATAATGTGCTGCTGAATGACGATAATTTTTATGTCAAAGAAAAGGCCTGCGGAAGCCTGGTCTCTCAGGCTGTGGAGGCCTGCTTGTTTTCTGAACTGGATATCCTGCAGGAGCTGTCCCAAATCACTTCTCAGTCCATCCGGGATCTGATCAATTACAAAGGCTTCCTCCCTGACTGGGAAACAACGATCTTTGATTTTCGCTACGATTATCAAGAGCGCATCCACAAGCTTCCATATACGGGCTACGGCATCTATTCCAAGTATTCGGTCTTTCGCCTGAAAAGCGACAGAATCGTTCCGGTAAAGCATCCCGATGGGCAGAAGCTGGAAGAATTATTCGGGTATGAACGGGAACAGGCTTTGATTATTAAAAACACCCAGGCGCTTCTGTCCGGGGAAGGTGCCAGCAATATGCTCCTGTACGGCGATGCTGGCACCGGAAAAAGTTCAACCATCAAAGCAGTCTGCAATCATTACGCCGACCAAGGGCTGCGCCTCTTGGAAGTAAAGAAAAATGAAATTTACCGGATCCCTTACGTGATCGAAGAGCTTTCCAATAATCCGCTGAAATTCGTAGTATTCATCGATGATCTGAGCTTTACCAGCAATGACGACAATTTTTCCGCCTTGAAAGCGATCCTGGAAGGCAGCGTCTCAGCCTGCGGAAAAAACATTGCCATTTACGCTACCAGCAACCGCCGCCACCTGGTCAAAGAAACCATGGGCGACCGGGCCGGCGATGAGCTTCATATCAACGATACGCTTCAGGAGACCATGAGTCTGGCGGCCCGCTTCGGCCTCACCATCACTTACCAGCGGCCGGATAAAGAAGAATACCTGAACATCGTGGAAAACCTGGCCAAAGATTATGGGGTCGATATGCCTAAAGACGAGCTTTTCCGCAAAGCTGAGGCTCACGCTCTCCGCTGCAACGGCAGAAGTCCGCGGGTAGCCAAGCAGTTCATTGAACTTGTGAAGATTGGAATTTAATATACTGGCCTGTGATATAGGGGCTGTCACGTCAACGAAAGATGTTGCTGCGGCAGCCCCTCACAATTCCCCCAGAACACAAATTTTCGTTAATCCTATTCGAAACTGGCCTTTTGGCAGTCAATGTCCATATAAAATGTCGTAATACCGGGCATTCTCCCACATCAGGTCAACTGTTATGTGTCGCTAACCACATATAAATCTCTCATACGCATCAACACACCGCAAATCAATGTCTCCACTCAGCCTCACTTGCTGCGAAACTAGCAAAATCTCCTGTTTTTATATGGACTTTACATCCACAATAGGCCATTTCGAATAGAAACCAGCAAAAAAAGTTTTTTACCTGTTTGGCCGGCCTGCGCGAAGCCTAATGCAGCCACCCTTTTTTGGGAGTAAAAATTTCCGGCTTTTCAGAAGTTTACCGCAATCCGGATAATAACACCTTTCTTTCTCACAGTTTCCACCAGAATATCACATTGTTCCGTTAAAATAGTCTTATCATCAACGAAACAAGGAGGTCACGATGGGGAAATTAAAGATAGCCATTGCAGTTTTTTCTGCCATTCTCCTGCTGACGGCAATGACGGCCTGCACCAGCAAAGATGATGAAGTCTATGGAAAAATAACGAAGATTAATGATACAAAAATAACCGTAGAAACGGGAGCATATGAAGAGCCTCCCAAATTGGAAAAGAACAGCTCCACCCAATCTGAAACCGGCTCCCAGACCGATAGCACATCCAAGGCTGACAATAAAGCGGCGGACAGCAATGAGCCCCCACAAATATCCGATGGCGGACAGCCATCAGACAGCAGCGGTCAAGACCGTTCAAACGGAAGATTTCCTGAGGGTATAAACGGCTTCACTGCTGATGGTGGGTCAGCCACTTATATTCTTTCAGATAATATCGATATCACCGGTTTGGAAGAAGGAATCCTTGTCAAATTGACACTTGATGACGATACGGTAACAGCAATCGAAATCATCCACCAGCCAGGCAATGCTCCGGGCGGCAGCGCCGGTTCAGAGACTGGCGCTACAAAAACCAGCGCTACTTTCACAGTAAGCGGCGGAAAGCAGACATCCGCCAACAAGGATTATGAATCAGAAGAAGCAAATGTCAGTGCTGTCCTGGTAGAGAATAAAGGCAGCCTTGCGATCAGCGGCGGTTCTCTCATAAAGTCGGGAGACACCACCGATGATACCGAAAGTAATTTTTACGGACTGAACGCAATTCTATCTGCATCAGGAGGCAGTAAAATAACGTTGGACGGGACGACGCTCACATCCAGTTCCGACGGATCAAACGCCATCTTTGCCACCGGAAAAGGTTCCAAAATCGTTGCAAAAAACTTCTCCATATACACGACAGGAGACTCGGCTCGTGGTTTGGATGCCACTTATAAAGGTACAATTATCGCAACAGGAGGCGATATCTCCACCAAAGGTTCGCACTGCGCGCCCATTGCCACCGACCGGGGCGAAGGTACTATTCAGGTCAGCGATACGTCTGTCAGCGCTGAAGGAGACGGAAGCCCCTGTATTTATTCAACGGGAACCATCACAGCCGCAAATGTTACCGGATATGCAACTGGCAGCCAAATCGCTGTGGTAGAAGGAAAGAATAGTATTTCTTTGGATCACTGCGTTTTGCAGGGTGCAGGTAAAAACGGCATTATGCTCTATCAGAGCACTTCCGGTGATGCGGCAGAAGGAGAAGCAAGTTTTAATGCCGCTGACTCAACGCTGACGACCACCTCTAAAGGCCCAATGTTTTATGTGACCAATACGGAGGCTTCGGCAACGCTTAAAAATACAAAGCTCTATTATAGCAGCGGCATTCTTATAAATGCAGCCGGAAACAAAACCAACAACTGGGGAAAGGCGGGAGAAAACGGAGGGAACTTTACCCTGACCGGAATCTCTCAGAATTTGGAAGGAAATGTGAAATGTGATCAAATCAGTACGGTCACTCTTAATTTAACTGAGAAATCAGCCTTTAAGGGAAGTATTAACGCTGGAAATTCCGCCAAGTCTGCGACCATTCACTTAGACAAGTCCAGTACCTGGACCATGACGGGCGACAGCTATGTATCAGCAATCACAAATAAGGATACCGCCTGCTCCAACATTAAATCCAATGGCTTTACGCTTTATTACGATAAGTCCAACGCAGCCAACAAGTGGCTGGATGGAAAAACGCTCTCTCTTTCAGGCGGCGGGAAGCTTACGCCGGCTGGCTGATCTATCCAAAAGGGGACTGTCACAAGACAGCCCCCTTTTTTCATTTAACCCACAAACGGTATCACATAAATCAAAATCGCAATCACCACCACGATGGCCACGACGGTGCGCCAAATCTTGAACTCCTTATCCATCTTAGCTTTTTCCTCTGCCGGCGGCTCTTGATGGGCCACGATCTGGGCCTTTAAGTCCTCATCGCCCGATTTTCCGTACTTAGCCTGACAGATGAAGAAGATCACCAGACCCACCGCGCACCAGATGACGCCCGTCCAGAAAGCCTCCCGATCCAGCTGTGTCATCATGATGATATAAATGATAGCGCTGACCGGAACGCCCACCTGCCAGAGTGGAGCCTTATAGGGCCGCTCCAGATCGGGCTGGCGTTTTCTCAGCATCCCGCAGGCAATGATCCCGATCACATAGTAGAACAAATCGGCGAACAGGCTCAAGGACGCGATATAAATCATAGAATTGGTCGCAATCAGCAGCACCGTCAAAACGCCCAGGACCAGAATCGCCACGTAAGGCGTCTTATATTTGGGATGAACTTTGGCAAAGAACTTGGGCATCGCACCGTCACGGGCCATGGTGAACAGGTATCTGGGCGGTACGGAAATGCTGGAGTTGAGCGTTGAAAAATCGCCGCCAAAGGCAATGCCCGCAGCCAGCATAATCAGCGGAAATCCCAGAATTCCGGCAATGGTCATAGCTTCCGCATAAGGAGCCGAAGCATCGGCGATAGCCGGAAGCTGATCCGTAGGAACAATTCCCACCAGGAACCATTGGAAGAAAGCGTTTACGGCAAAGACGATAAACGGTGCCAAAAACAGCGCTCTTGGGATATTGATGTGGGGATATTTGATTTCTTCTCCCATAGCACAGCAGGTTTCAAACCCGGCAAAGCACCACCAAATTAAGGCTACCGATCCAATAAAACCGCCTGCGGAAAAATCCACATATTCCGGCAGCTGAACAAAATTGGACAGACCCACGTTGGGGATCATGATCAGGAACCAGATAATCGCCACGCCCCAGAAGAAAAACATAAATCCGTTTTGAAGCCTGCCTGTGATTTCCACGCCGCCCACACTGCAGACCATGAATACCACAACTGCAATGCAGGCAATGATGATATCGCTGGTGCCGCCGCCGGGTATCTCCAGGCCCAGTGCTCCCAAGAAGGTTTTGAAGTAAAAGCTGAAGGCAAGGGCTTCGCCGCTGGTAACCGCCACCAGAGAAATAATAAAGTTCCAGCCTGCCAGCATACCAAAAGGCTTTCCAATCCCCAGGGACGCATATTTGTATGTACCTCCCGCATAAGGCAGCGCAGCACCCATTTCCGCATACAGCAGCGCCGGATAGATGCTGATGAGCATTGCCACAAAAGTAGCGATAATCACCGCGGATCCCAGCATACCTACCACGTTGGCGCCGGTGGTAAACAGCCCCACGCCTACGACTGTACCTACGGTAATGGTAACAGCCTCTTTCATGCCAAAGGTTCGTTTGAGCATACGACTTTCATTTTCCATGTTTTCGTTCTCCTCTCTTTATTTTTCCTTCTCCATCCGGATTTCCGCAGCCCTGGCATGGCCGGTCAGCCCTTCGCCTCTCGCCAGGTTGGAAACCAGGGGAGCAATATCCAGCATCGCTTGTTTGGACATACTCTGATACGTGCACGTCTTCAGGAACGTGCCCACCCAAACGCCTCCTGTGTATCTGGCCGCTCCCAGGGTTGGCAGCGTATGGTTGGTGCCGGATGCATAGTCGCCGAACACTTCAGCCGTATTGCCGCCGATAAACAGGGACCCGTAATTGCGCAGCGCGGCCACGACCCCATCGATCTTTTCTTCTGCCACATTGACTTCCAAGTGCTCCGGCGCATAATCATTGGCGTAATTTACCGCTTCGGACAAATCATCGGCAATGAGAATTTCACCGTAATCATTCCATGAGCTTCTTGCGATTTCCTCCGTATCCAGCGCAGGCAGCTGACGGTTCACTGCCTGGAGAATGGCCTTTCCCAGATTCTCATCTGTGGTCACCACCAGTCCCTTGGCCGCCTTATCGTGCTCCGACTGGGCCAGCAGATCGGCTGCGATCACTTCCGGGTCCGCCGTCTGATCGGCGATGACTAGAACCTCGCTGGGGCCCGCCACAAAATCGATGCCCACTTTTCCGTAGCACTGCCGTTTGGCTTCTGTCACAAAATGATTGCCAGGCCCTACGATCATATTGACCGGCTTGATCTGATCCGTTCCATAGGAAAAAGCGGCAATGGCCTGCGCGCCGCCCAGCGCGTAAATTTCATTGATGCCGGCCACATCCATGGCAACCAGCGTCTTGGGATGAATCGTCGTTGTCCCTTTGATCACCGGGGAACAGGCGGTAATTCGTTCAACGCCCGCTACTCTGGCCGGAATCCCCAGCATCAGCGCTGTGGAGTAAAGGGGATAGCCGCCTCCAGGAACATAGCAGCAGCAGGACTGGACCGGAATTACCCGATGCCCCAGCTTGATCCCCGGCGAAGGGGAAAAATCTTTCAAACTTCCTACTGTTTCCTTCTGCGCGTTGGCAAAGGCCTCGATATTGGCAGCCGCCTTTTTGATATCCGACAGTTCTTCATCCGATACCTGCTGGTAAGCTTCCTCGATTTCCTGTTTGGAGATTCGCAGGGCCTGCCTATCGCACTGGTCAAACTGTTTATTATATTCCTGCAGAGCCGCGTCTCCATCTTTTATCACACAATCGATGATATCCCCCACTGCCTGTCTGAGGGCCGTACGATCGGCTTCTGTTCTTTTTTTGGAGCTCTTTAATTCTTTCACGCTTTTCATCTCCTCTCATTTACTACTTTACTATAATACAGCATCGAGCCAGCTAATTGTCAAGGGCGTTATTTGGAGAATTCCGGCCAAACCTTGAGTGCACTCCAGATTTGTGATACCATATAGGCAGAAAAACCTTGGAGGTGAGCGGTTTGAGAATAGGTCAGGTTTCTAAAAAATATCAAATATCCGTAGACAATCTATATTACTACATCAATTACGGCCTTCTTGTGCCCCCCAGGCCCGGCGGCCAGTATGTATTCGACAGCCAGACCCTGAAGGATCTGGAGCTTGTTCTGGAATTGAAAGAAATGAATTTTTCTTTGAAAGAGATCCACCGGATCCTGTCTCTTTATCGAATTTCCGGCCTTGCGGTCAACCAGGATGTGGAGGATCTGCGCAGAATCTATACCGACAAACTCCACGATCTGCGCAGCGAGAAGCTGCGGACCGAAAAAAACATTGAAAACCTGGAAAGAAAAATCGCGGATTTGAGCGCTCTGCTTCCTGACAATCGCCCCGACATCGGACTTCCGGTCCGCATGCTGGATCACTTGTGCTGTCCGGCCTGCGGCGGCAGCTTTTCACTGGATAATGTACGAATGGATCTCAAATATATTTTCAGCGGCAGCCTGCGATGCTCCTGCGGCTACACCGCCTCCATTGAGGACGGCATCCTGCTGACACCCAACAAAAATAAGGATTTATACGACACCCCTGATCTGGACCGCAAGCTGTACCGGGACCTCCCCCCTGCCCTCATCAGCTTGTTTCAGCGATCCTTTAACTGGATGGTGGAAAAGCTGGAGCATATGGATTTATCCGGCAAGGTGGTACTGGAAACCTATATCAACGCCTGGTTCTTTCTCCATAACCACCAGCAGTATCTGGACCCGCAAGGTCAATATATCGTTGTCGATAAGTATCCGGAAATGCTGCGCATGTATAAAACCCTCATGGAAAAACAAGGCTATGGGCTGGACATCCTGTTCATCGCCGACAGCAGCACCCGTCTGCCTTTAAAGCCCGGCTGCATCGATTTGAACATCGATTATTTCGCAGTCAATGAACATAATTTTTACCATAACACCTTCCTCTATGACGAGCTGATGCCTTATTTCAGCTCTGAGGCCCTGCTGCTAGGCACCTATTTTTACTTTGACCACGGAAAAAAATCCATGGAAAACCTGCTGCGGGAATACCCCACATCTTCCACGGATAATTTCAATCTGGACTATTTTCTCCGCCATATGGCAGATACGATCGTGCAGCAGGAGGACTGCGGCTTCACCACCAGCTCAGGCGTCAACATCGGGTTCAGCTTCCACCATGAGGGTGAAAAAATGTACCTTCGCTCCTATTTGGCCAGGCTTTGATTCAAGGGGATTTTACATCAGAAAAGCCATTCCCTGCTCCACCACAAACACGGTTATGCAGGCGCCCAAAGCTACCAGCAGCAGCCCCTTTTCCCGAAGCGCCATGAAAACCGCCACTGCGAAACCTGCGATGGCAGCCGCCATCTGCGTGGTGGAAAAGAGGATCGCCGGAAAGGTCATGGATGCCAGTGCCGCATAAGGCACATAGTACAAAAAGGACTTTATGAACGTGTTTTTAATTTCCCGGTCCACCAGCACCAGCGGGATCATGCGGATCAAATAGGTTACAACCGCCATCACCAGAACGTATAAATAAAAGTTCATGAATACAGCTCCTCCTCTTTGATGGGATGGATGACCGCCCCTGCCGCGGAAGCGATCATAGTACAAATGATGATGGCAAATCCCGGCGAAATCTGATCCAGTACCGGTACCCAGCGGAGTACCGAGCTCAAAATCACGGCGATCAGAATCACAGCGGTAATGGATTTTTCCCGCTTAGCCGGCGGAATGATAATGGCCAGAAACATGCCGTAGATGGCAATGCCCAGGGCGCTGCTGACCGCTTCAGGCAGGGCAGAGCTGGCGACAGCTCCAAAAAAGGTTCCCGATGTCCAGGATGCGATACACACTGACATGATTCCATATATGTAGTGTTTTCCAACCCGCCCGTCTTGGGTGCTGACCAAGGCAAAGGCTTCGTCCGTTATACTGAAGGCAATGATGCACCGTTCCACTCTGGTTATGGAGGGTTCCAGTTTTTGTGATAATGACAGCGACATAAGGGCGTACCTGAGATTGATGACCAGCTGGGTCAGCGCCATTTCAAAATACGGCGCTGCGGCCGCAATCACAGTGAGTCCGGCAAACTGGCCCGCCGAAGTCAGGTTGGTAAAGGAAATCAGGGCCGCGCCGCCGGCAGTGGCTCCGGTTGCTACAGCCGCCATTCCAAACGTAAACCCCACCGCCAGATATCCTGCGCAGATTGGGATCGCATCTTTCATACCTCTTGCAATTTCGTTTCTCATCACTTACTCCTAAATTTCTACTCATACTTTGTTATTTTAACATAGAATCCCTTTCTTCCCAAGGTTGAATTTGGGACAAAATTGTGGTATCGTTTCCTCACAGACATTGGAGGTGAACTATGAATATTACGCAAGCGATTGACATTCGAAAATCCCGCAGAACCTACCTGAGCACGCCCATCGAGCCCGCAAAGACAGCGCTGCTCAAAAGTCGTATCGAGGAATACAACCAGAAATCTAATTTAACCATCCGCTTTATGGAGAACGGAAGCGCGGCTTTTTCCGGCATCCGCAAAAGTTACGGTTTATTTAAAGGCGTCCGCTCCCTCTTCATCATGAAAGGCCCTGCAAAGGATCCTTATCTTAAGGAAAAGATCGGTTACTACGGCGAGCTTTTGATCCTGGAGGCAACTGCTCTGGGGCTTGGAACCTGCTGGGTCGGCGGAACCTTTGATGCTTCCGGCATCCGCAAAGCTCCAGACGAGGATCTGATCTGTGTGATCACAGTGGGCAATGTGCCGGAGGAAGAAACACTTCGGGAACGGATGATTTACAAAGCAATCCATCGTAAAACAAAATCCATCGGTGAGATGTCCGAGGTGGTGGGTGAACCGCCGCTCTGGCTAAAAAAAGGGATGAAGGCTGTGCAGAAGGCTCCGTCTACCCGCAATACGCAAAAGGTTTTGTTTCTCTATAAGGCCGGGGTTCTCCGCGCTTCTGTACCGGATACGGATCGATTTGATTATGTGGATTTGGGGATCGCCAAGGCTCATTTTGAGCTGGCCGCCGGCGGCAAATTTGAACTGGGCAACAGCGCCAAATATGTTTCCATGGAGGAGGAGTGATTGAATGTCCGATAAGAAAGAGAGGACGCCTGTCTTTTACGGCAGTCTGGTTATACTGCAATGCCTGATCTGGGGGATCGGTAATCCGATCACCAAGATCAGTGTGGAAACAATACCGCCTTTTTCTTGTATGGGCATTCGCTTTACGTTAGCGTTTGCTTTATTCATGCTGGCTTTCGGCAGGCAGATCATCCCCCAGTTTAAAAAGGAATATCTTGCAAACTGTATTGTGATCGGTCTTTTTACTGCCGCTTCCTTTATTTTTTCCACCTTTGCCCTGCATTTGGCGGATGCTACCGTTGTGGGGTTTTTACTGGCATTTTCGGTGGTCTTCACCCCCATTCTCTCTTTTTTTATCCTCCGGCAAACCATCAGCCGCCGCTTCGCTTTGATTATTTTCATGGTAGTGGTCGGTCTTTATTTTCTGTGCGCCAACGGGGGCAAATTCACCTTCGGCGCGGGAGAACTGCTGGCCCTGCTCAGCGCTTTATCCGGCGCCGGCATGTTAATCTACAGTTCAAAACACGTCACAGCCATTGGCCCCCTTGCCCTTTCGGCTGCCCAAGCCGCGATTACGGCCATCGTGTCGTTTCTCTTCGCTGTTGTCTTTGAGGATATCAAAGATCTGGGCCAGGCCTCGCCGGAAGGGTGGGCCTCCGTCGTGTATCTTGCGGTGGCGTGCACCTGCATTGCCTATATCCTGCAGAACATTGCCCTGCGTAAAGTCTCGGCCACCTTTGTCTCGCTGGCTTTTTGCACAGAGCCGGTCTTTACTGCAATCGCTTCCTTTTTTATCCTCGGCGAGCGCCTGTCGCTGGCGGGATTGGCGGGAGCAGTCCTCATCGCGATCGGAATCACCTTGGCCTCTGTGATGCCATCCTCGGAGGAGTGAGCCCTCCAGGGCGAACGGTGCCCTTTTTCACTTTTTTTGCCGATTTCTATTCGATATCCCCAAAAGGCCATATTTCTATGGACATTGCTTGCGAAATGCCCCATTTCGAATATAAATGGAGAGAATTTTTATTTTATGACAATTTGATCGCTGCCCCCAGTGATTGGAATGTTACAACTTCACGTGTCTGAATTCTCCAGGACCCCTGCTTTGATAGCCCCTTTAAAAGGCACGAAAAAAGCACCACTTTCGCAAAATCGCAAAAATGGTGCCGCTGCAAGCGCTGGACGCCGCACACTGTAGAACTCATTCTTTATGCGGCAGCCCTTTTCCCTCTTCTCTAATCCTCTTTTTTAAGTTTTTGAGCAAGCCGCAGACTGATCGCCGCAATTCCTGCCAGGAGAACGGTGGTGACCGCCAATCCTCCCAGAAGGCCTTTTGTCTTTGGCTCCCGATCTCTTGTGATATCTTCCTTTGGTGCTCCGTGTCTCTTCGCTGCGAATCCCTGTTTCATAATCATATTCCTCCCTTTTGTAACCTATAACGTTCCGGCGCGCCTAAAGCTTTTCAGCCCACTCCGCTTCCTTGAACCCCGTCAGAACAACATCATCGTTGATGATCAAAGGACGCTTCACCAGCATTCCGTCCGTAGCCAGCAAATCCAGTTGCTCGTCTTCGGACATGTCCGCCAGCTTGTCTTTCAAGTGCAGCTCTTTATATTTAAGCCCGCTGGTATTAAAAAACTTTTTCAAAGGAAGTCCGCTTTTTTCATAAGCATCTTTCAGGACCTCCCTGGATGGGTTATGTTCTTTTATGTCGATCTCCTCATATGCTTTCCCCTGCTCATCCAGCCATTTGAGCGCTTTCTTGCAGGTTGTGCATTTTGGATAGCAATAAACTTTCATCTCTTGTACCTCTCTTTCTCTTTTATCATAAACCAGTTGACCGGTTATTGCAACTGTTATCCCCGCAGGATTCTTCGGCCCATGTCATGCCTGCGTTCCCCAAATCTGCCATCTGGCAAGCTTTGATGGGACCCTTTGTCCTGCGCACGTTCTTTATTATATGCGTGAATCGGATTTTCTTTACAAAAAAACTGGCATCAAAAAGATACCAGCTCCCTTTTGCACGTCATTTTTCCTCGTCCTCTTGCACAGGGGTAGTTCTTGCCTTTGCGATTATTTCTTCAAGAGCAGCGCTTAGTTCATCTCCCGACCGCTCGATGAGATCGGTCATTTCCTGCTGGGACTGCTCCTCCATCTCTTTTATCGTCAGCTGCATCTGCGCCTTCATTTCTTCCAGCTCAGATTCCATCTCTTTTGTCAGCGGTACGACTTTTTTTTGAGGAATGTCCTCAGACGACTCGCTTTCCGTTCCGCCTTCAATATCCGCCAGTTCATCCTGAAGTTCTTTTCGCAGATCATCAGTTTGTGTTTTCAAGGCTTTTCTTAATTCGCAGAGTTCAGCCTTCATAACCGCCCGCAGACTGTCTTTTTCCATCTCCAGTTCTTGATCCATGTTGGACAACTGCGTATTCAATTCCCCCTTGAGACCATCGGCCTCATTTTTTATATCTGTATTACTGGCCCGTATCTTATCATACGCCATGGCCAGTCTCAAGCCCATTTCTTCGATGTCCATATTTCCTTCCTTCTCTCCTATAGCCCTTATATCCTACCATATTCATGAAGGATTCTCAAGATAGTTTTCAAATATTTTCCATAGAAAAAGCAGGCATCCTAAAATTTTGCACTGCCTGCTTCAACTACTTATTTTTTCAAAATCACAGCCAAACATTGATCCCCTGGCTTTTCTACTCCATAACGGCCCCTTTATCTGCAGAAGTCACGTTTCTTTGATATCTTGCAAGCCATCCTGACTTTGCTCCAAAATCAGGCGCTTTATACGCTGCCATTCTCTTCTGGAATTCCTCGTCGCTGATCTTGGCATTGATCGTCGAAGCAGGGATATCAATTTCAATCAAGTCGCCTTCCTGCAAGTAAGCAATGTTTCCTCCGGCAGCCGCTTCAGGAGCAACGTGTCCGATCGAGGCGCCTCTGCTGGCGCCGCTGAACCGTCCATCCGTAATCAAAGCGACCGTCTTATCCAGCTTCATACCGGCCAAAGCGCTGGTTGGGTTGAGCATTTCCCGCATGCCCGGGCCGCCCTTTGGTCCCTCATAGCGAATCACAACCACATCTCCGTCCACGATCTTGCCGCCGTAGATGGCTTCGATGGCCTCCTCTTCGCTGTTGAACACGCGGGCAGGTCCGCTGTGAACCAGCATTTCAGGCGCTACCGCGCTTCTCTTAACGACGCATCCGTTCTGTGCAATATTTCCCCAAAGTATGGCAATGCCGCCGGTTTCACTGTAAGGGTCGCTCACCGGACGAATGATCTCATAGTCCTTTACTGAGGCGCCTTCCATATTCTCACCAACCGTCTTGCCGGTGGCCGTAATCAGGCTCTTATCGATCAAGCCTTTCTTATCCAGTTCACTAAAGACAGCCATCAAGCCGCCGGCCCTGTTGAGATCGTGCATATGGGTATCGCCTGCAGGTGCCAGGTGGCACAGATTGGGAACCTTGCCGCTGAATTGGTTAAAGATATCCAGGTTCAACTCGATTCCCGCTTCATTGGCGATGGCCAGCAAATGGAGAACGCTGTTGGATGAACAGCCCAGCGCCATATCACAGGCCAGGGCATTCTTAATCGACTTTTCGTTAATAATATCTCTGGCAGTAATATCCTTCTCCACCAGCTCCATAATCGCCATACCCGCATGTTTTGCCAAACGAATTCGGCCGCTCTCCACAGCTGGAATCGTTCCATTTCCAGGCAGGGCGATGCCGATGGCTTCACACAGGCAGTTCATGCTGTTGGCCGTGTACATACCTGAGCAGGATCCGCATCCCGGGCAGGTGTTCTGTTCAAATTCTTCTAGCTTGTCGTCATCGATTAGATTTGCTTTTCTCGCTCCTACTGCTTCAAACATCTTGGACAAGCTGGTTTCCTCGCCGTTTACTAGTCCGGACATCATCGGCCCTCCGGAGCAAACGACAGCCGGAATGTCCATTCGCACAGCCGCCATCACCATGCCCGGAACAATCTTGTCGCAATTGGGAACCAGCACAACTCCGTCTAAGGCATGACCCATGACCATCGTCTCCACACTGTCGGCAATCAGTTCCCGGCTGGCCAGGCTGTACTTCATTCCGATATGACCCATGGCAATGCCATCGCACACACCAATGGACGGAATTTCAATCGGAGTTCCGCCAGCCATTCTCACACCGGCTTTTACAGCTTCCGCTACTTTATCCAGGTGCATATGTCCCGGCACAATTTCACTTTTCGCTGAAACAACGCCGATCAGCGGCCGATCCAGCTCTTCCTTCGTATATCCCATGGCATAGAACAAACTCCTCATGGGAGCCTTTTCCACACCTTGGGTAACTTTCGCACTTCTCAGTGTCATAGGTTATTCTTCCTTTCTACACCAATGGGGCTGTCGCATAAAAGCGATTTTGCTCCATGCGGCCGCCCGATATTAAAGATTGCACCAATTTTGCAGAAAACAATCTATTTTCATTATGGTAAACCAAAAACAGATGCGGCCGCGGGGCAATTCCAGCGCCCCAGGCGCCCAGACGAGCTCGGGGGGGCGCCCTTCCGGCCGCAAATTATCGCTCCGGCCAGAAAATCAACCATTCCACGATAAATACAGGGCCATTTTGCGGTCCACCGGCCCTAAAATGGAGAAAAACCATCGCTGATCAGCCCATATTGTGCAATCAGCGATAAGAAATCATCGTGGAGCAGAGCAAATGGGGAGTTTTACGATAATCAACCCGATTTTGCCCCAACTCCCCGCCAAGGAAAACGTTCTTGCGCAAGCAAACTCCGCAGGCGCAGCCGAGGACAACGCGGGCCAAGGGCCCGCTCCTCCGCTCCCGCCGGTCGCTTCGCTGTCCGTTTTCCCAGCGGCGCTAAAGCCCCGGGGAAAAAGGCCTTGCCGGAGCAAAACGTTTTCCTCCTCTATTTCTTCAACCAGCTCATCATCTTTCTCAGCTCAGCGCCGACCTTGCACAGCAGATGTTCGGACTCCTTCTTTCTTGTTGCCAAGAATCTCGCTCTTCCGCCTGCCTTGAACTCCTGAATGAACTCGCTGGCAAAGGTTCCATCCTGAATTTCGGACAAGACTTTCTTCATTTCCTTACGAGTATCCTCTGTGATCAGTCTTGTTCCGGTTCTGTAATCACCGTATTCCGCTGTATTGGAGATGGAATATCTCATCTTATCGAAACCGCCTTCATTGATCAGGTCAACGATCAGCTTCATTTCGTGGATACATTCGAAGTATGCCATTTCCGGCTCATATCCGGCTTCTACCAGTGTATCAAATCCAGCCTTCATCAGCTCGGTTACGCCGCCGCACAGTACAGCCTGCTCACCGAAGAGGTCTGTTTCTGTCTCTTCTTTAAAGGTTGTTTCCAGGATTCCCGCACGGCCAGCGCCGATACCGGAAGCATATGCCAGAGCATAGTCCTTGGCTTTGCCGGATGCGTCCTGATAAACTGCGATCAGGCTTGGTACGCCCTTGCCTTCTACATACTGAGATCTTACTGTATGACCAGGTCCTTTCGGAGCAATCATGATAACGTCTACGTTGGCAGCGGGCGCGATCTGATTGAAGTGGATGTTAAAGCCGTGAGCAAATGCCAGAATGTTGCCTTCCTTCATGTGCTGCTGAACCTGTTCCTTATAAATATCGGCAGCCAGTTCGTCCGGCACCAGCATCATTACGATATCTCCTGCTTCAGCTGCCTCTTCAATGCCTACAACTTTCAGTCCTGCTGCTTCTGCTTTTGCAGCGTGGGCGGATCCGGGTCTCAGACCTACTACTACATTAACGCCGCTTTCATTGAGATTCATCGCATGAGCATGGCCCTGGCTTCCAAATCCGATGATCGCTACGGTTTTTCCGTCTAATAATCCTAAATTACAATCCTGATCATAATACTTCTTAATCATTTTAAAAAATCTCCTTTACATATTTAATTGAAATAAACTTTAGTTGTTAAACATTAATTTTTCTCGATGTTATGTTCCCGTATCCCTCTTTCAATACCTGTGATACCGGTTCTGCACACCTCAGCAATATCGTAGCAATTCATCATATCCATAAAGCCGTCCAGCTTTTCCGGCGCTCCGGTGAGCTCTACGATCATACTGTCTTTGGACAAGTCGATAATTTTTCCTCTATAGATTTCAATAATCTCCCGGATGGCCGTCCGGTCGTTTTTATCGCATTTAATCTTAACCAGCAGCAGCTCTCTGTAAAGACTGTTTCCCGCATCCAGCGTGAAAATATCACGCACCACTTCTAGTTTTTCTGTCTGAGTAAGAATCTGGTGCAGGGCCTGCTCTGTTCCTGTAAACACAATGGTAATCCTGGAAATCTCCGGGGTATTGGTCGCGGAAACAGTCAGCGAATCGATGTTGAATCCCCTTCTGCCGAAAAGGCTGACTACCCGAGTCAAAACGTTGGACTGGTTATCGACTAAAATGCTGATTACTTCTTTTTTCAGTGTTTTATCCATTGCCTTCTCCTTCCTATCCGATAATCATATCTTCAACCGTACCGCCGCCTGGAATCATAGGCAGTACTCGTTCTTCCCTTGCAATGGCACAGTCGATCCATACCGGGCCCTTTTCTTTCAAGGCTTTTTTGAACACATCTTCAAACTCCGTAGGTGTTGAGGCGGAATAACCCTTTGCACCAAAGGCTTCAGCCAATTTGGGGAAATCGGTTTTTCGTTCCGGCGTTGTGGCCGAATAGCGGCGTCCATAAAAGCTGGTCTGCCACTGATAAACCATCCCCAGCACCCGGTTATTCATAATGATGGTTATAATAGGAAGTTCTTCACTGACAGCGGTGCATGCCTCGTTGAGGTTCATATGGAAGGAACCGTCTCCTGTGAAGTGGATGACCCGTTTTTCCGGACATCCCACCTGAGCGCCGATGGCCGCTCCATAGCCGAAGCCCATGGTTCCCAGTCCGCCGCTGGTGATGAAATCTTTTGTTTTGTCATGCTTGAGATATTGAGCAGCCCACATTTGGTGCTGTCCTACATCCGTCACATAAATCGTTTCTTTATCCGTCAAGTCGCATACCGCTGTTACAACTTCGCTTGGATGCAGCTCCGCATCCTGGCACTTAACATCGCCGGTCTTTTTCTTCCATTCGGTGGATTGGGCCACCCATTCTCCATGGTCTCGTTTTTCGATCATGGGCAGCAGTTTTTGCAGAAAATCCTTAACATCGCTGATAACGCTTTTATCTACAATTACATTTTTATTGATTTCGCTCTTATCGATGTCCACCTGAACTTTTTTCGCCCGCTTGGCAAATTTCTTCGGGTTGAGCGCTACACGGTCGCTGAACCTGCATCCCAGAGCCACCAGAAGGTCAGCCCGGTCTACCGCCCGGTTGGCGGCAATGCTGCCGTGCATGCCGATCAGCCCCAGGTTTCTTTTGTTTTCGTATCCCAGAATTCCGGCGGCCATCAACGTATATGTAGCTGGGATATCGGCCTTTTCGATCAATTGATTGAGCTCATCTCCCGCGTCCGAAGCCGGTACGCCGCCTCCGAAATAGATGACCGGCCGTTCCGCCTGATTGATCATGGCTGCGATTTCCGCCACCTCATCGTCGTCAGCCAAAGGATGGGGCTGAAGCTCAAGTGGTTTTCCTTTTTTATAGTCAATGGTGTCGGCTGTAACGTCTTTAGTAATATCGATCAGCACCGGACCTTTTCTGCCGCTGTTTGCAATGCGGAAGGATTCCCGTATGGCATGCTCCAAATCCTCAATTCTATTTACAAAGAAGCTGTGTTTCGTAATGGGCAAGGTCACACCAGTAATGCATATTTCCTGAAAAGCATCACGTCCGATCAAACTGTCCGGTACGTTGGCCGTTATGGCAATCATGGGAACACTGTCCATGAAAGCCGTCGCGATGCCTGTGACCAGATTGGTTGCTCCCGGCCCGCTGGTGGCAAAGACAACGCCTGTTTTTCCAGTAGCTCTGTAATAGCCATCCGCTGCATGGGCAGCGCCCTGCTCATGGGCTGTAAGGACGTGCTTAATTTTGTCTCTGTACTCGTACAGCACATCGTATAGATTCAAGGCTGTTCCGCCCGGGTATCCGAATACCGTATCCACACCATGCTCCAACAAAATTTCCGCTACTAACTGTGATCCTGTTAACTTCATTTCGCATTCTTCCTTTACTTTCAAATTTTTCGTATTTGTCCTTCTCAATAATGGATGTTATTTACACTTATACACCATTTTTTGTTCTAGCACAACCTATTATAGAGCTTTTTTTAATAAAGTCAATGCGTTTTTGTGTTTTTTCACAATATTTTTTTATTTTTATAGTTTATAATCACAAATTCAACTTTTTAAAACTTTAATTACTCGAAAATCCGGCTTTGCATATCAGGTCGTGGAAATTTCATTATACCCCTGTACAAGGGGAAAGCTGTGATCCGAAAAATAAATGCTCCTCTATCAAAATCTTTTAAACGCCTTTCATTTTAGACAGTTTTTGGCCTGTGATACGCCTGTCCAGGGCCATCCAAAAGAGAAAGATAAAACAGCGGATACCAGTCCAATGGCCTGGACCGATACCCGCGCTTTTTAATCAAATTCAGTTGAACTTGTTCATGCCTGCATCCACTTTTCATCCCCTGATAAACCATCATATCCCGGATGATTATCAAAGCGTACAATGCCTACCGGATATGCCCCATTGGCGGCTTTTACCACTTGGCCATGTCCCAGCACTCCGAAGCCTCCGCACAGTTCCAGAGAAACGACTCCCTCTTCGGCCAGTTTCCCCGCTTGCTCTACCGCCTGTTCATAGCTTCCGACACCGATCAAAATCAATTCGCCCTTTTCCCCGGTTTTCATGACGGCTCTCTGCGCTTCTTTCAAATCACCATTAATAAACATAAAAGCGACTTTTCTTTTCATAGTCCGCGCCTCCTTTTTAACCTTTATTTTCTATATTTACTCATTTCCGCCGCATTGGCATCCAGCGCCGGCTTTAGCTTTGGATCTAAGAGCACTTCATATGGCCTGCCTCCCTGACGCTGCCTCAGCTCCTCTTTCGCCTCTTCGATCAGCTGGGGATTTTCCACTAGTTCCACTGCTGTACAGGCCAATGTTTTAGCTGCGGTCATGACCGCCTGTCTGCCGGCATCGCGGCCCGCAAGGGCTGTAACGACCCAGTTGTGGAGAGGCAGTCCCTCAGGTACCATTTCAATCAGCAGAATATCCATCGGCGCAAACCAGCTGTATTCCGACGAGTCATTGACCGGCATGCTGCTGCATTCAAAAGGCAGCGGCGGACGTCCCATAGGTGTGACTTCAACGCCGGCCTCTTCCTGTATCTTTGCAATAAACCGGCAGTCCTCTTGGGAAAATTTCGGCATACCCACCAGTTCCAGATTGCGGCTCATGACTTGAGAAATGGTCTTGTTGGGCAGTTTTTCATGGGTCATGGTAATGATCTCTTTTTCTACGGTTGTCCCGGTAGCCAGGGCAATACCGTTGGCGCAGTCATCCACCCTTGCCGCCAGTTGCCGCATGGATTCCGAGTCTCCCATCCTGCCCACGCACCATAGCGTGGCCCGGTCTGGCACCACATTGGGACCCCCGCCGATATCTGCGAACGTATAATTCAATGTGGTCTCACCGCCAGGCTTTCCAGGCTGGGCATGTTCCCGCAAAAACTCCAGAGCATTGCCCATGAGCACGGCCGCGTCCAGCGCACTTCTTCCAAGCCACGGAGAATTTCCGTGGGCGGTTCTTCCTTTAAAATGATACTGGAAGTTGAAAAAGGCTACGCATTCTGTGAAGCCGGCCTTGGTATAAGGCATTACATGCCAATCCAATACACAGTCCAGCCCTTTAAAATATCCTTCTCTTGCAAAGAATGGTTTTGCCAGGCACATTTCTTCGGCCGGAGTCCCAAATATCTTGATTCTGGCTTTCAGTTTTTTTGCATCAATCAGCGACTTTAGGGCAGTGGCGGGCGTAACTCCTCCGATTGCCATTAGATTATGTCCGCACCCGTGTCCCGGAGCTCCTTTCTGCAAGCTTTCCGGGTAAGCGCAATTCTTGTCCTGGGACAACCCCGGCAGGGCGTCATACTCGCAGTTAAATCCGATTACCGGCCCCTCATCACCATATTCCGCAAGAAAGGCCGTGGGCATTCCCGCCGCTCCTTTCTCAACCTGATATCCTTCTTTGTCCAAGTAATCCGTAAGCAAGGACGATGCGTAATACTCCTGCATGCTTAATTCTGGATTTTCCCATATCTTCCATGATATGTCCATCAGCTTATCCTGATTGTCCTCGATCCAGGAAATTGCTTGTGTTTTTAATGTTTTCATACTTCATAACCTCCCGCACTAATATGTATATTTTTTTCTCAATCTGAAACAGATCAATCTTAGAATAACAACGATCGCCATGGAACCGGCCGCCATGCACCAGAATGCCACATAGCTGCCTGTCACATCGAAGATGACAGCTGCCAGGGTTCCTCCGAAGGTGCCCCCAAAGTTGGTCGCCATATTCATTCCCGCTGCAATATTGCCGTAATCCTTCTCACCAAAGAGCGCGTTTACAAGCAGCGGCGGGCAGACGGTAATTCCTCCGCCTCCGATTCCGTAACAAATGACTGCGCCAAAGACAAACACCACTGGATTTATGGTCATCAGAGCCAAACATACAAACTGCAGTCCAAAGATCACAGCCGAAAAAATGGATCCGAACTTTGTTCCAAACTTATCGCACAGAAAACCGATCAAAATTTTTCCGATGGCGATCATGCCCAAATTGAAGGATGCGATCAGGGCAGCCTTTTCCACGGAAAACCCGCAATCGATGAAAAAGGGCGCCGAGTTGAAAAGAATGGCCGTAGAACCAAAAGTCGTCAAGATCGCAGATGCCGCGATCATCCAAAACATAGGCGTTTTCAGAGCTTCTCTTACAACCATGCCTTTTGCTTCGCCAGTACTTTCTTTTTGAGTTTCCGCAAGGGTCTCTCCCATTCTTACAAAGCCTCTTTGCTCTGGTGTTTTCACAAGAAAAATCAATGCCATGGCCGCTACCACTCCGAAGAGAACAGCCAGAACCAAGTATCCCGTTCTCCAGCCCGAACTGGAAATAACTGAGTTGAGCAGCGGCAGAATAACCAGCCCGCCGACGCCGCTTCCTACAAAGCAGAATCCCATTGCTGTTCCCCTTACTTTGCCGCCGAACCAGTTGTTAAGGATGATGGACAAAGGCAGAACTGTACAATTGGAAAATCCCACACCGAGAAAAATCGCGCCGAAGTAAAACATGTACAAGGATTTTGCCATTGCAAAAATAACGTAACCGGCAGCCGCAACCAGTGCGGAAATCACAACGATTCGTTTGACATTGCCCTTTGCCATACGCTTTCCATAATAAGCCGTCACTCCAATTGACACCAACAGAAGAATGGTTTGGTACAAAAGGAAGGATCCTCGATCGACCCCGAAAGCTTCCGTAACCGGTATTACAAATACACTTGTGATGGAAATACATCCCGTGTAGGCGATTGACATCATGAGAAATCCCACAATCATCAGCACCCAGCCATAATAAAACCTTCCATTTTGTCTTAACCCTACTTTGTTCATAAACGATACCTCCCTGCGTTCCGAATGAAATATTTATTCTGTTTATGGATAAATGCAATTACTGTGCCACCCTTTTTTCTCGTTAAAACCATTAAAGCCCGTTATTTTTCATAAAATTCAGCCGATTTCCCTTAGACCGCTTTCCGATCCATGCAAAAATTCATACCTTTTCTTGTCCATCTTCGTTGAAGTTTCTTTTGTTTTCAAGAAATGTATGATAAAATTCATAGTGTATGTAATTTTGCATACATTTCCTCCCATTACTTCCAAGAGGACATAAAAATGATTGAAAAAATTACGGATTTAAACTTATTGCGGTTTATTGTCAACAATGCCGCCTGCGCCATTATTTTAATCGACAAGAACGAAAACGTGATTATGACCAATCTGGAATATGAAAAATTGACAGGCTACACGGACCGCTATCTGACCGGCATGACGGTGGGTGACATGATTGAAAAAAAGATCATCCACGATTCCGTTTCGCGAAAAGTCATGAGGCAGAAACAAACCGTCGTTCTGGAACAGCTATCGGCAGGCAGCTCCGGTTCTGAGTATTTAGTCATGGTAAAGGGGATTCCCTATTGGGGCCAATCCAAAGAAATCGAGTATGTCATCTGCTGCCTCTTTGATATTAGCGATAAGCGCCGCATAATCGAGGATTTGACGGCCAGCAATCTGAAATACAGCATGGAACTGCTGCAGCTGAAAAAAGACGCGGCAGCCAACGCCGGCATTGTCTATCGAAGCCCCCTGATGCAAACGATCATTGATAAGGCGGAAATCATTGCTAAGACGGATTCCACTGCTCTAATTCTCGGCGAATCCGGAACGGGAAAAAGCATGATCGCCAGATTTCTTCACGATAACAGCCAGCGGGCGGACAACACATTTCTTACCATCAACTGCGGCGCTGTCCCCGAATCTCTGATCGAGTCGGAGCTCTTCGGCTATGAAAAGGGAGCCTTCACCGGTGCCCAGCCCTCTGGGAAACAGGGCCTTGTAGAACTGGCCGACAACGGGACTCTGTTTCTAGACGAAATCGGCGACATGCCATATGATCTCCAGGTAAAGCTGCTGCGTCTCTTGCAGGAAAAAGAATTTTTTCGAATCGGTGGAACCCGTCCTTTAAAAGTAAATACCCGGATCATCGCTGCCACCAATCAAAATCTGAAAGAGCAGATTGAAAAGAAGCGTTTCCGGGAAGATTTGTACTATCGGCTCAATGTCCTCAACCTGCAAATCCCCCCTTTGCGGGAGCGGGCTGAAGACATTCCTATTTTAGCGGAAACCTTCCGCCTTAAATTCAATGAACGTTATCAGCTGCAAAAAGTTTTGAGCCACGAGCTCATCAATCATCTGTCCCAGCTCCAGCTCCGCGGCAATGTCAGAGAATTGGAAAACCTCATTGAAAGGCTGGTCCTGTTTTCCACTGAAAAGGTGCTTACGGTGAATCATCTGCCAGGAATTCTCGAGCCGGAAGATCCTGCGCCTCTCTCTTGCACCATGGATGTGGAGCATTCAACGTATCAGCAGCTGAGGGACCATTTTGAACGAACTCTGCTGACAGAAGCAAAGATACGATATCAGACAACCGCTGAAATCGGCCGTCAGCTCAAAGTGGACCAGTCCACGATCTCCAGAAAACTAAAAAAATATAAAATTGATTGACAAACGCCTCCACGAACGGTTATACTGATTAGTAACTTTTGAAATTTCATATTGTTGCGTTGAAGGGAATAAATCAGACCTCAAACATCTTACAGAGAGCAGCCGGCGGGTGGAAAGGCTGCAGATCATAGGGCTGGTGTCTCACCCCGGAGCAAAATCTTAAAAGATGCGCCTTATGCCGGGCATCTTTCAGCATTCAGCCGATCGGCTTGAATGCCCAGAGTGGGCCCCTGGTGATAGCCGGGACCAATAAGAGTGGTACCGCGGAAGTTTGAAATCAAACCTTCGTCTCTTATGCAGCAATCTGCATAAAAGGCGGAGGTATTTTTTTAGAACAAAGCCGGCTTTGCCGATTCCCAGGAATATGCTTACGATTTAGAAGAAAGGAAGGAACAGACTGGAAATGAAAAATTACGACAAGTATCAGGTGGGGTATTTTCCGCCGCCGCAGACAGAAATGGAATGGATCAAAAAAGATCACGTTGAAAAGGCACCGATTTGGTGCAGCGTGGACCTGCGAGATGGAAATCAGGCTCTGATCGTTCCCATGAGTCTGGAGGAAAAGCTGGAGTTTTTCCAGTTCCTTGTCAAACTGGGTTTCAAAGAAATCGAAGTAGGCTTTCCCGCTGCATCGGAAACTGAATATGAATTTCTGCGGAGACTGATCGATGACGATCTGATCCCGGAAGATGTCACCATTCAGGTGCTGACCCAGTCCAGAAAACATATTATCAAGAAAACCTTCGAGTCTCTGGTGGGCGCCAAGAAAGCAATCGTACATTTATATAATTCCACTTCCCTGGCCCAGAGAGAACAGGTTTTTAAAGCGGAAAAAGATGAGATCATCGATATCGCGGCCAGCGGCGCCAAACTGATCAAAAAATACGCCGCCAAGTATCCGGAAACGGAATTTCAATTTGAGTATTCCCCGGAAAGCTTTACCGGCACAGAAATGGATTTTGCCCGGGACATCTGCAATGCCGTGATCGATATCTGGGAACCGACTCCGGAAAATAAGGTTATCATCAACCTGCCGGCAACGGTATCCATGTCCATGCCCCACGTTTATGCAAATCAGATCGAGTACATGTGCAAAACGCTCCACAACCGGGAGAACATCCTGATTTCCCTCCATCCCCACAATGACCGGGGCACTGGAGTTGCCGATGCGGAATTGGGTCTTTTGGCAGGCGGCGACCGAATCGAAGGAACCCTGTTTGGAAATGGAGAGCGGACCGGAAACGTGGATGTGGTCACTCTGGCAATGAATCTCTTCTCCCACGGCGTGGATCCAAAGCTGGACTTTTCCAACATGCCGGAAGTGGTGGAAATGTATGAAAAGTTCACTGACATCAAGGTTCATCCTCGTCAGCCCTACGGCGGACAGCTGGTGTTTGCCGCATTCTCCGGTTCCCACCAGGACGCCATTGCCAAGGGCATGAAGTGGAGAAAACACAAAAAGCTTCACCAATGGACCGTCCCCTATCTGCCCATCGATCCCAAGGATGTGGGCCGGGAATACGAAGGGGATGTCATTCGGATCAACAGCCAGTCGGGAAAAGGCGGAATCGCCTACATTCTCGAACGGGATTATGGTTTCGACCTGCCCAAACAGATGCGGGAAGAAGTGGGCTATATGATGAAGGATATTTCCGACCGCTCCCACAAAGAGCTGTCCTCGGAGGAAATTTTTAAAGTTTTCAGTGAGGAATATATCAATTACTTCGATCCCATCGACATCACGGATGCCACCTTTAAAAAGATGTCCACCTACAAAGCGGATGACGGCATGATCGTCGATATGCGGGTTGACATCGGCGGCGATGTTTTCGAGATTACTGCCGAAGGAAACGGGCGTCTCAACGCAATCAACAACGCTTTGAAAAAGACGCCGTATCACTTCGATTACACCCTGGTCACTTACTCGGAGCATGCGTTGGAATCAAGCTCCAGTTCAAGAGCCGCAGCCTACATCTGCATTGCGGACAGCGAAGGCGGAGAGTACTGGGGCGTAGGAACCCACGAGGATATCATTCTGGCCTCTGTCAACGCATTGGTCAGTGCCCTCAATCGGGAAAACAAGATAAGAAAGTTTGTAAAATAAAAGGAGGAAACAGACATGGGAATGACAATGACACAAAAAATCCTGGCAGCCCACGCCGGTCTGGATCACGTTGTACCCGGCCAATTGATCCGGGCCAACCTGGATATGGTTCTGGCCAACGATATCACCGGTCCCGTTGCCATCAATGAATTTGAAAAAGCCCAGTTCGGAGAAGTCTTTGATAAAAGCAAGGTTTCTCTGGTTATGGACCATTTTACACCTAATAAGGACATCAAATCGGCGGAGCAGTGCAAACAGTGCCGGACCTTTGCCAAACGGTTTGACATCGATCATTTTTATGATGTGGGGAACATGGGCATTGAACATGCCCTTCTCCCTGAAAAGGGGTTGGTCGCGGCAGGCGACGCTATCATCGGAGCCGACTCCCACACTTGCACATACGGCGCGCTGGGCGCTTTTTCCACAGGCGTTGGGAGCACCGATCTGGCGGCGGGTATCGCAACAGGCCAGGCATGGTTTAAAATCCCGACAGCTCTGAAATTCCAACTGACCGGCGCTCTGCCTGAAAACGTCAGCGGCAAGGATGTCATTCTGCACATCATCGGCATGATCGGCGTTGACGGCGCTCTCTATAAATCCATGGAATTTACAGGAGAAGGCGTAGCCAGCCTGACCATGGACGACCGCCTGTGCATTGCCAACATGGCCATCGAAGCCGGAGCCAAGAACGGAATTTTCCCGGTGGATGAAGTTACCGAAGCATATATGGACGGCCGGGTAAACCGGGAATGGACGAAGTACGAGGCGGACGCCGACGCCCAATACGACGAAACTTACGTGATCGACCTATCGTCCCTCAAGCCTACGGTTTCTTTCCCCCACCTTCCTGAAAACACCAGGACCATTGATCAGGTGGGCGATGTTCCTATTCAGCAGGTTGTGATCGGTTCCTGTACCAACGGAAGGCTGAGCGACATGCGTATCGCGGCTGAAATCTTAAAAGGCCAGCACATTCATCCCGATGTAAGGGCGATCATCATCCCCGCCACCCAGCAGATTTATAAGGACTGCATCAAGCTGGGATATCTGGACATCTTCATCGATGCCGGATGCGTTGTTTCCACCCCAACCTGCGGACCCTGCCTGGGCGGACACATGGGAATTCTGGCGGCAGGCGAGCGGTGCGTCGCCACCACCAACCGCAACTTTGTGGGAAGAATGGGACACACGGAAAGCGAAGTATATCTGGCCAGTCCCGCAGTAGCGGCAGCATCGGCCATCGCCGGAAAGATCAGCGGACCGAAAGGAGGCAAATAGGATGGATGCAAAAGGCAGAGTACATAAATATGGAAATAATGTAGATACAGACGTTATCATTCCCGCAAGACATTTAAACACTCAGGATCACAAAGAACTGGCGTCTCACTGCATGGAAGATATCGACAAGGAATTCGTCGCCAAAGTAAAGGACGGCGATATCATGGTCGCAGGGGACAACTTCGGCTGCGGCTCTTCCAGAGAGCATGCGCCGATCGCCATTAAGGCCAGCGGCATCAGCTGTGTGATCGCCAACACCTTTGCCCGTATTTTCTACCGCAACGCCATCAATATCGGACTGCCGATCCTGGAATGCGCGGAAGCGAGCAAAAAAATAGAGGATGGGGATGAAGTCAGTGTGGATTTCAACACCGGACTCATCACCAACCTGACAAAGAACGAAACCTACCAGGCCCTGCCATTCCCTGATTTTATCAAGGACATTATGGCAAAAGGCGGCCTGATGAACAGTTTGAAGTGAGAAACAAAAAAGGAATAACGGCTCAGCTTTATGCTTTGCCGTTATTTTTTATTAGGGGAATAGGTTTCTGGGATTGCGGCAAAGAATCAAAAAAATTTCAAGTTTTTACGCTATTTTCAACGGTTGCACCCTCTCGATATCAGCCAGAAGCAGCTAATCCCATCATTTCTCCGGATCCGGCCCCGCAAACCCATAACTTTGCGTAAAAAAGGAAAACTTTCAATATAATTTTCCACATTTAGCTTACGCCTCGAAGGTGTAATTTTTTCAGGGCTTTCTTGCTTCAATGCTTCGCAAAACTCGTATAATAAAAAACGTGTGCATGGGAGGCGCAGCTTCCTATGCACACGTTTTATATTTAATCCTTCTACACACTTTAAGACGTTTCTTATGATTACACTGTGGTTTTCTTGACAGAAAACTTATTTTTCAGCGCCGCGATGCAAAATCCGATTCCGATGACTGTCACGGCCATGAGTCCTAACATAAGTTTCATATATGATCTCCTTTCATTGAATACTGAACACACTTTTTTCTTCTATGCTGACGGAATTTTATCCTTGATGGCAGCGCCGCAAAATCCGACGGCAATAATCGCTACTGCAATAGCCCCAACTATAAATTTTTTCATACACCCCATCCTCTCTTTCCTTGTATCACTTTATGATCTAAGTATAACTTCCAATTATTAACGAATCCATCGATTTATCTTACGAATTTCTTACATTTCTGTAAGGGTCGGTAACCGTTGCAAAAAAGGCCCTCACGGTTTATAATTAGGCATGTACATATAAAGATAGGAGATACGATTATGAATTACAAAATAGCAGTCGTCCCCGGAGACGGGATCGGCCCCGAAGTCACCACCCAGGCTCTGAGAGTCCTGGATCGGATCGGAGAAAAATATAACCACCACTTCGAATACACCAAGGTCCTGGCCGGAGGCGCGGCCATCGATGCCACCGGAGGATGCCTTCCTCGGGAAACCGTAGAAGTGTGCAAGGCCAGCGATGCCGTTATGCTGGGAGCTGTTGGAGGGTGGAAATGGGATACCCTTCCCGGAGATGAGCGCCCCGAGCGCGCCCTTTTGGGTCTTAGAAAAGAGCTGGGTCTTTTCGCCAATCTGCGGCCGGCAATTCTCTTCGATGAGCTCAGCCAAGCCTGCCCCCTCAAACCGGAAATCACGGCCGGGGGACTGGATATTGTCGTTGTCCGGGAGCTGACCGGCGGCATCTATTTTGGAGAAAAGGGCGTGAAGGATACGGATTTGGGTCCCGCCGCTTATGACGTGGAGCAGTATGCGGAAGAAGAAGTCCGCAGAATCGCCATCGTCGCCTTTGATATGGCCATGAAACGGAATAAAAAAGTCACCAGCGTGGATAAGGCCAATGTGCTGGAAAGCTCCCGCCTCTGGAGGAGAGTCGTCGCCGAAGTGGCTAAAGACTATCCGGATGTGGAGCTGAACAACTTGTATGTGGACAATGCCGCCATGCAGATGATCCTCAACCCCAAGCAGTTCGACGTCATCGTGACCAGCAATATTTTCGGAGATATTCTTTCTGATGAGGCGAGCCAGATCACCGGCTCCATCGGCATGCTCCCGTCAGCCAGCCTGGCAAAAGGCAACTTTGGCATGTACGAACCGGTACACGGCTCCGCTCCGGATATCGCCGGACAGGATAAAGCTAATCCCATGGCAACCATTCTATCGGCTGCGATGATGCTCCGCTACACCTTCGGCCTTTCCGATGAAGCAAACGATATCGAAGCTGCTGTCAAAAAAGTCCTGGCAGACGGTTATCGGACACCGGATCTGATGGCGAATGGAGGAAAGCAGATGGGTACGCAGGAAGCCGGAGATCGGATTCTGGCAGCCATCTAAGATGCGCCTTTTATAGAACGAAAAAACGAGCCTGCCGGCGGCAAAACGGAAGGCTTGTTTTTTTGTGTGCTTTCCTTTGACTTCCTGATTTTGGGGCTATATAATGGATGCTGTACAATCTGGAAATATTGAGAAAGGAGCTGGAAAATGGGAAATGCGCTCATACAGATGCTGGACCTGCAGGGCATGCTGTTTATTTTCATCATCATCGGCATGGTGACAGGCAAGAAAAAGCTGGTCACGCCGGAAGGCCGGCGATGTCTGACCAATCTGGTCCTTTATGTGATTTTGCCATGCAACATCGTAAAGTCCTTTATCATAGAATTTTCCTATCGGATGCTCCTCAACTTTGCGATTATCCTTTTGATCGCGGCCGGCGTTCAGATTTTTTGTCTGCTTCTCAGCCGCTTTCTGTTCAACCGGCTGGAGGAAGATGCCAAGCATATTTTCCAATATGCCACAGTCTGCTCCAACTCGGGATTCATGGGTTACCCCATGGCGGAAAGCATTTACGGCCTGACTGGTTTATCCTATGCCGCTATTTATCTGATTCCTTTGCGGATCGTCATGTGGTCGGCCGGACTCTCTTATTTTGCCAGAGCCAAAAACCGCCGGGCGATGATCCTCAAAGTGGGGCTCCACCCCTGTATGATCGCTGTCTATATCGGTCTTTTGATTATGTTCCTGCAGGTTCCCCTGCCCGTCCTCATCACGGACACACTGGACAAACTGGGCGGCTGCTGCACCGCCATGTCCATGCTGGTGGTAGGCATGCTGCTGATGGACGTGGAATGGAAAACCATGGTTTCCATTCCCAACCTGCTTTTCTGCGGCCTGCGGCTCGTTCTCATTCCCGGAGTTGTCTTTCTTGTGTGCAAAGGACTCCAGATCGATCCGCTGATCACCGGCGTTTCGGTCATACTATCGGGAATGCCGGCCGGCACGACCACCGCTCTTTTGGCCGCCCAATACCACGGGGATGCGGAGCTGGCTTCCAAGGTGGTTGTTTTATCAACGCTGTTATCATTGTTCACCATCACCGGATGGTGCTTTCTATTACAATAACGTTACGGAGGAAACATGGAAACGAAAAATGCGCAAAAAAAAGCGATGTTCCTCATGGCGCTGTGCGCATGCCTTTGGAGCATCAGTGGTATCTTTATTAAATGGATTTCCTGGAGTCCATTTCTCATCGCAGGCGGCCGGAGTTTGATATCTGCGATGGTCCTGGGCCTGTATATGTACATAGCCAAGATTCCTGTCAAGGTCTGCGGCTTTTCCGCAGGGGCGGGTGTCAGCCTGGCAATTTCTTTTATGTGCTTCGTATCGGCCAACAAGCTGACTACCGCTGCCAATGCCATCGTTTTACAATATACGGCACCCATCTTCATTTTGATCATTTCCGTGCTATTTCTGCACCAAAAAATCAAACGGCGGGAGATCGTAGTCGTGATCATTACTGCCGCCGGTATTGTGCTGTTCTTCCTGGACCAGCTTTCGCCGGGGAACATCGCCGGCAACATCCTGGGTATCCTGGCCGGCCTGTTTTTGTCGATCATGTTCGTACTGGTGGGACAGGGCGGCGATGACGATTCCATCCGCATGAGTGGAATTCTCTTCGCCCACATCCTCACCGCAGCCGCAGGCATTCCCGTCGGAGCATACTTTACTTCATCCATCGCTCCGTCTGAGATTTGGTTCGTGATAATTCTGGGAGTCTTTCAGCTGGGAATCCCCTATGTGCTGTATGCCATCGCTGCCAAGGACTGTTCGCCGCTGGCCTGCTCCCTCATCGGCATGCTGGAGCCGCTGCTGAATCCGGTTTGGGTCTTCCTTTTTGACGGAGAAAGGCCAGGATTCTTTGCGTTTATCGGCGGCATGATCGTCATTGCTGCGGTTACCATCTGGTGCATTGCTGAAAACAAAAGCCAGCAGGCAGAATCGGCCGCCGCGCCAGACGAAACAAGACACGGGTAGAAAACGGGCCGCCCTTCGCTTATACTCGATATTCCATATCAATATGAGGAATGCCGTCCTCCAGATAGCTCTCCGAAATGGGCAGAAAGCCCACGGACTCGTAAAATTTGGTCAGGTGCTGCTGAGCAGAGATTTTAACCTGCTTTTCGTATAGGTATTCGTTTATAAACAGCAAGGCTTTGTTCATCATATGCCTGGCCAATCCGATGCCGCGGTAATCTGGATCGACCGCCACTCTGCCGATGGCGATGGCATCGAAGGTCTGCCCCTTTTCCAGAATCCTCAGATACCCCACAATGTGATTGTTCTGTTCGACGAACAGGTGGTGGGCATGGCGGTCCTTGCCGTCACAGTCCGGATAAGCGCACTTCTGTTCTACCACAAATACATCGGAACGCAGCTTTAAAATCTGATAAAGTTCCTCCGTACTCAACTCATGAAACTTCTTGATTACGATTTTCATTCTTATTCCCCGATTATCTTAATCAACACTCGTTTATCCCGTTTGCCGTCAAATTCGAAATAAAAGATTTGTTCCCAGGTACCAAAATCCAGCTGGCCGTCGGTAACCGCCACCACGGTTTCTCTTCCCATAATGGTCCTCTTCAGATGGGCGTCAGCATTATCCTCATATCCGTTGTGCTGATACTGGCTGTACGGTTTTTCCGGCGCCAGACCTTCCAGCCAGGTCTCGTAGTCCTGATGCAGTCCGCTTTCATCATCGTTGATAAAAACAGATGCGGTAATGTTCATGGCATTGACCAGCACCAGTCCTTCCAGGATTCCGCTGTCATCAATGGCTTTCTGCACGTCTTTTGTAATATTCACCAAGCCTCTTCTGGAAGGCAAACGAAAATGCAGTACCTTTCTAAATGATTTCATCCTTATTCTCCTCTCCATTTTTTATATTATAAGCATCGGCGAAGCCGACTTTGTTCCATTATATATAGTCTGGGGAAAAATTTCCACCGTTAACTTGCCTGCCTGCTGCCGTGCTTTTCAATGAAGGTCATCATCGTGTCTTCATAAAGCTTTGGATCGTCCAAATAGATGTCCGTATGCTTGCTGTCATCCACGGTCAACAACTGTTTTTCATTCTTTTTCATTGCCTGATACAAAGAAACGCCCATATGATACGGGGTCACTTTATCCACCCGACTGTTGAAAATCAGCACCGGCACTGTGGTATTGCGCACGTAATCCCGCACGTCCCCTTCCTCATATCCATATCCCAATCGCAGCTGCGTTGCCAGGTCGCCCATATCCAGCTTGAATTCCATGGGCAGCCAAGTGGTTTGCCTTACGAGAAAGCCGATGATCTCCCGCATGTTGCTGACCGGGCAGTCGAGGACGGCGAAATCAAGCTTTTGTTCCGCATCACTCGTTCCCAGGTAAAACCCGATGGTGGCTCCTCCGATGGAGGACCCCCATCCGCCCACTTGAATTTCCGGGCCGGCCTGCGCTCTTACATAATCAACGCAGTCCTTAAAGTCTTTGCTTTCCCAGTAGCCGCAGGTCATGTACTGGGCCTGGTTTTCTCCCGAATCCCGCTGATCGTAGGTGAGGATGTTATAGCCGTGCTTCATGAGCATGGCCGCCACCGGATATCCGGTCAAGCGGTTGCCGTTGAGTCCATGGGCCATTACCACGGTCTTTCGCTCTTTTTTGCCGTCAATGGTCAAATAGTTGGCGGGAATGTGGTGGTCATCAAAGGTTGACGGGATCTCTACTTGTTCCACATGGCAGCCGGCTTCGAAACGATCCACGTCAAAGCCGTGCTTTTCCAGGGATTCTTTCTTGCACGCTAAAGGCCGCCTCTCCTGATTGACTGCGTGGACGGAGGCGTTATATACATAGATTCCGGTTGCCCCGCAAACGGAAACTGCCAGGACAACTGCGCAAATAATTACGATGCCTGTGATTTTTAAAGCTCTCTTGTTCTTCATACCTATATGGTATACGCCTTTTCTTCCGCTGTCAAATGGAGTGTATTGGTTTGCAATACTGAAAAAGAGGCTGCTGCCTTGAAACAACAACCTCTTCATTACTGATTTCTATCATTCAGCATAGACAATGGATCCATTCATAACGGTCATCAGCACCTTCATACGGAACATGGTTTCACACTCCTCCGCACAGTCGAACAGATTTTTGTCAATGATCGCCAGATCGGCCAGTTTGCCCTTTTCCAGCGTTCCCAGCTCTGTCTCGCGGCCAGCCGCATATGCGCCTCCATAGGTATAGGCCCTTAGCGCTTCGTGAATGGTCACTTTTTCCCATGGGTTCCAGCCGCCTTCCGGTTCAAGTTCATTGGTCAGACGTGTGACAGCTCTGAAGATTCCCCGGAAGGGTGAAATGTCGACCACCGGCGAATCTGTACCAAAAGCCAGCCTGCCGCCCGTTCTCCTTATGGATTCGAAAGGCCACGAATACTTCATCCGCTCCTCACCGAGGATCCTGTGAAACGGGTGCTCCGAAAATTTGTATTTGGGCATGTGCTCCGGCTGTACGGAAGCGATCACTCCCAGCCTTCCAAACCTGGGAATATCCTGTCTGGACATGGATTCCAGATGCTCGATGCAATGGCGCAGACCGTTGGGCCCGTTTTGCCTTCGCGCATCCTCAATCGCATCCAGACAAAGTCTTGCCCCCGCATCGCCGCAAGCGTGAACCCTGGTCTGGATTCCAGCGGCATCAAACTGGCATACCTGCCTCTTGAACAGGCTCGGTTCGATCATCGGTCCGCTTCGATTTCCCGGATCGTCCCAATAGTCCTCCAGCATGTATCCGGTATAGCCCTGCGGCGTCCCATCGATAAACGCTTTGACTCCACTGCATTGCAGCTTTCTACTGTTATATATCTTCTTTTTTTCCAGAATCGTCTCCACACCTTCATCGAAGGGAAGAGAAAAATGTATCCTGGCCGTAAGCAGACCCCTATCCTCCAGGAGTTTATAGGCAGTCTCCCGCATCGGCGCCCCGCCGGCCACATCTCCCAGGGAAGTGATGCCATATTGATTCGCCTTATCGATAAACGTTTTGCTGTAGGCGGCGACTTCCTCATCGCTTATGGATTGAAAGATTTTCTCCTGCATTTTAATAGCAGCCATTTCGTGAATATATCCGCTGGGCTCTCCATTTTCCAGACGGCCGTATTCTCCGTTCTCAGGGTCCGGCGTATCTCCGGTAATATGAAATCTTCTCAGGGCTTCCGAATTCACCCATGCTCCATGACATTCTTTATTCAGCAGAAACACTGGTCTGTCCGGGAAATAACGGTCTAAGGATTCTTTGGTCGGCAGTTTTTGTCCGGGCCACAGGAGGGGATCCCATGCCCCTCCCATAATCCAGCTTTTCTCTTTTCTGTCTTTATGCAGCTCCCACAGATAAGCGGCTGCCTCTTCCTCTGAGCTTGTGTAGCGCAAAATTCCGTCTTTTTCCAAAAGCCCTGAGTTTACAATGTGCACATGGTAATCGTTAAACCCGGGCATAAGGAAGTGTTCTGAAACATCGATCACTTTCGTGCTTCCGGACAGGAATGCTCCCGCCTCCTTCTCCGGTCCGACAAATTCTATTTTCTCATTTTCTATGATAACATAGCCATCGATCAGCTCAGGTGACACAGCAGTATATATGTGTTTGCACCGGAATGCTTTTCTATTCATAATTATACCTTGCCTTTTCTGCTACTTCTCCTCTTCCTCCACTTTGAAGACTCCGCGTTTTACTTCAACCAGATATAGGATCCCTGTGATCGGTCCGAACAGGACAGCCGCGCATCCTAAAAACACAGGCAGGATCTGATCGGAATAATTTGCAACCAGCGCTCCCACGATGCAGGTCACGATGACGGTCAACAAGGCCCATATGTAAGCCAGCTTTTGTTTTTTCTTATCGTCCATGATTTCTATCCTCCTCACTTATGCCGCTATTTTCTTGGCATCCTCTTTTTTGTACGTCAGCTTTGCAACGATTACATAAACCAGAGCGCTGAAAATGATGCAAGCCAGATTGGTTGGAACACCGCCCGGACATTCAAGAACAAACTGCCATACCGCGTACATTACGATTGTCAGCAAAAGGCTCCAGAATCCGGCGGCAGCAGTCTTACGTCTGTAGAACAGACCGAACATCAGCGGTACGATGAATGCCGCAACCTGGAAACCGCCGCAATAGTAGTAGGCTTTTGAAATTCCGTCCTGCCAGAAATAAGTCGCAATGATCATGGCAATGCCGACGCACCAGATTACGATACGGGTTCCTTTTACTTCCGCTTTGTCTCCCAGTTCCGGTTTGATGAATCCCTTGAATATATCGTGCACCACTACGGCTCCGCAGATCAGATAATCGGCGCTTACCGTAGACATGACCGCCGACAATACAGCTGCAACAAAGAGTCCCCGAAGTCCGATGGGCAGGGTCGTGAACACGATTCCCCAGAAAGCCTCCGAGGGAGAAGCTGCTGCAACCTCCGGATATTCTACTAGTGCCGCCATCCCTGCCAAAACCATGATTGTGCTGAAAAAAATTCCAAACAGCATAATGCAGGAATAGGACACCTTTATATCTCCCCCTGATTTGGAAGACCCGAATCTCTGGTATGACTGAGAGTTTGCATACATCGCCAATGCTCCGATGGCCCAGGACAAAATCTCCATCATATTGTTGCCTCCGGAGATGGTGATCAGGTTTGGATTGATGGCTCCCGCCTGTTCAAACAAAGTGGCGAACCCTCCGAAGTGGCTGTACATTCCCAGGCACAGCACGCCTGCCGCCACAGACATGACGATGAACTGCATCATATCTGTAACAGCCAGGCCCCAAAGCCCGGAAAGCGACGTGTAAAAAATAATGATTACGCCCAGGATCCCAAAGGCTACCCACATATTGATTCCTGTCACATAGGCGATCACCTGGCCGCCTGCTGTCAGCAGCGCCGCTTCGTATAAAAATGGAGGCAGCATTCCGATCGCCATAATCAGTTTTGTCTTTTTGCTGTACATATAGGCCATCAAATCGGGCATCGTGATAACCCAATCAGGCATCTTATCCCTTACGAAAGGCCCAATCCACAATGCCAGCGGCAGTCTCAGTATGGTATTGGGAATAACATAGATAAACAGAATGCAAATTCCCATGGTAGTTCCGCATTCCGCAAGACCGACAATGGACCAGGAGTCGATCCAGCTTGCGGCGCCCACACCGATCAGCACGGGAATTGTCAGCCTTCTTGAAGCCACGAAAAAGCTCTTCATATTTTTACTGGCCCGTTTGCGCATGACCAGCCCTACTGTGATAATTAAAAGGAAATAAACTACGATAATTCCCCAGTCCAGCCCAGACCATATCTTTGTAAAATCAATCATTTTCTTTCTCCTCCTGTGACAGCAAAATGAAATCAGAAATTGTTTTCTACTCTGTATTTGAGGCCCAGAATGTGTTCGCTCTCAACGCCAAAGTCGTCCAGATAGGCATACCTCTTATTTACGGCGCCGTTTTTGTATACGATTTGAAGCTCTACCGCCGGTCTGAAAAAATACTGCTGTTTCTTCAGCTCCAGTTGTCCCGGTCTGCCATAGAAGCGTTTCATAATTTTGTCCTGAATGTATTCTTCTGTCTGCTCCTGCATTTGCTGTTGAGATATTCCCGCCGGCAGCGCCGTCCGCTTCAGCGAACCGGCGATCTTCTTTGTCAGCTTGAGGCCGCCGCTCTCATAAACATCGTATTGGAAGGGATGGGCTTCGTTCAGGTCGAATATCACGCCTGCGTCTCCCACTTTTTCCAGGCCGTTTTTCCGAAACAGAATGCCTCTTTCCGCATGAAAATGATAGACCAGATAACAATATGGTACGTAGACATCCTTCCGGGCATTGACTTCAAACTTTACGATGGGCTTTCCGAAAAAACTGCCGTGCAGAAGGCGTAGTTTTTTCTCCACAGCTTCTTCACGATCCTGCGTTATGGGTGTGTACCAAACTTTCCCCAGTTGTTCTCGTTTTTCTAACCGTTTTACCATATCATCACCTGGTTCATCCTTTCTATTTCATTCCGATTCCTTCTGTTTTCGTTATCCCTCTATGCACACTTCTTTCCAGTTGTATGGGTATCCCGTTTCCATCATTCTCTTAAGGAAAGCGTCCGGATCCAACTGATCCGCAAAGATAATGCCTTTCTCAAGAGGCTGCGTTCCAATCATAATTGTACCGATGGCCAGGGGAAGGGCAACATATACCAAAGCTGTTCCAAAGAGTTTTTTCAATTCAGGCCCCGGCGCATTCATCTTTGGACAATTGGCCTTGTATGTGACTTTTTTTCCGTTCTTTTGGCCAGATACTTCTACGATCAGTTCGATAAACGCAGTCTCATCGGCCTTTTTCAGCTCTTCGTCCGTAGCGCCGAAGATATTGTTTTGCGGCGGCGGTACCATGGCAGCGATCACATCGATGGGCGCTACTTCCTGATCCCCTACTTTCACTTTTTCCTGGGAGCAAAGTCCCGAAGCGTAAAAAATTGCCGGCTGGTACATCAGATAATATTTGAAATCCAGATTCTTTACGCCGGCAAAGGTGGTCGGCATACTATAGATCTCTTCGTGGGAATGATGGGTAACAGGAAGACTCCCAACTGGTTCTGGGAAATCGCACATTTCCATTCCGCCGAAAGGCTCGTATCGGACAAATTTTCCTTCTTCCAGGGCATAGGTCGGGCTTGCGCAATCCACCAGCGCCTGCTTTGGCGACCATCCCGGATTCCAGGGGCGCAGCACCCAGTCGTAAGCGCCTTCCCCCGGCAGGACATTGGCCTTGCCGACCCGCATCTTAATGCTGTCCACCTGGTCCATTTTGTTGGCAAATCTTCTCGCTAAAACATTGGTCATTCCCGGGGCGAACCCGCAGCCAAAGAGCGCGGTCAGCCCGGCGTCTTTAAATTCTTTGCAGAGGGTCAGTTCCTCCACGTCTTTTCCTTCCAAAAATTCATCCCAATAGGGATCGTCAAAGGCCGTGTTGATATAGTTCGCCTTTGCCTTCAGCGCGCCTTTCATCACATAGGTGACCATCCATGGCATTACCATATCTACGACCACATCTACACCCTCGGCAGCTTTCGCCACATCTTCCGGATCAGTCGCATTGACGGATCCCGTCTTTACTTTGGGGCTGTTGATTTCTTTTGCAACAGCGAGGGCAGTCTCTTCTTTTAAGTCTACCAGTCGTATTTCCTCGATCTCACTTTGTCTTGCCAAAATCGATGCGCACGCACCGCCCTGACCTCCGGCACCAACAATCAATACTTTCATTTCGTTCCTCCTCATTATGTGAAAATGTTTGTATCGCGATGCCTCTATAAATCGCAAATCCCGTGCCACAAGTTAAGAAGGTTTAAATATCAACGTTTTTCCGATCAATAAGTTTTCAAAATCTTCACTTTATCTAATTTTTCTGAAAAATTTCATTATTTAATTTCTATTTGGAAACTCAGTGCCTCAATTTCCTGTCCAATGTCCCTTAATCGCTTCCTTTTTTATGTTTCCAGATAGAAACTATCGGTTTCCGATTGGAAACCGATAGCCTTTCAAAATGATAAACCATGTTTTTTAAATTTCTTGGAAACGGTTGATTTGCTGACTTTTAAAAGCTTTGCCACTTCACTTCCTGTCCCAGCCCTCTTCATAGTGGATTGCAGTAGGCTTTTTTCGAAATTCTCTACTTGCTGGGTAAGTGATAGGCTTTCATCCGGCTGCAGCTCTTCATTTACACTGCCGCCCACTTGCCTGGCAGCTTGTTTTTCCGTAATCTCTTCACCTTCCAAGATGATAATCAGGCGCTCGATCACATTTTTTAATTCACGGACATTCCCCGGCCAGTCATAATCGGTGAATACTTCAATTGCTTTTTGTGAAATGCCAATTTTGGTTTTATACTTCCGATTGTAACTGTCGAGGAACCAGTCGATAAGCTCCGCCACATCCTCCCTGCGCTCTCTGAGCGGCGGAATTATCAGGGGAATCACATTTAATCGATAGTACAAATCTTCTCTGAATTTGCCTTCCTTTACAGCCTCCTGCAAATTTACATTGGTAGCGGCTATGATTCTCACATCGATGGGCACCCGTTTTCTGCCGCCGATGCGCATGATTTCTTTCTCCTGAATAACTCGCAGCAGGTTGGATTGCAGGTGAAGCGGTAATTCCCCAATTTCATCCAGAAGCAATGTGCCCTTGTCCGCCACTTCGAAGAGGCCCTTTTTTCCACTTTTCTCTGCCCCGGTAAAGGTTCCTTTTTCATAGCCGAATAATTCGGATTCGATTAGATTCTCAGGAATGGCCGCACAGTTGATTTTGACAAAGGGACCTTCGCTGCGCAGGCTGTTTTTGTAGATCAGATCGGTCAGTTTTTCTTTTCCTGTCCCCGATTCACCTTGGATCAAGATGGTCACATCCTGCTTTGCCACTCTCACAGCCGAATCGACCAAGTTTTTCATCTTCTTGCTTTTATAGATCAGCGCGTCTCCGTCCAGGTTCTTTTTCCGATAATACTCCAGGCGGGACTCGTATTGTTCGGCCGTTTCCTCCATTTGTCTGAGTTTTTCCTGCATCTCCTGCAGCTGTGAGATATCACGATCAGTTGCGACAATCCTCACCAATTCTCCATTATCAAAATAGGGAATTGCTGTGGTCAGTACTTCTTTGCCTTCCACCATCTGAACTTTGCTTATCATTTTTCTATATTTGATCACTTCCAGACAGATTGATTCGCTCCAGTATCCCTCTTCAACCATTTCCCTTACGTTCTTGCCGATGATATCAGGGGGAAGTTCTTCCACATATTTTGCCGATGCCTGATTGACCATCAGAGTGTAGCCTTGTCCGTCTGTTATGTAAATGCCATCGTAAATACAGTCGATAATCGATTGCAGTTCCTTTTCCGAACATTTCATCAAGAGCTCTTTGGGCAGCGCTTTAATCAGTTTTTCCTCTTCAAAATAAAGCTCTGCGTCCGTTTCCTGTTTTACCAGTTTTCTGTTTACGCCGATCAGTTTTGTTCCCTGCATGCCGCACGCCTCCTTTAAAATAGATTAATGTTTATTGTATAATAGCTTGAAGATTCCGTCAATTTGATTAAAATGCCGTCATACAGGAAAAAGGCCCCGCTTTACTGCGGGGCTGGTGATAATCACATTTTTTCACAAAGTCATGGGTTGGTTTGCAGGGCCTCATCCTGAAAAAATGATCCCCTGGCTTCTGAGAAGCCAATCACTCCACAATAATTCCAGTTGCGGAAAGCAGGCGAATGGCATCCGGAAAGGTAAACTTCGCTTTTTTCAGCTGATTATTCTCCAGGGAAATCAGATAATCCTGGGCATCGCGAAAATCAGCTCCGGTCAGGTTGTTCTGCTGAAAGCTGACATCCTTCAGCCCGGCGCGCCGAAACGAGCTGTCCTTCAAATCGCACTGCTGAAAGGAACTGCCGATCAAATCACAATCATCGAACCGGAACTTCTTCATCTTGAATCCCACGAATAAATTGTGTTTCAGGGTACATGCTTCAAAAGCCGAGAAAGGAAGCATAATATTATTTTCCTTTTCCACTTCATTCCAGGCCATGCCAATCACCGAGCAGCCTTCAAAACGGTTGTCCGTAGCATCGGTAAATTTAAAATCGTTGTTTAAAATCGTGCAGCTCTGGAACGTACAGCTTTTGAAGGAACAATGCCGAATCTCCATCTCCAGGAACCTGCACTCCTTAAAGATGCAGTCGGTAAAAATGCAGTCTTCCACAAGGCCGCCTTCATATTGCAGTTTTTCAAATTCTTCATACTCATACAGCATCCGCTTCATCCCCTCACTTTAATGACTGGCATACCGGGCAGTAATAGACGTTTCCTCCCAGATAGGCCTTTCTTTCAATGGCGCTGCCGCAGACCGGGCAGGGTTCTTTCCAAGTTTTGCTGGAAAGAATCGATTTATAGCCTCCGGGATTTCCAAATAAATCCTTCTCCGTATTCCTGCCGCCTTTTTCCGCCATCTCCGCCAGAGTTTCCTTTATACTTTCAAAAATCCGCCGCCGCTTTTCTTCCAAGTCACACAGCTTGCTTTTGGGGTTTACACCTGCACGGAACAAAATATCCTGCAAGACACCGTTTCCCAGACCGGGAATGCGTTGCTCCGTAGCCAGGAGCCCTTTGATGCTGAGGATCTGTTTGGCCTCATCCCATATTGAGCAGAAATGATAAAAATCAAAAGCTTCCGTCAATGGAGACGGCTTTGATTTTGCCACTGAATAATACATATCATCATTCTCATCCTCTTTGAATAAATGGATCCCGCCGTACATCTGAACACTGCATGTCAATGCTGTTTTGTCTGTGAATTCGATAAACAGCTGATGCTTTTCCGGCTTTTTTTCATCTGCTTGAAAAAATCGCAGATTTGTGCCGTCGTTGAAGGTCAGACACAGATCGCCAATATGAAGCTGTACGATGCCTGCGAGGGCTTGGGCTTCATGGACTGTCTGGCCCTCCAGCTTGCTGGGATAGTCTTGCGGATCCCCTGTGAAAAAAGCGAATTTGTGGGGCGACTTTGCCGCATTTACAGTCTCGATGCCTTTTCCGCGGATGGTCTGGTTGAGCTGCTTTGCCAGCGTGCTGCTTTCTGGAATTTCAATCATGTATCCGATCCTCCTATATTCGTTGTCACAATTATCACACGTTTGTGCCGGCAGGTCAATATGCACCAGCGATTCGCTGCAAATTCATGCCGGAGCGTATGGCGGCATTGCACCAAAGCATTTGTCGTAAGCAGACCCAGCGCCGTATTTTGCTCTCCTCCGTGCGAGAACAAGCACAATGTTTACAATCGTAGGGCGAAGATGGCCAATCTGAATGAAACCCTATGGATGGAAATTATGGTGTATGGTACAATGTAGATGCATCTATTCCATCTTTGAAACAGACAGAATTGAACTAGGAAATGGGAGGAGAAAATATTATGAACAAGAAAACAACCGTGACTTTATACTATTTAGCTTCGGTGTTATTTTACATAGTCGCTATTACTAAGTTTATCAATTCGGGCTTTTCATCCGGCGTAATTTGGCTGTGCTTAGGTTCTGCTTGCCTTTGCTTTGGAGCAAGTGCCCAGAGTAAGAATAAGAGGTCTGATGATGAAGATACTTCCAATAAGAAGTAATCGACCAAATGGATAAATTCCATTTGATCGGTGGGATCGCAAATCCAGCCAGTCGGCGGACCGCACAAAACATTTAAAGCCCCTCCACCTGCAGCTTTTTCAGCTCCGCTTTCCGCCTCCTGGCCCGCACCACCAGGCGTCCGATCACATAAACCGGAATCATGGGAACGACCACCCATAAGACACTGGCAACCCAGGAGCTCGTCGTACTTACATAAAGTCCGTCGCCAAGGGGAATCATATCTTTCTCAATTGCATCCCCGGCGGGAAAACCGGTCAGCTTGCTCCCATCCAGCATCCTGTCGATCGTTTCCTGGTAGATGGCCCTGTCGCTTTCGCTCTCCAGCCTGCCGCTTTTGTCAAAGGATAAATAGACCTCATCGATCAAGGTTCCCCTTTTGTCGCGAACCTGCAGATCAGAGAAGTCCACCAGTTCTCCCTTTTTATCATAACGAAGGCTGATCGCAAACTGATTGCCGCCGTCCTCTGCGGTAAGTTTTTTTACGGTATAGGAGCTGGATGCCTCTAACAAGCTTAAATTCAGGCAGATCACAATAGCCGCTGCCGCCGCCATCGGGATCAAACCCCACCATTTGTTCCTGCGGGTGGAAAGCAGAAGTTCCAGGCCTAAAAGCACAATAATGAAAACAAGAAAGATCAGAAACCATATCATGGCATTACGCTCCATCCTGCCGCTCCTTTCTATACTCATTGATAATCAACTTGGCCGTTTCAAAGTCCAGCTTATCGTTTAAGGCCAGTTTCTTGATGAAATCCACATAAGGTTCCGGGCCTTTTTCCTCTTCCATCTGAATTTTTTGGATCAGCCGGTCCAGACGCAGCCTGACTGTGGGATATGTGACTTCATATTGGCGGGCCATATCCTTCAAAGACCCTGAGGATAAAACAAACCGTTTAATAAACGTAACGTCCTCTTCTTCCAAACCCGCCATCCATTCCGGTACCAGTTCAATGGTCATAATTGATTTCCTCCTTATAGATCCTGTATTTTCGTGCTGTCCAGCCCAGAGGCTCTTTTTCGTTTTTCCCTGATCTTACCGGCCAGATAAATGGCAAGCAGGACCATTGTGAGAAGGTTATGAATCAGAAAATTCCTTGGAAACAGGCTTTTGTCAAAATACGTAATTTCACTGTCATAGCCTTCTCTGATCTTGTTCAGCTCATCGATGGCGGCTGATTTGCCGATCATTGTATTGCCCGCCCACTCTGCTTTCAGCGCGTCGTTAACAGCCGTTTCATATTGTAAAGCCTCTTTGCCGCCGATCATTCGGTGCTGCCGGTCGAATTCCATATCCATATATTTGATGGTCCCGCCTTCCTTGACGGCCAGTTTGCCGAAGCCCTGGATCTGGTCTTGTTCATCCTGGACGACCTGGAATTTTCCCACAGCGTCCTCAAAGTTCTCGGGATCCTTATAAATGTAAATTTCACTGCGGGCTGCTGGAGACCTATGTTCGGTTACCACACTGAAAAACACACTGCTTCCGGTTCCAAGGACCAGTGCCGCCGCAATTAAAACGACCGCAGTTTTTTTCTTTCTCTTAACCAGCTGGACCTCTGCCGCAATAGCGGCGATAATCAGGCAAAGGCCGGTGAACACCGATAGGGCTGATATATAGCCAATCCATATAAATGAAGTCATACACACGTCCCTCCTTTAATAATTTTAAAATAACATTTAATTTTATTAAAGTCAATATTATATTAATATTTATTTTTCATAAAACCCATTTGACACCTTTTCAGAAAGAGACTACAATAATAAAAAAGTTTCCTTTGGAAACGTTATTCGCGCTTCGCGCTCACTTTCACAAGGTAAACTTTTTTGAAATACAGGAAATGCTACGCAATCGATATTTCCTGTATTATAGCAAAGCTCCGCAGCTAATCTGCGGCAAAATTCAAGATTGGATGTCCTGCCCAGCCGGAGCTTGTTTTCCTGGCGAAGGGCGGGAGCGAAACGGAAAGGAGATGCTTATGATGAAAAATGAGGTATTGCAAAATATCGTAACAAGAAGATCCATTCGTAAATATAAACAAACCCAGATTAAAGAGGAGGAACTGGAGACTGTTTTAGAGGCCGGCACTTACGCGCCCTCCGGCAGGGGCATGCAGTGCCCGATTCTGGTAGCCGTACAGGCGCCGGATACCATGGCCAAGATCGTAAAGATGAACGCCCAGGTCCTGGGATCCGACAAGAATCCTTACTACGGCGCGCCTACCGTCATTCTTGTCTTTGCGCCGGAAGAGCGCACCACTTATATTGAAGATGCCAGCTGTGTGCTGGATACCATGATGCTGGCGGCCCATTCCATCGGGCTGGCGGCCTGCTGGATTCACCGTGAGCGGGAAATGTTCCAAACCGAAGAAGGCAAAGATCTGATGAAGCAGTGGGGGATCCCCGAAGGCTTTGCGGGAATCGGCTCCCTGGCTCTAGGCTATGCGGACTGCGATCTGCCCCTGCCCCCGGAGAGAAAATCCGGCCGCATCATCCGTGCTTAGTCTTGCAATCAGCTGAAAATACGGCAATCGGCTCGGCAGACCATGCACCGGTGTCAGCAAGTTCATTATTTACGCAGCACAAATTTTGTAAAGTTTTTTATGGTTTTTCACAAAAACCGCTTTACATCTGCGGATGCCCTGTGGTAAAATGCTTACAGATTATCAAGAGAGGATAAAAGCGATGTTAAACAAATTCAACACATTTGCAGCTGAATACTTTTATTTTTACTTTACTTTCTTTTTTAAGGGTAAAGTGAATTTTGCTGCAATGGGATAACTCGTTTAACTAGTTGAAAGCCAATCAATACCACGAGATACTCTCCGCAAGTGAAATTCACTTGCGGAGTTTTTTCGTTTTAAGGAAAAGGAGAATAGCATGATTATTATTTTAAAAGACAATCCGGAAGAAAAACAACTTGAAAATTTAATCGCCTGGCTCAAGAGCATGAACCTGGACATTCACTTCAGTCAGGGAAAAAATACCACCATTCTTGGATTGATCGGTGATACTTCCGCCGTAGACATCGATCTCATCAACGCCCTCGATATTGTGGAAACCGTAAAGAGAGTCCAGGAACCTTATAAAAATGTGAACCGCAAGTTCCACCCTCAGGACACGATCGTAGACGTTGCCGGCGCTAAAATCGGGGGCGGAAATTTTCAGATCATCGCAGGACCCTGCTCCGTCGAATCCAGAGAGCAGGTCTGCCAGATCGCCAAGGACGTGAAAAAAGCCGGCGCTCATCTCTATCGCGGCGGCGCTTTCAAGCCGAGAACTTCACCATACGCATTCCAGGGCATGCGCTCCGAAGGAATCAATCTGCTGCTGGAAGCCAAGAAAGAATCTGGGCTGCCCATCGTTACAGAAGTAATGGATTTATCCCATCTTCCCCTTTTCGAGGATGTGGACGTCATCCAGGTCGGCGCCAGAAATATGCAGAACTTCGAACTTTTGAAAGAGCTGGGACATCTGGATAAGCCGATTTTGCTCAAACGGGGCCTTTCCAGCACCTTGCAGGAACTGCTTATGAGCGCAGAATACATCATGGCCGGCGGCAATGAGAATGTGATCCTCTGCGAAAGAGGAATCCGGACCTTCGAAACCGCCACCAGAAATACCTTGGACCTGGCGGCAGTACCGCTTCTTAAGACCATGACCCACCTGCCTATCGTCGTCGATCCCAGCCACGCCACCGGAATTGCCCATCTGGTAAAACCAATGGCTATGGCAGCAGCAGCGGCCGGCGCCGACGGACTGATGATCGAGGTGCACAACGATCCGCCTCATGCCCTCTGCGACGGAGCTCAGTCTCTCACACCAGAAGCGTTCACCGACGTGGTGGAAGCAGTCAACGCCATTTTGCCCCACGCATACAAGGGTTAAGGAGCATCTGTCATGAAAATTGCAATTATCGGTCTGGGGCTGATCGGCGGCTCCATGGCAAAAGCGATTAAAGAAAACACCGATCACATCGTATATGGATACGACAGGAAGGATACGGTCATAAAAAAAGCTCAGCTGATCGGCGCCATCGACCAGGCGCTGACAGACAACCTGCTGAAAGAATGTGACCTGACTATCGTGGCTCTTTATCCTAAGGCCGCTGTCGATTATATCAGGGAGCATCAGGAGATGTTTAAAAAAGGCTCCATTGTGCTGGACTGCTGCGGAGTAAAACAAATTGTCTGCAGCCAGGTCGAGCCCATGGCACTGAAACAGGGCTTCGTCTTTATCGGCGGACATCCCATGGCCGGTTTGGAGCATTCCGGCTTTGACCATGCAAAGAAGGCCCTTTTTAAAAACGCTTCTATGATCCTAACCCCGACAAAGGGCAGCGTACAGGATGTGGAAAAAGTAAAAGATTTATTTACTGCAATCGGCTTTACCAACCTGCAGATCGCAACACCGCAGGAGCACGATCAGATGATCGCCTTTACCTCCCAGCTGGCCCACGCAGTATCCAGCGCTTACATTAAAAGCCCCGCGGCTATAAAGCATAAAGGATTTTCCGCCGGAAGCTACCGGGATCTGACTCGTGTAGCCAAGCTGAACGAAGATATGTGGACGGAACTGTTTCTCGACAATTCGGATTATCTGGCGGAGGAGATCGACGGCATCGCTGATCGGCTGAAAGAATACAGCGCAGCCATCAAAGCTAAGGACGGAGAAACTCTGCGCAGCTTGTTAAAGGACGGCAGGGAGAAAAAAGCAATGATAGACGGAGAAATATTCTAATGGATACCATTCAAATTACAGCTTCAAAAACGTATCAGGTTCTCACAGGTCAAGGGCTGCTGTATCAGGCCGGAAAACTGATCAGCGCGGCGCTGCCAGGTAAAGCCCGAAAGCTTTGCATCGTCGCCGATGATACCGTTGATCGGCTCTACAGTAAGGCGCTGGCGGAATCGCTGCTGAAAGCGGGATACGAAACGGTAAAGTTCACCTTTCCTCCAGGAGAAGCTTCCAAAAGCCTGGATACCGTGTCCCATCTTTTAGAGTTTCTGGCGGAAAGCCAGCTGACCCGCTCCGATGGAATCGTCGCTCTGGGTGGCGGCATCACCGGCGATCTGGCCGGATTTGCAGCCGCCGTCTATCTGCGGGGAATCGACTTTGTCCAGGTTCCGACCACGCTTCTGGCCGCAGTGGACTCCTCGGTGGGCGGCAAAACAGGCGTCAATTTGACATCGGGGAAAAACCTGGCCGGCGCCTTCTGGCAGCCATCGCTGGTTCTCTTTGATATTGACACCATGAAGACCCTTTCCTACGACTTGCTGCTGGATGGAGCCGCAGAAGCCATTAAAGCAGGAGCCATTGCCGATAAGGAGCTTTTTGCCTATATCCAGCAGGCTCCCCGGCTGGATGCGCCGGAAACCATCCGTCATTTGAGCCAGCGGGCTATTGAAATTAAACGGCAAGTGGTGGAGGCTGACGAACGGGATACCGGCGTGAGGCAGCTGCTTAACTTCGGCCATACCATCGGCCATGCCATTGAAAGATGCAGCGATTTTTCCATCAGTCACGGCCATGCGGTGGCCATCGGCATGGTGATTTGTTCCCGGGCTTCGCTTGCACTGGAATGGTCCAAGGAGGACTGCCTGAGGCCGATCCTTTCCAGTTTGAAGAAGTTTTCCTTCCCGCTGGAATGCCCTTATACGGCCCAGGAGCTCACCGCAGCCGCATTAAACGATAAAAAACGCATGGGAGACAAGATCACGCTGGTCGTCCCCCTTACCTTGGGAAACTGTACATTGAAAACCATTCCCGTCACCCAATTAGAAGAATTTATAAAGGCAGGACTTTCATGAAAATTGAAATCATTCCACAACCATTGGTCGGCAGCGTCAAGGCCGTTGCCTCCAAATCCCACGCTCACCGGCTGCTGATCGCCGCTGCCTTATCCAAGCGGACCCCAGCCATATCCATCGATACCACGTCCCAGGACATTGAAGCCACCAGGGCTTGTCTTTTGCAGCTGAAAAAGGACCATCCTGTCCTGGACTGTAAAGAAAGCGGATCAACCTTGCGGTTCCTGCTGCCAGTTACCATGGCGCTGAAGGAACGTGCCCTGTTTCTCGGCTGCGGGAGACTGCCGCAGCGCCCCATCTCTCCGCTAAAGGAAGAAATGGAGGCCCACGGATGCAAGTTTATCAATAAGCATCGCAAAAAGGGAAATTCCGCTGAGATTTGTGAAATACAGGGCCGTTTGCAGGCGGGAGTCTTTACCCTTCCCGGAAATGTAAGCTCTCAGTATATCACCGGCCTTCTCTACGCGCTGCCCCTGCTGGAGTCCGGCAGCCAAATCCGCATTACGACTCCGCTGGAGTCCAGAGGTTATGTGGATTTGACGCTGGATGTGCTGAAACAATTTCACATTGAAGTCTATATCGAAGAAAAGGAAGGCTGTCCCACTTATAAAATTCCGGGCGGTCAGAAGTACCTTCCGCCGGGGGACCTGGCGGCGGAAGGAGATTGGTCCAATATTGCCTTTTGGATCATCGCCGGCATCCTTTCCTCCGATTCGGGGATAATCTGCAACGGAATCAACCCCCGATCCATGCAGGGCGACCGGGAAATCCTCAATCTGGCCCGCAGAATGGGCGGAAACCTTACTGTAAAAGGAAACAGCGTTCTTTCCATGGCCAATGTCCTGAGCGGCATTCATGTGGATGCTTCCCCAATTCCGGATTTGGTCCCCATCTTGGCGGTAGCCGCTTCCACAGCAAAGGGCACTACCCGCATACACAATGCCCATCGGCTGCGAATCAAGGAGTCGGATCGTCTGGCCGCCATGTACGATTGTCTTTCCCGGGTGGGAGCAAAGATTACGGAAGAGCCGGGAGGTCTGATCGTTGAAGGGGTTCCCAGGTTAAAAGGCGGTACTGTCAGCGGCTACAACGACCACCGCATTGTCATGGCTATGACCGTGGCATCGATTGTTTCAGAAGCTCCCATCATCATAGAGGGCGCCGAAGCAGTCAACAAGTCTTATCCGACGTTTTTTGAGGATTTTGAGGCTTTGGGAGGTGAATACCATGTTCTCTAGTTTTGGAAAAAATATAAAGGTAACCATTTTCGGCGGTTCCCATGAGCCAGAAATCGGCGTGACCATCACCGGATTGCCCCGCCGCACAGCATTTGATCTGACGGAGCTCCAGCGATTTCTCGACCGGCGGGCTCCAGGCAACAGTCCCTTTGCCACCACCCGCAAGGAAGCGGACTTGGTCCAGCCCAAATCCGGCATCCGGGTAATCGATAATCTGGCGATCACCATGGATCGCTCTATCACCATGGCCATTGCCAACACCAATACCCGATCAGGGGATTACAAGAATCTGCGGGATGTTCCCCGCCCCGGTCATGCGGATTTTCCCGCCCGGGTCAAGTACGGCGGCAGCCTGAACATGTCCGGCGGCGGTCCCTTCTCCGCCAGAATGACTGCTCCTCTGTGCATAGCAGGTGGAATCGCCCTCCAGCTTTTACGCAAGGAAGGTATTGAGACGGGCGCTCACCTTTATTCGGTTGGCTCAGCCTGCGACGCGCCGCTGAATCCCCTGGATCCCCATGCGCCTGAGCGCCCCTTTGCCGTTATCTCTGAGGATGCGGGGGAAAAAATGCAGGAACTGATTCTCCAGGCGAGAAAGGATGGAGATTCGATCGGCGGTATTGTCGAGGTCTATGCCAGAAATTGTCCGGTTGGTCTGGGCGGGCCCATGTATGACGGCGTGGAAAGCGTCCTCGCTCCTATCTTCTTTGGTATTCCTGCGGTCAAGGGTCTGGAGTTCGGCGCCGGCTTTGAAAGCGCCCGTCTTTACGGCTCAGAAAACAATGACCCGTTTTTTGTCGAAGGAGATCAAATTCGAACCGAAACCAACAACCACGGGGGCATCCTGGGGGGAATCACTTCCGGAATGCCGCTGATCGCCAGACTGGCTTTCAAGCCGACGCCATCCATCGCCAAGGAGCAGCGGTCCGTCAGTCTCAGCAAGAAAGAAAATGAAAAACTGTCCATTCGAGGCAGGCACGACCCTTGTGTGGCCGTCCGCGCCGTACCCGTTTGTCAGGCCGCACTCGCCATTGGACTTTTAGATATGATTATGGAGGAAAAATAATGAAATTAGAAGACATCAGAAAAGACATCGACCAGTTGGATTCACAGATTGCCCAGCTGTTCAAGGACCGTATGAACCTGGCCCTGGAAATCGCCAAGGAAAAGAAAGAAAACAGCCTGCCGGTTGTCAACACTTCCAGGGAAAAGGAGATCCTGCATCGCATTTCCGATGAGATCGGCGAGCCGCTGGACGGTTACGCAAGAATTCTCTTCAACACGCTCTTTGATCTCAGCCGTTCTTATCAGAACAATTACTTGTCCCGCATCTCCGATATCGGCGACCGCATTGAAAAAGCTTTGGCAGAAACGCCTAAGCTGTTCCCGAAAAAAGCAGTTGTTGCCTGTCAGGGGGTTGCCGGCTCCTATTCTCAGGCTGCCTGCGAAAAGCTTTTCGAGGTTCCCAGCACCATGTACTTCAACAGCTTTGAAGGTGTTTTCAACGCGGTTGAAAAGGGCCTGTGCCAATATGGAATTCTGCCCATCGAAAACAGCTCCTATGGCTCTGTGGGCACGGTCTATGACTTGATGAAAAACTACAATTTCCATATTGTCAAGAGCATTCGTCTCAGGGTCAGCCACAATCTGCTGGCAAAACCGGGCACTCAGATGAAGGATGTAAAGGAAATTTTCTCCCACGAACAGGCCATCGGTCAATGCGGAGAATTCCTCAAAACCCTGAAAGATGTGGAAATTACCGTCTGTGAAAATACGGCCAGAGCTGCCAAGATGGTCGCCGAATCCGACCGCAGCGATGTGGCCGCTATCTGCTCCAGCGATTGCATCGAGTTGTACGGGCTGGAATCCCTCAACAACAACATTCAGGTCAGCGACAACAATTACACCCGCTTCATCTGTATCTCCAAGAATCTGGAGATTTATCCGGGCGCAAACAAGATCAGCTTGATGCTTTCCCTGCCTCACAAACCCAGCGCTCTCTACCATATGATCGCCAAGTTTTCCGCTCTGGGTGTCAACCTGACCAAGCTGGAATCCAGACCAGTGCCGGGAAGCGATTTCGAATTCATGTTTTATTTCGACATGGAGGCTTCCGTTTATTCGCCGGAGCTGATCAATCTGCTGGGCCAGCTGGAAAACCAGCCTGAAATCTTCGTATTCCTGGGCAGCTATTCGGAAACGATTTAACGGAGCATGCCATGACATACGGACTCATAGGCGAGAAGCTGGGGCACAGCTATTCTCAGCAGATCCACGAAAGCCTGGGCAAATATTCATACCAGCTTTTCAGCCTCAGCAAAACAGAATTTGAATCCTTTATCGCAGCCAGAAACTTTGACGGCCTGAATATTACCATTCCTTATAAAAAGGCCGTCATCCCCTTTTGCGATCAAGTGTCGGATCTGGCCCGGGAGATCGGAGCGGTGAATACCCTCTATTTCCGAGACGGCCAGCTCTGTGGCACCAACACGGATTATCAAGGGTTTCTCTATGCTGCTCAGGCGGCCGGGATCTCCTTTGAAAATAAAAAAGTATTGATCTTGGGCAACGGCGGCACCAGTCTCATGGCGCGCAAAGCGGCAAAAGACCAAGGTGCCCGCCGGATTCTCATCACCACCCGGCGGGGCGAGGCGGGCTGCATTTCTTATGAGGAGCTTTCGTCCCACAAAGATATCGATCTTATTGTCAACACCACCCCGGCAGGCACTTATCCCCATAATGGCGAAAGCCTGATCGACCTTGCGGATTTTCCCGCCTGCTCTGGTGTCATTGACGTTATTTATAACCCCTTCTCCACCGTGCTGCTGCAGCAGGCCAGGGAGCGGGGCATTGCCTGTACCAATGGGCTTCCTATGCTGGTGGCGCAGGCTACGGCGGCTGCGGAATATTTTCTCGGCGAAACCGGATTTCAGCAGCACAACGAATCCATTCTTCACCAGCTGCGGCGGCAAATCGAAAACATTGTCCTCATCGGCATGCCGGGCTGCGGAAAGACGACTTTAGGCAAACTGCTGGCAGAAAAGCTGGGTAAATCCTTTGTGGATATGGATTCGGTCATCGAGCAAACTGCCGGCAAATCGATTCCTGAGATTTTTGCCGAATCAGGCGAAGCCCATTTCCGCAGCCTGGAAACGGAAGCCGCCCGCAGCCTGGGCAAAGAAAAGGGTCAGGTCATTGCAACCGGCGGCGGCGTTGTTCTTCGCCCTGAAAATATGGCAGCTTTAGGTCAGAACGGGCGCATCGTCTTTCTCCAGCGGCCTTTGGATGAGCTGGCCATGGAAGGGCGGCCCCTTTCAAAAGACCGCGCTGCCCTGGCCCATATGTATGAAGTGCGCCTTCCTCTGTATGAGGCGTACAGCCAGCTTTCTTTTCAAACGGTTCCCGGTGCGGAGGAGAGCGCGGCCAGATTGCTGGCGCTCTTGGATTAGAGCCGGCAAAAAAACTGAAAGCATCATGTTCTCGCAGGTTTCGAGGCCGGGAGCAAATCATCGCGATCTGTGGCCAGCAGCCTTTTCCACGATGATTTTAGGCCTTTTTCGCTGCTAATTTGCCTAAGAACAGCAGGAAATTATCGCTTTTCTTGCTGTTTTGCTTTTCCCACGATGAAAAATCATCGCAAACTTAATCCAAAACGAGCGCAAGCGATGATTTTGCTTTTCATCCTTTATTAATCCGGGCCCGACGGGCCCCCGAAGGGCCTATCCCCATCTACCCTTTAAAAATCGTCTCCCCTCTGCAAATCGTCTCGCAAACTTCAACGAATGCAATTTCATCCTCCGGTATCTCGAAGAGGTCCTTCTCCAGAATGACCAAATCCGCATCTTTTCCGGACTCGATGGAACCTGTCTCATCCTCGCGTCCCAGCACTTTGGCGCCATTGATGGTAAAGGATTCAATCATCTGCCGCAGAGACACCCGCTCCTCTTTACCAAGTACGCAGTTTGGGTCCTCCTTGTTCATTTCCGGATAACAACGATTGACTCCCATCTGAATCCCCCGAAGAGGCTTGGGCACAGGCGTCACACTGAAATCGCTGGCCGATGCGACGATCAGGCCGGCATCAAAGAAGGTCTTCATGGGGTATTCTTTTTCAACCCGCTCTTTACCCAAAAACGGCTCTTCCAGTTTGAAGTAATATCCTGGGTCCTTTACATACCAGTAAGGGTCCGCCGATATGGCCACATTGAGCGGCTTCATCCGCGGCAGATCGATCGGATCCAGCAGCTGAACATGGGCGGCCAGCGGCATCCTCTTCTTGGGACCGCCCACCTGTTCAACATATTCCAATACATCCAGCATCTGCTCCGCCGCCCGATCGCCGATCACGTGGAAGTGGGGCATCAGCCCCGCCTGATCTGCCAAAACCACTACCTGCTTCAAATCCGCTTCCTTCCAGATAGGCTCGCCGCAGTAATCGGGCCGATTGGCATAAGGTTCCTTCAGCCACGCAGTAGACGCCTCAATAACACCGTCAACAAAAAATTTGACATGCTTGCCCTTGAGCATGATCCCGTCCGTCTCTTGACGATAGCGCTCATACTGATCCGCATCTTTCAGTGGGTCGTCCGCATAAGTATTAAACGAAACATTCATTTTAGAGATGAGCTTATTTTCTTTTTCCAGACGAAGCAGCGCCTGATAAGCCGGTCCGTCTCCGTCAATCATGGCATCATGGGACATGGTGATCCCGTAGGAAGCCATAATCTCCTGATACTTAAGAAGCCCTGCCATGTATTCCTCTACGGAATAGTCGGGGACGATCTTGCGCACCAAATCCTGGGCCGCTTCACGGAAGGTTCCGGTCAGTTCCCCAGTAACTGGATCTTTCTCAATGACTCCTCCCTCCGGGCAAACCGTATTCTCATCGATGCCGGCCAGCTCCATGGCCTTGGAGTTGGCCCATACGGAATGATGATCTCCTGAATCAAAGGCCATTGGAAGATCGGGCCTGATCTTATCCAGCATAAAGCGCGACGGCCCCTGCGGCGGAAAATGAGGATTTACCCACCCAACGCCCTGAAGAAAGGTTATATGGGGATACTCTTCCAGGAATGCTTCAATCCGTCTCAAATACTCGTCGACGTCTTTACAGTCAAACAGATCCACTTTATATAAAAGCTCGGTCCCGCCCCAGGAAGGATGGGCGTGGGAGTCGACAAATCCTGGGAGTACCATTTTTCCCTGAAGATCGATCACCTGCGTGTTCTCCTCTTTATATGCTAATATCTGATCGCTGCTTCCCACACCAGCGATTTTGGTCCCTGCCAGAGCAACGGCCTGGGCTTTGCTCCACTGCCGGTCAGCCGTGTAAACGGCCCCATTGTAAAATATTTTTGTTACTCTCACTTCCGCCTCCTTATCCTTTTATTTACTCTTTCCGTCCAATGTGAGCAATTTCTGATAGCACTCGGGGCGGCGGTCCCTGAACACACAGACCTCTCTTCGATAGGCTGCAAGTTCATCCAGATCAAAAGATACGGTGAGCACGGCCTCATGTTCGGTATCGGCCTCCGCAACCTTGTTTCCCCGGTTATCGGAGATAAAGGATGCTCCCCAGAAGCGGATCGCCGTTGTGCCCATCTTTTCAATTCCAATACGGTTTGAAGCCACAACAGGCACCATATTGGCCGCCGCATGGCCTAACATGGTATTTTGCCAGTGATCAAAATCATCGGGCTCACTGGCCAGTTCCGGCTCCGGTACGGCAAAAGTCCCGATGGCCGTAGGATACAGCAGAATCTCGGCGCCCATCAGAGCCATGCACCTTGCGGCTTCCGGGAACCATTGATCCCAGCAGATTCCGATTCCAATCTTGGCAAAACGGGTATCCCAAACCTTAAAGCCTGTGTCCCCGGGACTGAAATAAAACTTTTCGTAGTAGCCGGGATCATCTGGAATATGGGTTTTTCGGTAAATTCCCAGATTGGTGCCGTCGGCATCGATGACCATTATGGAATTAAAGCGGCAGCATCCGCTTTCTTCATAAAAGCTGATCGGAAGAACCACATTCAGTTCTTTTGCCAGCTTGGAGAATCGTTTAATTAACGGATGTCCTTCTGCCGGCCTTGCGATTTTTAAATTCTCATAATCGACCACTTGGGCAAAATACTGGGTGTGAAATAGTTCCTGAATCTGAATAATATTGGCTCCCTGTGCGGCGGCCTGACGAATTAATTTCTCTGCACGATCTGCATTTAGTTGCGGATCTTTTTCGCATATCATCTGCGTTGCAGCAACCGTTACCTTCTTCATCGTTTCCCTCCTCGACATTTCTTTGATCAAATTGTATCCAAAATAGCTGCCTCAATCTATAACTCTCTTGCGCAGTTTAATGTCTTTTTTTAAATATTCAGATTTTTTCTTGTGTATTTCCCAGATCCTTCCGAATGTGATATAATCAAAAATAGCAACTAAGACTAGCTGAAACCGGAAAGGAATTCATAATGTTAAAGAAGATTCAGTATGAAGATGGTCTGCCTATAAAGGTACAAGTATTGAAGATTCAAGAGTATCCTTGGCATATGCACAATGACATTCAAGTCATCTACGTGCTGGAAGGTGAGATTGATCTAAAAATGACCTACACTCGCTATTATCTTTCAAAAAATCATATGCATTTTATTCATAGTGATGACGTACATGGAGTAAAAGGCCTTACAGAAAATAACTTAGTTGTTGTCCTCAGTCTTAATATGGATTACTTCTCCCAGTTCTATCCGGAGCTGGACACCCAAGTATTTACCACGAAGGGCAGCGAGGATGTGGCCACCTACAAAAGGCAGCTGGCCATGAAAGCCCATATCTTCGCCATCATTTCCGAATTGTACGCAAAAAAACGCGGTTACAAAAACCGCATGAAAGATCTGTCTTTGGAGTTAATGGACGCCTTATATAAGGATTTTCGGGGCTTCAAGGTGGATCGGGTCAACCGCAGCTTTGAACATATGATATCCCACGACATCCTGCAAATCGACCGGGTCAGCCGCGTGGTCAGCCTGGTATATAAAAACTACCCCTACAAAATAAGTCTGGCTGCCATTGCAGAAAAAGAAAACATCAACACCTATTACCTGTCCCATCTTTTCCAAAAGCAGATCGGCGACAGCTTTCGCAACTTTGTCAGTATGGTTCGCGTTGAAATGTCAGAGGCGCAGCTTTTGACTACAAATGCCTCCGTCTCACAAATTTCGCAAAACGTCGGCTTCTCTAATGCAAAATATTATGTGGAAAATTTTAAAGAGTGGTTCGGCTGTCATCCCAAGGAATACCGCCAGCTTTACAAAGATCAGATTCTAGGGAATGCTGCGGAACGAATCGAAGAACTACCTCTGGAAAGCATCAACGATGTCATCGATTCTTATTCCGAATTTCCGGTATTTATCGGCGCCAGTGGGATCATTCGCTCTGCGAAAATCGACTTAAAAAAAGAACCCGAAGGCACCATCCTGCCCATCCGCCACCGGTTGATTCCCAAGAAACTCTATGATCATTATGATCCTTTTACCCAATGTCTTTCCATGGTAAAGGCTTTGGTAAAGCCGCCCCATCAAATCCCCCAGCTGCCTTTGTTCGACTCGCCTCAGGACACGGCCGGGCTAAAGGCGATCAATGGGCTCAAAAAACCCCAGTACTACTTATATGCGCTTTTGTCCACAATGTATGAAACGGTAGTATGCGCGGAAGATACTTTTCTGCTGGTAAAAAGCGGGGAAAACTATCAGCTTTTGTTTTTCAACGATAACAAAGATGAATCCCAAAGCTATGAGTTCAGCCTCTTTAAAATTTCCGGCGAATATCAGATTACAGAGCGGCGGTTTCAAGCCGGCGACTCCTGCATCAGCGGCTGGAAGCAACTTAATTTTAAGAGCCAGCTGACTAGTCAGGAATTCGAGAGCATACAAGCGCTGTCAGCGCCCAGGACCGTTTATCAGATGATTTCGCCGTGGGGCAGCTGCACCCTTTCCGCCAACCTATCTGCAAATGAAATCCGATTTTTGGAGTTAAGGAAGGAGGAGTGAGCGGGGGATACCGCTGTCCAGTCTTCAGATCGTAAGCAAAAAAACAACCCAAAAGGCTCGCAGGCTTTTGGGTTGCAGCTATGTTGCCTTTTATCGGCGTCCCTGGGCAATGCCGTCCCGGATCACCATGTCCTTCAGCCGGTCAATATGTATATCAGCGGCGGCCCTGGCATCAGCAGCCCGCCCGTCGCGAATGGCCTCCATGATTTGCCTATGCTCTTCCGGCATGTTCTCCGCCCGGCGGAAGTTATCATAGTATATATAGCGGAATCTCAGAACCAGCTCCTGCAGCTGTTCAATCATTTGTACCAAAATATTGTTGTTGCAGGATTCCACAATGATCCTGTGAAACTTGGTATCATAAGCGATCATATTGGCGGTGTTGCCTTCTGCGACTGCTTGGTTGTAGGAGTCGGACGCTTTTTTTAGTTCCGCCATCTGTCCGTCAGTCATACGAGATGCAGCAAAAAACGCCGCCAGCCCTTCCATGTCCTGGCGCACTTCCAGGATATCAACCATATCCTTTGTGGATATTTGAGAAGCATATGCGCCCCTTCTAGGTTCTATAGTCACCAGACCTTCTTTCTCCAGCTTGCGAATTGCTTCGCGGATTGGAGTCCTGCTGACACCCATGTCTTCTGCCAATTCCACTTCCATCATTCTCGTCCCCGGCACGATCTTTCCAGTCAGTATCTGCATTTTCAGCTCTTCATATACGATTTCTCTAAGGGGTCTATGGTTTTGGATATCAAAATTCAGCATCTTTTTTCCTCTCACATTAATAGGTAGTTCTGGTCCAGAACGTTTCTTTATTATAGGCTTTCAGCTCTTCATAAGCGCGCTGCGCTTCGCCCCTGTTTCTACACAGTGCGAAGATAGTGGGACCACTTCCGCTCATTAAAACTGCCTCTTCGTCAAACAGCCTTTCAACCTTGTTCTTTGTATACATAACATTAGGATACCTTGTAAGAGTAAAATTTTCAAGTACATTGATCATATTTTTTTGAATTATTTTATAATTTTTTTCGGCAAGAGCAGCAACAAGCTCAGCTGTATTGGGACGTTCTTCAATTTTATCAAGTGCAAGTCCCTGATAGACTTCCGCAGTTGACACACCAATAGACGGCTTGGTGAGAACCAGATGGCTCTTTAGCCCGATGATTGGTTCCAAATCAGTTCCTGTTCCCCGGGCCACGGCGCAGTGTGCAGCCAAGGGATCATTGGCAAGTCCCAAATCCGGGTTTTCCTTTGCCTGCCCCATGATGGAAAAGGGAACATCCGATCCAAGTTCACTGCCCATTTCACACATATCTTTCACAGTCAAACCCAAACTCCAAAGTTGATTTAGAGCGTGAAGCACAGCAGCTCCGTTGCTGCTGCCTCCCGCCAGCCCGGCAGCCACGGGAATCCTCTTTTTTATATCGATCCGAATCTTACCGCTGCGTGCTTCTCCGTATTGGCGGATCATCAAATCCGCCGCCTTGTAAGCTAAGTTGCGGCTGTCTCTCGGCAGATAGGGTCTGTTTGTGGATACTTCGATCTCAACTCGGCCGTTTTGGTTTTCAAACCACCGCACTGCAACATCATCGTGCAGTAAAATCTGCTGCATAACCATTTCCACTTGGTGATATCCATTTTCAAGTCTTTTCTTTACGTCCAGGGAAAGATTGATTTTTCCACAGGCTTTTACTTGGATTCTCTGCATCTTCTCCTCCTCAAAAAAGAGCGGGATACCCCCGCTCTTTTTCATTATTTTTTCTTGGAATTGTTTTTGTTCTTGCTGTTCTTCTGTTTTCCCGTCTGGTTCTTCGGTCTGGTTGTTCCTTTATTTGGCTGCTGGGATTTTTTCGGTTTTGCTTTTTTCGGTGCCTTATACTTTCCACCGCCTGCAGAAATCGGTCTCGGCCCCGCCACCCGCTTTTTGTTCGCTTCTTTCTCAAGCAGTTCTTTTTCTTCTTTTGCCCGCTTGGCAGCTCGTTTTGCAGCAGCCGCCGCTTCTTTTTCTTTTGTCTTCTGATCCTTTTCTACGATCTCTTCAACGGATTTACCTGTGCGCTTGGCTTCTTTATATGGATTTACCGTATCATGTTTGCCTTTTGCCGCCTTTTCCTTTTCCATCTGTTTTTTCATGCTTCTGGATGAGAAAAAGATCATGCCGACCATCATCACACCCATCATAACCATGTTTACGGTCATATTTTTGGATTGATCCAGCGTTTTAAATGAAACTTTATCTCCTTTAGCGAGCGTATCTCCGTTGGTAGCCTGAAATTCGGGATCAATGGTCAAGGTATATTCCGTGTCTCCCTGGATTTTAGCGTCTGCGCTGCTGAGAACCATCATCAGCCCGTCTTCGTCGGGGCTGTATGCCACATAGATGGGAACATCCTTGCCTTTTTCATCCACCAGTTTAACAGCTTTTTTGTTGGCCTTGCGAATATCTTTGGACTTGGGCCTTACATCCTGATTAAACCAAATCTTAATACTTGCATTTTCTACTGCGGTCCCCGTAGCTCCGTCCTTTGGGTATTGATCTTTTATCGCCAAGTCGCCTTGTCCTGCAAAACAAACGGATGCTGACATGAATACCAGCATAACGGAAAGGCATAAGATAGCGCCTATTCTTTTCATAGTTGTATTTCCTCCGACTTCTTCTTTCTCAATTGTTTAAAGAATGCTTTGAGTATGTCATGACATTCCTGCTGCATGATGCCCGTCTCAATTTCGACATAATGATTGAGCCGCGGTTCCTGCGGTATATTGAAAACAGAGCCGCATGCGCCTCCCTTGGGATCCATCGTTCCAATGTAAAGTTTTTTAATGCGGGCCCAAACAATGGCTCCCGCACACATGGCACATGGCTCAGCCGTAACATACAGATTACAGCCCAAAAGTCTCCAGCCGCCCAGCACCTGCGCTGCCTCTCGCAAGGCGATCATCTCTGCATGGGCTGTCGGATCTTTTGCTCTCTCTGTTAAATTGTGTCCGCGTCCTATGATCATGCCGTCTTTTTCAACTACGGCTCCAATGGGGACTTCACCCAGATCATAAGCGATTTGCGCCTCTTTTAAGGCTTCTAACATGTACTTCCTCATATACCCTACAATGTTACCATATTTTCTGGTTTCTATCAAGCAAAATTCGCCGTTTAACGGGAAAATCGGGAGGAAGCCGGAGGGTTATTTCTTAAATTCTTCGATTGAACCAGTCGAACGGTTGACTGCCGCAATCCAATAGCCGTAGGCCACTTGCCTATTTTTTAAGGATGCGCCTTCAGCATCGGCTTGATAACCTTCTGCACCCATGATCGGCTGCCAGAGAACAAATCCGGAATTGCCGCTGTCCGGCTGTTCTTGTTCCAAATAGCGGCCCGGTACTCCGATAAAATAGTAGTCCTTGCTCAGGCCAAAGATGAAATGTCTGTATCTGGACATGGTATATTGAGCGCCCGGGGATACCAGCGGGAATTTCCCCAAGTTGACGATCCTTCTCCAGTCAGCTCCAGTTCGGTCTTCCTTAAAAGGAATCAGCCTGTCGTAAAGTTCTTTTTTGTTTTCAATCGCTTCACAGCATTGCAGGACGTAGTGGTTATAATAGTCATTATAGGTCTCGGGCCCTTTCTTGCCTGCGGCTTCAATCTTTGCTTCCAGCGTCCCCCGAAGAATCGGATGAAGCGGCTCCCGATTATCTGTTGCCGATACTGCGACGATTATGGCAATGGTAAAGTAATCCAAGCCGTTTCCATTTCCATCTACATCTGCCGGATTAATTCGAAGATAGGTTTCACCGCGCCCTCTGCTGCTGATCATCAGGTTACCGACAATTTTATAGATTGTTTTTTCATTCTTCTTGCCGAATAAAATCAACTTATAGACATAGCTGCCTCGTTCAAAGCACCTGAGATTTTCTGCTCCTACCCGCAGGGATCCTCGATTTCCACCGGTCTCCAACTTTATGTATCCACGGATTTGTTTGTTTTTGTCCAAGGCAAAGTTCCGGTTCTGTTCATCCAGCATAATAAAGCTTTTTTTATGACTCATATACTCCATGGTCTGCGACCTCCTTGATTTTTCACTGTTTTTCTAGTAATATATGAACAGGTTTAACTGGCTATTCGAATAAAGTGGAGGTATATTTTGTTTTTAGATATCGTTGTTGCTATCATTTTGATCCTGACGATGGTTTCCGGATTCCGCAAAGGGTTTATTTATACATTTACCCATACACTGGGGTGGCTGGGGGCCATGATCGCAGCCTTCTTTTTTGCATCGCCCCTGCGGAAGTATTTGATCGATACTACCCAGCTGGACGATCAGATTTATAAAGCCTTTTATGACAAGCTTTCTCTGTCCTCCGATTCGCTAGCAGCATCATCCGACACGCTGCCCTTGATTTTGGGAAAAGGAATCGACACAGCGGCGTCGGAGGCGGCTCAGAACATTGCCGGCAGGCTGACCGAGCTGACGATGACGATTGTCTCTTTTCTGCTCATCCTGCTGGCCGTCAAATTGATTGCCTTTTTTCTAACCTTGGCCCTATCTAAAAGGCAGAACAAAGGGTTTGTCGGTTTTTTGGACGGGCTGTTGGGCCTGGCTGCCGGTATGATTCGCGGGGTCCTCTTTGTCTTTCTTTTTCTGGCGCTCTTGCTGCCGGTGGTGAATTTGGTATCGCCGGCCAGTACGCAGCTGATTCTGGATAGTCTGGACGCTTCTTATTTCAGCCGGACCCTTTATGACAGCAATTTTATCGTGCTGGTCATCGGCGATTTACTTACATAATGTGATTGTATTAGGGGCTTTATATGACAACAGCGCCGGAAGCCTGATTTCTTATATGAAATCGGTTTCCGGCGCTGATTTTTTTAATCATACGTCGCGTTGTTATTTTACCCGTTTGGCGACAACTGCGAATCTGCCCAGCTTATCCGGCACGTGATAGCTGCAAGTAGATAGGGTAATCAGCTGTTCTCCGTATTGGGCGTCCACTCCCGTGTCGTATTCAGACAGGTTTTTGACTTCCTTGACGTATTCGTTGAACTGTTTCTTTCCAGTAAGCCCTGCGTGGTTATAGTATTTGAACACGTTTTTGTTTTCCGGGTAAATCTGTGAATAAAAGGCTGCTACAATTTCGTATTCTCCTTGTCCACCCTTGTAGATAGTATCGAATTTGATGGTTTTGTGCTCCTGGTAAAAATCTTCTTCCGCAAAATCCAAAAGGTCGTGGAACATGGTTCCGTCCTTCATATTGTGGCCGTAGAGCATCCAGTTAGATGTTGGTTTAAAAATGTCGCTTTGAGCATCCATGAACGGTACGCCGGAGATGCTGTATTCTTTATCAAAATTGCGCCTCAGGTAAAATTCCGGATCGCGCTGTGTCTGCATGACCGGATAATCCATGCGGGTCCCCTCTACCGTAAGCCATCCTATAAGATCGGAATTCTTTTTATAAAGATCCACATATTTTCCGATGACAATCCCTTTGTCTGTCACCAAATCTTCTTGTTCTGTTTTCAGCTCACCCAAATCCGTAAGGGCCTTCTCTGCTCTCCACCCTGTCAGGTAGTGATTGAGGATCGCCCCCAAAGACCCTACGAACACCATCAGGGCGATTACAAAAACAATTTTTCTTCCTGTGCTCATGCTTTCCCCTTTTGCTTCTTTTCTATTCCTATTTTATCATAAAGTGATAGTGGCCGCATTGGTTTTTTATATAATCTGCCCCATTCCGGACAGCGGTGCAAAGCTGTGCCGGATGTTCATGCCCGGTAAAAATCACCGGGTTCCGATTGCTGCAGAAAATACTGTACCTCGCATAAGCGCCAGTATTATTCCAATTCACCCCATTGGCAGCCATATTTCCAACCAGTTTCCATCCAGAACCGCCCGCCGTTATAGGTGAATTTATTTTCAACAATGCCTTTTTTGGTATATTTGATCTTGGTTACACGGCCGTTTTTATAGGTTTTATAAGATAAGGTTACGGATTTCCCCGGAACTATGGTTTTCTTTTTTCCTTTTATTTGAATAATGCCTTTCGCAAACAACTGGTCGTTTGTCATGCTTTCCCATTCTTCTTGAGATAAATTCAAATATAAGTTTAACGCCTTTTGATCCTTAAAGTACCATCCATCCGATTGGAATTGCATTTTTTTGCTGCTTTTATTGGTAATTCTGACAGCTACTTTACTGGTTTTCTTTGTTTTGGAGGCCATCGCATATTCCCAGTTAGGTTCATTTGTTGGAACCGCCCATTCTATACCGCTGAATTCGCTGTATTCCTTACGGCTGCCGCTTTTTTTATAAGCTCTGACTTTATAGAAATAATTCTTGTTCTTCTTAAGCTTTTTGTTCGTCCAGGACACAGTCTTGCCGCTCTTGATGGTCTTGACCTTTTTGTATCTGCCTTTTTCCTTAGTTGCCCGATATACTTCATAGCCCTTGGCGCCCTTCACTCTTTTCCAGGTATTTTTGATGCTGGTGCCGCTGGCTGCGTAATTAACCAGCTTTGGCTTGGACAATTCTGTGTCTGCGGATGCCGTGTCGACAATCATCCCTCCTGGAACAACGGCGAATGCCATGATCATCCCAATGATCAGGGCAGCATGTTTTTTCCTACTGCTCATTTTCCTTTCCTCCTTAATAAAGAGACATCTAAGCGTTTCACCTGCGTCAATTAAATATAATTATCTCGATTATACTTGTATTTGTATTCTGTCTTAAATCCTTTAAAGTGCCTCATTTTTTGATAGCAACCCGGCAGCCTAACCTGGTCTGATTCAGATGGCAAGCCGCGGCATCCTGATAAAGTCTGGCTGCTGGTGCAAATATCGATTTCATCGATATTCCCTTTGTAATTGAAAAGGGGCGGTCGTATAAAAGGAATCATCCCTTCTCCCTCATACGACAGCCCTTTCAAGTTCTTCCTTATTTTACGTGGCTCATTTTGCTGATTTCTTCCATCTTGTACAGCTTTACATCGTGGGCCAGCAGAACGTCAATGGCTTTCTGCGGATCCTGAACTTTAAGCACGATAATTGCCGCGCCTTCCTTGGAACGGATGGTGGAATAAATATAGTCCACGCCGATCTGTTCTTTTGCCAGGATTTCCAGCACATCTGCGAATCCGCCGGGACGGTCTTCCAGCTCCACCGCGATGACTTCTGTGATACTTGCGGTAAATCCGTTTTCCTTGAGCACTTTCGTCGCTTCCTCCGGATCGTCAACAATACATCTGAGGATACCAAAGTCTACTGTATCGGCGATACAGGAAGCTTTGATATCGATTCCATCGTTGCCCAGCACTCTCGTCAGTTCCGCCAGCCTTCCAGTGGTGTTCTCCACGAACACGGACATCTGTTTAATTAACATCTTTGTTACCTCCTAACTCCACACTACAGTTTCCTTGTATCTTCAACTCTAACGGCCTTACCTTCACTTCTAGGAAGGGTTCCGGCATTGAGGAAGCGGATCTTACATCCGATTCCCAGGATGCCTCTCAATTCATGATCGACACGGCTTCTCAGGTTTTCAACAAACTTGATATCATCGATTGCCAGACCATCAGCCAGCTCTACAGCCAGTTCGAAAGTATCCTTGTTGTCCTCTCTGCCCACATACAGCTTGTAGTTCATGGTCAGCGTATCGGCAAACTGAGCGATTACAGTTTCTACCTGTGATGGGAATACATTGACTCCGCGGATAATGAGCATGTCGTCGGTACGTCCGAATACGCGGCTCATTCTCACCAGGGTTCTGCCGCATTTGCATTTTTCATGGGTCAGCGAACAGATATCTCTCGTTCTGTAGCGAACCAGCGGCATACCTTCTTTTCCGATCGTCGTAATGACCAGCTCTCCCTTTTCACCGTCCGGCAGCGGTTCCAGCGTATCCGGGTCGATGATTTCCGGGAAGAAATAGTCCTCCATGATATGCATACCATCGTTTTCGCTGCAGCTTGTGGAAACGCCAGGCCCCATGATCTCGGAAAGTCCGTAAATATCGTGGGCATGAATGCCCAGTCGTTTTTCAATTTCGTTTCTCATGCCTTCTGTCCAGGGCTCTGCTCCGAAAACACCTCCCTGAAGGGGAATTTCATCCGGCTTCAGACCCGCTTTTTCAGCTGCTTCGGCGATGGTCAGAGCATAGGACGGCGTGCAGCAAAGATGAGTGCTCTTCATATCCATCATGAACATCAGCTGTTTCTGGGTGTTGCCGCTGCTCATGGGAATAACGGTAGCGCCCATGGTTTCAGCGCCGATATGTGCTCCCAGACCGCCTGTGAACAGTCCGTATCCATAAGCAACCTGAACGACAGAGCTCTTGGTGGCTCCTGCCATTGATAAACATCTGGCTACGCATTCGCCCCACATATCCAGGTCGCTTCTCGTATAGCCGGCAATCTTGGGTTTTCCGGTGGTTCCGGAGGATGCGTGGATACGCACGATATCATCCATATCGGCCGCAAACAACCCATTGGGATAGTTGTTGGCCAGGTCCTCTTTGGTGATGAACGGCAGTTTTGTAATATCGGACAGCTGCTGGATGTCCTCCGGCTTTACGCCCTTTTCATCCATCTTCGCTCGGTACGGCTGCACATTTTTATAGACATGCGCCACGGTCTTTTTCAATCTTTCCAGCTGAATGGCCTGCATGGTTTCCCGATCAGCGCATTCGATTGCTTCATTCCAAATCATATTTCTTTCACCTCTCCATCGTATTTTCTATGCCTGATAACCCTTTTCAAAAGCGGTTTTATTCAGTTCTACAAATTTTGGTTTTACTGTTTTTTCAATCTGCCGGATCCAGGTTTCCTTAGAGAAAGGCAGCTCTTTGGCCATTGCGCCCAGCAGTACGGTGTTTACGGCTTTGATGCTGCCGCATTCCGTTGCGATGCCCAGTGCATCCAGACAAGTCACTTTGTCCGCGTTATCTTTAAGGAAATCGACGATTTCAGCAGGATACTGGGCCGCTCCCATAATAACCGGCATTGGCTTGATCTGCTGCGTATTGACAAAGATGGCGCCGCCCTGTTTCAGGTAGGGAATCCATCTATACGCCTCCAGTTCTTCAAAGGCTACGATCACATCGGCCCCGCCTTCTTCGATGAGAGGCGAACGCACTTCGTTCTCGCTGATTCTTACATGAGTCACCACGCTCCCGCCCCTCTGGGCCATGCCATGGACTTCCGCCAGCTTTACGTCATACCCTTCCTCCAGGGCGATATTTCCCAGAAGCACGCTGGCCAAAAGAGTCCCCTGGCCGCCGACTCCCACGATCAAGATATTTATGTCTTTCATCTTTATTTTACCTCCTCTTCAATGGCGTCGAACGGGCATACGCGTTTGCACAGCCCGCAGCCAACACAGCGTTCAGCTGCGATTACAGGTTTTCCATTCTCCAGTTCAATGGCAGGGCATCCAATTCCCATGCACATTTTACAGTTCTTGCACTTATCTGTAATCAGATGAGGTATATCCGGCTGCTTGACAATCAAGGCACAGGGCCGCTTGGTAATGATGACCGACAGCTCTTCTCTGGCTGTCTCTTCTTTAACAGCCTTTTCTACAGCTGGCAGGTCGAATGGATCCACTTCCACAATATGCTCTACGCCGCAGGCTTTGCAGAGCTGGGCGATATCGATGGCAGGAGCTTCCTGACCTTTGGCATTCTTTCCAGTGGAAGGGTTATCCTGATGGCCGGTCATGCCAGTGATCCGGTTATCAAGAATAATCACCGTTCCAGTCGCCTGATTATAGTTCATATTAATCAATCCGGTAACGCCGGAATGGAAGAAAGTCGAATCTCCCAGAACAGCTACCGTATCTCTGGCCGCCTCTTTACCTCTAGCCTTTTCGAATCCGTGGGCCATGGTGATGGATGCGCCCATGCACAGACAGGCATCCATTGCCGATGTTGGAGGCAGGGAGCCCAAAGTATAACATCCAATATCGCCCATGACATGCTTTTTCAGTTTTCCCAATATGTAGAACAGTCCTCGATGCGGGCATCCCGCGCACATGAGCGGCGGTCTTGCCGGCGCCTCCTGTGGGGCTACATGCTCTGGCGCTTCTCCGGTAAAGGCCTCCCGGATCATGTTGGCCGAGTATTCTCCCTGAATCGTGAACATCGCCTTGCCTTTTGTCGGAATACCCATGGCGCGAATCTGTTCTTCGAAGAAGGGGTTTCCCTCTTCAATTACATAGACCTCTTCCACCTGCTTTGCAAACTCTTCAATAAGAGCTTTGGGCAGCGGGTTGATGATGCCCATTTTGAGGACGCTGGCCTGAGGCAGCGCTTCTTTTACATACTGATAGCAGATTCCGCTAGTTATGATACCGATCTTTTTATCATTCAGTTCTATGCGGTTGATTGGAAAATCTTTTGAATCTTCTTCAATCTGGTTCAGCCGCTTTTCCTGAATCACATGCAGCTTTTTGGCCATAGCCGGCATCGCTACATATTTTTGAATATTTTTTTCGTAAGGGATCAGTTCTTTTTCCTTGCGATCTTCTACGGTAACGATTCCTCTGGAGTGGGAAATCCTTGTATTGGACCTCATGAGAACCGGCGTGTCGTATTTTTCGCTCAGTTCATAAGCGTATTTCATAAAGTCTTTGCATTCCTGCGCATTAGCCGGTTCCAGTATCGGTACGCCCGCGCCTCTGCCGTGGTAGCGGGAATCCTGCTCATTCTGGCTGGAGTGGCATCCGTTGTCGTCAGCTACCAAAACCACCAGTCCGCCGGTAACACCTGTATATGCAGCAGTAAAAAACGGATCGGCTGCTACGTTAAGACCTACATGTTTCATGCAGGATAACGCTCTGGCACCGCCGATGGATGCGCCTACCGCCACTTCTGTTCCCACTTTTTCATTGGGGGCCCATTCCACATGCATTTCGTCATACTGAGCCGCAGCTTCCGTGACTTCTGTACTGGGTGTTCCCGGGTAGGAAGAAATGACTCTTACTCCCGCTTCAAAGGCCCCTCTAGCAAAGGCCTCATTTCCTAACATTATTTTCTTTTCCATGTCCAACCTCTTTACTCTATTTATTTTTTCTATGATCGATGACTCTCTTGGCTTTTCCTTCAAATCTGGGCAGTGTACCTGGAGATACCAGCGACACCTTGGCGTCAATGTTTAAAATGACCCTCAGGTTGTGCTTGATCTTGGCTCTGAGCTCTTCCAGCTTGGTGAAATCGTCCAAAAGTGAAGCATCGGAGAATTCCACTTTTACTTCGATTCGATCCATATATCCTTCGGTGGTGAGCACGATCTCGTAAAACGGCTCCACTTCCTTCATACTCATGATAACAGATTCAATCTGAGAGGGGAATACGTTGACGCCTCGAATCACCAGCATATCGTCGGTTCTTCCCTGAACTTTCGCCATGCGCATGGTCGTGCGGCCGCACTGACAGGGCTGGTCATTGAACCAGCTGATATCTCTGGTTCTATATCTAAGTACAGGAAAGGCCTGTTTTGTCAGCGTGGTGATGACGAGTTCGCCTTTTTCTCCTACAGGAAGCGGCTCCAGCGTGTTTGGATCAATAATCTCGGAAAAGTATTGATCTTCTGCGATGTGCATGCCCTGTTTTAAGTAACATTCACCCGAGTATCCCGGTCCGCCGACTTCCGAAAGGCCGTAATTTTCAGTGGCCAGAATGCCCAGCTGCTTTTCAATCTTGGCGCGCATTTCCTCGGTGTGGCCTTCTCCTCCAAAGAGAGCAAGGCGCAGCTTAATCTTGTCCTTATCAATGCCCTTTTTCTCCATTTCATCCGCCAGGTAAAGGGCGTAGGACGGGGTCGCAATCAAGATGGTGGAGCCGAAATCCTGCATGAGCATCAGCTGCCGTTCCGTGTTTCCGCTGGAAAGAGGCACAACCATGGCCCCCAGCTTTTCCATGCCGTAATGCAAGCCGAATCCGCCGGTAAAAAGCCCGTAGCCAAAGGCAATCTGAACAATATCATCGGGAGTTCCGCCTGCAGCGCAGATGACTCTAGCCATGATCTCGGACCAGTTATCTAAATCCTGTTTGGTATAGCCTACGATTTTTGGCTTTCCTGTGGTCCCGGAAGAACCGTGGATCCGGACGACGTCTCTTTTATCAACGGCAAACATGCCGAACGGATAGCTGTCTCTCAGGTCATCTGCAGTGGTAAAGGGTAGATGGCGCACATCGTCCAGCGTTTTTATGTGCTCCGGCTTTAATCCGATCTCATCAAATTTGCGTTTGTACAGGGGCACTCTGTTATAGCAGACATCCACAATTTTTTTCAGCCGCTCCAGCTGAATTTGGCGGATGGTTTCTCTGTCAGCGCACTCCATCTGTCTGTTCCAAATAATGTGTTCCATATTTTCTCTCATCTTTTTTCTTTCTTTTTCCTCAAATTTCAGGCATTCGAGCCCAATTCGCTAATAGAAATATTTTATAACATATTTCCCAAAAAATCAAACCCTTCCAGGAAGCTTATCAGATTTACACAACTTTATCGGTTTGGAAGCTGCGGGGCCGGTGCTTTTTGGTTTACCATAATGAAAACAACTTATTTTTCTTTCAAGTTAGTGTAAATTTTGTGGGTTTGCAGCCTTGAAATTTTTCAATATGTAGATTTTCAATGATTTTCACACAATTAACCTCTGAACAATAAAAATTGCACTAATTTTGATTGAAGCTGCAAAATTAGTGCAATCCTAGACACCAGGCCACTTTAGATGGCTGCCGTATGAAACAAATTGCTTTTTATATTTTTACTTTATTTCTTTGTACTTCTTTTTCTTCGCCCAGTTGCAATTACAGCGCCGGCAGCAGCGGCCGCCAGGATCAGCAGCGCAACATAAAGCGCCATGTTGGTATCATCTCCCGTTTTTACATCCGGGTCTGCATCAGCATCTTCCTCTGTGGTAGTTGCTGACCATTATAAGAGTTACATTTCAGTTCCTTCTCCAAAACAATCTCATTTAATTATGCTGCAAGAAGAATTCCACGCCATTATTCTCTCCCACTTTTCCCAAGTACCACTTGCCTCCATAGCGGAAAAAGAAACAAAGAATTGAATTCTTTCCATGCGTCACAGCATCAGCAGTTTCAAACTTTATGCGCTCTGACTGCTGCGGTCCGATCGAAAAATCCGCCTCCGCACAACAGTCCCAAGACCCGGCGGAACCGATCTCATCTATGTAATGCGCCTGCCTGGAAATCAGCATGTCCGAATTCCCGTGATTGTTCAGCTCCAGTTCCACATGGTCGTCCATACCTGTATCATAATGCAGCTTTGCTGTAAAATTAACTTCTGTATCCGGGTGGGGCCGCATCCCTCCTTTTTGTCCGGCCGTATCAGCAAATACCAAGCTGGATGCTACGGTCAACGTCATAAGGGCAAATAAAATACCCGCTATTTTTCTTTTCATGTTCTTCTCCTTTGTAAAAGTTACACAATCAGCATAAATAGCAGGTTCATCTTATGTATGTTTCTTTCTTGATAAAATTGTGCTCGTCTCCATTGTAGCCGATTTTCAGGAGCGCTGTCATCGTACAAATTCCATTTTTTTTCGACGATTTATCCGCGGGCATCAGCCTTTACTCTTGCGGACGGCTCAGCGGCATCCTCTTGGTTCCGGTTCATTGTTTTTTTCTTTTGACGCAGTACGGATTTTTACTGGTGGAAACCCCGCTTTGGTGCTATACTTTAATTGCTGATTGAAATAGTTATTGAGGGAGCAAGGATGATTTCAAATACAATCTTTATCACATATACCATTATGTGTTTTATCGGCCTGCAGGCCGTTACCCTGGTGATCATGATCATCAAACACAATGATTCCGGAAGCACGGAACTTCTAAAGGCTGCAAGAAATTTTGTGATCATTTCTGTAATTCTGGGGCTTTTTTATTACATTACCTATTACCGCGAACTGGTGCTGCATCAATTCACTGCCGGAATCTTTCTCCGTGCTCTTGACGCGGTGATTTTTTATGCACTAGGTCTTACTTGGGTCAAGCTGATTGATAAAATTATCGCTTCACCCAGTCCCCGCATGGACTGGTGGCGCAAATATACGGACAAAGCCTTTGCCTGCCTGATGTTTCTATCAGCGGTCATTTACATATTCCTGCTGGATGAAAATTATCGCACCCATGCGATCTGGTCGGAAGCGGTGGTTATAACCTGGGAAGTTGTCCTCGGCCTCACTGTAGTTGTGTTTACCCTTGCCTATATTTTGATCGGCTATAAAGATCTCACTGATACAGCCAGCAGGGGATACATTATCGTCATCAGTCTGCTGGTCAACTTCAATAACCTGTGGAATAACACTCTGGTTATTTCCGTATTCACTAGAGAAAGAAGCCTGAACATCAGTCTCTCCATGCTCTATGGCATCACTTCTATTCTGCTGCTGGTGATTAATTTGTTTACCGTTCTTTATTTATATAAGAAGGATTTTTCTCCTTTTTATTTTGGCAAAAAGGAACAGGTCTCCCGGGAGCTCACTGAGGAAGCATTCCTGGATTTGGTCGCACAAAGCCGCCGTCTTACCGAGCGGGAGCGGGATGTGATGATCCTGGCTTATCAGGGGCTGACGAATCCGGACATCGCAGAAAAGTTATTTATATCCAAACATACGGTAAAGCGGCATATGCACAATATCTTTGAAAAGTTAGAAGTCGCTTCCAGAATGGAGCTGGTCCATTTGATTCAGTCCAAGGATTACAGCAAGTATCAGGATGCGTCCGGGGAAGGATGAATTAAGACAGTCTGACAGCGGTTTCGCCTTGAAATGCCGACTCGCGTTATACGAAAATAACGGCATTTGAAAACAAGTCCCGTTATTATAATACTATCTAATGTGGCTGCGTCCCGTTAAACGGGGGCAGCCTTACTTTTTTTGGGCGAAACTGTCAGAATCAAAGCCTTTCAGACGCAATTATGATACTGGGCCCTTTGGGGAGGCGTCCTCCAGGCGACCCACGCGGCCTAGGGCGGTCTATGAAAATTTTTTACAGGTTTTTAGAAAATTGCCCTCTGGAGGTTGAAAGCAGCTACAAAATCCCTGAAATTTCGTTTTTCTGTATCCTCCTGATGCCTGGTGCCAGTCACCCTGCAGCCGCCTCGCATTCCGGTAAACGTTTCCGCAAGGCCAAGGGCAGCTCCGCCATCCAGCAAAAACCTGAATCGTTTTCTGAAAAGTTGCAGAATTCAGCCAAAAAAGTTTAACTGCTGACACCAGTCTTTTCTTTTATCGCCAAAAACTTTAAGTCTATTATTAGTCCGATAATTCTGTATCTTTCGGGCCTGTTCGATTAAATCCTTGAAATTCCAACACAATAACCCATCCGGTCCATAGCGTTTTTGCTTAAATAACCCACGTGGCTAATTGTCAGAAGGTTTTGTTTTGCCATAAAATACAGTTACACTTTTAAATGTGTCCGCGCAAAGATGCGGCACAAAGCTATTATGTAAATTGGAGGAACAGAAGATGAAATTACTTATTATCGGAGCAGGCGGCGTAGGAACATCAGCGGCAAAGATCATTGAACGCAGAGGCGCAGAAGGCGACTGGGCAGAAAAAGTAGTAGTGGCTGACTACGATTTCGACAGAGCAAAGAAAGTTGCCAATGAGATTTGCGGCGGCGGAAAATTCGTTCCGGCTCAGATCAATGCCATGGACGCAGAAAGCATTAAATCGGTAGTAAAAGAACACGATGTTGACTTCGCAATGAACGCTTGCGATCCTAGAATGAACGAAACGATCTTCGACACTTGCCTGGAAGCAGGAATCGGATATCTGGACTGCGCGATGACTCTGGGAACTGAGCATCCGGAAAAGCCTTATGAGCTGGCTAACATCAAGCTGGGTGACTACCAGTTCGCGAAGCAGAAGGAATGGGAAGCTTCCGGTAAAATCGCAGTATGCGGATCCGGTGTTGAACCTGGTATGGCGGACGTATTCGCTAAATATGCACAGAAGCACCTGTTTGATACCATCGATCGTGTAGACGTAAGAGACGGCGACAACTATGGAAATACTGATTCCGACTTCGGTTTCTCCGTATGGACGACCATCGAAGAATGTCTGCAGCCGCCAGTAATCTGGGAAAAGAACGAAGAGCATCCGGAAGGCCACTGGTTCTGTACCGAGCAGTTCTCCGAGCCTGAAGTATTCAACTTCCCTGGCGGAATCGGCGACGTAGAAGTTGTTAACGTAGAACACGAAGAAGTACTGCTGGTTCCAAGAGAAATCGACTGTAACCGCGTAACCTTCAAATACGGCGTACCTGCTGACTTCAGAAGAAAGCTGCTGGTGCTGCATGAGTATGGACTGGCTGACAAGAAGACCAAGATCAAGGTCGGCGACAGCGAAATTACACCGAGAGACTTCGTATGTAAGGTAATTCCGAGCCCGGTAGACGCTACCACAACCATGACCGGAAAAGGCTGCGCAGGAACATGGGTAACAGGCTGGAAAGACGGAAAATACAGATCCATTTACCTGTATCAGATCGCAGACAATCAGGATTGCATCAAGAAGTATACAACCAACTCTGTAGTAGCACAGACAGCAGTAGGCCCAGTTATCATGATGGAACTGATCGCCAAAGGCATTTGGAGCGATGCCGGTGCATGGGGACCAGAACACTTTGATCCAGATCCATTCGTAGAAAGACTGGCTAAGTATGAATTCCCGGCTGGAATCAGAGAAATGGATTCCGAATATGCGGATATGCTCAACGAGCAGGCAATGCTGGAACAGTTAAAATAAAACTATTTCGCAAAATACGGATATTAGCAGGGCCGGCGCATTGACCCGGCTCTGCTCTTCCATTTTATTACGCTATTGAAAGGAAAATTGCTGTTATGTCACAAAAAAAGAAGATTTCCACCTTTGCCCTGGTAATGATGATCTGCGTTACCGTTGCAGGCGGTGGATTTGGGATCGAGGACCTGGTTGGTTCTGTCGGACCTGGAATGACGCTTTTAGTATTTATCCTGATTCCATTCGTTTGGTCCCTTCCTTTTGGACTCTCTTCCGCCGAACTGTCTTCCGCATATCCTGAAGACGGCGGAATGTACACTTGGGCAAAAAATGGCCTGGGCGAAAAAGCCGGTTTTGTCAGCGGCTGGTGTTACACCATTGCTGGATTCGTTGAACCTGCAACCTTCGCCGTATTAAGCGCCAATTACATGAAAATGCTCCTGCCCATCGAAGTTAACGATTTTGTTTACTGGTGCCTGTGCGCGGCTCTCATTGTTATTTTTGCTATTATTAATGTCATCGGTATCAAACTCGTTAGTAACATGGCGACGGTTGTTACACTCCTGTGCATCATTCCATTTATCGTTCTGGTGGTTCTGTCCCTGATGGATATCAACTACAGCCCGGTAGAGCCAATGCTTCCTGAAAACATGTCCTTCCTGGAAGCTGCTGGCAACGGACTTTTGATCGGCATCTGGTTCAACACCGGATTTGAAACCATCTCCACCATGTCCGGAGATATTGAAAACGGATCGAAAAAGGTTCCAAAAGCGATTGTAATCGCCATTCCCTTTATCTCTGTAATGTATATCCTGTGGGTAATTCCTGCGCTGGCTTCCGTTGGAAACTGGCAGGATTGGTCCTCCGAAGGTCCTCTTTCCTTCGTAGAAATCGGACAGATCGTAGGCGGGGCTCCTTTGAGATGGGCGTTCGTCGCTGCAGGAAGCCTGGCCAGCATGATGATTCTCTGCGAATACATACTGGCTTACGCATATGTAATGAAATCCTTTAGTGAAAAGGGACAGTTTTTCAAGATTTTCTCCAAAGAACATAAAAAGTTCAAAACGCCTTACATGGCGATCATCATTCTCTCTGGTGTCAGCATCGTTTTATGTTCTTCCGGCAGCTTCATTGAGTTCGTAGGAATTGCCTCGATCTTATATGCGGTTCCCGTTATCATGATGTTCATCGCAAACATCAAGCTGAGAGTTAAAAATCCGGATTTGAGGCTGGACTTTAAAGTTCCGCTTCCCAACAAGGCCTATATTGTGTATTTGTGTTTTCCAATCGTCATCTACGGCGCCAGCGTGTTTACAGACAACTGGATCGTAGGATTAGGCCTGGCTGCCACCTCTATTCCAGCTTACCTCTTCTTCAAAAAGCTGTACAGAGGCGGACGCTACTGGGAAGAATGTCATAAAAACGAGGAGAAACGCTCCGCATAAAAAACATTTGTTATTTTCGCAATAAATTCTTCTGACATAAAGGAAGGGGAGGATAGCCGATCGGTTATCCTCCCTTTTCATATTTACTCACTGGCAGCTATTTAATATCATATTTGATCAGCGTCTCGATCAGCTCTCTCTGCTTGGACAGGGGATCCTTCTCTACCTTCCATTCCTCGCCGATGATCATGGTCTGCCTGGTATCGCCGTTGTACTGGGGCCAATCGGCTCCTTCGATGCTGGGATCGCCGGTCTTGGCAAAGTTGACCCAGGCCTCCTGTACTTTCGCAGCCAACTCCTTATTGGGGTTTTCGCCGGTAAAGGAAGTATCCTGCAGGTTGTTGAATACATAGGACAGTTCCACCGCGTGACAGGCTCCGTAGCGCTCGATGGCGGATGGATAGGTCCAATAATACATGTAGGTCTTGCCGCCTGCTTTGGCATGATTAGCCGCTTCAATGCATGCCGGTACGCGGAAGGCGATGTCATTGTAAAACTCTACGGTTTTCCACGGTTCTTCCTTGTCGCTCTGTAAAGAGATAAATTCGTCTACGGTCTTTCGGTCTTTTTTGCTCATTGCCTCTTTATCCCCTGCAAAACGCTCCGCCATCCAGCCCTGGAAGGCCTCATAGTTTTCCTCTTCATCCCCTACGGCCATTTCGCCGATCCAGTAGTTCCACTCATTTTTATTGGTGCCGATCATTAGATCCACATCTTTGCCCGCGCCCTTTTCATAAGCAGCATACAGTTCCTCCAGAGATTCAGGCAGTACCTTTCCGTCACGCTGGGGCATATTGGTCAGATCATTGACCGTCGTTCCTTCATCATCAATTTCTGCAGCATTGATCTTCTTTAGTTCCTCTTCGGACAGCGCCGCCAGTTCTTTCATATTCTTGGCGCCGCTTACCTCCAGAATCGTCTTGGTAAGTTCCTGGCAGTCCTCCTTGCTGTAAGTCAGAGCAGCTGATCCGCTCTCAGAAATGCAGCGCTTAAAGAGCCCCTTCGCTTCATCCATGGCCAGCATCAGAGATGTGGTTCCACCGCCTGCCGATTCACCGAAGATCGTTACATTCTCCGGGTCGCCTCCAAATTGCGCGATATTTTCTTTCACCCATTTCAGCGCCTGGACGTGATCCAGCAGGCCCAGATTGGGCGCATCCCCGTAATCGCTTCCGCCCTCAACGGAGGAAAAATCGATAAATCCCATGATTCCAATTCGATAATTGGCTGTCACCAGGATCACATCATCGTGGGCCTTAACAAAACTCTGTCCGTCATACAGCGGATCGCCGGAACCGCCCCAGCCATATGCGCCGCCATGGAAAAATACCATGACCGGTTTCTTTTCATCGCTGTTAGGCGATGCGGTCCAAACGTTGAGAGTCAGACAGTCTTCACTCTGCTCCCGCTTGGATGCTGCTTCTGAAAACCATTCGGTCTGGATCGCCGAATAACCATAATCGAAAGCATCCACATCCTCATCGCTGTCATCCGGGTCCTGCGGCGCTTTCCACCTCAAATCGCCTGTCGGCGCTTTTGCATAAGGGATCCCTTTATAGGAAGATACGCCCTCATTTACCGTACCGATCATATTGCCGTTCTGACACTTTACACCGTCCGCCGCCTCTGCCTTTTCTTTCTCCTGACTGCCGCATCCGGCGAGGAGACCAAGGCACAAAATCAGGATTGCGGCCGCGATCAAACTTTTTCTCTTCATGAAAAAACCTCCTTTCAAGGTAACATCTTGCGGTGAGTGTACTTGAATAGAGGCGGTTTTGTCTATCACCCAGGTGGGTGGTTTTTTGATTAATTCGAATATTTGGTCATTTCTTTTTCAGAATTGATGAGATGGACCAGCTCGATCCTTGTGGAAACATCCATTTTTTCAAAAATGTTGTGGATATGCTGTTTTACGGTGTTGCGGGAGATGCAGAGCTGCTGGGCAATGTCCGGATTGGATAGTCCGTCGTAAACCAGCTCCATGATCTCTCGCTCGCGGCGGGTAAGGCGATGTTTTTCCGCTGCCAAATCCAGCGGGGAGATCTGCGGCATCGTCTCTTGCTGGGCATCCGCTCCCTTTTGGGCAGGCGGGCCGGCAATATAGATGGGTGTGAAATCCGTTCGAAAAATAAAGATCAGCGTCGCCAGGCCTATGACAGCCAGCAGCGGCCCCGTAGGGTCAAAGGTATGCAGATCCCAGGCGGAAATGCCGAACTTTCCAAAATACAATTTTAAATTAACGGCAGCCTGGGACAGATCCAGCAGGATCAAGGCTGCGGAAACTACGAAAATATAAATCCTGTGCATAAGGAGGGGCACATCCCTGGCCGCTTTCCAGCAGCCGTATAGAATCAGAAGTATGGTCAGGACAATAAACAGCATTTCCACGTAAGATAGCGGCCCGGCTGCGCCGGATTGATGGATCTGGTAATAACCATCCATAAAGACGCCGGTCATGATGCAGGAAAAAACAGACCGCAGGCCCACAATGACGACCGCCGCCGCAAGGAACCGTCGGGCTGCTACCAGTTCCTCATCCAGGCTGCCAATGAGCAGCAGCCACAGCAGCATGATCCCGCATCCCACCAGATAATCCAGCAGTCTCCATCCCAGGCCCAATTCATAAACTTGCAAGACATTCTCTCTATAATAAAAAAGAAAATACAGCAGGCTGTAGAGAAAGGCGCAAGTAACAAAAGACAGTACGCAGGTGTACTGTCTTGTTCTGTGAAAAGGCCGGGATACCGCGGCCAGACCCATGGCAGCGATCCCTGCCAGACCCAAAAACACCGCGGCCATGTATCCAAAGAAAACGATATTTATATACATTTTCCTTCCCCTTATTTTCTATAAAAATTAAGCGTCCGTTCCGCCCACTGGGAATCTTTCATAACCGTTCTGCCGACCCCGATCAGATCCGCAATCTCAGCCTCCAAAAGCGCTTCCACGTCTTCCGGGTCTTTAACGCCGCCGGTGGAAATCACTGGGATAGAAACAGCATCTTTGACCGCCTTTGATTCGGCGCCAAAGTATCCCGGCTTACTGTTTTCCGGGTTGACATACCCGCACATTCCGCCGGAAATATCCAGCACGTCGATTCCAGCATCTTCGAAAATCTTTGCTGCCGCTGCCGCATCTTCCGCCTTATTGCCACCCTGCAGATAGTCACAGGCGCCCAGCCGCAGAAACAGCGGATAATCGCGCCCTACTGCCTTCCTCACCGCATCGATCACTTCCAGGTGAATGCGAATGCGGTTTTCCAGTCTGCCGCCGTATTCATCGTTTCGCAGGTTGGTCAGAGGCGAGTAAAACTGATTGAGCAGATAAGAGTGGGCCGAATGAATTTCTACGCCGTCATAGCCGGCCGCTTTTGCCCGAACAGCGGCATCTGCGAAAGCATCCACCACTCGGGCGATATCTGCCTTGGTCATCTCTTCGGGCACGCCTCCCTGCCTGGGATTCATCACAGGAGAAGGTCCTTTTAATTCCATGCCCGTCACTTCCGGCGTTGTGCAGCTTCCGGCATGGTTCATCTGCAGGACCGCTCTGGTGCCCGCTCCTTTAATGACCCGGGCCAGCTTCGCCAGTCCAGGAACGGTATCGTCCTGTGCGATGGAAACCTGTCCGGCAGAAGCCTTGCCCTGCTGCATGATATAGCAATGCTCTACAATGGCCAGGGAAAAAGCTCCGCCGCGCATCTTATCCTGGTAATAAGCCAGCGAATCATCGGTCACCTTGCCGTCAGGCGATGCTTTGGCAATGGTGATCGGCGGATAGATCAGCCTGTTCTTAAAGGTAATCTTTCCTGCTGCCAGGGGGGTATTGATAATTGCCATTTTCCGTCACTTCCTTTTATCATCGTTTCATCTCTAAATTGAACACTTCTATTATACCACGGCCCGGCTTGTTTTCGTCAACGCATTTTTGCGCTGTGCCATTTCCTTACACCTTTATTGTTTTAACTTCTTCTGGGAAAACTTTTGAAAATATTTTTCCTTTTTACGCAATCCAATGGATTTGCGGGTTTCGATCCTGCTTCAAATGGGGATTTTGGCCGCCCAGCCAATTTTTGCAGCTGCAAACCGTTGGAATTTGCGTAAATTTTAGCAAAAAACGAAAATCTTTTCCCCAGACTACACGACCCTAAAAAACGAAAAAGCCGACCGCCCCGCCTAACCGGAAGAGCAATCGGCCTTCATTACTTTCTAACTATTTACATCTCTTCAGCAGTTTCTCCCACTGATCATCCACGTACTCCTGTGTATTCTCAATCATCCATTCGTTTCCCGGCCGGAACATGTGCTTAAAACGGCCCTGCCTGGAAAGGAATTCTTCCACCGGCTTTTTCCGCTTCGGCTCGTAGGTCAGCTTCCACTTGCCGTTCTCGATCTCGTACAGCGGCCATACGCAGGTATCCACTGCCAGCTGGCAGATTTCCGCCAGATCCTCGGCCTCATAGCGCCAGCCTCTCGGGCACGGTGAAAGAATGTTCAGAAAGCACGGTCCCTTGGTGTAAATCGCCTTGTGGGCCTTTTCGTGCAAATCTTTGAAGTTGCCGATAAAGGTCGTTTGAGCGGCGTAAGGGATGTTGTGGGCAGCGATGATTTCCGTCAGATTCTTTTTGCACTGAATCTTTCCCGGGCTGACCGTTCCCACTGGGGAAGTGGTGGCGTCGGCATAGCGGGGGGTTGAGGAGGATCGCTGAATCCCCGTATTCATGTACGCTTCATTGTCATAGCACACATAGACCATGTCATGGCCCCGCTCCATGGCTCCGGACAGAGACTGGAGGCCAATATCATAGGTGCCGCCGTCGCCGCCGAAGGTGATAAACTTAAAGTTATCCTTGATCTTACCTTTCTTTTTCAGCACTTTATAAGCAGCTTCCACGCCGCTGATGGTAGCGGCCGCGTTTTCAAAGGCTGTATGAATATAGCTGTCCGTATAGGCTGTATTGGGATAAATAAAGGTGGAAACCTCCAGACAGCTGGTAGCGTTTCCTACCACTGCTTTATCCCCCTCTTCCAGTGCCCGAAGCACGCCGCGCACCGCAACACCGGCGCCGCATCCGGCACAGAGACGGTGGCCGCCTGCCAGCCGTTCCTGTTTTTCTACTTCTTTTTTTAAATTATATGCCATTATATAAACCTCGAATCTCTCACACCAATGTAGCGATAAACATCTCCCGGATCGTCGTTGTCGTAGATCACGAACAGATCCTGATAAATATCATAAAAATCTTCCACCGTAACGTCTCTGCCGCCCAGCCCGTAAATGTAGTTGACGGCGTAGGGCTTGTTTTCCAGATCATACAGAGAATTCCGGGCTTCGTTGAACAGCGGTCCGCCGCTGTTGGAAAAGCTCTCAGCCTTATCCATAATCGCAACCGCCTTTACCTTACACATGGCTTCTGCCAGCGGGATCCGCGGGAATGGGCGAAACACTCTCAGTTTGATCAGACCCACCTTCTTGCCTTCGGCACGCAGTCTGTCCACCGCTTCCTTGCCCGTTCCGGCGCTGGAACCAATGATTACCAGAGCTACCTCCGCATCGTCCATCATGTATTCTTCAAAAAAGCCGTAGCTTCTTCCAGTTAAGTCTTCAAATTTTTCCGCCACATCGCGGATCACTGGCATGGCGTCCTTCATGGCCTGAGCCTGCTGTCTCTTGATCTCCATATAATAAGGAGAAATTCCATAAGGTCCTACGGCCAGCGGGTTCTCATGCTTGAGCAGGTAGTTTTCCGGGTTGTATTCTCCGATGAATTCTCTCACCCTTTCGTCCTCGATCAGCTCGATATTTGAAACGCCGTGGCTGGTAATAAACCCGTCCTGGCAGATCATGATCGGCAGCCGGCACGCTTCGGAAATGAGAATTCCCTGGATAAAGTTATCGTATACCTCCTGGTTGGTCTCTGCATACATCTGCAGCCATCCAGAGTCTCGTGCTCCCATGGAGTCGGAATGGTCGTTATTAATATTGATCGGGCCGGTCAGAGCTCGGTTTACAACGGCCATAGTGATGGGCAGTCTTGAGGAGGCCGCCACATAAAGAAGCTCCCACATCAAGGCCAGACCGGCTGATGAGGTGGCGGTAACTGCCCTTGCGCCGGCAGCTGATGCTCCGATGCAGGTTGACATGGCGCTATGCTCCGATTCGACTGCAATGAATTCTGTGTCCACCAATCCGTTGGCTATGTATTCGGAAAAGTATTGAGGAATTTCTGTGGATGGGGTAATGGGAAATGCCCCCATTACGTCCGGATTAATCTGTTTCATTGCCATCGCAACAGCTTCGTTGCCGGACATCCTGTCTCTGATTGCCATTATTTAACCTCCTTCACCAAATCGATCGCTTTAAACGGACATACCTTGACACAAATACCGCATCCCTTGCAGTGCAGGTAGTCAAAATCCAGGCGTTTGCCGTCTTTTACCGGAATAGAGCTGTCCGGACAGTATGGTATACACAGCATACAATGTTTGCATTTGTCCTCCAGAAACACCGGACGCATGGTGCGCCAGTCTCCGGTATTAACCAGCAGCGATGTGGCAGGTTCGTAGATTTCCGCCCCGACAGTCAGCTCCTGCCAGGTGGATTGTTCGTTGATATCCTGTGCTTTCTTGTTCATTAGCTCACCTTTACCTCTTCCATTGATTTCTTCAGGGCCTTCATATTGCCGGAAATGACATCCGGCTTGTGGGAAAATTTATGACGGAAGGATTCTTCCATGTCTTTTATGAACTGGTCCTGGTCGATGACCCGGCTCACTTTGACAGCTGCCGCCAGCATAGGCGTGTTGGGGTAATTCTTCCCCAGGGTTTCCATGGAAATTTTCTCTGCATCCACAGCGCAAATCTTACCGTCAAAGTCCGGCAGCATCTTGCGAATTTCAGCTGGGTCCTTTTTGCTGTTAATGATCAGCGCGCCTCCTTCTTTGATGCCTTTAGTAACATCCACGGTTCCCAAAAGGGTTTCATCTACGACTACTACATAGTCGGGATGATAAATATTTGAATGAACTTTACAAGGTTCATCAGTGATCCGGTTGTAAGCCGTAATGGGCGCTCCCATTCTTTCCGGGCCGTATTCCGGGAAACCCTGCACATGTTTGCCCGAGTTGAAAGCTACGTCTGCCAGCAGCAGGCACGCGGTCTTGGCGCCCTGTCCGCCTCTTCCATGCCATCTGATTTCCACGGCCTCATTTTTCTTTGTCATGTCGATTTTCCTTCCTTTCCTGGTGTCGTTGTATTAATGAACAAAGTCGGCTTGCCGCTTCATAATAGAAGCAGTCTTTGTCGATTCTTCCGGAGTATTAAAAAAGCTTTCGTCCTTGTATAAGGACGAAAGCCATAAGCTTCCGCTATACCACCTAATACAACATACTATCATACGCGTTCCTGATAACGGAGGAATACCCGTCAGGACTTACTTTACCGTTCAGCCCTGCGACTCGGAAGTGATTTTCGGTCTACCTTCTCCTGCCTCGGGCTTCCACCGTCCCCGATTCGCTTACCATTCAAAAGTGCCTACTCTCTTCGTCAATGTCTTTATTTCTATTTAATTATCTTTGTGTATTCTAACCCATAGGATTCAGGCTGTCAATATTTTTTATATATTTTACACAAAAAAATTATTTTTTTCTTGTGTCTAATCACTACGTTTTTGCACATTTTGCCAAACCGAGTCTGCTGCATGGAGCAAAAATAACCTTTCTAATCAGTGGCATGTCGTTCTTTGCATAAGACCCCTGAAAAGCGATGACATGGGCTGCCAGGCAAGCGCCTTCCATTCCAATTATCCCGTTCTGCTTCTGGCATTACGATACCACTCCCCTTCTGAAAGGTGAAATTAAAAAAAGACATATCGATATGTAGGTATCAATATGTCTGCTTTCTCAGTTCTTTTATGACTTTGTTGACTTCTTTCAGGAAGTCAATAAGCATTTTATTGTCCTTGAGATTTTTATGATAAATGATCGAATCCCGGTACTTTCGATCTGCCGCTTTGCATGGTTTCTGCACCAGGTGGTAACGCTTGAGCAATTCGCCTGGAATGGGAGATACCCACATATAGCTGGTCTCTATATTGGATAGAATATCGAATTGGCTGCTCCTTTCATATACATAAATCTCCCGCTTGCCTTCTACTTGGGAACTGTTTTCTTTCAAATTTTCTTTTACTGACAAGTAGGGTATTGTCGTATCTCCATGTATGATCTCCGTGTATCTCCACAGATCCTCCGGGTCAAGGATTGCCTTATTTGCCATGGGATGCTTATTGGGCATGAGGACCAAATACTCAAACTCGAATACACTTCGCCATTCAATGCCTTTATTTTGGATCAGCCCGCTGAAATAATCCTCGTGAAGAACCGGATAGCGGATTATGGCGACTTCTTCCTCCCCGCCTATCACGTTCTTGATGGCGTCCATAGTTCCCGTTTCCTTAAAGTCGATATCAATCCCCTGATCCGGGGCGATATTATTAATGAAATTAGTAAACGCCTGGGTAATATAACTGGCCCGGGGCGTACAAATGCCAAAAGAAATTCGATCGGGCTTGGTCCTCTGGTAGCGTTCTTCGATCTGGTCCAACTGGTCCAGAAGTCCCTTTGCATAAACAAGGAATTCTCGGCCTTTTTTCGTTGGTTCCACGCCTTTTTCTGTACGTTTAAAAATTGTTATTCCAAGGTCGTTTTCCAGTTCCTTAATCGCTTTGCTAAGGTTGGGCTGGGCCATAAACAGATTCTCAGCCGCCTGACTGATGGACCCTGTTTTTTCCACCTCAACCGCATACTTCAGATGTACTACATTCATTACTCAAATCACACTCCCCCTCTGCATTGATAAAACAGAGCTTTTCTAATTAGTCATACATTATAGCATAGTCTGAGATAATGTATGATTATTTTATTGATTATTACCATATTTTTTAAACTTTCGGATACCCTAACCTTGAGGTGAAGAATATGAATTTAAACAGATTCAAAAATGACAACCGGGCCAACTCCTCTCTGGTCATCGATCATATGGTAGCGGAAGCGGAAAAGCAGATCGAAAAGATGACTGGTGAAAAGGTGACCCTGATCGTTCGCAGACCCGGGCGGTGGGCCTGATTAAAAAACACAGCAGTGCAGACGTTCTGTGCTGCTTTTTTCATGGGCAAAATGAGCGCGGATCGGGAATTTTTTTAAGTGCTATGTTATAATAGTGGCATGAGTAAACCCGTATTAAAAATTATCTGCATCATAACCGTCTTTTCTATGACCGTTGCTTTTATCATCGGCTCCATTGTCCTGGTACGAAGCACGGATTATTTGACTGCAGAGATTCAGGGCAAAATTGTCAGTACTGCGGAGAATTATGCACACGATTTCAGCGCCAGCTTTAACCATATGGAGGGACTTACCGATTCGCTGTCCGCCTATGTAAGCACCACCTTTGATCGGAATCAATTCAAGGCGGATCCGCGGGGATATTTGGGAAAATATAAAAAACAGCTCTCCGGTATGATCCGCAAAACTTTATCAACAACAGAAACGGCTCATAGCCTTTATGTAACCTTTAACCCCCGACTTACTTTAGATAATGATGAAGTATGGTATGCCATCATGGGCGGAAAAATCAAGGAGATTTCGGCTGACTTCAAAAATAATAAGCGGGACTTTACCCTTCCGTACCAAGAGGATATGGCCTATTTTTTTGAACCTCAGAATCAAGATGCGGGGACTTGGACCGGTCCTTATTTCGATAAGGATATCAGGCAGGAAGTGTTCTCTTATTCCCGTGCGATTTACACAGACGGACTCTTCGTCGGCGTCGCCGGGGCCGATATTTCTGCAGATGACACAGTAAACGTCATCAGCGGCATGAAACTTTATGACAGCGGCTATTCCGTCCTTTTGGATGAAAATTTTCAGGTTGTAGTACATCCGTCGGTCGATGGTAAAGATAACCAAGAAGAGATCTCCACGTCACTGCGAAAAAAATTGGGAGCTGCGGCAAAGGAGCGTTCCGGCACGATTGCCTATACGCAGGACCGCGTTGAAAACATACTGGGATTTTCACGCCTGGATAACGGATGGATTTTTATGGTTATACAGCCTAAGGCCGAAGCGTTCGCGCCCATCCGCTCTTTGACGATTGTTCTAATCGTACTCGGCGTTATCCTGGCCATTGTTCTGATCGCGTTTCTAATTGTATTTTCTCTGCCTTTCATCAAACGTCAGCACTCCTTGGAAGCAGAAAACCAGGAAAAAGATATTATGCTCATCTACCAGTCCCGGCAGGCAAAGACCGGTGAAATGATGGGTAATATTACCCACCAGTGGAAGCAGCCGCTCAATACCATTAACCTGATTCTGGCCAATCTCCTCGACAGCTACCGCTTCGGCGATCTGGACGAAAAGCGCCTGCAGAAAAGCGTCTCTAAAGTGGAAAAAATCGTAGAGAACATGTCCGAAACTATAACCGATTTTTCCGATTTTCTCAAACCATCAAAGGAAAAAATTTCATTTGATGTCCGGGATTGTGTCAAAAGTGCCTTATCCCTCATGGAGGAAAGCATCAGCTATCACCGGATCACCGTCACCTCTGATTATGAGGGAGCAGCAAGTGGATTCGGCTATCCCAATGAACTTACCCATGTCATCTTTAACATTCTCAACAACGCCCGTGACGCGATTGTCGAATCGTCCCCTCACGAGCGAACAATTGCCATCCGCGTCACTACGGAGGAAGAATTTTTAGATATTTCCATCACCAATAACGGCGGCCAGATCCGCCCGGAGCATGCAGACCGTCTCTTTGAACCGTATTTTACTACCAAAGAGCATGCGGGCGGATCTGGCCTTGGACTTTATATCTCAAAGCAAATAATTGAGCAGCGCATGGAAGGGCGGCTTCTTCTGGAAAACGTACCCACGGGAGTCTGCTGCCATGTCAAAATACCGCTGATACATGAGGAGTGTGATTAAGAATAATGGATACGGTCCAACTATTGAAAAACATAAAAATTTTATACGTGGAAGACGATGAGCAGGCCCGGGAAGAGCTTCAAGATGTCCTCAAGCGCCGGGCGGGCAAGGTTATGATCGCCGAAAATGGGAAGCAGGGTCTGGAACTGTATCGGGATTTTTTGCCGGATATTATTTTGGCGGATCTTTATATGCCGGAAATGGACGGTATTGAAATGATCCGGCGAATTCGGGATTTAAAAACAGGAAAGCCGTCGGTCATCATTATTTCCGCAGTAAATGATGTGGATACAGTGCTCAGCGCCGTGGATGCGGGCATCGATAAATATCTGCTCAAGCCGGTCAATCTGTCCGACCTGCTCCAGGCTCTGACCGAACTGGCGCAAGAGCTCCACACCAGGCGGCAAGCCGCCGGCGTTGCTCTTACGGAAAACAAACGGCAGCTGGAAGGCGAGATCAAAAAACAGTTTGCCGCATTTATCAAATCCACCACCGGAAAAGGTCCCAGAGACATTGATGTTTTTATCCATAACGGGTCCATTGAAATCCTCGCATCCGAAGTTTTAACAATATTCGAAAAAAATCTCCTTGACAATTATCAGAATATTGCTATAATTAAACACATCAGAGAATTGTTCTACTCTGTGAAGGAAGCGGATATCTGTCAGCTGATCCAATCGGTCCTGGGACAGCAAGTTCGGCTGAAGGAAGTCCTGATCAACGCAGAAAAGGACAGAAACAAATTAATATTCACCATGGATCAGGATGTCTGAAGCTTCTGATAAACTTAAACAAGAGTGTCAGAGGAAGCATTCCGGTACAGTGGTCGTGATTCCTTTAATTGGAAGCTCGGGAAGAAAACGAGTCTGTTCGCTGTCTGAGGCCAATGCAAAGATAATTTGCATTGGCCTTTTTTATTAGATGGAACAACATGACAAAGGAGGGTTTTATCAATGTTAGAAGAGAAGAAAGTCATCGCAGAAAAGGACGCGCCGGAACTTCAGCGCGGGATTAAAGGCTGGCAGGTCACCTTTATTGGCCTGGGCGGAGTAATCGGCTCCTGCTACTTCCTGGGACTCGGGCTTACCATTCAAACTATGGGTCCTGCAGTCATCATTGGTTTTGGTATTGTAGGCGTTATCATCTACGCAGTTATGGTAGCTTATGCAGAACTGCTTGTAAACCTGCCTAGAAAAGGGTCCTTTGTATCTTATACCAAGGAATTCCTTGGTCCCCAGTGGTCCATTGGTATGGGCTGGGCCTTCTGGTGCAATTGGGTTGCATATGTCCCTTCGGAAGCAGTGGCGATGGCCACGGTGCTTCAATACCTGACCGGTTCCACCAGCGTAACCTTCTATATAGCGACAGCTGTGGGTGCTATGGCTGCAATCACGGTCATCAATTCCTGCGCAGTCAATATTTTTGCAAAAATCGAATCAGGCCTCGCAATCACGAAAGTCATAATTATTATTTTATTTGTTATTCTAGCCTTTGGTATTTGGGTCGGTCTCTGGGGAAGCGATGAGTTCCTCGGCGGAAAGATAAACTTTGGCGGCGACATCAGCTTTGCGGAATCTATGTTCCCCAAGGGCGCGCTGATTGTATTTACGCAAATGACACTGGTACTCGTAACTTGCCAGGGCACAGAGATCGTAGGTCTTGCCGCTGCCGAATCCCAGGATCCGGAGCGCTCTGTTCCTAAGGCATGCAGAAGTGTAACATGGAGGCTGCTTGGCCTTTATATTATTCCGATTATTTTGGTACTGCTTATTTATCCTTGGGATTTGGCAAATGACTCAAACCCGGTATTTGCGGACATCATGAACCGCTACGACATGGGATTCTTTGGAACGGTCATGTCAGCTGTGGTATTCGTCGCTGCGTTTTCCTGTGCCAACACCGGCTTTTATGGAACAGTTCGCGCCATGTATGGTTTGGCTTGTGAGGGCCTTGCGCCAAAGTTCCTGACCAAGCTGACCAAGAATGGAAATCCAAGAAACTGCGTATGGTTCACCCTGGCATGTATGTGGGTGGTTCTTGTCCTCGGCCTTATCTCAGAGCTTACGGGAGCGTTGGAGACTTTATACGGGAGCTTGCTTTCCATATCTGGTTTTACGGGAACCCTGGCCTGGATCGGAATTTGCCTGTCCCAGGTGGTCATGAGAAGGCGTCTGCGGGCAAGAGGCTACGACCCCAGAGTATGTCTGAAAGCAAAAGTAAGCGACTGGCTGGAATGGCTGCCGTTTGCAGGAGCCTGTGTACAGGTGATCGCTCTGGTCATGCTGGTTATCGAGGATCAGCTGGTATTTGGAATTGCACTTGCTGCCGTAGTTGTTCCAATGCTGGTAAGATGGATTAATGTCAAGAGAGGAACCGCAAGAGATGTGGTTATGGTAAGCGAGGGGGAAAAATCCTTTGATGAAACTTTCCCGGACCTGACAAAGAAAGGCACCGGTAAGGATTTAGCCTAAGACTGCAGAAATGGGAACTGCATTTCGATAGAATATCTTACCTTTGAAAAGCACTGCCCTTTCATCAATAACATAGAAAAACAGCAGACCCGCGGGTTTGCTGTTTTTCTATGTCTTAATTCTTTCTTCCTTTATAAATTTCTTGTTTGTTTCTGTACATCCTTTCATCTGCCATCTGCAAAAGTTTCGCTATATCAGAAGCCTCTTCTCGATGTGCCACACCCCAGCTTATGGATATTTCCGCATGAGAATTTCGTTTTTTTCCGTATTCCACCAGTTCCTTATTAATACTGTACATACGTTGCATGGGAACGGTTTCATTGGCTTCCATGAAAAGAACCAGAAATTCATCGCCACCATAGCGAAAGAACAAGTCTTGCTGGCGGATATATTTTTTTACGGTTTTCGCCACAGTAATCAAATATTGATCGCCTTCCAAGTGGCCGTATTGGTCATTGACCTCCTTTAAACCGTTTAAATCTACAAAGCAGACGCAAAACGGCGTTTCTTTTTCCCAGAGTTCTTGCAGGATATCATCTGCGTATTGCCGATTATAACAACCGGTCAGCAGATCGGTATATGCAATGATCCGCAGCTTTTCATCATCTTGTTTTTCCTGGAGCAGCGCTTCCCGTTCTTTCCGATTCAGGTCTGCATAGTAGTTGAGCCGGCTCATCCTGAAGCTGTAAAAGGAGGCCAAATAAAATCCTAGTATGGCGAAACAAGCTGATTTAATCCCCCACAATTTGAAAACCAAGTCATTCCCATCGGTATAATAAGTGAGCAGATTCAGAATCAAATAGACATATAAAACCAGGGTCAGCCGTACTAGAAATGTCAAGCTGGATCGGTCTTTTGCCAGCTGTTTTATCTTGGACCCCGTTCCCGATTTTCGAATCGCATGGAAAATCACGCCAGCCAGAATAAATCCCAGCAGCACTGGATAGCGCTTGAGATTTTCTGACATCAACGTCTGATTATCAAACAGCATCAATGGTTTATTCATAAACAGTGCAAAGGCACAGCGAAGGATAATATTCACTGCCAGCCCGTTTAGAACTCCGTTTAAAGCCATATAGATGTCAGCTATCCAGGACTGCCTGTAGATAATATGAATTTCAGCCATCAAGAAACAGAAAAAAATGGACCAGTTGGCGATCAAATGGAGTTGTAAAAGGCTGCATCCTGTAAACACCGCGTAGTTGAGGACGAATACACCAATTGCACGCAGCACACTGGTTTTTTTCCCAAAGCACTCATCAGCCAGGGCCAAAAACTGCCAATTGAAATAAAAGTAGGCGGCTCCTGCTGCAAAAAATGTTAGTAACCATGTGCTCATCTCAAATCACCGCCTTTTTTCAGCCGTTTTTTATCCCGATACATAGCCTCATCCGCAACTCGGATCAGGTCATCAACCTCCATCTCTCCACAGGCAGCGCCATAACTGAAAGACATGGGCTCTTCCAGTCGGGAAATCGCATTGCGCAAAGCTTTCATTCTTTCTTCAGCCGTTTCCAGCGTTGTGTTCGGGAAAACCAGCAGAAATTCATCCCCGCCGATTCTGGCCAGCAGTTCCCCTTGTGTCAAATGTGATTTCAGTTCTTCTGCAAACCGTATCAGCAACTGGTCTCCGACTTGATGTCCTTTTTCGTCGTTTATTTTTTTCAATCCGTCTAAATCGATAAACGCAATCGAGCAGGTCTCCTTTCCTTGCATTTTTTGGAGATATTCGGTAATATAACGCCGCGAAAAGCACCTAGTCATTGCATCTTGTTTTAAGGAAGTCTCAAGCTCAATCCGCATTATCTGCTCCCGCGCCCGCTCTGCGGCCAGCCGCTCGTATTCTTCTTCCACTCTTCGTTCCCTGGCAATGATCCATTTTTGCCTAATAATAAGAAAAATCAGCAAAAGAAGCAGCAGATTACCAGCGGCCAGCAGGATCGCCACGATATTGCCAACCTTAATCATACAAAATATGGAATCTGCAAGCACGTATAAAACCCCGCACCACAAAAAACAGAGAAACAAATCATCCTGCTTGCGGTCGTGCTTCAATTCAATGAACCTTGATTGCAGCAACGGTCGGCAGAAAAGGAGCATCACGCAAAGAAGACAATTGGCGGCCAGCAGAATGCCCATCCGAATATGGGGGCTGTAAAAAATCTGGTCAATCGTAATATTTCCAATCAGAGCCGCTGCGCCGATTAGCGTCAGAAGAATGGAAGAAAAAAGTAGAAAAGGAATCAAGTATCCAAGCTTTGCTTTGTACTGTTGATCCCTGAACAATTTTATCGGGACAAGATGAAGCGCTCCAAAAATCAAAAGAAAGAGGGGCAGGGATGGTCCCAAAATAGCCCCCGCAAGAATCCATGTTACCCTAGCCACACAAAAGGCAATTTGCAGCGCCCGCCAGTTATCCCACTTAACAAAAGCGCCCTCTTTTTCCCATAAATACTCCCACATTGCCGAGGACGCCGCCAGCAGGATTGTTAAAAGTAAAAATGTCCATTCCATAAAGCTCCATCCGATTTCTCTCAGCATCAGCAGAAAAATTTCTACAAACATGCACCGCTGAGCATTTATTTCGTATATCCCAATTATAGTTCAGCGCATTCGAATAAACAACTGTATATTGAGGATATCTTTTTTCCACTGCGGGAAATTTTGGCGGCGTGCTCCTGAAGGGCCTGTTGGAGCTATTTGGATTGTTGGGCTTGCCGAGCCTGTTGGACTTGCCGGGGCCCGGCTACGGGCCTCGGCTATAGGTGAAATCATCGCGATTCAGCTTTCCTGTGAAGCTCCACGATAATTTTTTATCGCTATCCGGCAACAAAGACTCGTTTAGGGGATAATTTGGCTCCACATTATGCCAAATTGACCGCCAAATTCGCCAAAAATTATCGCTGGCGGCCAATTTTCGGTGCTTCCGCGATGAAATCGCTGTCATTCCCCGGAGCGGTGGCCCGCCAGCCTTGATCACTTTTATCCCACTGGCTCTCATGGGGAAGATACTCTTCCCCACCTCCCTTTGCGCCGGAGGTCCGAATCGTTCCTTTTGAAACAGAAAAACGACAGGGGTTTATTTCCCTGCCGTTTATTCATGGCACTCCCGAGAGGATTCGAACCTCCGACGCACGGTTTAGGAAACCGACGCTCTATCCCCTGAGCTACGGGAGCATGCAAATGACTGCTTTACTATAATACCACATATCCCATGAGGATTTCAACATTTTTCAGCCATGAATTGCAGGCCTCCTCACTTTACAATTCGATGATAATCGCAAAGATCGGAATCGTTATGATCGAAAGGACCGTTGACAGCAGCACCGTCTTAGTGGCGAACGCCACCTCGCCTTTGTATTGCTGGCTGAAAATCGTCGATGCCGAAGCCACCGGCATTGCAAAACTGATAATCAAAACCTTTTCCAACAGAGTGAATTCCCCGGCCCAAAGCTTTACAATCACAAGCGTGACTACCGGAACGATCAGCAGTTTGACAAAAGAGATTACATAGACCTGCCAATCTCCTACAATTTCCTTAATTTTTAAGGCTCCCAGCTGATAGCCGATAGCAAACATCGTAAGAGGTGTCGTCGCCGCTCCGATCATCTCAATGGAACCGCCCAAAAGCTCGGGCAGACGGCAGTTGAGCAGGAACAGCGCCAAGCCGATCATGACTCCAATCAACCCCGGATTCAGGAATTGTTTGGCCCGAATCTTCAGATCAGCCCCCGCCGATAACTGAATCAGCACAATTCCAATGGTAAACATCAGCACATCATTGATCATTTCCAGAATTGCAGCAAAAAATACAGCTTCCGTGCCATATAACGCTTTGATAACCGGGATTCCAAGAAAGCCTGTATTCCCGAAAATCAGCATAAACACCGCCATATACTGCTTTGTTTTGGACATACGCAGCAATCTTGCCAGCGGAAAACTTACAGCGATCAATATGGTAAACACAATCAGCGCCACAGCCATCATATAGCCGCTGTCTTTCAAAATTTGAAAACTAAACTCCATCTGCATAGCGTTGATAACCATGCACGGCCAGGTCAGGTTTACCACGATGGCCGATACCGCTTCGCTTTGATGATCGCTGATCAGCTCTTTCTTACGAAAAAAAATTCCCGGCAGGATCAGTATAAAGATCATGATCAGTGAACTTAAAATCTCTCCAATAAGCATCTTACACCTCCCTCTATTAGAAAAAAGTGCTATAAATGCTCTTGTTTATAACTCAAAAACAAGAAAATTTATAGCACTTCGGCAATGATTTCTTTTTTATATAATAACTGGATTCCAAAGTTTTTTCAATTATTTTTTTTGGCTGAGGAGAAAATCAGCGCGGCCCGGCCTTGCACCCGCTCCATCTATAGCCCGGTAATTTTTAATAAAAATTGATGGTTTTTACGCAAAAATGCTGCGTTGCAGGGCCTGGTCCCGGCAAAAAGCAGAATTTTCAGCTTCAAGCCGAACTGGAGAGGCCGCAACCGTTGAAAAAAGAGAAAATTTTAGAAAATATTTTTTGTTTTTACCCAAGATGAGCATTCTGCCATAGTACAGTGCAGCTCCCCCGCCCCCTTTCTTCACCCTGACTGCTATCCCCTCAAAAACACAAAAGCGCCAGGCTTTCAACGCCCCTTGAAAAGCCCGGCACCCAAAACGCGCTTACTCACGCACCAACTGAAAATCCTTCCTTTCTGTCAGAAAAGATACTGAAATACCAAAAACAATAGCCCACACCGGCGCACCGATCCCCAGGATCGTAAGATGGGACAGCCCGACCACAAAAGCGGTCAAAGCCCCCAGCACAAACCGTTTTTCACCGAAAGCCGCAGTCAGCGAACTGGTCAAAAGCCCGATCATCGCCAGACCGCAGATAATATCGATGATCGCAGCAGGCAGCAGCGATACCAGACCGGTGACAAGGCTTGCCAACAGCGCCACTGCTGCGGTTATCCCGCAGAGCACCATCGATCCGAAATATCGATGCTCTTTTTTCCCCGCGTTTTCACCCGCCAAAATGGCTATGGTAGGCCCGGCCAAAGAAATGGTATGACTCAAACCAAAAGAAACGATCATGGAACCAATCCCGCAAAAAGCGACGACTTCGTCCAACGGCAGATCATACCCGTTAGCCTTCAGCACACCGTACCCCTTAAACAGATCCGATACCGCCATGATCACCAAAGGCAGGCTGACATAAACAAGGACGTTGAGGTTTACAACTGGAACAATCCCAACAGGCAGGCTCCACCCCAGCTCCAGCGATCCGGCCCCGCCGCCTTTCATAAGGCAGGCAGCTGCAATGGCCATAACCAGCGCTGCAGCTTGGGGCGGCACCTTGGAAGAAACCAGATTGATCAGGAAATAGGCTGCCACAATACACCCACCGGCCAGCGGCAGTTCCCCCACACCGTTTATCAAATTCAACCCATAGTTCATATATACCCCTGCAACCATGGCCAAAACAATGGGAATGGGCACATACTGGATGATCTTTCCGATCAGTTTCAGGCGGCCCATCAGAAACAAGGCAGCGCCCGCAGCCAAATAGCCGAACACCATCTCCCCCAGAGAAAACTCCTGGAGCAGCGGCCCCGCCACAGCTACCGCTGTAATGGACGGAACCGCGTAAACAGGCATTTTAAAGCGTCGGGAAAGATACACACTCATAATTCCGCCGGCAAACATTCCGCACATGAGAAGAGAAGTAATTTCTACAGCCGTCAAACCCGCAGAAACTCCCATGGCCGTAAAGATGGGAACAGCCCCTGCGATCACAAAGATCAGCGCCGTCAAAACCGTACTGATGCTCTCAGAAGTCATCCGACTTTTCTTCAAAGATACGCCTCCTTTCCTCCCGGCCTCAGAATCATCTTTCAAAAACAATTTTGCCGTCCATGATGGTCATTTCCACTGCCGCATCCTTTATTTCCATAGGATCAATTGCAAAGAGATTGCGATCCACCACAATAACGTCCGCCAGCTTTCCTTCTTCCAGCACTCCGATATCATCTCTACTGTATGCTCTGGCTGCGCCGCTGGTATAGGCAATCAATGTATCGTCCAGCCCTATGCACTCTTGAGGATTTACCCCTGTCGGATTGCCATCATCATCACATCTGGTAACAGCGGAATAGATATTGGGGAATGGATTATATTCCACCACCGGATAATCGGTGCCGAAGGCCAGCTGCCCGCCATGGTTGAGAATCGTCTTATGGGGCCATTCCCAACGGCACCGCTCTTCGCCCACCCGGCGGATCTTTTCATTGAAATCCAAGGTGAGGTGATAAGGCTGCATGGATGGAATCACATCCAGCTGTGCGAACCTAGGAATATCATCGGGATGGATGGTCTCAATATGCTCTACCGTATTGCGCAGTCCATGTCTGCCGTTCTTCTCTATGGAAGCCTGGAATAAATCCAGCGCCATGCGCACCGAACCGTCGGCGATGCAGTGCAGTCTTACCGGAAGGCCATAGCTGTTGGCCGCCGTCACATAACGCTTGTTATCCTCCCAGGAAGCCAGGGGCACACCGATCCCGCAGGTTTCCGGCTTGTCCGCATAAGGTTCCAGCAGCAATCCGGTAAAAGTGGAGGTCACCCCATCGATAAAACCCTTGACTCCGGAAAACCGCAGTTTTTCTGACGCGTACCTTTTCTGCATGTCCAAAGCCTTAGTAAAATCCGTATACCCGTCCATACGTCCGAATATATGGAGCCTCAGCGTAAGTTCATCATCTTCCTCCAGCCGCATGATGGAATCGTATTTTTTGTAAGTAGCTGCATCATAGTCATCTCCCATCATCTCGCTGGCAGACGTGATGCCGCAGGCGTTGAGACCGGCGATGAAATCCCGATTGATCTCTTTCATTATTTCCGGTTCTATGTCCATGATCTTATCCATAGCCGGCTTGTACGCCTCCGGCTCGAAGAGGAGGCCAGTCATCCGTCCCTCTTCATCCACGCCCACCGAACCGCTTTTGGGCTTCATATCAGGCGTGATGCCCGCTTCCGCAAGAGCCTTTGAATTGAGCCAGCAGGTATGGGCGTCTGCCGCCAGCAAATACACCGGCCGATCCGGAACTGCCGCATCCAGAGAAGCCTTTGTCGGCAGAGGTGCATCCTGCCAATTGGCAGGGAACCATCCCATTCCCCGAATTCTTTTTTCATCAGGATGCGCCAGAGCATACTGGCGTATCATCTCCGCGCATTCCTCCTCGGACTGAGACTGACTGATTTCCGTACACATATGGTCGCTGGACGAGATTGCCCCGGAAAAATAATGGGTATGGGCATCGACGAACGCCGGCATGACCAGTTTGTCACCGCAGTCAATAACCCGCGTATCCGCGCCGATCAGCTCCTCAGCCGCTTCCCCCGCGCAGAGAATTTGATTTCCCCGGATAGCCACCGCTCCTGAAAAGACCTTTTTATCACGGCCATTAAAAATAGCCTTGCTCTTTAATACTAAATCTGCTTTCATATCAAACCTCCTAAGTCATAATAAGTCCCGCAGCAGCAAAGAAAATCACTGCCAAAACCGCTGACCCCAAAACATACGGCGCCACGACCTTAATCTGGGTCATGTTGGAAATCCCCGTCCCTGCTGATGTCATAAATACCGCATCGGAATAGAAACAGAATTTGCTGCCAAAGGCCACGCCGGACATGATCGCCGCAACGACCAGCGCCGGGTCGATCCCCATGGTCGTGCTGAGCGGAACGAAAATGGGAATGGTGAGCAGAATCAGCACCCAGAAGCTGGCTGCTGCAAAGGCGACCAGACCAACGATGATAAATACAAAGGCCGGCACCAGAGCATACATGCTCTCCGGAATCATCCGCTGCATTCCGCCGATCAGGTATTCGGCAAACCCCATCTCCGTGTTGGCAATATTCAATACATATGCGAAACAAATGACGACTGCCAGCGGAGCCATTGAAGAGATACCTGCGAAAAGATTATCCATAAACTCTGTCAGCGTCATGATCTTCTGTACAAGATACAGGACCAGCTGTACCGCCAGCGCTATGAGAATTCCGCTTACTACATCATTATTACAGAGAAACATACCTGCGATCAAGGCAATAATGGGAATAAAAAAGTTCAGCGGGGAGGATGGTTTTACATCCGTATTATCTCCATCACCCACATTGACGATGGAAGCACCCACTTTTTCTTCCACCAGGAGCGGACCGCCCTCATCGACCCGCTGATAAGCCTTTTTCAGCCGGCCAACCTTGGGAATGATCCCCAGTCCCACCAGCAGGCAGACCACGACAGCAACCAATGGGAAAAACATAAAGGGAATCGCCCGCAGATAGTCGCCAAAGCCCAGGCCCTGGTCTGCCATACAGCCTACAGCAAACGCCGCCCAGCTGGTAAACGGAATCAAGACGCAGACGCAGGCGCCCATCGAGTTTACTCCGTAAGCCAGATGTTCTCTTGGAATCCGGTTTCTGTCGGTCGTTTCTTTCATAGCAAAAGACACGGCCAGAACATTGAGGTAATCATCCACAAACATGATGATGCCCATGAGCCAGGTCAATAACATGGATTTTTTCCGCGTATTGGCGAACTTGCCTATAATATTGGAAAACCCCTGAAGTGCTCCTGATTTCTCAAAGAGCCTGATCATTCCTCCGAAGCCCAGAAGAATCATCAGCAGGAATTGGTAGGATTCATTGGAAATAGCCGAGTAGATCATTTGCAGATAATTGGGGAAAAAGTTTTGTTTATAGACCAATATTGCCCCCACCAGGGATGACAAGATAATCATCTCCGGCATTTTTTTCGTGATTAGTGCGCCAACAATTAGTACAAGGATTGGTATACAGGAAATTATCCCATACTCCATAGGTTCCACCTCCTCCGTTCGTTCGTATAAAGCTAAAACTGTTATGCATAGCCGCGACGCTGCAAATAAATAGTATCAAAAGTCAGAATATTTAAAAATTATTACTTTTGACCATTTTTTTGCCCTTTTGGACGGAAAAAAGTCCGTAAGGAGTAGGTTTTTAATTATTTAGGAGTATGGGCGGAGCAGTTATTACATTCCAGACGTCACATAATCGCGTGGAGACTGATTGTAATATGCTTTAAAGGTTTTATAAAAGTTGCTGCTGTTGCTATAACCCAGCAGCCGTGAGATTTCTTCAATCGGTAGATTGGTCCCTCTTAAAAGAATGACCGCCCGCTCCATCCGCTGCTCTAACAGAATTTCGGAAAAGGATTTTCCGGTCTCACGATGCAGCAGGGTGGAAATATAGTTGGGGTGATAAGAAAATCGGTTAGCGATGTCTTTAAGCGTAACCGTATCAAAATGCTGGCTCATGTAATGAATAATTTTATCGGAAAGCCGGTCAGGAAGGAATTCATTGCTTGCCGCCGAATATTGCCGGGCAATCTGCATTAAAAAAGACAGCACCAGGGGTTTCAAAACGGCTTGTGTGTCCTCTTGCTTGTTTGCATATTCAATGACCATCATTTCAAGCAATACCCGGATGTTGCAATCGTCTTCTATTTTAAAATGAATGTACTCGTCCGAAAACTGATCGGTGGAAGGATCCAGAAGAAAATGAAAAAGTCTGGAATTTGCGGATAGCATTGGTTACAAATCAGGGCCGGAAAGAATTCCGGTTTTTACCGTAAGCTGTTTGCGCTGGTTTTACCCATCGCCTTTCAACAGTTTATGCTTGCAGCAGTAAACGCATCCGATGCGCTCATGCTTGGTTTTGTCAGCCAGGAGTCACTTTCGGCTGTATCGCTGGCCACGCAGATCACCTTTGTTTTTAATCTCTTTATGGGCGGCCTGACCATGGGAACAAGTATTCTAGCGGCACAGTATTATGGGAAGGGTGATACGCTTTCGATTGAAAAAATCTTTGCCTATGTTACGAAAGTGTCGTTTTTAATCTCCGCCGTTTTCTTTTTGGCCTCACTTTTTGTTCCCCAATTGCTGATGCGGATTTTTACGGCAGAACCCCGGCTTATTGCTGGAGGCATTCTTTATCTTCGCATTGCGGCCGCATCTTACCTGTTTACCGGCATCTCGCAAATCTATCTCTGCATTTTAAAGAATACCGGGCACGCCGTGAAAAGCATGATCATTGGCTCTACTGCTGTGGTAATCAATATTTTTTTGAACGCAGCGCTGATCTATGGCATCTTCTTTTCTCCTAAAATGGGAATTTCCGGTGCAGCCCTTGCCACCTCTATTTCAAAATTGATCGAACTGGCCTGGGTCCATGGGGAGTCTTTACGGAAAAACCATGTACGCCTTCATGGAAAGTTCTGCTTTACTGGCGATCGAATTTTGTCAGGGGATTATTGGAGATACAGCCTGCCCATGCTTGGCGATTATCTGGTATGGGGCATGGGATTTACCATGTATTCTGTCATCATGGGACACTTGGGAAGCGATGCCGTTGCCGCCAGCTCCATTGCCAACATTGTAAAAAATCTCACAAGGGAGGTAACATTATGAAGCATAACCCATTTATCCGTTCTGAGCTTTCTTTTCTCAAAATCCCCTATCCTCATTTCTGAACCAACGTTTCCAGAAAATCACGGAAGGTCTGCAGCTGATGCTCATCCAGACGATCGAGCATATGAACGATATCCAGAATGGAATCGGCACTTTTGCGATCAATGCCTAAAAGAGTATCGACGCTCACATCTAAAGCGTGGCTGAGAAAAAACAAGTCGGTCAGATCCGGCTCAATGATGCCTGTCTCCCACTTCCCCACAGTACTGGCGCTGATTCCAATCTGTTCCGCCAGAGCCTGCTGGGTAATGCCTTTTTTCTCTCTGGCTGATTTTAGCTTTGCCGAGAAGGTTTTTCTGATATTCTTCGACTTTCCTTGTGACGAATCCCGAATGAGTGTATCGGCCGGCACTCCCAGAATATCGGAGATTTTAAGCAGTGTTTCAAAATCCGGCTGCCGTCCGGAATTTTCGTAGCCCCTGTAGGTTGTAGCCGGAATATTTAAAAGCTGGGCCATTTTCGTACCGGACAAGCCTGCAGCTTGACGAGCCTTCCTTAAATTTTTTTGAAATTGGTTTCTTTGCATAAGTTTTTCCTCACCGTTCATTTATCCAGATGCTACTTTAATAAAGTATAGAAAGAAAAGAAAATATAAAGGTATTAACGAAATATGCGTTTGTTATATTTACATATAACTCAAAACGGGTTAAAATATTGAGGAAAGAAGTAGCAATAAACAGAAAAAGTACAGACTAGGGTATACCTACAAACACTACTATTACACAATCCGGGGAGCCTGAGCTATGTTAGAAAAAAACGATATCATGCTGTTTGATTCCATCATTCATAAAATCTACAATATCGACGATTTCGATGAGATGCGGTTTTCTGTTCTGGAAGCCCTTCAGTTCCTGATTCCTTATGACGCAGGGACTTTTTTTCTGGCCTCATCAGAAACGCCGTATGAGCTGACCGACCCTGTGGCAATCAACGTGAGCGATCAGGATCTCCAGCTTTATCTGGAAGAGTATCAGGAGCTGGACTATACCAGGTGGACCTTTGCCGCCCCTTCCGGCAAAGCCTATCGGGAAACCGATCTGCTCCAGGACAAGATCCGGGTGGCCACCCCTTATTACAGGGCGCTCTTTTCCCCTACCGGGCTGCATTATTCCATGCTCCTTACCATCATTCACGAGGGGACTTTTTTAGGTGTGATTAATCTTTTCCGCCATCGGAAACACGGAGACTTTTCCGATAAAGATCTGTTTCTCTTCGGGCTTTTGGGAGATCATCTCAACTGTCTTTTGTTCCGTTCCATCTCTGCTTCCGCGCCAGTGCAGCGCAAACATTTTCTAGGAAACAAAAAACTGATCGATACGTATCATCTTACCCGGCGGGAAGCTGAAGTTACCTCTATGCTGCTGGAAGGTTTTCAGCGGGAAGCCATCGCCGACCAGCTATGCATCAGCCCCAATACCTTAAAAAAGCATTTGGTCAACATTTACAAAAAGCTCAAGATCAGCAGCACGCTGGAGCTGTTCCGACTGTTCAAGTAATTTCTCTAATCCACCACATATGCACTTTTTTGAGAAACCTCTATACAAAATGTAGTGTTTGGGTGTATAATAAATTCGATTTGTTGTTTCATCACCCCAATTGCGGGCATATATAAATTATCAATTTCAGGAGGTGGGCTTACGTGAACGTAGCAGTTACAGGAAATGCTGATCCAAAAGAAGCACAAGCTTATGTGAATTATTTAGAGGAAAAGTATGGGAGAAAATTAGAGAGCCTGGATATTCAGGTTGACGGCGAATATGCGGATTTAAACTATAAGTTTTCCCACGTACCATTTGAACGGATTCGGCGCATTACCGGTTATCTTGTGGGAACCATGGATCATTGGAATGACGCCAAGACGGCCGAGGAAAAAGACCGGGTAAAGCATTCTCTGGGAGATACCAACCCGAAAGCCGCCATGGAACAGTTTTAAGATTCCTAAAAACAGCAATTTTGCTTCAAGCTTTATTCATCATCATAAAAAGGAACTGCCGGCATAATGCAAATGCGCCGGACAGTTCCTTTTATTTTTCTTCTTCAATCACTGCCAGCAGAGGCCGCTTTCCATCTGCTTCCATCTGCTCCCGTCCCCAATCAGTAATTGCCAGGACAGCCGGCACGGCGGCCTTCCCTTTACCGGTCAAATGGTATTCCACCCGAGGCGGCACTTCCTCAAAATCCACCCGCCGGATCAGTCCATCCTGCTCCAGCTCCTGCAGGGCGCGGGTCAGCACCGTATTGGTAATCCCTGCGTAGGCCTTGCGTATCTGACCGTAACGCACTCCCGGATACTGATGGATCAGCCAGATTAAAGGCATTTTCCACTTGCCTCCGATCCGGTCCATCGCGTACACAATGGGACAATGTCTGCTCATAGGATCGTTTTTCATTGCATCCTGCTCCTTTCTTTTCAATGTCTGCTCGTTGCAGGCAGGAACAAAAAAGTGCGTACTTGCGCACAGCCTTTTTTTCATCTATCTTTTATTATATAAACAATGCCGGCTGCCGTAAAGAAATAAAGGAGAAGAATATGAAATACGAAAAATTATTTTCACCCATAACCATAAATTCCCTGACACTGAAAAATCGCATCGTCCAGTCCCCTTCCCATATGATCTACACCACCTATGAAGGCTATGTTACCGATCGCTTTAAATCCTATTACTGGAAGCGGGCTGAAAATGAAATAGGTCTGATCATGACTGGCGGCTGCCGCTTTGACGACAGCGGCTGTGTCTACGGTATGATGAGCCTGTCAGATGACTCATTCATCCCGGGATACCGGGAATTCACAGACGGGTGCCACCAGCGGGGAGCGAAAGTAGGCGTTCAGCTATTCCATGCGGGGGCATATACAAAAAAAGAGAACTGTCTCAACGGAGCATATCCCATGGCGCCTTCTGCTGTTCGGTCCGGGTTTACCAGGGAAATTCCCCGGGAGATGACCCTGCAGGATATGGAGCAGCTCATCGAAAAATGGGCTGCCGCAGCTCTGAGAGCGCGGGAGGCGGGATTTGATCTGGTGGAAATTCTCTGCTCCGCCGGCTATCTTCTCTGCCAGTTCCTGTCCCCCCTTACCAATCAGCGCAATGACCAATACGGAGGCAGTTTTGAAAATCGCTGCCGCTTTCCGCTGGAAGTGATCGCGGCGCTCAGAAAAGCATTGGGGCCGGACTATCCCCTCACCTTGCGTCTGGCAGCAAACGATCTGGTTCCCGGCGGAAATAATCTTGAAGATGCGGTGCGATTTGCCAAACTGGCCGAACACGCAGGCATCGACGCCATCCACGTAACAGCCGGCTGGCATGAGTCCAAAGTTCCTCAGATCACCGGCGATGTCCCCAGAGGTAGTTTTGCTTATCTTTCCCAGGCAATAAAAGACGCCGTATCCATCCCGGTCATCGCAGCCAACCGCATCAATGACCCGGCCATTGCTGAAAAGCTAATCGCCCTGGAATCCTGCGACATGGTAGGGCTGTGCCGGGCGCTTGTGGCCGACCCCCGGTGGGCATCCAAAGCAAAAGCAGGCGAAGAATCTTTGATTCGCCGGTGCGTAGGCTGTAATCAAGGCTGTCTGGCCAACATCTTTCAGAACAAGCCGGTCCAATGTCTGGTAAACGGAACCGCCGGGCGGGAATCGGCGTTCACAGCCAGCCGGAGGTCTGTCAAAAAAAAGCTCTTGGTCATTGGCGGCGGTCCGGCCGGATGTACCTTTGCCATCGCTGCCGCTCAGCTGGGACATCAGGTGGCGCTTTGGGAAAAGACGGATTCCCTGGGCGGCCAGCTGACAGCAGCGGCTGCTCCTCCCGGGAAACACGAATTCAGCTTCCTGCCCGCCTACTATGCCGCTGCTCTCAAGCAGGCCGGCGTCGAAGTGCTGCTGGGACAATCGGTTGAAAAGGAAGCAATTTCTTCCACGAACGCAGATTCTATTATTGTTGCCTGCGGCAGCCACCCCAAGGCGCTGAACTTAGAAGGCCTGGATCCGCAAGCCCTTGTTTCTGCCCAGGACATCCTGCTGGGCCGCCGTATGGCAGGGCGGCGGGTCCTCATCGTCGGCGGCGGCTCAGTGGGCTGTGAAACGGCACAGTTTCTGGCCCGTGAAGGTTCTATTTCCCCCGACCAATTCTATTACTACAGTGCTCAAAAAGTGGAATCTCCGGAAAAAATCGCTTCGATGGCAAACTCCACTAGGCGGGATATCGCTATTATTGAGGCGCTCCCCCGGATCGGCGGCGGCTATGCGCCGGGGACAGGCTGGCCGGTGCTGGCGGATCTCAAACGTCTGGGCGTCCGCAGCTATACGGAGGCAAAGATTCTATCCATCAGAGATAACCGGCTCCGCCTGGAATATACCGTTCGGGACCGCAGGCTGGACCAAACTGAGACTTACCTCGCAGACCTGGAGTTTGATACCATCGTCTCTGCCATTGGTTCCGACCCCTGCACTCAAGTGTTTCAACAACTGCAGCAAGCCTTTCCAACGAAGGATATCCGCTCCCTGGGCGACTGCCAGCAAATCGGCACCGTACTCAGCGCCGTACAATCGGCCTGCGATCTGGCATTGAAAGTTTAAGAAAGTCTTTTGCAAAGCAAATGACCCGCTTTTTCAGCAAAGAGAAAGCGGGCCTTTCTATGTCAAGTACCGTTTTTCTTGTGTTTACACGCTAAAAATGCTATACTGTACTCGGTGTTTTAGCGAATAAAATAGGGAGGAGATTTTAATATATGAAAAACTATAACAGCCCTTTATCCGAACGGTATCCCAGCAAGGAAATGAAGTATCTTTTCTCTCCGGAAATGAAATTCAGAACCTGGAGAAAATTGTGGATCGCCCTCGCCGAAGCTGAAAAAGAGCTGGGGCTCGATATCACCCAGGAACAAATAAATGAGCTTAAGGCCCACGCCGATGATATCAACTACGATGAGGCCAGGCAGCGGGAAGCCATCGTGCGTCACGACGTCATGTCCCATGTGTATGCTTACGGTGTTCAATGTCCCAAGGCAAAGGGGATCATTCATCTGGGAGCAACATCTTGCTATGTGGGCGACAATACGGATCTGATCATCATGGCCGAAGGCCTCAAGCTGATCCGCACAAAGCTGATCAATGTCATCGCAAAGCTCTCACAGTTTGCAGATAACTATAAATCGCTGCCAACTCTGGGTTTCACCCATTTTCAGCCAGCTCAGCCAACGACGGTAGGAAAACGGGCAACCCTATGGATTCAAGACCTTCTTATGGATTTATCCGATGTGGAATACCTGCTAAGCACGCTGCGCCTCTTGGGCTCCAAAGGAACCACCGGCACCCAGGCCAGCTTCCTGGAGCTGTTTGACGGCAGCAGGGAAAAGGTAAAGCAGCTGGATCAGCTGATCGCGGAAAAAATGGGTTATGAAGGCTGCTACCCGGTTTCCGGGCAGACCTATTCCAGAAAAGTAGACAGCCGCGTTCTCAATGTACTCAGCGGAATCGCCCAGAGCGCCCATAAATTTTCCAATGATATCCGCCTCCTGCAGCACTTGAAAGAAGTCGAAGAACCCTTTGAAAAGAATCAGATCGGTTCTTCCGCCATGGCCTATAAGCGCAATCCTATGCGCAGTGAACGGATCGCGGCCCTGGCCAATTACGTTATGTCCGACGCTATGAACCCGGCGCTGACGGCTGCAACCCAGTGGTTCGAACGAACACTGGATGATTCGGCCAACAAGCGGCTCAGCATGTCGGAAGGCTTTCTGGCCGTTGACGGAATCCTGGAGCTGTACATCAATGTGGCATCGGGACTGGTCGTTTATCCAAAAGTCATCGAAGCCCGTCTGATGAGCGAGCTTCCTTTCATGGCTACGGAAAACATCCTCATGGACGCTGTCAAAGCCGGCGGCGACCGCCAGGAGCTCCACGAACGAATCCGCACCCATTCCATGGCCGCGGGCAAAGTGGTTAAGGAGGAAGGCAAAGAAAACGATCTGCTGGATCGAATCGCTGCTGACCCCGCCTTCAACATGACAAAAGACCAGCTGCAGAGCCTTATGAAGCCGGAAAATTTTGTAGGCTGCGCACCTGCCCAGACTTCCGAATTTCTGGAACAGATGGTCAACCCGGTACTTGAAAAAAATAAGCATTTGCTCGGCATTTCTGCCGAAATCAACGTATAACGCAAACGTTCAATAAAGCTCGGGCCGCATCAATCGCAGACCCGGCCCTCAGAACAGATAAAGGAGATAGTTTTAAATGGTAAAAGCAATAGTTGGCGCCAATTGGGGCGATGAAGGAAAAGGGAAAATCACGGATATGCTGGCAAAGGAATCGGATATTATTGTCCGTTTTCAGGGCGGAAGCAACGCAGGCCACACAATCGTCAACGATTACGGCAAATTTGCGCTCCACATGCTTCCATCAGGCGTCTTTTATGACCATACCACCTGTGTTCTCGGTAATGGCGTGGCGCTGAACATACCTTACCTTTTTAATGAAATCAAAGAAATCGTAGATCGGGGCGTTCCGGCGCCGAAAGTGCTGGTTTCCGATCGCGCACAGATTTTGATGCCTTATCATATTCTCTTCGATCAGTACGAAGAAGAGCGGCTGGGCGGCAAATCCTTCGGTTCCACCAAGTCGGGAATCGCACCCTGCTATTCTGACAAATATGCAAAGATCGGCTTTCAGGTCAATGAGCTGTTTATGAATGAAGCAGATCTGCGGGAAAAGCTGGACGGGATCTGCCAGCAGAAAAATATTATTCTGGAGCATTTATATCATAAACCGGCGCTGGATGTGGATGAGCTCTTTAACACCCTTTTGGAATATCGGGAAATGGTTCGCCCCTATGTATGCAATGTTTCCTCCTATTTATACGGTGCAATTAAGGAAGGAAAAAAGATCTTGCTGGAAGGCCAGCTGGGCGCCCTCAAGGATACGGATCACGGCATCTATCCTATGGTTACCTCATCTTCCACCCTGGCAGGATACGGCTCCATCGGCGCCGGAATCCCGCCTTACGAAATCAAGGAAGTAATGACGGTCGTCAAAGCTTATTCCAGTGCAGTAGGCGCGGGCGCTTTTGTCAGCGAACTCTTTGGAGAAGAAGCTGATGAACTGAGAAAGCGCGGCGGAGACGGCGGCGAATACGGCGCTACCACCGGCCGGCCCCGCAGAGTGGGCTGGTTTGACGCAGTAGCCACCCGCTACGGATGCAGAATGCAGGGCGCCACAGAGGTTGCCCTCACTGTACTGGATCCGCTGGGATATTTGGACGAAGTTCCGATCTGCGTCGGATATGAAGTGGATGGAAACGTGACAAAAGAGTTTCCCCACACCACTGATCTGTACCGTGCAAAACCGATTTTAAAAAAGCTGCCCGGCTGGAAGAGCGACATTCGCGGGATACGGGAATTCGACCAGCTGCCTCAGGCATGCCAGAATTATGTCAACGAAATCGAAAAGGAAATCGGTTTTCCGATTACTTATGTTTCCAATGGGCCTGGCAGGGACGACATCATCAAACGTAAACCGCTCATACAGCTTTAACAGCAAAGGTTGGCGACCGCCCTATTACAAATTTTTAGGAGACTGAACGATGTATAAAGACGCGATCCGATCCGCCTGGGTTGAGATTAATTTGTCCAATCTGGACTACAATATTAAGAATATCAAAGCCAAAGTGGGGAATCATGCGGATATTATCGGTGTGATCAAAGCGGACGGCTACGGTCACGGCAGTGTGCAGACGGCAGAGGTGCTTCGCAGAAACGGGGTTAAGACCTTTGCTGTGGCCGCCCTTTCGGAGGCGATCAAACTTCGAGAAAGCGGGGCTGGTGAGGAAATCATTATCCTGGGCCTGACTCCCGACTTGTACGCGGATACCCTCATCACTTATGACCTCACACCGGTTGTGTGCAGTGCGTCCAATGCACAGGCTATATCACAGGCTGCGAAAAACGCAGGAAAAACGGTCGAAGGCCTGGTGGCCATCGATACCGGTATGGGGAGAATTGGCTATCTTCCTCAAGATCCTGACACCATTGGGGATATTAAAAGGATCGATTCGCTGGAACATTTTAAGATCAAGGGGATTTTTTCTCACTTCGCCACTGCTGATGCTTCGGATAAAACCTATGCAAAAGAGCAGGAGCGGCGATATAATGATTTTTGTGCCAAACTGACCGCCGCCGGAGTGAAGGTTCCTATGCGTACTTTTGCTAACAGTGCGTCTGTGATGGAATTGCCTTCTGTATACTATGACGCGGTACGCCCTGGGATTATCCTTTACGGCTGCTATCCCAGCGCAGAGGTGGATAAAAGCCAGCTTTCCATTAAGCCGGCCATGTCGGTAAAGGCAAATATTATTCATTTGAAGAAGGTGCCTGAAGGTACCACCATAAGCTACGGCAGAGCCTTTACCGCTGCCCGGGAAAGCCTGATCGCCACATTGGCCTTGGGTTATGCCGATGGACTTCCCCGTCCTTATTCGCAGGTAGGAAAGGTCATTGTCAATGGAATGTTGGCCCCAATTGCCGGAAATATCTGTATGGATCAGTGCATGGTCGATGTGACGGATGTACCGGATGTAAAGTTGGGGGATGAAGTGATCATCATGGGTTCTGACGGGCAGAATACGATTCTAGCAGATGATATCGGCGATGCTACTGGGACGATCAATTATGAGATTGTCTGTGCCTTTGGACAGCGCCTGCCGAAAGTCTATATTGAATAAAAACATAAACGGAGGTAAGATAAAAATGGGTAGGGGAACTAGAGAAAAAATAATGGAACTAGCAATCGATATGTTTAATGAAAAAGGCGCCACGAATGTGAGCACCGTTCAGCTTTCTCATGAAATGAACATCAGTCCGGGCAACCTTTACTATTATTTTGATAATAAAGAGCATCTGATCCGCACCATTTGGCTGGAAATGCTGACGCCAAAAATTGAAGAGCTTTTTAACCAAGCTGACCTTGAGACCAGTGAGGAAGGCTTGATGGATTTTTTTCTGCAGCTTTCACGGATCACATATGATTATCGATTCTTTTATCTGGAACTTTCCGCCATGCTGGTTAATGATCCGGAGCTGCGCCGACTATACAGGGAACAAGCGGACAAGCTGATGCAGCGAATCGACAAGATTATGCAGGCCTGGACAGAAAACGGAATCATGGATCCGATCGAACCTGTTGCAAAAAAAATGCTGATACAAAATTGTTGGACTTTGTCTCAGACCAGCATTACTTATGTTACAATTCTTGCTTACAGCGCATCGGCACAGGAAGCCTGTGATAACATCATTCAGCATCTATACGCTTTAATAAGGCCTTATTTCTCAGATAAAAGCCATGCTAAATTGCAGCAGCTCTTTGCTGAGAACAATCTGGACTTTCATAAATATGCACAGTAAAGATAAAGGAGCAACCTATGAAACATGTTAATACAAAAAAAATGACAGCGCTGGCGCTTGCTTTTCTTTTGATCCTGTCCTTATCCTCATGCGGCGGCGATCCTTCCGATGACGGAAGTGATGTCAATACGATCAACGTGACCATGAGTATTCTTTATCCGGAAAGCCAACAAAAGGAGAACTTGATAGACTATAGTATGCAGATTCAGGAGGATGCTACCGTAATGCAGATTCTAGAGTCCTATTCCAACCAGGAGGGTGTCAATATCGAGGTTAACACCTCCGATGCAGATGCCCCTTATGTGACTTCCATCAATGATGTGAATGCAGACGGCACAAGCCAGTGGGTTTGTGAAATGAACGGAAAGAAAAAAATAACCAAGGAAATCTCAGAATACGAAGTGAAAGACGGCGATAAAATCGTGTGGAAATACGAAGCACCATAAAAAATCGACAAAAAGTAACAAATTCTTAAATAAAATTAATATTTTTTGAATTTCTTCATAATCCCATCACAAAACATGGCTATAATTGAAAATGTAGATAGGGACATAGAAACATTGTTTCTATGCGAACTTTCCTTCTTTTATTGAATACACACAATACACACTTGTAAAACACCTTGGTCCCCCCAGGGTGTTTTACTTTTTTGGAAAAAGGAATTATTTGGTCAACCCATAACTTGCCGGAATTAAGTTTTGGGTAAATTTTTTAAAAAAAGTGAAATCTCTTTTCGCTTTTTTCCCGAACCCCCACACCCTATCCTCAAACCGCAACCGCCCCGCAGCAAAAACAACACAGGAGACTTCATATGATTTATTTTTTACAGGGCCTGACAATGGGACTGGCCTATGTAGCCCCCATTGGCCTGCAAAATCTTTTCGTCATCAATACGGCCTTGACGCAAACAAGAAGCCGTACATACATAACGGCTTTCATCATCATTTTCTTCGATATTACATTAGCCCTAGCCTGTTTTTTTGGAGTAGGCGCTATCATGCAGCATTCCCGCCTGCTGTCCCTGATCGTCCTTCTGATCGGCAGCATCATCGTTATTTACTTTGGAATCAGTCTGCTCAGAAGTAAAGATTCTATGGAAAAAGGACGGGATGTGGATATCCCCATACCAAAAGTCATTACAGCGGCCTGCGTCGTTACCTGGTTCAATCCACAAGCCCTGATTGATGGAAGTATGATGCTTGGAGCCTTCAAAGCTACCCTCCCCTCTGACCAATCAGCTGCGTTTATAATTGGTGTGGCCTGTGCTTCATGCTGCTGGTTCTTAGGTTTATCCACTGTCATCACCTGTTTCAGCGCCAAGATTACGCCCAAAGTCCTGAGAGTGATCAATTTGATCTGCGGAGCAGTCATTATCTTTTATGGGGTCAAGCTGGGCATCTCTTTTGTACAGCTTTTTTGGCAATTTTTTTAATTATTGGTTGACAAAAACAGCCCGAACCGATAAGATGAATATAGAAATAAAAGGGAGTAGCCGGCGCCGACAGGCGTTTACGACATCGTCAATCCCGATGAGGCCATCGCCTTATCCGGTTCGTAATGAAACAGCAAGACTTTTATTGCATGGTTTATATGCAGTAAAAGTCTTTTTTGATTGTATATATTCCCTGCAAGATCTGCAAAATAAGGTGGAGAAAGGAATTTATATGCAAGACTATTATAAAATGACAGGCCAGCAGGTCCGGGAGGCTGTCAACGGAACGGCAGAGCCGCTGAGCGACAGCCAGGTTCAGGCCAATGTTGAAAAATTCGGACCCAACGAACTGGCGGAAGAAAAGAAAAAATCAATTCTTCGTATTTTTCTGGAGCAATTTAAAGATTTTCTGGTCATCATCCTGATTGCGGCGGCCATTATTTCCGGAGCCCTCAACGATCTGGAAAGTGCGCTGGTTATTCTGGTCGTAATTACCATAAACGCAATTTTGGGAACCGTTCAGACCGTAAAGGCTGAGCAATCGCTCACTGCGTTAAAGGCCATGTCCGCGCCGGAAGCCAAGGTTCTCCGGGGCGGACGCGTGGTCCAAATTCCCTCCCGTGAAGTCACGGTAGGCGATCAGATTTTTCTGGAAGCCGGTGATTTCGTACCAGCTGATGGAAGATTGCTGGAAAACGCAGGCCTGAAAATAGATGAAAGTGCCCTGACAGGGGAGAGCCTGGGCGTGGAAAAAGATCTCGCGCCAATCGAGAAAGAAGCGGCATTGGGAGACCGGATCAACATGGTTTATTCTGGCAGCTTTGTCACTTACGGCCGAGGCTCCTTCCTTGTCACTTCAATTGGTATGGAGACCGAGGTGGGCAAGATTGCCACTCTGCTCAAGACCACATCAGAGAAAAAGACCCCGCTTCAAATCAATCTGGATAATTTCGGGAAAAAGCTTTCGATTTTAATTCTGATCTTTTGCGCAATCCTGTTCGGCCTCAGCGTTTATCGGGGAGAATCGGCGGGCAACGCTTTTCTCTTTGCGGTTGCTCTGGCTGTAGCCGCCATACCGGAAGCCCTCAGCTCCATCGTTACCATCGTCTTATCCTTTGGCACGCAAAAGATGGCCAAAGAACATGCCATAATACGAAAGCTGCAAGCCGTGGAAGGGCTGGGCAGCGTTTCGGTCATCTGTTCGGATAAAACAGGAACTTTGACCCAGAATAAAATGACTGTGGAAGATTATTACGTGGAAGGCCGGCGGATTCCGGCAGCGGAAATCGATACCGACGATCCGGCGCAGATGCAGCTTCTTGTTCACAGCGTGCTCTGCAATGACTCCACGATAGATGAAGAGAAAGAAATCGGCGATCCGACGGAGACCGCGCTCATTCATATTGCTTCCAAGGTGGGAAAAGATTATGCGGCCATACGGTCGGATTCCCCCCGCTTCAGCGAAATTCCCTTTGACAGCGACCGCAAGCTGATGTCCACATGCCATCAATTAGAAGGTAAATCACTCATGGTTACCAAGGGAGCCGTAGACGTTCTGCTCAAACGGATTTCCCATATTCAAGAGCATGGCAAGAGCCGGAGTGTTACTGACCAGGACCGCAGTGCGATCGAAGAACAGAATATGGAATTTTCACGAAACGGCCTGCGGGTGCTGGCCTTCGCATATAAAGAAGTGGCGGAAAACTTTGAGCCGGGGACTGAGGATGAAACAGACCTTACCTTCCTAGGCTTGATTGCGATGATGGATCCGCCGCGGGAAGAATCCATGGCTGCCGTAGCAGAATGTATTGACGCCGGTATCAAACCAGTGATGATTACAGGGGACCACAAGATAACGGCTGCTGCCATTGCAAAGCGGATCGGCATTTTGAAAGATGATTCCGAAGCTTGCGAGGGGGCTGCCATCGACCATATGTCCGACGAAGAGCTGAAGAGCTATGTCGAGAAAATTTCTGTTTATGCACGGGTTTCGCCGGAGCACAAAATCCGCATAGTCCGTGCCTGGCAGGAGAAGGGCAACATTGTAGCCATGACCGGAGACGGTGTCAACGACGCTCCGGCGCTCAAGCAGGCCGATATCGGCGTTGCCATGGGCATTACGGGCAGCGAAGTTTCCAAGGATGCGGCTTCCATGGTCCTGACCGATGATAATTTTGCCACCATTGTGAAAGCAGTGGAAAACGGCCGGAACATTTATCAGAATATCAAACATTCGATCCAGTTCCTGTTGTCCGGCAATTTTGGGGCGATTTTGGCAGTTTTGTATGCTTCCATCGCAGCTCTGCCGGTACCCTTTGCACCGGTCCATCTGCTGTTCATCAATCTGCTGACCGATAGCCTTCCGGCGATCGCTCTGGGGCTGGAACCTCATACCAAGGATTTGATGAAGGAAAAGCCGCGGCCTTCCAACGAATCGATTCTGACCAAATCCTTCCTGACTAGAATCGGCGCCGGCGGACTGTCCATTGGCATTACCACAATGATCGCCTTTCTGATCGGCTTCCACGGTGTATTTACTGCTGCCGGTCAGGGCAGCGCTCTGCTGGGCAGCACCATGGCCTTCGGTACTTTATGCACAGCCAGATTATTTCATGGGTTTAACTGCAAATCCAACAAACCGGTGGTCTTTACCTCCAAGGTATTCAATAACGTTTATCTCATCGCCGCCTTTTTCATCGGTCTCATACTCATCACCGCAGTATTGACCATTCCAGGGCTGCATGAAATCTTTAAGGTTCAGACACTGGTCCTGCCTCAGCTGTTCACCGTATACGGGCTGGCCTTTATCAATATTCCGGTCATCCAGCTGTTCAAGCTGATAAAGATAAAAAACTAAGGGGTTTTATATAAGCACTACAAAAAGATCCGGCATGGCTGCTGCCTTCCGGATCTTTTTTGCTGTCGCGTATGCTTACTAGCGTGTCAGCTCAATGGTTCCTGTGGCTGCTTTTTCAATAAAGGCCAGATCGTGTTCCACCATCAGCATGGTCGGCTGCGCAGCCAGAATCAGTTCTTCAATCTGCATTCTAGAAAAGAGATCGATATAATTAAAGGGTTCATCCCAGATATACAGATGAGCGCTCTGGCATAAGCTTCTGGCCAGCATGACTTTTTTCTTTTGCCCCCGGCTGAACACTTCCATGGGTTTGTCAAACTGTTCTTTGGAAAAATCCATCTTGTTGAGAATGGCCTTAAACCGGCTTTCGTCGATTTTCCACATGCGGGCATATTCCCTCAGAGTTCCTGTCAGCAACCCGGTTTCCTGAGGAACATAGGATATCATCAGCCTGCTGCCAATGTGCAGTTCCCCGGTATAATCCAGGGGTTCCCCTGTGATCAGCTTGAGGATACTGGTTTTTCCGCTGCCGTTGGGCCCTGTCAGAAGAATTCGCTCTCCCTGACGGATCTGTGCTGTTACTGGACCGCACACCGGCTGGTTCTGGTAGTATATGGTTAGGTCATTCATCGTTATTAGGCTTTGAGTATGATATTGCAACGGTTCCAGTTTGAGAGAAAAGGTTTTTTCCACATCTATAAGTAGGGTTTTCTGTTTCTGAATCGCTTTGTCTTTTCTGCTTTCAGCAGCTTTCGAGCGCTTCATCATCTTAGCGGCCTGATGCCCAATATAGCCTTTATCCGGCTTTAATCCAGATACTTTGTGCCCTTTTTTCGTTTTCTCAATTTTGTCCGACCATCCGGCCGTTTGGCGGGCAGCCTTTTCCAATTTATTAATCTCACGCACCTGCTTCTCATGCTCATCCCGCTCATAGGCATCCCGCTTTTGACGGTTCTCATACCAGGACGAAAAATTCCCTTTTTGAATCTCAATCGTTGCCCGATTAATGGCAAGAATATGGTCCGTACAAGCGTCCAGTAAGGTCCGATCATGGGAGACGAGAATGAAGCCCTGTTTTTTATTCAAATATGCGCCCACCTGCCTCCGGGCTTGAATATCCAAATGGTCCGTCGGCTCGTCAATTAAGAGAAAACAATTTTCCCGCGCGAAGAGCACCGCCAGCATAACCCGGGTTTTTTCGCCTCCGGACAAGGTCTGAATCGGCCGGTAAAGCAGTTCCTCTTCCGTTCCCATGAGGGAAAGCTCCCGCTGAACTTTCCATAACGGCACGCCTTCCGGAATCAGTTCCATGGCCATCCAAGTGTCCTCCTTGATCTCCATCGGAAAGTAAGCAAAATTTCCATCCGACGAAATCGTTCCGCTGTACGGGTATTCTCCCATCAGCAGTTTGAGAAGGGTCGTTTTTCCCTTCCCATTTCTTCCCACAAGTCCCAGCTTCCATGTGCTGTCCATGCGCAGGGATACCTGATGAAAGATCGTATCATCGCTGCCTTCGTAGGCAAACGTTAAGTTTGAAAGATTGATCAGTGACATGCTGCACCACCTCCTGTATGCAAAAAATCCGCAGGAAAGTCAATTCCTGCAGATCATAACAGCCATGCAGCGCCGCCGAATGGGCGGGCAGACACAGAGAGGCGGCACACCTTAACATTGGCGTTCCGCGCATATTATGAAAATGCGTTCAGATGGTAACTTTCCTGCTTACAGGCATAACAAAACAAGCACTGTCTCATTATGCATTCTAATGTTAGCAAGAAAAATTACGCATCTTTTCACCTCAATTCTTTTTTGTTACCAAAAGGCATTGTAACACACGCCGCCGATTTGGTCAACGATTTGCGTCTCTTTCTTTCAACAGATCCTTTGCCGCCGGAAGTCCATAGGCGGGGTCTGCCGCAAAGACGGCCCTTTTAATGGCCTCCGCAGTCACCTGGGCTGCCAGAGTTCCCACCCCGTTAATATCCGCCGTCACATCGCCTGTTGACAAAGCGTAGATGGTATCGCCATCCGCTTCCGTGTGGACCGGCCGAATGGCTCTGGCGTATCCATTCTGTGCCATGGCCGCAATTTTGTTCATCTGCCCTTTGTTGAACCTGGCGTTGGTGATCACAGCGCCGATGGTGGTGTTGCCGGTGAAGAGATCTTTCACTTGACCGCACTGCTTATACATTTCTTCTTCCGTAGAAAGGAAGCCGTCTTTCTCCTGGTTGAGCAGGCCCGCGATCTGCTGTCCAGTCCGGTAATCAAAGATATCCCCCAGGGCGTTGACTGCCACAATGGCTCCGATCTTCAACTCACCCAGCTGCACCGCATAGCTGCCGATCCCGCTCTTCATCATAAATTCCGTGCCTTTGTATTTGCCGACTGTAGCGCCGGTACCCGCGCCGTAGTTGCCATCCTGATAACTGCCGCTGCAGGCTCTGTATGCCATCGCCTTATCGGGACGAACCCGTTTGCTTACCAGCTGCAGATCAAAGAGACAGGAACAGCAGACCAGAGGCACCTTGGCAACGCCTGTGTCCACGCCCACATTCTTTTGCTCCAGGTATTCCATGACGCCCCCTGCCGCATCCAATCCAAAGGCGCTGCCTCCGCTGAGCAGTATGGCATGGATCTTATCGGCGGCAGCAACCGGGTTAAGCAGCTCGGATTCCCTGCTGGCCGGGCCGCCGCCCCGCACGTCGATTCCTGCCGGCGCTCCCTTCTCACATAAGATCACAGTGCATCCAGTGGCATTTTCCCGGTCCTCTGCGCTTCCAATTTTTATATCTTCAATGTCTATAATTGATATTTCTTTCAAATTCATTCTCCTCGCATAGCTCCTTCCAGCTCACCTCTCCGCAGGAGTTCCAGTTTCATTTCCTGGTAGCCCCTCCCGTAGGCCACCAAATTCATCCCCGCGATACTGGCTGCGAAATTATTCATAATCTCTTCCTCCACAGTTGGATAATGCAGCTTGGGGAGTAATTTGGTGAGAGCACCCAGCATAACCATGTTGATGACAAACGGTTTTCCCATTTCCTCAGCGATTTGCGTAGCACGGACTCGGTAATAGGATGGATTGTCTGCATCCACCAGGGTGCTGTTGATCAATACGATAGCATCCGGTTTGACCGTGCCAATATAACGGTCGAATCCCATTTGATTAAAAGCGATGAACACATCCGCCCGGTCAACTTTCATGTAATCAATATTTTCATCCGATATCACCACTTCCGCCTTGCAGGCGCCGCCTCTTGCTTCTGGCCCGTAGCTTTGGGTCTGGGAAATATTGTAATCCTCTCCAAGTCCGTAGGCCTTGGCCAGCAGTACCGACGAAAGGATGACTCCCTGACCTCCCGCTCCTGCAAATCGCACATTGAGTCTCATGTATCCGCCTCCTCTTCCACATTGATCGCTCCATCCGGGCAGAGCCGCTCGCACATCCGGCAAAGGATGCAGTTTTCCGCTCCCAAAATATCCGGCATATTGGTGCCGTAATTGTTCCGCTTCTTAGAATGGATAAAAATTTTCTTGGGGCATACTGTCAGGCAAATATCGCATCCTTTGCAGCAAGCCTTATCCACTGTGATCATAGCCATGGCTCTATCCTCTCTTTATACCCTGGGAGATCAGCTTCTTGTTCACCTTCTGTATGTACTCCTCAGCGTTTTTATCATATTTCAGTGTGCCGATGGGGATCTTCCCCTCTGCGATTTCCTTTCCTTCTTTATATGAATCGGTTTTTTCTCTATAATATTTCAAGATTTTGGCCGGCTCTTTCTCTCCATAAACGCCCTTTCCGGCCTGCACCGGACATTGGCAGAGAACCTCGATGAAGGAAAATCCGCAGTGTTCCATTCCCTCGCGGATCGCTTTAGCCAGCTGCACCGGATGGGCGGTGGTCCACCTGGCTACGTAACTGGCGCCCATGGTCATTGCCAGCTTGCAGCCGTCGATGGGCTCGTCGATGCTGCCGAAAGGCGTCGTTTTGGTGATGGAGCCTTTGGGTGTGGAGGGGGATTTCTGGCCGCCGGTCATGCCATAGATATAGTTATTGGCCATAACCACGGTCAAATCGATATTCCTGGCTGACGCATGGAGTAAATGATTGCCGCCGATGGCCAGGCAGTCCCCGTCGCCGGTGAACACGAGAATTTTTTTGTCCGGCTGGGCCAGTTTGAGCCCCTGGGCAAAGGCCAGGGCCCTGCCGTGCATGGTATGCATGACATCCAGCTTATAATAGCAGGGAATCCAGGATGAGCAGCCGATTCCGCTGACACAGGCCACTTCCTCCTTGATTCCCAGCTTGTCAATGGCATCGATGGCTGCATACTGGATGATGCCATTGCCGCAGCCGGGGCAAAAAAGGGTGGGCAGCAATTCGGTTTTAATATACTTTTTATACAACTTATTCATGGACCCCCGCCTCCTTTAAAATTTCATCTAAAATTTCATGGGGCGTATGAATGTCGCCGCCGCTCTTGGGCATGGATATGACATGCTTATCTTTTAAAGCCCGTTCCACTTCCTGGCAATACTTACCCACATTCATTTCCGGCACGATGACCAGTTCCGTGTTTCGGGCCGCCCGCTTCAGCTCTTCTTCCGGGAACGGCCACAAAGTGTTGACTTTGACCAGCCCCACCTTAAGATGACTGTAATCAGTACGCATGGTGGCCGGCACACCCCGTTTGACCAAATCTCTAAATACCCGCAGCTTAGGCAGGATGCGCTCATCCTTAATTCCCCTGGCCAATTTAACCGCATCGGCCGCCGGCCGCGCTACCGATCCATAGGCGACGATGGCGATATCGGCGTCCTCCATACAGTAAGTTCGGATATCGGCGATTCGATCAGCGTTGTCCTGTATTTTTTTATTAATATTGCGGATGAATTGTCCGCTCTTCTCAGCCACGTGGCCGATCCTGCGTCCCCATTCATCGTGGAGCTGGCCTTCAACCAGAGAGTTCTGCCCTTGGAAAAAATCGGCGTGGGGCGAAACCACGTAGGTTCCTTTTCCGGTCTTAATATTCTTTGAGCCGTCGTGAATGGTAATCTTTTCTCTCATGTGCCCGACCACTTCATCGGACAGTAGGATAACGGGAGTGCGGAACTGTTCCGCCAGTTCAAAAGCCCGCACAGTAAAATCGTACATTTCCTGCACAGAAGAAGGGGAAAGGGCGATGATGCCATAGTCCCCATGGCTGCCGTATCTGGCCTGATAAACATCCTCCTGGGAGGATAAGGTGGGCTGTCCGGTGGAGGGTCCTCCCCGCTGTACGTTGACGATCACAATGGGCGTCTCGGTCACAGCCGCATAGCCGATGGCCTCCTGCATCAAGGTATATCCCGGACCGGAAGTCGCGGTCATGGCTTTTTTGCCGCCCCATCTGGCGCCAATGATTGCGCATGCGGATCCGATTTCATCCTCCATCTGAATGAAGGCCCCTCCTGCCTTCTGCATTTCTGAGGACATCAGTTCTATAATTTCTGTGGAAGGGGTGATGGGGTAGCCGGCAAAAAACCGGCATCCCGCATAGAGAGCTCCCTTTGCGCAGGCTTCATTTCCCTGCAGTACAACTTTTTTTGGATCGCTGGCGTTTAGTTCCATAACAAACCTCATTTCGCCTTTCAGATATCAGGGACGGCTCCGCTCCGTCATGGCAGAGCAGGTTCTTTTACTACTATATCACAGCAAATGGTTTTCAATAACCTGTACGTCCGGTTTAAAGTCCTCAATCTGTAAATAATATTCGGCCGCGTCGAAAAGAGCCTGCATTGGAGTGAGTCCGATCAGCTCCGTTCCAATAACAGCGACGCCATAGCGGGCCGCTTCCGCTTTGACCAGTTCATTGACCCGATACAGGGGGGTCACTGTGAAATCGGTCATGTTGATGGATACCTGGGCGATGTTTCTGTCCTCCAGCATTACGCCCATGGCCTTTACACAATCCAGACCACCGCCGGATTTGCGGATGATCTTGGCGATTCTGCTGGCAATTTCCAGATTATCGGTTCCCAGATTGATGTTGTAGGCGATGAGCGGCGGCCTTGCTCCTACGCAAACGGCTCCGCCGGTGGGATGAATCCTCTGGCCGCCGAAATCCGGGATCCAATCCGGGTCCTTGACCTTCTCGGCCATGCCCTCGAACTGTCCTTTGCGGACCTTGGCCAGATTCTCCCTGTGGGGCGCGGCAGCTGACCGCTCATATAAAAATACTGGAAGATCCGCCTCTTCAGCAATCCGTTTTCCCACTTTCTGAGAAAGGGCCACGCAGTCCTCCATCGTCGCTTCTTTTATGGGGATGAAGGGCATCACGTCAACGCATCCCATGCGTGGGTGTTCACCGGTGTGTTTGGTCAGATCGATCAGTTCCACTGCTTTTTTCGCCAGTTTGACGCTGGCCTCTTCACACGCCTGGGGGCTTCCCATATAGGTTATGACGCTGCGGTTATGGCTGGGATCGGATGAATAATCCAGCAGGGTGCATCCCGGTGTGCTGCGGATCTGGTCCACACACGCTTCGATGACTGCCTGGTCTCTTCCTTCGCTGATGTTTGGTACGCTTTCGATAATCTTTGCCATTGTTTTCCTCTCCTTTTTATAACTGGTTTAAAATTTCATCATACAGCTCTCTTGCCATGGTCTGGGCATCGTCGTAGATCGTTTGTCCGCCCTTTTCGAAGGCTGCCGCCTTATCCTCGTCCTTGACCCCCGGCAGATTGATTTTCACGTTGAGCCAGGCTCCCTTGATCGCCGCCATCAGGTTTAGGATGGAAACACCCAGGTCGCTGGCCGCGTTGGGGTTGGATCTGCCCACCATGGTTTTTGCCAGCATCATACCCTCATACGCATATTGCATGACATTGTAAGGCACTTCGGTGGCCGCCAGGGTTGCATCGGCAATGGCCTTGCTTCTGGCCGCTTTTTCTTCCGGCGTAGTTTTGGGCATTTTGAAGGCGTTGGAAACCAGGTTAAAAGCATCCGTATCCTTGTCAATGGCAGCGGTCAGCTCTCGATACAGCTCACTGCCTCTGCGTTTGGCCGTCTGGCAGACATCCTGGTACTTAGCGTATTTTTCTTTGCCGATGGTCAAATCGGCGACCATCATGAACAGGCCCACTGCCTGGGCTCCGGCAAGGGCGCTGACCGATCCGCCTCCCGGCGCCGGTGCGTCCGATTTGAGTACATCCAGATATTCGCTGACTTTTAAGTCGATTAATTTCATCATACCAATTCTCCTTTTTTAATTACTTGCAGGGCCATGTTGGAACCGAAGCGGTAGCAGAGCATTTCCATGTCAGGCGCATCCCAAATAACCAGGTCGGCCTGTTTGCCCGCTTCCAGGGTTCCCACCTGACTGCCCCTCCCGATGGCGCAGGCCGGATTGATGGTCACTGCTGTCAGAATCTCCTCCGGTGTCATCTTGTATCTCAAGTATCCCAGATTCATTGCCAGCTGAAGGTTGAGGGACGGACAGGAACCCGGGTTAAAGTCGGAGGCGATGGCTACTGGAATTTCTCTTTGGATCAGCTCTCTGGCCGGCGCATAGCTTTTTCCCAGGTAAAAAGAGGTCGCGGGCAGGAGCATGGCTGTCGTCTTTGCCGCGGCCATGGCTTCCATTCCTTTTTCCCCGATGGCGATCAAATGCTCGGCAGAAATGGCTTCCATCTGTCCGGCCAGCTGGGATCCGCCGATCTCTTCGATTTCATCGGCATGGATTTTCAGGCCCAGTCCGTTCTCCCGGGCGCACCTTAGATACCTGCGGCTCTGCTTTACGTCAAAGACCGAATCCTCGCAGAACACATCGCAGAATTCGGCCAGGCCGTGTTCCTTTACATAAGGAATCATTTCCCTGCACAAAAGGTCGATATAAGCATCGCCCCGTCCTTCATATTCCGGAGGCACCGCATGGGCTCCCATGAAGGTGGCAACTAAGTCCACCGGATGGGAGTCATTCAGCTCCCGGATCACCTGGAGCATCTTGACTTCCGTATCCAGATCCAGGCCGTAGCCGCTCTTGGCTTCGCAAGTGGTCACGCCCAGGCTCAGCATCTCATCCAAAAATCCTCTGCTCTTTTGATACAGTTCGTCTTTGGAAGCTTCTCTGGTTTTCTGAACCGTATCGAGTATTCCGCCTCCGGCGCGGAGGATATCCAGATACCCAGCCCCCTTCAGCTTGAGTGGTATCTCTGCCTGGCGGTATCCGCCGAACACCAGATGGGTGTGGCCTTCCACCAGGCCGGGGGTCACCAGATTGCCCTGGGCATCGATGACCACATCCGCCTCTTCCTGGGGCAGGGTCCCATTTGATGTAATCTCCTTGATCCGGTCGTCTTCAATCAAGACTGCCGCCTGATCCAGCTTTTGGTTCTCACCCTGCTTTGCTCCGTAATGGCTGCAGCTCCCCAGAGGGGTTTGCAGCCGCCCGATATTTTTTATCAATAGTTTGCTCATAAATGTCTCCTAATTGTCTCTTTTGCCTGGATCGGTGTGTTTGATGTGGCCCGCCAGCCCATAAAATTTACACGAATTCCACCAAAAATTTCCCATCTTCATTACGGTAAACCAAAAAGTGGTGGCAGCGCCGTACTTCATGGTAAAAATAGTATAGCACGCCGACCAATTGCTACGGCGCTGCCGAGAGCGATTTCTAAAATTGTCGAATTGATAAAAATACTATACATATTTCTTCACAACTCCGTTCACCAGCTGATCATCAGCGATATAGGGGATGGTGATATGGCCGCTGCCGCCATAATTTTCGTTGTATGCGACGGATGTTTCCAGAGCGTGCTGGTTTCTGGCCCAGTTTCTCCTGGCAACGCCGCCCATGACATCCCACATCATCGCCGAACGGATGATTTCATCCACGCGCTCGCTGCCGTCCAGAACCAGGCCGAATCCGCCGTTAATGGCCTTGCCGATTCCTACGCCGCCGCCGTTATGGAGCGCGCACAGGCTCATTCCCCTGGCCGCATTTCCGGCAAAGCACTGGACTGCCATATCCGCCATGACGTTGCTCCCGTCTTTAATGTTGGCCGTTTCCCGGAACGGGGAGTCTGTGCCGCTTACATCGTGATGGTCTCTGCCCAGCATGACCGGTCCAATTTTTCCTTCCCGCACCAACTGATTGAAACGAAGGGCAATCCTGGTCCTTCCTTCCGCGTCCTGATAGAGGATCCTGGCCTGGGTTCCAACCACCAGCTTATTGGCTTTGGCATCGCGGATCCAAACCCAGTTGTCCCGATCCTGGAACCGTCTATTGGGGTCGATGCAGTCCATGGCCGCTTGGTCGGTGGCATCCAAGTCCTCCGGTTTTCCCGACAGGCACACCCACCGGAACGGTCCGTATCCGTAGTCGAAGAGCATGGGGCCCATGATATCTTCCACATAGGACGGCCAGATAAACCCATCCTTTTCATCGTGTCCGTTCTTGGAGATTTCCTTTACGCCGGAATCATAGATGGCTTTCATGAAGGAGTTTCCGTAGTCAAAGAAATACGTTCCCTTTTGGGTCAGAGCCTTGATTGCGCGGAAATGTCTGTGGAGCGATGCATCTACTTTTCCGCAGAAAGCCTGTCTGTCCTCATGGAGCAATTGGGTTCTCTCTTCAAAAGTCAGCCCTGCGGGACAGTATCCGCCGTTATAAACATTATGACAGGAAGTCTGGTCGGAGAGAAGATCTATTTTGAAGTTTTTTTCAACAGCGGCTTCCAGCAGATCGACAATATTGCCGTGATAGGCGATGGAGATGCTTTCTTTGGCTGCCAGCTTTTCTGCGGCCAGCTGGAAAACTTGGGAAAGATCATCCAGAATCACATCCACCCAGCCCTGGTCATAGCGGGTCTGAATCCTGGAACGATCCACTTCGGCGAAGATGCCCACGGCCCTGGCAATGTTGGCTGCTTTAGGCTGAGCGCCGCTCATGCCGCCCAGACCAGATGATACGAATAGATGACCGGTCAAATCGCCTTGTTCCGGGACCCCCAGATATTTTCGCCCTGCGTTGAGGATGGTGTTGAAGGTGCCGTGAACGATGCCCTGGGGGCCAATGTACATCCAGCCTCCGGCTGTCATTTGCCCATAATTAGCCACGCCCATCTCTTCGGCAATCTCCCAGTCGTCCAGATTATCAAACATACCCACCATCAGGGAGTTGGTGAGTATGACCCGGGGCGCCGTGGGCTTTGAAGGGAACAGTCCCAGCGGATGTCCCGATTCCACCACCAGAGTCTGGTTTTCCGTCAGTTCCTCCAGATACTTTTTAATCAATCGGTATTGGAGCCAATTCTGACATGGCTGTCCGGTTTCACCGTAAGTAACCAGCTCATAGGGATACAATGCGATTTCAAAGTCCAGGTTATTGTCAATCATCACCTGAAAGGCTTTTCCTTCCAAACAGTTTCCTTTGTATTCATGGATGGGCTTTCCGTAAATTCGTCCCTGAGGCCGGTAGCGATAGGCGTAAATTCTGCCGTAGGTCACCAGCTCCTCCATGAATTCCGGCGCCAGGGTTTCATGGAGCTCTTCGGGCACGTAACGAAGGGCGTTTTTCAGCGCCAGCCTGGCCTGCTGCTCGGTCAGGCGAAAACCTCTGTCCGGCGCTCTTCGCCTTCCCTCTTCAAATTCGGGATATTCGGGCAAGGTATTGTCCAGTTTGATCGTCATTGCACCTGCAATGGTTTTATTATCCAACATAATTTCCTCCTATCTTATCTCAACGGCCCGGTTATCCGTTCCGCCGCTTCTGCGATTTCATTCTTCTTGATCATTTCATCGAATTTGACCAGCTCATCGTGCATGATCACATCCCGGTCCACAGGATCGACTGTTTTTCGTATGTGATCGTAAACGCTTCTTGTGGCCGGGGCCAGGCCGGCAATCCCCCGCTCGCCCCTCAGCCAGATGCCCTGGGAAGCGGCGAAGAGTTCGATCCCAAGCACCTTCTGTGCATTGTCCAGTATCATGGCCGCCGTCCTTGCGGCAGTGGTGCCCATACTCACGTGGTCCTCCTGATTGCCTGAGGAAGGGATCGAATCCACGCATGCGGGATGGGCGTATATTTTATTTTCGGAAACCATGGACGCTGCTGCATACTGAGCGATCATGAACCCGGAGCATACGCCGCCATGCTTGGTCAAGAAGGGTGCCAGCCCTTCGGACAGCTGGGGATTGATCAAGCGTTCGCTGCGCCGTTCGGAAACGCTGGCAAATTCCGATATGGCCATTTTCAGAAAATCAAAGGCGAGGGCCATGGGCTGTCCGTGGAAGTTTCCTCCTGATATAACCTCGTCCTCATCGGGGAAAATCAGCGGATTGTCGGTGACCGCGTTGATCTCTCTGGTCACTGCTTCGTATACATACTCGATGGCGTCGCGGGATGCTCCGTGGATTTGAGGCACGCATCGAAGCGAGTAAGGATCCTGAACCTTATTGGGGTTCACGTCCTTTGCGTTGCGGCTGCCTTCAAGAAGCGTTAGCAAGTTGGCCGCCGAGTCCTGCTGGCCCTGGTGCCCCCTGACCTGATGCACTTTGGGATCATATGCTTTTTTAATTCCCCTCAGGGCTTCCGCAGTCATGGCGGCGGCGATATCGGCTGTTCTGGCGAGGTTCTGCGCATCCCAAAGCACGTTGATGCCAATGGCGGTCATCACCTGGGTGCCATTGATCAAAGCCAGGCCTTCCTTGGCTGCCAGCTCTACCGGCTGTATGCCCGCCAGTTTCATCGCTTCTCTGCCGGGCAGAATCTGTCCCTGGTATTCCGCCTGGCCCTCGCCGATCAAAGTCAGCACCATGTGGGACAATGGCGCAAGGTCTCCGCTGGCGCCCAGCGAACCTTTTTCCGGAATCTGCGGGTGAACGCCTTGATTGAGCATGGAAAGAAGCGTATCCAAGGTCTGAGGCCGAATCCCCGAGTTACCCCTTGCAAGGGCGTTGCAGCGCAGCAGCATTACGGCCCGCACTGCTTCTTTGGGCAGCATATCTCCCATTGCGCAAGTATGGCTGATAATGAGATTTCTCTGCAAATCGGCGGTCTCTTCTTTTGAAATCAAGGTATCGGAAAACTTTCCGAAACCAGTGGTCAGGCCGTAGATCACCGCCCCCTCTTCCAATTTTTTGTCCACGTAGTCCCGGGCCTTTTTTACCGCTGCCCTGGCCTCCAGGGAAAGCTCTACCGGTTCTCCTTTTCGCGCTACGCGGATCACTTCATCAACCGTCAAATTTTGTCCATCAATTACGATTGCCATAGTTTTTCTCCAATCTAATGTCCGTTTTAATTTTTACAAATTATTATAAATAAATATTCATAACCAATTTGTACAACATTTTCGATCATTTTTTCCTTTTCCAGCCTCATTATCCAAAGGCCTCAGCCTTTTCGCTGCGACTGCTTTTTCAGTCATTGGTAAGTATAGTATAATAAAAAAGCCGATTTTTTTCTACTGTTTTTTTAAGAATCCTTTGTATTTGTATGTTTTTAATTTGCGCAAATTACCGGCAGGTCTATAGCAAACTTGTTGTTTTCTTATATTATTGCGTTAAAACATTATCCCTTTACAGTGAATAATTATTAAAGTCAGACAATTCAGGAATTGTCTTTGGCCGCGGAGCAGCTTCTACGCAGACCTTGGGCATCCCTTGTACAAGCTGTAGCCTTGACTTTCAGTGATCCTCAGGCTTGGTTGAATCCAACAAGGTCCACAGTTGACATCCTCATCGGCTTCCTTTAAACTGTAAGATGCAGGCTGGGACGGGGAAGCGGCCTGACGATTTGTATGGCACAGTAACTTTAGCAGCGAGCGCAAAGAGGCTGTTGCATTAAAGCTAATTTGGCGCACGCAGTCGCCCCATGTCTGGGATTACACCATTTTTTTATTTTTTAATAATTTCGTGTAGAATTACAACGTTTCCAAGGGCTAAATTGTGTCAAAATCCTTGAAAATTTATTTTTCTTGAGATTTCAGGCCCGAAAGCCCACAAAATTTATACTAATTTCATTAAAAATATCCCGTTTCCATTACGGTAAACCATAAATCAAAAGCACTTACGCTCCGCCAACGCGGCCGCCCCAAATCAATCCGGGGCAGAACTGGAGGAAATCGCCCATGACCGTGAAAGAATACGTTCTAAAAGCACTGGAAGAAAACAAAGGAAACTGCCTTTCCGGAGAAGCTCTGGCAGAAGAAATCGGAGTCTCCCGGGCAGCGGTGCACAAAGCCATAAAAGCGCTTCGGGAAGAAGGTTATGATATCGAAGCAGTAACTAACAGAGGGTACAGCCTGTCCGCCAGCAGCGACATGCTTTCCGCCCAGGGCATCGCCGCCCATCTGGCGCCTCCTTATAGGGATCTGCCGCTGCATGTATTTAAGACTGTGGATTCTACCAACAATGTGGCGAAAAAACTGGCTGTCGACGGCGCGGCCCACGGTACCGCGGTTCTTGCTTTTCATCAGAGCAGCGGCAAAGGGCGGCTGGGCCGCACCTTTATTTCACCTGCAAACACTGGCATCTATATGAGCGTCCTCTTAAAGCCGCTCTTTGATATGAGCAAATCGGTCCTCATCACCACAGCCGCTTCCGTTGCCGTCGTGAGAGCCATTGAAAAAGTCTGCGGCCTTGCTCCCCAAATCAAATGGGTTAACGATATTTATGTCAACGGAAAAAAAATATGCGGCATTCTGACCGAGGCGATCACTGGCTTTGAAACAGGACAGATCGAATATTTGATTGTCGGCATCGGCATCAACTGCAGCACCAAGGAGTTTCCTGAGGATTTGCTGGAAATTGCAGGTGCTTTAGAAGGGGCCTTTTCGAAAAACCAGCTGGCAGCAGAAGTGCTCAACCAGCTCCTGCCCCTTATGGATCATATGGAGGATCGCTCCTTTATCGATGACTACAAGAGCCATTCCATGGTCATCGGAAAGACCGTTACCGTCTATAAAGGGGGGTATTCCCCGAAAACGTCCGGAAAGCAGGCGCGGGTTCTTAATATCGACCAAAATGGAGGGCTGGAAGTTCTCTATTCCTCCGGAGAGCGGGAAACCCTGTCTACCGGGGAAATCTCCATTCGAATGTGAGGAATCATACATGGAAAAATACTCGAAAACAGCCAACTTGATGCTCTGCGCGCTCTTTGCCGCTTTAACCGCGGTTTGTTCCTTTATTTCGATTCCCCTGCCGTTCACACCAGTGCCTGTCAATTTGGCCACACTGGCCGTTTTTCTGGCAGGCGGACTGCTGGGATACAAATATGGCACCATCAGTCAGCTGGTCTATATCGTTCTCGGCGCTGCCGGCATCCCTGTTTTTCATAATTTTACAGGAGGCGTGGGGATTCTCGCCGGTCCCACAGGCGGATACATCATCGGCTATGCAGCCGCAGCTTTTTTGGCGGGAGCTGTCATCCACCTGGCGAAAAAAAAGGATTCTTTCCTGACCCTGGCAGGCGCCATGCTCGTCGGCCTGGCATCCTGTTATTTGCTGGGAACCATTTGGTTTATGGTGTCCAGCGGTTCAGGACTTTTTGTCTCCCTTGCCGCCTGCGTCATCCCTTTCCTCCCCGGTGACGGGCTGAAAATTGTCGCAGCTTGTCTTTTGATAAAAAAGCTCAGGCCTGTTCTTGCCAGGTCATTTGTGTTAAAATAAACTCATCTAAGAGAGGTGGGTATTTGGTGAGAAAACGAATAATAGCAGTTGCTGCTTTTGTTATCTTGGCAGGAGCGGGGCTTTTTTTGGTTCCCGGAATGCTGGGGGCTGCTTCTGATGATTCTGTTCCCGCGGAACAGCAAAGCAGCGCCGCAAAAATTTTAAAATCAATGACGCTGGAAGAAAAGGTGGGTCAGATGTTCCTTGTCTGCGTTTCAAGCAGTACGGCCAGCAAGGATGACATTGCCGCTTACCATCCGGGCGGCTACCTTTTTTTCGCGGACTTTTTCAAAAGCCGTGACTGGGATTCAGCCAAGGAGGCGATCGCTTCTTATCAGAAAGCGTCTGCGATCCCCATGCTGATGGCCGTGGATGAAGAAGGCGGAACGGTGGTGAGGGTGAGCAAGTTTCCGGCTTATAGGCCAGCCCCCTTTGATGCGCCGGGAGATGTATATAAAAGAGGCGGATTGGAAGGGCTCCGCGCAGATGCCAGGGAAAAATCAGACCTGCTGCTTTCTCTGGGGATTAACGTGAACCTGGCTCCGGTATGCGATATGACCGAGGATAAGGAGGACTTCATCTATCCCCGCACATTGGGCCAGGACAAAGGTAAGACTGCCGATTATGTGTCGGCGGTGGTCGAGGAGATGAATGCTAAAAAAATAGGCTCTGCTCTGAAACATTTTCCAGGGTATGGCGGAAACGCGGATACCCATACAGGAATTGCTGTGGACCATCGTTCCTATGAAGCCTTTGTCTCCGGGGATTTTTTGCCTTTTGAGGCGGGAATCGCCGCCGGAGCCCCCTGCGTACTCATGAGCCATAACATTGTCTCATGTATGGACGCGGACAAACCGGCATCCCTGTCCCAAAACGTGCATAACATCCTGAGAAAGGAATTGGCTTTTGATAAGGTGATCCTGACCGATGATCTGAGCATGGAAGGCGTACAGGGATATTGCGGCGGAGATAATATTGCCGTGGCTGCGGTGAACGCCGGCAACGATCTTCTTTGTACGGCTGACTATAAGGAGCAAATCCCTGCCGTCTGCCAGGCAGTGAAAAGCGACAAAATTTCAATGGAGCAAATCGATCAGTCGGTTCTCCGGGTCCTGCAATGGAAAGAGGACCTGGGCTTACTGGATGACATATAATGTGGACAGGAGGGTCGCACAGTGGAAAAAAAGCAAATTGTAATAGGCTACGAAGATTTTCGGGAGTTGATTGAAAAAGGATACTATTATGTAGATAAAAGTCACATGATTAAGGAACTGTTGGACCGTACTGATAAGGTGAACCTGTTCACACGACCCAGACGATTTGGAAAAACATTGAACCTTAGTATGCTTCGCCGTTTTTTTGAATTTGAAATGGACGAGGATGGAGAGAAAATAGATAATAGGAACCTATTTGAAGGTCTTAAAATCAGCTCCTGCGGGCAAACCTATTTGTCCCATCAACAGCAATACCCAGTCATAAACCTATCCCTTAAATCTGCAAAGCAACCAAATTATAGTTTAGCATACACCATGTTAAAAAGAGAAATTGCGGCGGAATATGATCGGCATCGTTATGTACTGAGCTGCCAAAAGCTAACGGAAAAAGAAAAGGATCAATATCAAGGAATCATGGGCTTGGGAGAAGATCCGGCGCTTTATATTGATTCCCTTAAATTTTTATCCGCTTGTCTCTCAAAGTACCATAGCGAGAATGTAATCATCCTGATCGATGAATATGACGTTCCGTTAGAAAACGCATGGGCTTCAGGTTTCTATGAAGAGATGATTACATTTATTCGCTCCCTATTTGAGTCTGCTCTGAAGACGAACCCTCACCTGGAATTCGCAGTGATTACCGGATGCCTGCGCATAAGCAGGGAAAGCATTTTTACTGGCTTAAATAATTTGGCAATACACTCCATCTTAAGCCCTGGCTATACAGACGCTTTTGGATTCACGGAGAATGAGGTAAAACGGATGCTTACCTATTATGAACTAGAGGATAAATATCCGGAAGTGCAAAGCTGGTATGATGGCTTTCGATTTGGTCAACAAGAAATCTATAATCCCTGGAGCATTATCAACTATGTGCAGGCTGCCACCATAGACCATGAATCCTTTCCAAAGGCATATTGGTCCAACACATCATCAAATAGTATCATTCGGGAACTAGTTGATGATGCGGACCTGGAGACAAAAGCAGAGATTGAGTCTCTAATTTCAGGCAATACGATTGAAAAACCAGTACACGAAGACATTACTTATGGGGAAATACATAAGTCAAAGGATAATCTCTGGAATTTCTTGTATTTTACCGGCTACTTGAAAAAAATAGATGAGCGTAAGGATGGAAGAAAAATATATCTTACATTGGCAATCCCAAACGAAGAAATCATATCCATTTACGAAGATACGATTCTGGCTTGGTTTGATGAAAAAGTTCAACAGACTGATTTATCCACTTTTTTTACTGCAATCGAGTCAGGCGACTGCAAAACCTTTGGCCGTATCCTTTCCGGATTATTACTGGAGACGATTAGTTTCTACGACTATACAGAAAATTATTACCATGGGTTTCTGGCCGGGCTGCTCAAGACTTCAAAAGAATATCGAGTTTATTCCAACCGGGAAAGTGGCACTGGGCGGCCAGACTTGATCATGAAGACACCTACGGTCAGGGATGGAACAGCCGTAATTTTTGAACTAAAAGTGACAGATGAATATCATAAGATGGACGAACTGTGTCATGCCGCGCTCAAACAAATTGCGGACCGGGATTATGCGGCAGCATTAAGAGCCGAAGGATATCAAGAGATCAAGAAGTATGGTATATGTTTCTATCGAAAAGAGTGTTTGGTGGTAAAAGAGTAAATACCATCTAAATAACTACACGCGAGACCTGGATTTTAAATCCGGTTCTTTTCAGAAAAGCTTTAACAATGAGATGGGAAAGTTCCAACTGGCTGTTGGGTGCTTGAATCCTACACTTATATATTAGGAGGAGTGATTGTAAATGATCAAATATTGTCCTGCGTGCTACACAGAATTTGAAACAGAAGATCTCGTCTGCCCCCAGTGCGGAACCAGGCTGGAAGATCCTTATACAGAGGATGAAGCAGATGAAATGCTGGAATTATTGTTGAACGAAATACGGGCATAGGCTGCCGGGGCGGCCTATGCTTGCAGCTGGGTTCTAGAAAAAGCACCTCAAGTCAGCGAGGCGCCGGATCCCGGAAAACTTCTGCGAAATTTTGCATTTTTTTCGCAAAGTTGTGGGGTTGCGGGGCCTGATCCCGGCAACTTGGCGGCCCAAGGAGCCTCCAGGCGAATTTGAAAGCGCCTGACCGTTGAAAACTGCGTAAATTTCACATTATTTTTTTGTTTTTTTCCCACATTCTCATCCCCTAAACTTTTTAACCCGCACATTCCCAATCCAAAAAACCATCCCCCTATACAAACAAACTCAAATATCGTTCCCCTGTGTCAGGAAGAAGGATAACGATGTTTTTCCCTGCGTTTTCAGTCCTCTGTGCCAACACCAAGCCTGCCTTTAATGCGGCTCCTGAAGAAATTCCCACAAAGAGGCCTTCTGTCAGAGCCAGCTCTTTCATCGTCTCAAAAGCATCCTCATCAGTCACTGTGATAATCTCGTCGTAGATGGAAGTATCCAGCACTTGGGGCACAAAATTGGCGCCGATGCCTTGGATTTTATGAGGACCCGCCTTCCCCTCCGATAACAGCGGCGAAGAGGCCGGTTCCACGGCAACCACTTTGATCTGGGGATTCTTTTCCTTGAGAAATTTTCCTGTGCCGGTAATGGTTCCGCCTGTGCCCACGGCAGATACAAAGATGTCTGTCTTGCCATCGGTGCCTTTCCAAATCTCCGGTCCCGTGGTTTTATAATGGATTTCCCAGTTGGCTGGATTGACGAATTGACCGGCGATCATGCTGCCGGGAATCTCTTTTTTCAGCTCCTCAGCTTTTTCCACAGCCCCCTGCATCCCCAGGGCCGCATCCGTCAGAACCAGTTCCGCCCCATAAGCCTTGAGCAGATTGCGCCGTTCCATGCTCATGCTTTCCGGCATGGTCATAATGGCCCGATAGCCCCTGGCCGCAGCCACCATCGCGATCCCCACTCCGGTGTTCCCGCTGGTGGGCTCAATGATCGTCCCGCCCGGCTTCAGCCGCCCTTCCTGCTCAGCTTCCAGGATCATATTGTAACCCACCCGGTCCTTCGCGCTTCCGCCGGGATTAAAATACTCCAGCTTGGCAATGAGAGCCGAGCCCGCACCCGTTTTCTTCTCATAGCGGTTCAGCCTCAACAGAGGCGTTTTTCCGATCAGATCAGCAATATTATTTTTAATTTCCATAACATCCTCCTAAAACGCTTCATACCTAACAATCTCACTCTTTTCCAGGGTCAGGGTGTACCCATGTCCAGGATCGGGGATCCACTTGAAAAAATGCTCCCTTTGCCCGGGAAAACACACATCCATAATCGTAGCAATGGTTCCTCCGTGGCAGACCATGACCGAAACGGCATCCCCTCCGCTGTGTCTGACCGACAGCTCCTTCAGCTGATGTTTTCCATGGAGAATCCGCAGACCTTCCTTGATTCTCATGGAAAACCCGGCGATGCTCTCTCCGCCGGGACTGGCCGCGCTGCCGCTTTTGTCGCTGATCCACTCCACATATTCGGGCACTTCCTTCAAGTCCTCATAGCTTTTCATCTCAAAATCGCCAAAGCCCATTTCCTTCAGCTCCGGGATCACCTCGTGCTCCCGATCCCCATAAATGAGCGCCAGCGTCTGCTCAGTTCGCTTGAGCCCGGTCGTATAAAAATCCCCTTCGTCCGCCTGAGGATAAATTTCCTCTTTCACCAGCTTTTTCAGCTCCGCAACACCTTCATCCGCCAGGGGAATATCCGACGCGCCGTAATAGAGCCGCCTTTGATTCCCCTCGGTGATCCCATGCCTGATTAAATGTATCTGTGATTTCATAATTCCCCTCTTCATTTTAATGTTTGTCCCAGCCCGCAGAAAACACGGGTAACGCTGTCCGCTTCTTTTGCCAGGTAAATCATGGTCCTTCCCGTCATTTCCCGCAGCGCCCGAAGCTCCCGGTCAATCGGCACCACGCCTTGAGAAAGATCAGTGCAGATCACCGTCTTTGCACGCAGCTGGTCGATGTGCTCCCGCAGGTAATCCGCCGCTTCCACGCCCGCCCGAAGGCAGGCCAGCACAAAATCCTCCAGACCGTATATAGTATCCTTGGAAAAGTCCAGCTCAGCCCGTTTTTCATCGCATATATAAATTTCTTTTACAGAAAAGTTTTCTTTCGCATAATCAAGTTTCCCCTGATATGCTCCGCCAAATACAAAATTCATATCAAATCACTGCCAGCGAAATCACTGCCGCAAGTTCGCTCCAAACCAGTGCAAACCCGGCAATATCGCCGTTCATTCCTCCTAACTGCCGCCTTGCATAGGCGCCGCTTAAAATGGATGCGCAAAATTCCGCAGCCGTCAAGGCGGCGAAGGTGTAAAAGAGCCCCGGGCCTCCCTCTGGATTCAGCTCCGCTTCCAGCAGCCCGCCGCCGATTAAAAGCAGCGCCGCCAGGAGCCAAATCAGGCTGACTGCCCATTTAAACCTCCGTCCTTTGGAAGAAGCAAAGATCTTTTGATACTGGCTAGTGGACAAAGGCTGGTGGACGATGACCGCTCTTGCGGACATGGTTCTTGCGAGAACAGGAATTAGGATCAGGCTCCACATAATATGAGGGTTTTCCCGTTCCAGCGCCGAACTCATGGATGCATAAAACAGCAGAAACAGTAAAATTGCCGTGATAACCGCAAATGCTCCCACATGGGAATCCTTAAGAATTCGGCGCCGTTCTTCCAGAGCTCTCCTGGAGAGGATGGCGTCGTTGCAATCCATAAATCCATCCAGATGGATGAAACCGCTGACGACAAAGGGATATGCCGTCAATAGGGCGGCCGCCAGCGGCCTGGGAATACCCGCCGCATCAACCAGCAAAAACAATCCATACCACAGGATGCCCATGATAAGCCCGACCACCGGGAACATGACCAGCATATGGGGCCTTGCCTTTTCATCCCACTTTTTGCAGGGGCAGGGGATGGCGCAGAAATTCCCCCAAGCCATAAAAAAACCAGTTATTGCTTTCATTCTCATCCTACCTCTTAAAATAATGAAAGCTTCCGTATGAAACTTCCACTACTTGGTCGCAGATCCGGGCCAAACTCCGGTCGCACAAAGCCAGGCCGCTGCGATAGCTTTCCGTCAGATGCTCATAGCGGGCAGCATCCCCATAAATATAGTCGGACACAAAGATCGTATTTCCTGTCCGCTGCGCAAATTGGACCAGCTCCCTGCTCACCCGCCGGGGAGCATCTTCATCTGCCCCGCCCTGCTCGTCGAACATTTCATTGGACAAAAGGGCGGTCACGCTGTCCAGCAGAAAAACGCCGTCAGGATCAGCCTGCCCCAGAGCCTGTAGGATATTTTTCCCCTGCTCGATGGTGGCAAAGCCCCAGCCTTCCCGTTCCTTGAGATGGCGCTTGATCCGCTCCCGATCCTCCCCATCCGCGGGGATCATCGTCGCTAAATAATAAAGTGGCACCCCCAGCTCATCCGCCTGCTGCCTGGCCTGCTGCTGAGCGAAAAACGATTTGCCGTTTTTGCAGCCACCGCTGATAAACAAATTCATCAGAAACAATCCCCTCTGCGGATTTCTTCCAAATAATCATCGTTGATTTCAGCCTCTTCAAAGGTTGCCATCCGGTTCATAACCCCACACGCCCCCTCAATGATCTTGAAAGCCAGCGGGCACCCGCTGCCTTCGCCCAGGCGCATCTTCAGATCCAGATAGGGCATCAGCCCCAGACCTTCCATGGCTAAACGGTAACCCCTTTCATAAGAGCTGTGAGACGGGAACATATAGGAAACGCAGGCGGGGGCGATTCTGGATGCTGTCAGAGCCGCTACCGCCGATATGTAACCGTCGATCACCACTGGAAGCCGGCTGACCGCCGCTCCGAGAAATGCACCGGTCATGGCCGCCAGGTCAAAACCGCCCACTCGGGACAGCACCGAAAGAGGCGATAATCCCCGACAGCGGCTCAGGGCCTCATCTACGATCTCTTTCTTACGGGCAAAGCTGCTATCCACGATGCCTCCGCCCTTACCAACTGTCTTTGCTGCCGATTCTCCGGTAAGCGCGGATAAAACCGCAGCGCTGGTGGTGGTATTTCCGATCCCCATTTCCCCAATGCCAAAGATATCGTAGCCTTTCTCTTTTACCGCTGCCGCCATCTCCAGCCCGATTTCCACGGCCCGCAATGTCTGTTCTTCGGTCATGGCGTTTTCCCTGGCCAAATTCCGCGTTCCCTTTGCAATCCTTCGATTGACGATCTTGTGGGTGTCGGAAAAAGGTGTTTCCGTATATAGATTCTGGGGAATCGATCCGTTTATCCCCACATCCACAATCAAAAGTTCGCTGCCAAAGCTTTCGCTAAGGGCCCCAACGCCGGTCAGCCTCCTGGTAAAGTTGATTGTCTGGGCCAAGGTAACGCTCTGAGGCGCTGAGGATACATTTTCTTCCACAACTCCGTTATCGGCACACATGACAACTACGCAGGTTTTTTCGATGTGGTTGTTCACCTTTCCCGTGACCCCGGCCATCTGAATGGAAATATCCTCTAAAAGCCCCAGGCTTCCAGGCGGTTTCGCCAGGCTTTGCTGACGGCTGCGCGCCTTTTCCATGGCCTCCTGGTTCAAAGGCGCGATCGTCTTGATCACATCTTGTAATTCTTGATTGGTCACTTCCAAACTCCTTCCTCATCCGCACCATGAGCAAAATCGCCGCAAAACCATACGGACGGCTCACTGTTTACAATTTTATCACAGCCAGCGCCTTTCGTACAGGTTTTCAACCTTGAAAACACTTGAAAGTTACCGGCAAACCCGATAGAATAATCTTGCATGTAAAAAAGTTTTCTTTGGAAACATTATTCGCGCTTCGCGCTCACTTTCACAAGGTAAACTTTTTTGAAATACAGGAAATGCTACGCAATCGATATTTCCTGTATTATGAAAAAACAAATTGACGATAAGGAAGGTTTTTATGAACAAAAAATTGCGCGGCAATCTTTTGCTGCTTTTAACGGCTCTGATCTGGGGTACGTCTTTTGTGGCTCAGCGGGCTGGAATGGACTATATCGAACCATTCACTTTTAATGGAATCCGCTCCCTGATCGGCGGCATTGTCTTAATCCCGGTTATTTTTTTCTTAGGAAAAATGAACCCAGCAGATGACAAGGAAGAATCCACAGAGGAAGAAAAGAAGTCGGAAAATAAGACGCTCATCCTGGGCGGAATTTCCTGCGGAGTCATTCTCTTCGTCGCCAGTTCCCTCCAGCAGTTCGGAGTCGTGTACACCACTGCCGGAAAAGCTGGATTTATCACAGCGCTTTATATTGTCATCGTACCCATACTCAGTTTTTTTATCGGCAAGAAAATTCGCCCCATCGTTTGGCTCTGCGTCCTTCTTTCACTGGCTGGACTGTATTTGCTGTGCATGAAGGACGGTCTGTCCATCAATAAAGGCGATTTTCTGGTACTGCTGTGTGCCTTTGGCTTTTCCATACATATTCTGGTCATCGATCATTTTTCGCCCAAAACCGATGGCGTGAAAATGTCGTGCATCCAGTTCTTTGTCTGCGGGATCATTTCGCTGGTGCCGATGGCCATCTTCGAAACCCCCGTTTGGTCCGACATTCTGGATTGCTGGTTTCCCATTTTATATACCGGCGCCATTTCCTGCGGGGTGGCTTATACGCTGCAAATTATCGCACAAAAGGATACGGATCCGACCATCGCGTCCCTTCTTTTAAGTTTGGAATCGGTGCTTGCGGCCATCTCCGGCGTACTGATTCTCCATGAACAGATTTCGCCCAGGGAACTGATCGGATGTATTGTTATGTTTGCTGCCATTATTATTGCTCAGCTGCCTTCCAAGACGGAACGGCTGTCAGCGAAAAATCATGAATAGAGAGGTGTTATTATGATCACAAGAGAAGAAGCGTTTGCATTACTGACAACATACAACAAGGAAGAATTCCACATCAAGCATGCCCTGACGGTGGAGGGTACCATGCGCTATTTTGCGGAAAAGCTGGGGCATGATCCCGAGTATTGGGGGCTGGTGGGACTGCTCCACGATATCGACTTTGAAATGTACCCGGACGAGCACTGTCAGAAAGCGCCGGAGCTGTTAAAAGAAGGCGGCCTGGATGAAGATTTTATCCGTTCGGTATGCTCCCACGGCTACGGCATCTGCTCCGATATCGAGCCGACCCACCAGATGGAAAAGGTTCTCTTTGCCACCGATGAATTGACAGGGCTGATCGGCGCCTGCGCCCTGATGCGTCCATCCAAAAGCGTCCAGGACATGGAGGTCAAATCCGTCAAGAAAAAGTTTAAAGATAAGAAGTTTGCTGCAGGCTGCTCCCGGGATGTGATTCGCCAGGGCGCGGAAATGCTGGGATGGGAGCTGGACGAGCTGTTCCAGGAAACTATTTTAGCCATGCGCACTTGCGAGCAGTAGGGGCTGCCATGATGAAGTATGAAGAAAAGCTGCTCTCACTGGAGCGGATTATAAAGGACTATGGGCAGATGGCCCTGGCCCTGTCCGGCGGCGTTGACAGCACATTTTTGCTTTTATTTTCAAAGAAAGTTTTGGGCGATCAGCTGATTGCCGTCACTGCCTCAGCCCCCAACTTCGCGCCCGATGAGATCGCTTATGCCCGTGAGCTTTGTCAAAAGGAGGGCATTCGCCATTTGATCGTCGATCTGGGTGCGGAAATCCTTTCCCAGTTCTCCCATAATCCCCCGGACCGGTGCTATATCTGTAAAAAAGCTATTTTCAGCCAAGTGAAACAGCAGGTGGCCGCCCAGTTTCCCCATGCAGTCATTGTGGACGGTACTAATTTGGACGATATGAAGGACTACCGGCCCGGCCACAAAGCTCTGGCCGAGTTGAGCATCGCCAGTCCTTTAAAGGAGGCGGGACTGACCAAGGCGGAAATTCGGCGAGCTCTAAAGGAGCTGGGAGGCGATATCTGGGACAAGCCGGCCTTTGCCTGCCTGGCTTCCAGAATTCCCTATGGGGAAACGCTCACGCCGGAGAAGCTGGCAGCTGTATACAGGGCCGAATCAGTGCTGCGTGATCTGGGATTTCGCCAGGTGCGGGTGCGCTGCCATGGAAACCTGGCAAGAATCGAAGTGGCTCCTGAGGACCGCAAGAAATTCTTTGATTTGCAGTTTATGGACCGGGTGAGCGCTCTGGTCAAGGAAGCCGGTTTTTTCTATGTTACACTGGACTTGATCGGCTATCGCATGGGAAGTCTCAACGAAGAAATACAGGAATAGAGGTTAACAATTATGGAGATTTTTGATGAATTTGTAAAAACAATCGCCACACTGCGGGGAGAAAACGGCTGCCCCTGGGACATCAAGCAGACCCATGAAAGTCTGAAGGAATGCCTGATCGAAGAGTCGGGCGAGGTGATCCAGGCCATTGACAATAAAGATGACGCCAATCTCTGCGAGGAGCTGGGGGATCTGCTGCTGCAAGTGGTTATGCACGCACAGATCGCGGCGGAAGAAGGCCGCTTCACCATGGAAGATGTTGTCCGGGGCGTCAACGAAAAAATGATCCGCCGCCATCCCCATGTCTTTGGCGATGCCAAGGTGGAGTCTGTGGAAGAAGGGCTGTCTCTTTGGGAGCAGATTAAAAGACAGGAGAAGGAGATGAAATAGTTGCTTTTTGATAGCATTTATGCTATCACACCATTAAGAAATAACTCACTCGCTTTGGAGCATACTAAGAATGTATACAATCGAATTCTATGAAGAAAGCAATGGAGAATCCGACGTTTGGGAATTTCTTGAAGCATTGCGGCAAAAAGCATCCACAAATAAAGATGCCCGTATACAATATAAGCAGGCAGTTTTCTACATTCAGCTTCTGCAGGAGAATGGCACCCGCCTTCCGGAAAATGTTACGAAACACCTCGGGGATGGTATATGGGAACTGCGCCCCGGAAACAACCGTGTATTGTATACCTTCTTTGATAATAACACCTTTGTTCTTCGCCATCAGTTCCGCAAGAAATCGCAAAAGACACCTCGCCGCGAAATTGAAAAAGCCAAATCAGAGCGTGATAATTACATATCCAGAAAGGAGGCTGAACAGTCATGAAAACCTGGAATGATTATAAAGACTATGTAAAATCAGTTGATCCTGAAAGCAAATTGGATATCGAAGAAGCTGAAAATCTCGCCGCTATTGTAAGCGCAATGATAGAAACACGCAATGCACTTGGAATCAGCCAGAGGGAACTAGCTGCCATCTGTGGAATTCCTCAGTCTTCCGTTGCAAGAATTGAATCTTTCAAGACTATGCCAAACTTAGCTACCTTGCTGAAAATTTTGCAGCCGCTTGGTTTAAAGCTTACCGTATCCTCATCAAAGCAATCCGGAGGACGGTAATGGCAGTTATGCAGCCCGCCTATCGTCACTGACGGGGATACTTATGTTATAGCTCTTTTTTGCAAATTATGTCTTGCTTGTAACGCAGCGTAACAAGTTATAATAGAAGCAGGAGGAATCGTTTATGCAAAAAGAAAGAGCGATACCCGAAGGGTATATGACTGTCGGAGAACTGGCAAAGAAAATGGGTACGACAGTCCGTACTTTACAATATTATGATCAAGAGGGAGTGCTTTCTCCATCGGCTGAAAGTATCGGAGGACGCAGATTGTATACTTACAAGGATATGATCCGTCTTCATCAGATACTTTCTTTAAAATCCTTAGGTTTTTCTTTAAGCGATATTAAAGACCGGCTCATATCATTGAATACGCCCGCTGAAGTCGCAGATATTCTCGCCCAGCAGGCTTCTGTTGTGAAAGAAAAGATCGAAGTTCTTTCCGAATCCTTAAATGCAATCGAAGCACTGAAAGAAGAAGTGCTGCAAATGCAAACCGTAGATTTCAAAAAGTACGCTGATATTATCATCAATTTGCAATTGGATAATGAATATTATTGGCTGATCAAGCATTTTGACAGCGATACCTTGGACCATATTCGCAGCCGCTTCGATATTGAAAGCGGCAGACTTTTTATGGATCGATTCAACCAGCTGAACGAGGATATTATAGCTCTCAAGAAGAGCGGCATTGCGCCGGATGACGAAAAGGCGCAGCGACTAGCGGAACAGTTTTGGAATATGGTTATGGAGTTCACCGATGGCGATCTGCGCATGCTGCCAAAGCTCATGAAGTTCGGAAACCTGAAAGGGGAAAATAGGGATTGGGTGCAAAAACAGACAATTGTTAATGAATATATTCAACCGGCATTGAATATCTATCTTTCGAAGATCGGAGTCAATCCTTTTGAGGAGGTACGGTGATGGATCATGCGATACAGGTTGAGAATTTGTACAAGAGCTATGGAAATGATCTTATACTTAAAGATTTGAATTTTCATGTGGAAATTGGGGAAATCTTTGGAATACTAGGTGTTAACGGCGCGGGAAAAACAACGCTTCTTGAATGTATGGAGGGACTTAGAAAATATGAGCGGGGAAAAGTCTCCGTAAACGGACAAGTAGGGATTCAACTGCAATCTGCCTCTCTGCCCGCCTGCATCAAACCTATGGAAGCGATCCATCTTTTCGCTAAATGGAAAAAAACAAAGGTTGGACTGTCGATTTTATCCGCACTTGGAATCGATGAACTGGCTAGAAAGCAATATTGCCAATTATCAACCGGGCAGAAACGCCGTCTGCATTTAGCTCTGGCTTTAATCGGAGATCCGGATATTCTTTTTCTCGATGAGCCGACGGCCGGGCTGGACGTAGAAGGACGGATTGCCTTGCACAATCAAATACGCCGGTTGAAGGAGCTGGGGAAAACGATTATTCTGGCCAGTCACGATATGGCAGAGATAGAGGCCTTATGCAGTCGAATCGCCATACTCAATCATGGCTGTATCGCTTTTTTAGGAACCGTCGATGAATTGACTGAGGAAGTCGGCACCCAGTATAATATCGAAATTATAACCGAGTGCGGCAAAGACGATTATACGGTTGATGATATTGGAGAGTCTCTGCCGGCCATATTGGAACAATATAAAAGTAAAAGCCTTACGATTCTGGATATAAAAATAAATCGAGGTTCTTTCCAGCAGCATTTTATTGAGGTAGCGAAAGGAGAATGACCGATGGGCGCATTTTTATATGGGATTGCTCTCCAATTCAGGTTGGATATCAGGAGTAAATCTTTATTAATTACTTGTTATATTGTTCCTCTCATGTTTTTTGCGATCATGGGCGGTATATTCACTTCATTAATGCCGGAGGCAAAGGACACATTAATTTCATCCATGACCGTCATGGGCGTATCTATGGGAGCTCTCATAGGCGTTCCGCCCTCGCTTGCAGAAATTTATGGATCTGATATTAAAAAAGTGTATAAAGCAAATGGAATGCCGCTGTGCTTTGGCTTGCTATCTTTAATACTGTCGGCATTTATTCATCTGCTGATTATGAGCAGTATCATCTACATCCTATCGCCCATTGCTTTTGATGCGCAAATTCCTTCTAATCTTCCACTTTACTTTGGAAATGTGATCGTTTTTATCCTTGTGTCGCTGAGCATAGCCTGCGTCTTGGGATTGTCCATCAAGAGCCAGGCAAAGCTAACCATGTTCAGCCAGTTAGTATTCTTACCCTCCATCATGCTGTCAGGCATTATGTTTCCAGCAAATTTACTCCCCGAATTTTTGCAAATTATTGGAAAGCTGCTGCCGGCAGCATGGAGCTATACCTCGCTTTCCAGCCAAGTATTCGAACTGAGCGACTTTATCCCATTAATGGTTATCTTTTCAATCGCAATTGCTCTTTGCGCAATCCTGCTAAAAAAGCTGCGTTCCGAGTAAAACGCAGCTTTCAGTTTGCTTTTAAAACATACACCTTGGCTCCTTATTCTCTTGTTGGAACCACTTCCATCCAATATCCGTCCGGGTCCTCAATGAAATAAACGCCAAAATTGGGATTTTCAAAGCAGACGCAGCCCATTTCTTTGTGATAAGCCAGAGCCGCATCGTAGTCGTCAACCCGAAAGCCCACATGAATCTCATTATCTCCCAGATCGTATGGTTCTTTTCGATCTCTCATCCAGGTCAGCTCCAGCTGGCACGGATTTCCTTCTGTGGCTAAAAACACAATTTTGCTGGAACCATCCTGGGCCTCGATGGTCCGTACCGGCTTGAGGCCCAGCGCTCTTTCGTAAAAATCCAGCGATTTTTCCAAATCCAAAACGGTTATACAGCTATGATACATTTCAAATTTCATGTTCGTTCCCTCCTCGTTTTAACTAGTCAAATTATACCACGATTATTTGTCCCTCGGCCACAGATAATAGAACTATGAGTATATTTATTTTCACTGTCGGCGCTCTTGGCTATGGAGCACTGGAAGTCCTTTTCCGCGGGTTTACCCATTGGACGATGATGCTTACCGGAGGAGCCTGCCTGCTTACTCTATACTATTTGAACCTGCAATTTCATAAGGCGCCTCTAATGCTAAAAGCCGCTTGCGGAGCTTTGGTCATCACCCTTTATGAATTTGCAGTGGGATTGATTGTAAACCTTTGGTATCACTGGAACATCTGGGACTATTCTCAAATGCCCGGCAATGTATTGGGCCAGATATGCCCGCTGTTCACCCTGATCTGGTTTTTTCTGTGTCTGGGGATACTTCTTATTTCCAAAGGTCTGTATTATGGATACCGATTTTTTCGGCCTTAAATACAGGGTCCAATCCCTGTGCTTTCTGCTCCTGGTAATCCTTTAAAACTTTCAGGGCAATACCGCCCAGCAGTATGATCGCAATGATATTAACGGTTGCCATGCAGCCCATTATTACATCTGCGAGGCCCCAGGCAGTTTCCAGGTCATTCTGCGCGCCGACAAAAATCATCAGGATTGCCAGGATGCGGAAAATAAACATAAAAATCTTATTTTCACTAATAAATTTAATATTCGCCTCTGCATAAAAATAGTTTCCAATTAAAGATGTGAATGCAAAGAGGCAAATCGCTACTGTTACAAAATGGATACCAGCAGAACCGAACACAGAAGCAACTGACTGCTGGACCAGCGGAATGCCATTGAGTTCCCCGCCCACTGTGTACTGATTAGTCAGCAGAACGATAAACGCAGTGGTCGAGCAGAGGAGCAAGGTATCGATAAATACCGATAATACCTGTACCAGGCCCTGCTTGGCCGGATGGGATACATTGGCAGCGGCAGCCGCATTGGGCGCCGATCCCATACCTGCTTCGTTGGAAAAGAGGCCTCGTTTGATGCCCAGCACCACGCAGGAGCCGGCAAATCCGCCAAAGATCGAATCCCAGTCAAAAGCAGCCGCAGCCACTTCCTTCATTGCTTGAGGAAGATATGTGATATTGGCGAAAAAAATAATCAGTCCGATGATGATATAAAGCACTGCCATAATGGGTACCAGCACTGACGAAACTCGTCCAATTTTATGGGTCCCTCCAAAGAAGAGCACGGCGGCTCCAACAGCCAGGATGATGCCGATAACCATGGGAACATTAGACTGGGCAAAGTTGGGCACATAATATTCAAAGGCAGAACTGATATTGTACGACTGCAAACCGTTGAACCCAAAGGCGAACGTAAGGATCAGCAATATGGAAAAAATAATTCCCAGCCATCTGGCGCCCAAAGCCCGTTGAATATAGTAGGCCGGCCCGCCTTTAAAGATTTTGCCGTCCCGCTCTTTATAGACCTGTGCCAGGGTACTTTCGATGAAAGCTGATGCTCCTCCGATCACGGCCATGATCCACATCCAAAGCAGCGCCCCGGGGCCGCCCATAACAATAGCTGTTGAAACGCCGGCAATGTTTCCCGTTCCTACTCGGGAAGCTGTAGCGATCATCAATGCTTGGAAAGAGGATAAACTGCCCTCTTCATGGCTCTTTTCCCGAACGACCCTGAGGGAATCAGGGAACAGCCGAATCTGAACAAATCCCGTGCGAATGGTAAAGTACACTCCGACAATAATCAGCAAAATGATTAAAAACTTGCTGTACAGAAACTCATTTGCTATATTCAGAACCTCTGTAAATTGCTTCATTCTCTCACTCCTTTAAATTCTGGCAAAAAAATCTTTTACTGCAAACACTTTTCTTTTATAATGGTTCTAGGGGTAATAAAACCCACACGCCTTTAAATTTAACATAAATACATAGCATATTCAATCATGGAATTTTTATTGCCGCAAAGTGGAATATGCCAAGGCATCTATGTACAAGGAGAATACTTTATGACGAACTATAATTTTAAAAACTTACAAAACGGCAGCGATATCCGCGGAATTTCCCTAACCGGCGTTCCAGGACAGCTGCCAAATCTGACCGATACGGAAGCGGAAAGGCTGGCCAAAGGGTATCTACTCTGGTTGTGTAAAAAAACGGGCAAGAACACCGATACGATAACCATCTCCGTAGGACGTGATCCAAGGATGTCCGGCCAGCATTTGAAAAACGGATTGTTCATGGGGCTTGGACCTTACGGTGTCCGTATTCTCGACTGCGGTCTTTCTTCCACGCCGGCAATGTTCATGTCTACCGTCTTTCCTCAATACAACTGCGACGGTGCAATTATGATCACTGCCAGTCACTTGCCTTTTAACCGCAATGGCTTTAAATTCTTTGATAAAGAGGGCGGTCTTAACAAGAGCGATATTGCTCAGATCATTGAGTTTGCCCAATCAGATGAAAAACTATCCTCACTGGGTGAACCGGACTGGAACAGGCAGATTTTCGTTTTTGGCAAAAAGAGCTATCCCACTGAAGAAGCTGATCTGATGGATACCTATTGTTCTCATCTGCGAAGCATAATTCAAAAGGGAGTAAACCACCCCGATTTTTATGATAAACCCCTTACCGGTTTAAAAATTGTTGTTGATGCGGGCAACGGAAGCGGAGGCTTTTATCCGCGCAAGGTGCTGGCGCCCTTGGGTGCTGATATCAGTGCCAGCCAGTTTCTTTCACCGGATGGCAGCTTTCCCAATCATCCGCCCAATCCGGAGGATCGGCAGGCCATGGAGTCCGTTGCTCTAAAAACTATTTCAAGCGGTGCTGACCTGGGGCTCATCTTTGATACGGACGTTGACCGTTCGGCGGCAGTCGATCACCGCGGCCGCGAAATCGCTAGGAATGGAATCGTAGGGCTGGCTGCTGCGCTGATTGCAGAAGAGCATCCTGGAAGCACGGTTGTTACCGATAGTATAACCAGCGACCCCCTAACCGTATTCCTGGAAGAGGGGCTGGGGCTTAAACATTTGCGTTATAAACGCGGTTATAAGAATGTCATCAATAAAGCCATCGAGCTGAACGAGCAGGGAATTGACTGTCAGCTGGCCATCGAAACTTCAGGTCATGCGGCGCTCAAGGAAAACTATTTCCTCGATGACGGCGCTTATCTGGCCACGAAAATTGTTATTAAAACGGCCCAGCTGCATCTGGCCGGCAAAAATTTGGACAGCTTAATCGAAGGCCTTAAACAGCCGGAAGAAGCAATAGAAGTCCGGATTCCCATCACTGCCTCCGATTTTGCATCCTACGGTGATCAGGTCCTTGCCGATCTGAAGGCTTTTGCTGATCAGGATCCGGACATGACGGTGGTGTCTCCCAATTATGAAGGCGTGCGCATCGCCTTTGCGGGCGGTTGGTGTCTTCTCCGAAAGTCACTCCATGATCCGATTATGCCGCTGAATGCAGAGTCGGAAAGAAAGGGGGGCTGTGCGGAGATTCTGGAAAAGGTTCGAAGCTTTTTATCCGCTTATCAAGAGCTGGATCTATCCCCTATGAATTATTAAAAGAAGGTGGAATCATGAAAGATTTTGTGACTTGCGGGCAAATGAAAATCCTAGAGAAACGTGCTAACGCGGCAGGTCTGTCCTATTATGAGATGATGGAACGGGCAGGTACTGCCGCTGCCGAACTAATTGCCGCTAAATTTGCCGCCAAGTATGGAAAACCACTGTCTAAGGTAAAGATCATCCTCTTCTGCGGCAAAGGCAATAATGGCGGAGACGGCTTTGTCGCAGCCAGAAAATTTATGGAACAGGGCGCCTCCATTACCATTGTCCTGGTAGATGGCGCACCCACTGCTGATGATGCTGTCACCAATTTTTCTTTGATAAAGGATCAGGTCCAAATTATCGATATGACAAAGACCGAATCACCTTTTATGGAAATTCGAGGCAGACAGGATATTCTCGTGGATGCGATCTACGGGACCGGGTTCCACGGGAAATTGCGGCCCAATGCTTTAAAAGCCGCCGCTTTTATCAATCAATTCTCCGATAAAGCCTTGATCTGCGCCTTGGACATTCCGTCAGGTTTGGGCGGCGATGCCATTCAAAGGCAGCACATCGATGCCAACGCGGTGCAGGCGCATTTGACCGTAACCTTTCACAATAAGAAGCCGGTACATCTCAAGTCTTTTGCCAGGAAATACTGCGGCGAAACGTTCATTGCAGATATCGGCATCGATGAGGACGCGCTCTGGTAAACTGTTGCGGGTATATCGTATAACATTTTGACTTATTGTTGATATTAGTCTGTGTTTTAGCTCAACAATCGAGTTGTTCTCCTCGATTGTTGAGCCTAACTCTTAATGATCGCCTTACAGCAACGCCGTACAGATGGTAAAAATACTATACCTCCAGCTCCAGAACGACTGGGCAGTGGTCGCTGCCCATGACATCCGTCAGAATGGAAGCATCTTTCATCTTATCTTTCAGCTTTTCAGATACCAGAAAATAGTCGATCCGCCATCCGGCGTTATTCTTTCTGGCGTTAAAACGGTAGCTCCACCAGGAATAGATGCCTTCTGCTTGCGGATAGAAATAACGGAAACTATCGACAAATCCTGCGTCCTGCAAAATGGTCATTTTTTCCCGTTCCTCCGGTGTGAACCCTGCATTTTTCACATTGGTTTTTGGATTTTTCAGGTCAATTTCTTTATGAGCCACATTCATATCGCCGCAAATAATAACCGGCTTTTTTTGGTCAAGATCGCATACATAGGTGCGGAAGGCATCTTCCCATTCCATCCGGTAGCCCAAGCGCTTGAGCTCGTTCTGCGAGTTGGGCACGTACACATTAACCAAATAAAAGGTTTCATATTCCAATGTGATCACTCTGCCTTCATGATCGTGGGCATCGATCCCCAGTCCATAAGCTGCCGAGAGCGGTTTTTCTTTCGTAAAAATCGCAGTGCCTGAATATCCTTTTTTTTCTGCGGAGCACCAGTATTGATAATATCCTTCCACCGGCACCTCTGCCTGCCCTTCCTGCATCTTGGTTTCCTGAATACAAACGATGTCTCCATCTTGTTCCTTTATGATATCCACAAATCCTTTGCCCATACAGGCTCGGATTCCATTTACGTTCCATGATATGAGTTTCATTCTTTTTCTCCTTTGTTATTAATCGCCAGCTCCGCCAGGAAGCTGGAATGATTTCTATTATAGCACAAATTCTCATCCTGCATAGCGCCGGTGTGTGCGCAGCCGGACTGGCATCTGATTACGGGCCCGCAAGATTTCAGCCAAAACCAGTTCCAGACTGATACTTTTCCCCTCTTTGGCTTGGCAGAAGGCCACCTGAATATCCTAACCCCGGTGACTTTCAACCCGTTCTTTGACACTTCTCCCACTCCCTTCTTGCCCTCGAAGCCATCTGAGGTCCAAACTATCAGAAATAAATACGTTTTGCTGCTATTCCGACACTCCCAGCCGGCAGAGTCGCTGACCAGCGTTTTGCAAAGCCGCCGTTCTTATACCACAAAAAAGGTACACTCCAAAACATTCATAGGTTTTAGAATATACCTTTTCATAACTTCGTGTGATGCCCGGCTTATATCCCGGTGCATTGTTTCCGGATTTATCGAACCCCTTTTGGTCTCGTCTACGATGTCTTTATTGGGCGAGACAACTGCGTATTGAAACTTCTAAGTAATCGACTTTCCAGGCTCAAGCCGCCTCTGCCAAAGGACTTGTTCGGCCCCGCTAGAATTGATCTACCTTTGACTTCACATAGCTGTATGTCCGCGGCCGTTCGCTTTTCAGCCTGCTCGGATTCTCCGTATAGTTTTTAAAGGATTCGGCGAAGTACTCACCCGAACTCTGGGTTACATAGGCCTTGTCGCTATAGTTGTACTTGCTCTTCTCATCGTTATAAATATCCTTGAACTCGCTGGTGCTGTCCGCTCTTCCTGTCCGATAAGAGACAAAATGCCCCAGTTCATGGTAGACAACAGCATTGGCAGCCTTCAATTCAATGGTCTTAGTCGCAGAGCGGAAAACGCCGGAATAGCTTACCTTTGGATTAACCACAACTTTGTAGCCGCCGCTCTCAAAAGCGTTGAGAACATCTGGATCTGCCTTTGGCGCGATGCTTCTTATCTTCACTTCGCCGCCGGCAGCCGTAGTGGTCTGTGTCGTAGTCGTAGTCTTGATTGTCGTCTTAATCGTCGTTTTGATCTTTTTCTTTTTCGATTTCTTCTTGATTATCGTCTTTGTTGTCGTTACGACTGTCTTCTGAGTTTTTACCGTCTTTGTGCTGTATTTCTTAGTACTTGTGCTCTTCTTTGTCTTTTTCTTAGTCGTCGTTTTGCTCTTTTTGGCTTTTTTCTTTAATTTCTTAACCTGAGTTTTCTTTTTTACGGTTGTCTTTGTTGTGGTTTTAGAAACAGTGGCAGCCAAAGGCGGCGCGTCATCCTCAATGATCACAACCTGGCCGGAGATGATACAATCCGTTCCTGCCTCTTCATTGGGATTGGCGATGCAAAGTCCGATCATAGATACCATGATCAGAGCAATACAAACCTTCGTTAAAGCTTCTTTTTTTGTCGCACTCATAATTACACCCCTTCCTCTTCGGATGTAACCTTATTCTATACTTTTCCGCGCCTGTCTGTCAACACTTAAAAGCAAGAACTTTCAACGTTTCTAAGAATTTCACTGTAACCTTTTTTAATTCCGGTATCTCTGGGCATTACGGACAAGATTGGGCGCTCTTTTCTTACTCCTTTTTTCTCTTTTTATATTGCCCCAGAAGTCCGTCGTACCGTTTCCCGGTAATCCGGAATGCAAGCTCAAAGCTCAGCGTGAGAACAACCGTGATTGCGATAAAGATTCCGATAAAGACGACCCAATTTATCATCCGGTCTGCCGGAAACCAATGAAAGATCAAAGCAAAGGCTGTCAGCAGGATCAGAAACGGTATGATAAAAATAATCAGCCTGGTCGTATATTTGGCATTTTTAATCACCCAGCCCGGGTAAAAGGCAATCCCTTGGATCAGCGTGCCCAGCGCCGATAGGATTATCAATTGCAGCAATACCCATATATTGAGGCTATCTCCTCCCTGGGCAAGCGTAATTGCACCGTAAAGGCACACGCACCCTGTGAACATCATGCAGGCGTAATTTTTCCACGTTATTACTCCAGATATAAACTTTTTCATTTTCCATACCTCCTCATAAAAGTCCCAACTTTTCTTTAATCGTTGAGACATACTGCCGAGAAACGTTGAGATTCTCCCCATTGTTCATCTGCACCAGCATGCGGCCGCCGAAGTCCGGTCTCAAAGACTGAATTTGGTTAAAATTAATAATCGTGGATTTGGATGCCCTGAAAAAGTCGCTGCTGATCAGCTGTTCCTCCAGCTCGTACAGCCGCAGCGGCGTCTCATAGACCTCTTTGGATGTATAGAAAAATGTCTTTTTATCCACAGTGTCTATGTAAAGTATTTTCGAAGCTTCCAAGATATAGGTCCGGCCTTCCCTCATTCCAGTAATTTTTTTATCCGAAGCCCGTAGAAGTGCGATCACCTTAAGTATCTGGGGAGTAGTCTCCCTGCAGTTGATAATGACCTCTGTCTCCTGAAGCTCCTGATTTTCGTTGATTTGAATTTTCATAAGCCCTCCTTCCGAGATGGCCCTCTCTGTTTTCTAATACTATCTTATCCGGCAGTCCGTCCCCTTGCAAGGCAGTTTGCCTATGGTGCGCAGATTTCTTTCTAAGATGCAAAAAGACCGCCTACAAATATGTTTGTGGGCAGCCTTAAAGTCATTGCAACTTTATTCGGTTTTATTTCGTTCCGCCAGTTTTCGCTGAATCTCTTCAAAGCGCTCTTTGGTAATCGGATATCTGGAGAGCGCAATCATCGCCAGGATTAGAAATCCGGCCGGCAGGACCGTTACCGAATTCTGCACCCAGGTTAGGGCCGTCTCTGTCTGTACCTGCGCGCTGCCGTCAAATCCCGCCAGCTGCAAAACAATACCCAAAATCTGCGAACCCATGCCAGTGGCCAGAGCCTCCACCAGTCCCTGAAGAGAAACAATTGTCCCCTGACGTTTTTTTCCGTTTTCCAGCTCGTCGTATTCGCACACATCATAAATGATGGAAGGCATCAGCTGCCAATAGACAGAGGTGGACACCGCCACAAAGAAAACAAATACATAAAGCTGCCACATCGACTCCACACCGATGATTCTGGCAATGGTAACCGATACGGCTCCAATGACGAACACCCACATCAAAGCTGTCCGCTTGTCAGTGGCAGCGCTGATTTTGCGCATAATCAAAATAAGGACCAGACAGGCAAATGTACGATATAAGAACATCCCCGATACCTGTTCTGGGGAAAGACCCTGATTATATGTAAAGTAATAGACCAAATCCGAGGTAAACATGGCGTAACTCACAAGGGCGAAGAGACTGGTAAACAGCAGTGACTTCACTGGCTTGAGTTTGAGCACCTGCCAGTATTCCCGGAAAATTTTAACCAGATTGGGCCTGGGCAGGCCGGTTCGCTCCCCGCAGGGAGCAGACTGATCCGTATTCTTAGCCGCACGGGCGGTAATAAAAATCGACGCCATGGATGTAATCCCCACAATGGCCCCTGTGGCAGACCATGCTCCGGGCGTGGAGAGGCCCCTGTCTGTAAGGAAAGCCACGAGAATAGACGGCATAACCATAGCCACCACATTGCCCAGCATGTTAAAAATCGAGGCATAGGACCGCAGCTCAGTGCGTTCGTTGTAGTCTTTGGTATATTCTGCTCCCAGAGCCAGATAGGGAACAAAGAAGCCTGTGTAAGACGTCCAGAAAATCAGCAGGATCGCCCCATAATAAAGGGGCTTGATCTGAGGCAGCAAATCCACCGCAGTAAAAAGCATATAGGTAGATGCGGCCATAGGCAGCGACATGATGACCATGAACGGTCTGCGCCGCCCCCATCTGGTCATGGCATGATCGCTGAGATAGCCAACGATTGGGTTGATCAGAGTATTCCACAGCGCTCCTACCACTGTGATCGTTCCTGCGAAAGCGGGTTCCACACCAGCGACTGTGGTAAGAAAAAACAGTAAAAACGCACTGATAAAACCATAAGATGCGGCATCTCCGTAAGCAGCTGAAGCATATTCAATTTTATTCCGAAATCTTAATTTTTCCATACCACTATAATACCCTATCGTGCTACCGGATAGTCAATGGGTTTTGCCATCTTTTTTTGTTGCATTTTCGCACATTCTAAAAATCAAACAACTTCAGCTGCTCCATATTGGGAGCGGATTTCTTTTTGAAAGCCTCTTTCACAGTCAGATGGTTTTCTGGTATTTCCGCCAAGAAAGGGGATGGCTGTCCGGATACGGACAAAATTAATTCCTCCTTAGCCCGGGTCATGCCCACATAAAAGAGCCGGCGCTCCTCCTGGATGTCCCCCTTCGCCATAGGAATAAAGTCTTCATTGACGCCGCATAGAAAAATCACAGGAAATTCCAGGCCCTTTGCTGCGTGAAGGGTCATGAGTCTGACCGCGCCTGAGTCGTACCGTTTGCCGGAAGCGCTTCGCTCCAAGTCCTGCTCCTCACCCAGCAGCAGCTGGTCTAAAAAGGTCCTCATATCATCATAAAAGACAGCCATGCCTGACAAACGCTCCAGGGGTTCATGAGAAGAAAGGCCTGTTTTCTCCGCCCAGGTCCGCAAGAGGGTTTCCGGCTTGGTTCCTTTTAGTTGGGGCAGCAGCAAGTCTTTTAGATATTGGCAAGTTTCTTGAAGATCAGTCTCAAAGATCCCTTTGCAAACCCGCTTCATCTGCTCCTCATAGGCCTTTGGCTCCAAAAGATAAAGGAAAAACCAGATCGCCGCCTGCACCGCCGGATCTTCTTGAAAGGGTTCTTTACCCGTGATGATGCAGGGTATGCTTTCTTTTTTCAAACATTGTTCCAGAAGCTTGGCCTGAAAATGGGTACGATAAAGAACCGCCATATCGCTGAAGCTTCGATGATGCTCCCTTGCGGATGCGAAATTCTGGGCGTCCATCATATCCATACCGCCAGTCATACGGTTAATTTCTTTGGCAATAAAAACGGCTTCCGCCATACGGCTTTCCGCTGTGACCAGTCGCACCTGCTGTCCGACGGCCCCACTTGCGAGCAGCGTTCTGGGTTGGCCGTCGTTATGGTCAATCACAGACAATGCACAGTCGATAATCTGAGGCGTGCTTCGGTAATTTTGGGTGAGGCGGATTCTGTCAATCTGGGAATATTCCTTTTCAATCCGGCCAAAGACGCCGGGATCGGATCCGCGAAAACCGTATATGGACTGATCCGGATCTCCGATGACAAAGAGGGTATCGGCCTGGGCGCTCCAGGCCCGAATCAGCTGATACTGGATCTCATTGATATCCTGCAGCTCATCCACCAGAATATGTCTGCCGGCGGAAAAGGCCGGATGCCGGGGAGATTGATCCCAGCGCTTAAGCACCTCCAGCAGCAGATCGTCAAAGTCTAGAAGTCCCGTATCCTGAAGCCTGTTCGTATAGTCCTCGCATGCTTGGAGAATTTTTTTATCTTCCGGGAGCATCCCCATCTTATATGCAGAAACCTGGCGCAGCAGCTTGACCGGCGATACGGAAACCCCGCACGCCACTTTCGCCTGTCCGGCCAGCTCAAGCTGGATGGTTTCGTCCGCCAAAGCGACAGCCAAGCCCGCCTGAATCAGCATTTCCCGGCAAATCCCATGGAAGGTTCCCACCCTCACAGACCTGCCCCGATTCGATCCCAGCTTTTCCACCAGCCGCAGCCGCATCTCCGCCGCCGCTTTATTGGTAAAGGTGACCGCTGTTATATCCGAAGGTTTCTGATCCAGTTTCTCAATCAAAAAGGCGATCCGCTCAATTAATGTATATGTCTTGCCTGTGCCGGGACCTGCAATCACCGCTGTCACAGACTGTTTTGTTTCGATAGCCGCTAGCTGCTCGCAATTGGCACCTTTATGAGACGGTTCTTCTTTTGCAGGCTCTTTTGGAGGCGCCGCCGCTGGCTTAAGTTTCTTTTTAGGCTTCTCTCCGGCCGGGAGGGGACATCCGGCAAAGAGGCTCATCTGCCCGCACAACTCCTCGATTTCCTCTTTTCCAATAATCTTGATCTTTCCATACTCTCCGTCATACCCGGGAATCCGCTCCACCTTGCCCTGGCGAAGCCGCCTGATGCCCTCTTCAATGCACGGACCTGCCATTCTGCCGATCTCCTCCAGGGGCATCTCCCGCAAGATCGTGAATTCCGTCCCCAACTCCTTGAGCATGGCCTCATACTGGCGCTGCACTTTCACGCTGGCCGCCGACTTGTCCGTGGACGCGGCGATGACCTCCGGCAGGGGTACCAGGCTTTCGAAATATCCGCCCTCCGGTTTATAGCAGCCCTCTTCCCGATCCGCCAGCTGCTGTACCCTATGGAGTACGCCGATGGTGATCTTTTTTCCGCATACCGGACACCTGCCGCCGTACTGATCGGTTTCCGCCGGGCTCAGGCTCAGCGCGCATTTCCGATGGCCGTCCATATGGTATTTGCCTTCCTCCGGGAAAAATTCAATGGTGCCGCAAAGCCCGCTGCCCTTCTCCAAAGCTTCCTTCATTCCCTCATAGGATAGGGGAATATCCAGCAAATTGGCTTCCCGCCCCAGTTTTGACGGGGAGTGGGCGTCGGAGTTGGACACCAGATTGTACCCATCCAGCGCCGACAGCTGCCAGTTCATCGGCGGATCGGAGGATAATCCCGTTTCCAGCGCATGAATGTATGGGGTCAAGTCGCCGAAGCATTCTCCAATGGTATCAAAACCGGAAAAAGCGCCGAACAGGGAGAAGTGAGGCGTCCAGATATGCGCCGGGATGAAGATGGCCTGCGGGCAGACATCCAGGGTGATCTCCAGCAAGTCTCTGCTGGAAAGGCCCAGTATAGGCCTGCCGTCGGAATGAATGTTTCCAATAGCCGCAAGCCTCCGTGACAATTGCTCCCCATCCTCCAGGCTTGGCAGCAAAATCAGATTATGCACCTTTCTCGTTTTCCCATCCTGCTTATAGATGGAGCTGATTTCACCGGAAAGAATGAAGCGGGGCTGTTTTTCATCAGCTGTCGCAGCATCTCGGATTCGATATTCGTCCTTGAGTATATAAAGCCCATCCTCCGCAGGCAGAAGCTTTTCTTTCAGCTCCTGCCTCCAGGCCGGATGGGTAAAGTCTCCGGTCCCCAGGATATCGATGCCTTTCCTCCTGGCCCAAAGGTCAAGATGTTCCGGCACGCATTCTCTACTGGTCGCCCGTGAATATTTGGAATGAATATGTAAATCGGCAATGTACATGTTGCTTCACCTGCTTTTCCCAAGATGCTTTTATTATAAATCGCTCCTGGGAAATAGGGAAGCAAAATATTTCGCCAGTTCTATCCTCTGGTCGCTTTTCCGCTGATCTTCTCGATATCCAGCCTAAGAACATGCAGCTTTTCGAACGCGGAATTGATATAGTCCTCACCCGCTTTTAAATGGTCCGGTGACAGTTTTTTTAAAATGGCTGTGATCCCCTTTCTCTTTTCCTTTTGATCTTCCACCACCTGAACGGTTCCAAAGACGATGACCGACCTGTACTGGGTATTGAATTTCTCAGGCATCAGCTTTACTGAGTCTGTAACCGTCAGACAGGCGCTGCTGTTGGCTGCCAAGTTTTCCAGTCTGTGCCCTGTAAGTGCGCAGTGAAAATAGATGGCGCCATCCTGATAGACAAAATTCATCGGTGTTCCGTATGGCGTCTGGTCGGTACTGATTGTTGAAAGCACGCCGTATTCCGCTTTTTCCAAGACCTCCATCGACTCCTCACGAGTCATAGCTTTTTCACTTCTTCTCATTTCTTTATCCATATTGATACCTCCTGTTTTTCTTGATTTCTTCTTGCCATGAGTATACAATGAAATTGGCTTTAACGTAAGCACCAATTTTCAAATTTTGACAGGATCCAATTACAAAAGGAACATTTATGTTATACATTGACCGCGACAGCGCATCGCCGCTCTACGAACAAATTTACGCCGCCTTTGTCCGTGAAATCCTTACAGGGGCCCTGGCCGCAGGAGACCGGCTTCCAGCTACCAGAAAACTGGCCGAAGAACTTTCCGTGGGAAGGAATACCGTGGATAAAGCCTATCAGCAGCTGGCCGCTGAGGGCTACATCGAATCCCGAATCGGCAGCGGATTTCTTGTGTGCAAAATCCCTCTCCAGCTGGATGCTGGAGCGCCGGCCCACAGCCGCAGTAGGGAGGAAGGGCCTTTATATAAGATGCCTGCCCGCTATGATTTTGCATACGGCTCTGTCGATAACTCCGTTTTTCCTCATGGGCAGTGGAGGAAAAGTGTGAATAATGCCTTGACCACAATGGAACTTAATCCGGCGATCCAATATCCCTGCCGCCAGGGAGAACCGGCTCTGCGCCTCGAAATTGCCCGCTATCTGCAGCGTTCCAGGGGAGTTGTCTGCGACCCGGACCAAATGGTCATAACCTGCGGTCAGCAGCATTCCATGGAAATGATCGCCAACATCTTTGAAAACACAGGGAAGCGGTTTGCTATGGAAGAACCGGGGTACGACGGCATTCGGGCGATTTTTGCCAACCATCGTTTTCAGCTCCAGCCGGTACCGGTGGAGTCTGACGGCATTTCCATGACAGCTGTGGAAAAACTAGACACCGACCTTTTATATGTTACACCCTCTCATCAGTTCCCTACTGGCGCCGTTCTACCTGTCGGAAAGCGAAGGCAGCTGCTGTCATGGGCCCAGGAAACCAATACTTATCTGATCGAGGACGACTATGACAGTGAGCTGCGCTATTATACCAACCCCATACCGGCCCTCCAATCGCTGGACATCCACGATAGGACTATTTATACCGGTACCTTTTCCAAGTCCCTGGCTCCGTCCATGCGCACCGCCTATATTGTCTTTCCCAAGTCCTTGATCCCGGCCTACAAGGCTTATTATCAGCGGTATAATGCCCAAGTATCGCCGCTGCATCAGCTGGCTCTGGCAGACTTCATATCAGGCGGCCATTACGAGCGCCACATCAACCGGCTGCGCACGGTCTATCGGAAAAAGCAGGCTGCACTGCTTTTTGCCCTGGAGGAAATCTTCGGAGATTCGGTCTCGGTCTGCGGAGGCGGCGCCGGCATCCACCTTTTGCTGGATATAAAAAGCCCCTTCTCTCAGGATCAGCTGATTGAAAGGGCTGAAAGCATTGGCATTCGTTTTTATTCCACACAGATTCTTTATATTGATCCGCAAAACTGTCCACGCTCCCAGCTGCTGCTGGGGTTTCCAACCATTCCAGTAGAGGCCTTTACGTCCATACTGACAGAGCTGAAAAAGGTGTGGGAAATTTAAAACAGAAACAGTTCAGGCTCTTTCCGATGGGTAAACTTAGACTCTAGCATGGCTTTTATCTTGAGAATCGGTTCTGCGTCGATAATCTTGGCCTCCTCAGGACAGCACTTTACACAGGCGCTGCACAGAATGCAGCCCGAATCAACCACCCGCGGGTTTTCTTTATGAATAACCTGCATCGGACATTTTTTTACGCAGATTCCGCAGTTTGAACAGGCGTCCGTAGTCTTAGGAACAAAAGGCAGGTCAGGCATCGGGTCTTTATATGGGCGATTTCCCTTGATTTTGATTTCCGCTGTGCTGCCCTGCTCCAGCTTTTCTGCAAATTGGCGGCCGAATGCTTGAGCCTTCAGGATATCCGTTTCATCGGGCCGCCCGGCAGCCACCTTCTTGGAATAGGAATGTTCACCGATGAATGCTCCTGCGCCGATGACCGAGAATCCGGCTTTTGTAAGAATGTCCTGTCCTTCTACTAAGGCATCCTCATAATCCCGATTTCCATAGACCGCGGCCAGTACTGCCGCATTACCACTGCCCTTTAACCTGCGCAGCGGCGCCTGCAGCACCTCGGGAACTCTTCCTGCATATACCGGATAGCCCAGTACCAGTAAAGCATCCTCCTCAAACTCGTGCTCCCCGTCTCTAATTTCTTTCTCAGTTAAGTTTATAGTTTCCATTTCACATCCGAATTGGGCACAGATCGCACTTGATATGGCTTCTGCAATCTTTCTGCTGGTACCTGTTGGGCTAAAATACATTGTGATTACCCGTTTCATTTTATTTTCCTTTCCTTCGCTTAATTTTACAGGAGTCCTCAAAGAAGAGCGGGATTTAATTCTGCAGTCAGCAAGCCCGGCGGCCGCTGATCTCCTGTCTCAGCTTCTTGTGCCCACTGGCTTTTAATCAGAATCCGCCGCAGCCTTGCGATTGCTCTTTGATGGCGGCTTTTCACTGAACTCTCAGTCTCTCCGATGATCTGCGCAATTTCTTTTAACTTGTAGCCTTCATAATAATGGAGTCTAAGAAGCGTTAATGATGCCCGGCTAAGCTGTCTTAAAGCCTGAACCAGCTCTTCATGGCGAAAGCGCTCACTTAGTTCAGGTATAAAGCGTTCATATGCAGCATCATCGAAGATATCCTGGTTCTTTTCATCCATGCCTTCGATGGAAATCTTTGATTTGCTGCTTGTTCGAATCTCTTCCCAATAATGATTGAGCGTGTTCCTGGTAATCGTCCAAAGCCAAGCTTCCATTTTTTCGGTATCCCGAAGCTGGGACAGATGCCGCAGCGCGTTCATAAAAACTTCATGCAGTAAGTCTTCCCGGTCTTGCGGGCTGACCCCGTATATGGCCAAAATCCGATTAATACGATTATATTTGCTGCATAGTAAAGTTTCTTTTTCTTTCTCGTCCATATTTGCCTCCCTTTTTTACTTGATTCATCTTTTCTTAAAGTATAACCAACTAGAGAAACAAATGCTACCTAATAATTACGAGCAGTACCTGGCGGCTAGTTATCCGTTCCCCGTTTCCGATACAGCAGTATCAGAATGATAGCCGCAATTACGATCCAGGCCAAGATCACCGCCGCGTTCATCAGAGACTCCCCGGATGCCAGCTTCCCCGTCTGCAGCCGAAAGACCAAATCCAGCGTCGGCTGGCAAGGGGTAAAGGCCGCGATCTTATCAACCGTGCTGTTGATACCGCTAAAAACCGTCGGCAGCACGAAGAGCAGCATGACCGGAACTTCATACACGCCCGCATTCATCTGATCTCTGGCCAGGATGCCTACCGAAGCTCCCAGCAGGATTAGTGGTATTCCCCCGATGACAGTTATCACGATGTAAAGGGGCAGCAGGCCGATTTCGACCCCGGAGATCAGGAAAATGAGCGTATTGCTGATGAGCATGATCAGGCTGGTTACCAGCATTTTAGAGGTAAACACTTCGACGCCGCTCACATTGGAGAGCATCAGTGTCCGCAGGGTGAACTTTTCTTTTTCTTCGGCAATCGTGGTCGCCGTCAGCATCACTGAAATCATGGCCAGATTCAGCCCCAGGATCATATTCATCAAATATAGCGCACCCACACCCATATCCGCCAGCATATACTTATAAACTACAGCGAAGATCACCGGAATGATACAGCTTACAAACACCGCCATATTCTTAAAAAAGTCTGTAAAGTCCTTTTTAAATAAAACGCCAATTTTTCTCATTGAAATATCCATTTAAAACTCCCTCCCTGTTAACTGCAAAAAGATTTCTTCCAGGTTTGGTTCATTGCTGTGGATGGTCACACAGTCCCCTGCCTGAATCAGTTCCGCAATCCGTTTTGCGCCGGCTTCGTCTTTTTTTACTGTGATGTACTGTCGGTCTCTTTTCATAACACGGATCTCATCCCTGGCGAATTCCAGCTTCAAGTCCCGGGGAGCACCGCAGGCGATCAGTTTTCCTTGGTTGATGATCCCCACCCGATGGCAGAGCTTATCGGCTTCTTCCATGTTGTGGGTTGTGAGGAATATTGTTGTGCCGGTCTTGTTGAGTTGCAAAAGCAGCCGGTGGATCTCCTGGCTGGTGGCCGGATCCAGGCCGCTGGTAGGTTCATCTAAAAACAAGAGCCTTGGACGGTGTAATACCGCTGAGGCCAAAATTGCTCTCTGCTTCATACCTCGTGAACATTTTTTAAATACTTGTTTCCTCTGCTCTTTGAGTCCGACCCGCTGCAGTATGTCCTCCACCTGGCCGCGGCCAATGCCTCTCAGACCAGCGAAAAAGTTCAGATTATCCTGGATGCTCATCCGCTCATAAAGATTGCTGGTATCGGATAAAATTCCGATCTGGTCATAATCGCTGCGGGTTACCTGATCGATGTCCTTTCCCAGCAGGGAAATACTGCCCGACTTTCGTTTCAGCTGCTTGGTCAGCAGCTTAATGGTCGTGGTCTTACCGGCCCCGCTTGGCCCCAGGAAGCCGAAAATCTCCTTTTCTTTGACACCGAAGGTCAGGTTTTCGATGGCAAAGCCCAAATCAAACTGCAGGCAAACCTTTTTTAGTTCAATTAAATATTCCATACTTGTTCCTCCTTCTATCTTCTGAACCCGATTATGGGGGAAGCTTCCTTTCTTTGCAATAGCGCAGTAACCAGGGGAGTCGAATCTGGGACCAGGGGAGCCATAAGGCGACCAATGGAGCCGCTTCTCACCAGTTATAGGTTTTCCGCATTTGGGCGACTCGGCCTTTGGCCAGCGGAACCTGGCTGTGCTGGGGGTTATTCAGGCGCAGACTGTAGCTATTCTTGGTCCACTTTTCAATTTCTTCTACTTTTTGTACATTGACGATATAGGACCTATGGCAGCGGAAAAAACCGAAATCTTTCAGCATCTCCTCCAGTTCATCCATGGTATATCCAACCTGATAACTGGAATCTCTGACGGACAAAAAATTGGCTTTATTAAGGCTTTCAATAAAATCAATATCCTTTGGCTCAAAGAGCAGGGTTTTGCTTCCGGATTTGGCTGCTATCTTCTTATGGACGGCTCCATCGGAGGAGGCAGTCTCTTCTTCATCGGGGACTTGGACGTACCGTCCTTCTTCCTGATAGAAGGCCATTCCCGGAAGCAGCAGCGCATGGCGCAGGGAAGAAGTGGTGGTAACGAATTTAACTTCTGCTTCCGCTTGTTTTCCCATCCATTCCAAAATAACCTTTTGACTGAGGCCGTCCAGGTCGGAAATGGGATTTTCTAAAAAACACAGCCGATTTTCTGCTAAACGAATCCTGGCAAAATTGACCCGCATGTGTTCGCTCACCGTACATTCCCGCAATTTTTTCCTTCGAATGTCCTCCAGCTGAAAATCCCGCATCGTTTCTTTGCAGCTCAAACGGCTTGCAGACAGCTTTTCGAAAAATTTCAGATATTCTCCCACCGTTTGGCGGTCATACCCCCTGTCTGTCCGCATAATATAGGATACGCCTCGCCTGCCGTAGAGCCGCAGAAACGTTTTGAAGATTTCTTTTTCCTCATCCTGACTGCATTCAATGTGGATTCCCTGAAAGATTGTTAGACTTTGTAATAAATCTTCAATATTGGTGTATTCCCTTGGCATTTTCCCAATCCTCCTTACATGTTCGCCTTATTGTATCACAAATTGGCGCTGCCAAAAACCTGGACGCATGCAAAACGGCTGCCGTTTTATGCAGCCGTCTTACCGGTACCGTAAGTCTCACTATTCTGGCCCAGGGGGTAGTGTTATAAAGTCGGGAGGCCGGACCTCGGAGCCCATCTTCCGTATCCCGGAAAAGGTTTCACCTTTTTTTAACGCAAAATCGTGGGTTTGCTGGGCCTGATCGTGGCAGCAAGTGGAAAGTCCATTCTGAAAAAAGATTTATCTGACAATCGACTTCGAGCGGCGGCTTGAGATCGCCCCAGGACGCCTCAGTGTTTTTCAGGCTGCCGCACTCAATGGAAAAAATACTACGCCTCGTGTCTACAGTAAAAGCGAATGGTTAGAATGATAAACAGCGGCAGCTGGATCGCAGCTGCGATCAGGATTACGTAAGGCGACCAGAACCCGGTGTCTCCCGCTGGCAAGAAATTCGTTCCCAGCAGCTCGAATAAGAAGCTGTGGGTCAGTCCGGCCCCGCCCGCGGGCATAAGGCAGCAGATCCATTGGATGATGCTGCCGCTGCCGATCGCTGAAACCAGTGACGGCAGAAAACAGAATACCAGCGCCAGAATCATGGAAACCATGGCGGTTTTGGTTTTGGACGAGATCATGAGAATGAAGCTGATCATCGCAAGGAAGATGAGCAGACCGGCTCCTGCCGTGAGTTTTTGCACGCCTCCTGCCGTCAGCGGAGCGATGACCGTCACATTGTAAGTAAACTGGATGGAGGCTTTCAGGCTGTCCCAACCAAAGGCCGTATTGACGATCAGCAGGTAGATGGTCATACAGATGATAAAGCAGAGCCCGGAAAGAAGGAAAGCGGAAAGAACTTTCGCTCCGGCCAGCCTCACCCTTCCATTCTTGGTGCAGCGGAGGATATCATCTGCTCCGGTCTGGTAATCCGATGAAAATACCGGAGCTGTCAAAATGCCGCAAAGGAGCATCAGCACGATCAGCAGCATCAGCACATAATCGGCGCTGTCACTGGTGGCATAACCGTAAAGAAAGGTAAAGGGCTTTTCGATTTGATCGTTGAGGGCAAGCGCCTTATCCTGGATCAGAGGGCTCTTGGGATATTTGGAGGCAATCGAGTCTGCCACGACCCCATCCCGTACCTGGTAAAAATTCCGGGCGTCTTTATCATCGATCTGGCTCAGCGATCTGGGCATTCCTTCTTTATCAAAATATACCTGCCGCAAGGATCCTAAAATCCGTTTAGCAGGATAACGCTCTTTCTCCTGGCTATCCGCCGGAATACCTTCCTCGTATGTCTTTTCAGCTTCCCGGTTAACACGGAATACATGCTCAATCTTTTCTGGGGTCAAGGGTCCTTCATAAGGTTCCATCATTTCCTTGTTTTTTTCAATGGCTTTAAATCCGGTGAGCGTTACTTCCTTCCCCTGTGCATCCTGGTAAGTATAATTTGCATAGTGAATCACAGCCAGGGCCATGACTACTGAAAGGATCAGAGCCAGGGATAGAAGAATCTTGGGCATCCTGCTCTTGAGCACCTTTTTCATTTCCAATCTGATTAAACGAATCATTATGCACCCTCCTTTTCCGAAAACAGAAAGAGATACAAATCTTCCAGCCTCGGGGAAACGGACTGGGAGCCCGCAACCGCAGGAATATCCGACAAATAGCGGACGCGGACCCGCCCCGTATCCTCGTTGCGCACGTTGATGATATTGAGGCTGATTTCATAGCGGGGTAGATGTTCCGGCTCCAGGCTGGCTTCCCACACTTTTCCTTTCACCAGCTTTACCAATTCCTCTGTGGTGCCGATGTCGATAATTTTTCCATTCTTCATCAGCGCGTTGCAGGTGGCGATGTATTCCACATCGGGCACGATGTGGGTTGAGATCACCACGATCCGGTCCTTTGCGAACTCGGACAGCAGATTGCGAAACCGGATCCGCTCTCCAGGGTCCAGACCGCTGGTGGGTTCATCTAAAATCAGCACTTCGGGTTCGTTGAGCAGTGCCTGGGCGATTCCCACCCTGCGCTGCATACCTCCAGAAAGCTTTCGAATCTGTTTATTTCGAATCTCTCGTAGGGTAAGTTTATCCATCAGCTCATCGATCTTACGAGCGGTATCTTTCTTTGACAGCCCCTTCAGCGCCGCCATATATTCCAGGTAATCCTTTACTCGAAATTCCGGGTAAAATCCGAAATTCTGAGGCAGGTAGCCGAAGATGTCCCGGTAGGCTCCGCCCAAATCTTTGATTTTAACCCCGTCATAAAGAATTTCTCCCTCAGTCGGAGTCAGAATCCCTGCGATCATTCGCATCAGCGTCGTTTTGCCGGCGCCATTGGCTCCCAGAAGCCCCCAGACTCCCGGTGTAATTTCAAGGGTGACGCCGTTAACAGCCGTCTTATCTTTATACGTTTTCTTTAAATTTCTGATTTCTAGTTTCATGATCGTCTCCTATTCGTTTACACGGATACGCCGTCCATGTGGGAAGGTTTTTTTATCAGGGCTCGTATCTGTATCGAAAGCCCTGCGATGATAACAATACACATGATGTTCCAAAGCATTGCCGCATCCGGCCCAAAAGCCCGGGGCGCCAGCTGGTGGAGCCCAAAGAGCGAGGCGATTATGAGGATGCTGAAGGCGCCGCAATAGAGAGGAAGAAATTTGTCGCAGGCCCTTCGAACCAGCAGCATAACTCCCATCCAAACGATGAAAAAGGGCAGCAGCATGTAGGAAGCTGTATTCAAAGGCATGGATAATTTTAAATGGGCCAAAGTAAAAAAGGCTGCCAGCATGATTAAATTGCCGGCCCCGGTAATAGCCAGCCGTGCGCAGAGAAGCCCGGAAAAAGACACCCTGGAGGCGGTTTCCATCTCATACATGCCCCATCTGGCTGACCGGCAGATATAAGGAATTCCTGTCATCGCTGTGACTGCGGACACCAGGCTGAAGGCAAACCCCAGAGAGCTGTAACTGCCCGAACCAGTCTTAAGCTGCAGATCCAGCACCAGGCAGAGCGCGATCAGCACTCCGGCCTGAAGCATCCAAACTCTGCCGGCGGTGAACCGGACCTGCCTCAGCAGGAAGGTTCCGAATCCGATCCGGCGGCGCTGTTTTTTCTGTGTGTAAACATCATGGGCCGCAGCGCAGGTCTCCTTCAAGGCTTGTTCTGACCAGTCTCCCCGGCCATAATTCATTAGTTCTTGTCTGATTTTTTTATTTAGATTCATCTTCGATCCCCCTTTTTTGGATCTCCATTTTTATTTTTTTCAGTGCGCTGCGCAGTCTGGATTGTACTGTGCGCAGAGGAAGCCCTGTTATCTCGGCGCACTCGCGAATCGTAAGGTCTTGTCCGAACCTGAGAACGACCAAGTCCTGCTGATCCTTTGGCAGCCGGCGGACCAGCTGAAGAAAATCCGCATTATGTTCCGCGTCTTCATATCCCGGTTCGCAGGCAGGCAGCTCTTCTGGCAGCTGGTCCATGGGAGGCCGTTTGCTCAGATCAATGCAAACGTTGACAGCGATCTTGTACAGATAGGCGCGGATTTTTCTGCCATAGCTTTTGCGGTCATAGTAGCGGACAAATTTAAGAAAGGTCTCCTGAGCCGCATCTTCAGCCGTCTGACGGCTGTCTGTATGCCACAAGCAATAACGGAAAATATCTCCGTAATAGTGAGTGATCAGCTGATCCAGACGCGTTAAATCGTCCTCTTCAATTTTTTTAAGCAGACTAGCCTCTCTGGTCACAACGGCTTCCTCCTGAAATCCTATCCTTTTTGTGCATGCACGCGCCATATGGCATGACAGATGCGGCCTCACCGCAGAGACTTTTTCACATCCATCATATTATATAACCTTTTCTCCCTTCAAAAATGATTAAATTCTGCAAAATTTTTTTCATATGAGCGTGGAAAAAAGACAAACAGTTTCCTTATCCACAGCATCTTTTCTGTTATTCACATTTTTATCCCATTGGTTTTGTGGATAAGTATATGCCTTTAACTTCTTAAATTTCAACGTTTCTATGTATTACTTCTTTTTTCTATCCACAGATTTTCCGTATCGCAAATGAACGTTGTTTCAAACATCTTAATAAAGGGCTGTTCAAATTGTTAATATCCGCATCAACTTTCAAAGTTCTGCCTTTTCAGGTCATAAACAGACAGTTTTTGAACAGATTTTTGTTTTTTATCCCAAGGATAGATGTGGATAAATCATCCTCCTTATATATTGAAATTACAATGTTTTTGAGAATCTTGATTTTATTTTATCCACATAATTTCAACCTTTTTCCCAATGAAAGAGGCTGAACAAGAAAACGTTTCATGCTCAGCCCCTTTTGCCATCTGTGCGCCTGTTTCTCCGCACAAAATTTTTATAAGACCGCGGCTCTTTTCTTATTGGAACGCCGGCGGTTTTCCTGCAATTCCGTCCAGAGTCGTATTTTTCGGAGAAGGCTCCGACATGCTAAAGTACATTTTAGCCGCCTGAGTGGTTCCGAAGTCTCTGTTGGAACCGGTATCCTGCACTTTGTTAAAGGCTTCTCTGAACATGGCGTTGTGAGCCTCTTCCCGATTGAGCAGGAAGTCGATGGTTTCCTTCACCTTTTTGTCGTCGATCTGGCGATACAGATATTCATACACCACCTTGGCCCGCTGCTCAGATGCGATGTTGGAGAGCAGGTCAGCGCAAAGATCGCCGGTTACAGACACATAATCTGCGGTCCACGAATAGCCGGAAGCGTTAATGAGCCCCGGATTTAATCCCAGCAGCACGTGGGTCTGGATTTCCCCGGCATCGGTCTTGGTGAAATCCACATCATGTCCATTGAGAAGATTGATGGTTTGGGCGACCATTTCCATATGGCCCAATTCTTCAGCCGCAATGTCCATAAACAGATCTTTAATCTCCGGATCTTTGATACGGAAACTCTGGGACATATACTGCAGCGCCGCTTTCAATTCGCCGTTTGCTCCGCCCAGCTGCTCTTGCAGAAGCGCCGCATACTGCGGGTTTGGCCGTTCGACTGCCACTGGATGAAACAATGGTTTTTCATGTTTAAACATAAGATTACCTCCATTTTTTTATTCATTTTTAGCTTTCCCTAAAAAAAAGAAAAAACTCCGGCCTGGTGTATTTACAAATTTTTTATGCGGTTTGTCCGCTTTTTTTGTTACAATAAAGAAATCGCGCTATATCTTTGTACAGGAGGTGAGATATACGTGGAACGTTTTAATGTATTGTGTGATGAAAATTATAAACGAATTTACCGCTACATCTATGTAATGACAAATAACCAAACCTTAACTGAAGATCTCGTGCAGGACGTTTTTTTGGCGGCTTATGAAAAAGGAGACCTGTTTTTGTCCCATGAAAAACCGGCGGCCTTTCTCTACAAAACAGCAAAATTTTTGACCTGTTCTGCGCTGCGCAAAATTCAAGCTCGCGGAGAGGAGTCGCTAAGCGAAGGGATCCCTTCTTTGGATAAAGAGCCGGCAGAAATCCTGGCCTTGGAAGAAGACAGGCAGATCGATGAGATGGATCATGTTCCGGAAGTGTTAGGAAAGCTCAGCTTGGAACAAAAAGAGCTTTACAATCGCTACTATTTAAACCATGAACCAATGAAGGACATCGCCGCGTCTCTGGGATTAAAGGAACCGGCTCTGCGCATGCGTTACGTCCGTCTTAGAAAAGAGATCCGCAAAATTATTTCCGAAATTGATTTTCAAGAGTGTAAGGGAGGCTGTTATGAAAGAAAATATGAAAAGAAAACTGAATCAAGCTATTGATGACGGCGACATCGCTCTGGCCGATCAGCTGGCAGCGGATTTGGTCTCCATTGAGATACCCGATATGCCCCAGGACTTTGTCGGCAGAATCCAATCTTTATCCAAACATAAAAAAAATGAAAATGCTGCCTTACGAAAAAAGAAAAACCGCAGACGGCCTGTGGTTCTGGCAGCCGCTCTGGCAGCGCTGCTGGCCTTTGCCACCGTTGCATACGCGGCGGGATTGCTCTTTCCTGCTGTGGGATTTAACGATGGCACCGCCAATTCGGTCAACGCAGCGCTTGATTCCAATGAATACAAGGCCGCCAGCGACTATGCGTCTTATCTTAATCAAAACTACAAGACGCTGGAGAAGTCGGTATACGATCCGGTGGATTATCCCATCTACGCTGATGCAGATAAGGTGAAGGAACTATCCACAAAATATCATCTAAAGTATGCTTCCCGCAGGACGGATATCACGTCTTTGGACCAAGTAAAAGAGGCAATGAAGAAGAACCATATTCCTGATTTTCTAGGAACTTCCTTAGCAGGAGCGTTGCCTGATCCGACTCTTTTTGATAAAGAAACCGCTTTTATTTTTGACGACGGCAATTTCTTTGTTTCCTATGTTCTTCCAAGCAAAGATCAGACTTTAGGCAACACTCCGGTGTCCATTTCTTATACGCCTAAAGGATCCTTTCCCTGGAACGGATTCTGCCTGGCCCCCGGTGAAGGCACCGATCTGTTGAAGCAGGATCAGGCCTTTACTCATACGACTAAATCCGGTCAAGATTTTATCTGTGTTCCCAAAAAGGCGAATAATGACAGCAGTAAGATCATCGGCTACACTTGCTTTGCCGATACCGGCGGCGGCTATGTTACGGTTTCCATTGACCGGCTCACTTCAGAGGCTGATGAAAAAGAGTATCAGCGCTTGTGCAGTGCTATTGATGAAAAATTTGAGAAAACATCCCAAAGTGAGCTGGGTATTGATCTGGATGAGCTGCAAACCCGGGTCGTGACCCAGTGGACCGAGGCGGCATGGGATCATGATTATAAGGCTATGGAAAAAAGTTGTCTTGCTACCACCGACCCCAAAGAAGCGGATCGCCTATCTGCTCAGCTGGAAGCCAAGTACAGCACAGCTACGGAAGCGGAAAAAAAATTGTATCAGGCGTGGCAGGATAGCCTTAAACAATGTTGTGACGATTTCGATTGGGATTCGCCGGTGAGTGAGAAGGATTTGTCGGATATCCTTGGGAAGCTGAATTTGTAGTTTTTAGATGTTCGTGATTGAAGGGCGGCTGGAAAGATTCCAGCTGCCTAATTGCTATGATCGTGCCGGTTGTATCGCGGCTTAGCTGCCTTCCAAAAAAGTATTTTGAGCCGTTTCTATTCGAAATGCCCTGTTTTGGAGGCAATGTCCATATAGATTTGGCCTTTCGCGGCGTTTTAAGAGAAATATTTGTGGGAAACTAGTCTGGCGGCGCGGAGTTAGTGCAAACTTTTGCGCATTTATTAGAGGGGCTACCGCAAACTAGTTTCTGTCAGGAGTTTTGTAAAGAAGGATTTCCCCTTTTTATATGGACCTTGCTGCCTATTTGGGCCATTTCGAATAGAAACTGAGAAAAAAACTGAAATCGAGCTGTCATTTTGACTCCTGCATCACTGACGCAACTGCAATCACGACACCAGGCGCCTTCAAGCTCTGCGGCCGCTGCCAGCCGGCCGCCTTTTCAACCTCTAAATGTACTACGTCTCCCCATCCGGCCGTTATTCGAAAAATCCCCGGATATAGTCAGTGTCCACAGAAGAGCGCAGTTTATAGTATGACGTCTGGTTTGTGTCGCTATTTTCCACACTGAGAAACGTTTCATTTAACGATAAATAAAGCATACCTTCTTCCGCTGCGACCTCCCAGTCCACCACCGGTCCTCCTTCATAAGACCAGCGGCCGCTGCTGAAAAGTTTATCTGCCTCCAGCCCCTTTATATAGGCAAGCAGCTCTTCACTGCAAGCATGCAGCGTATGCCCCTGGTCTTCTTCATCCTTCAGATTATCGTAATAAGAAAGAGCATAAACGTCTTCAGCGGCAGTGCCGGACAGAAGCAGGTCTCCAACCGTTCCCCGCTCGCTGGCCATGGCAATGCTGCCATAACTCATGCAGCATATAAGCATCATAACCACTAAAAGAAGGATACCCGCCCGGCGCCGGCGGCGCTGCATGACGCATTTCAGCCGATATCGCAGAGAACCAGCCGCGGCCGATAAGCAGGTGGTAAAGCCCCTGGAACTCCCGGCAGTATGCAAAAGCAGCTGGGCGTATCGCCGCCGCTCCTGGTCCCCGGCATCTTCCAAAACGATCTCATCGCAGGAAAGCTCCAGATCATCGCTGGCTTTGCGAATGGCGATCCATACCAGCGGGTTGAACCAGCACATGGCCCTGCAAAAGCTCAAAAAAACTTTGGTATCCACGTCCCGCCGCTGGATGTGATGGAGTTCGTGGCGAAAAATGAGCCGCAGTTCATCCATCGTATAAAAGCGCTCCGGCAAAAGGGTTACCTGGCTTTTCGCAAACATGCCCATGGACAAAGGCGTGGTAATATCCGCGCTGGTCATAAGGCGCACTGACTTGCTGTAGCGAATGGCTCTTTTCTCCTCTTCCCACAGCTGCAGGATCCTTTTATCCTCAATCGGCCAGGCTCCTTTGAGCAGCTTGCGGCGGAAAACCAGGCCGAAAAGGATTTCTCCAGTAAATATGGCAGCAGCAAAAGTCATCCAAATATAGCCGAATACCTGCAGAACATTTCCCGGGATATAGAAGGTAAACAGCGGCACAAAGGCGCTGTCCGCCAATGTGACCGGCTGGTAAAAGAGCAGCACCGGCAGCAGCCATAGGGTCGCACAGGCTCTGGCGCTGAAATATCTGCGCAGTACCGGCAGCAGGATCATTAGAAAGAAAAAATACACACTCATACTGATAAAAATGTCCACCGCCAGCCGCATAAATTGTTTGATCTCTCCCACTCCGCCAAGTATAAAATCGGCCAGGAAGATAATCACAACAATCATAGGAAAGATCAGGGGCGTTATCCATACGACGGCTTCATCCGTGTCCCCGATCAGCTTTTGCGTTTGTCCATGTTCGATTCTCCATGAGCGGCGAAATCCGTAGGCAAGCATAGAGGCCAGAAAAACGGACCAGAAAATTCGAAGTCCCATCATCGTCATAATTCGCCCCTTTCCAGAAGATCATGAAGCTTTTTCAGTTCTTCCTTGCTGATTCCGCTGTCGCACAGGGCAGTGGCCAGTGTGGTCAGGGAGCCGCCGTAAAGCCGGTCCAAAAGGTTGCGGCTCTCCGAGGCCAGGTATTCCCGCTCCGTGATCAGTGGTATGTAATAATTGGTACGGCCCTTTTTTTCAATGGCGAGGAAGTTCTTGTCGCACAGGCGGGTCAAAAGCGTAAGAATGGTGGTCGGCGCCAGCTGGTGCGATTCCTTCAGCTCGCTTTCAACGACCGCCCTTGAGACCGGAGGCGTGCTGCGCCAAACGATCTGCATGATCTCCAGCTCACTTTCCGGCAGTCTTTTCATATCACCCATTGTTATCCCTCCCTTCTGCAGGCATTAAAAAACATCTTCTACATCTGTAGTAATATATACTACGTTTGTAGAAGATGTCAAGGACCACACCATTTTTTCCTATACACGCGCCAATTTTAAAAGTTTATTTTGCTGGCAGATACTTTAATCGTTCTTCCCCAAGTTTCGTAAGTGCATACTCAATTAACCCTTCGCCTTCACCAATTCAATCGCTTCTTTGCCGGTCAAGTGTTCAATATCGATCTCAACCATGCGCACCTGCTCAAATTGACTGTCTATTTCCTGCTTGCGGCCCTCTTCAAACTCCGGTGAATATTTCTCTGCCAAAAGCTCTATGGCCGCCCGTTTTTCCCCTTCGTCTTCCAGCACCCTTGCCTTTCCAAAGGCGATTGCGCTCCGAAAATAAGTGGTGTATTTTTCGGGAACGATCTGGTCCTGGTCGATGACGCAAAAAGACACTTTATGGTTCCTTGCAATGGCATCCATCTTATGGCCTTCCGCTGCACAGTGGAAAAAGATCTTTGAGTCTGCATACACATAGCTGAGGGGAACTGCGTATGGATATTCATCATCCCCTGCCGCGGCCAGCACGCCAGAAGTGCCTCTCTCCAAAATCGCCGCGCTTTCTCCAAACGATAACTCCTGATTCTTGCGTCTCATAGGTCGAAACATATGGATCACCTCTTTCTTATGTTTTGAATTATTATATCTCATTTAGCCCGGCAGGTACAAAAAGAAAATAATATCCAAATTAATTATTTTAGGCAATTCATAATCACACTTATCATCATTTCTTTTTCTTCCGGATTTGACTCCATTATGATTGTGAGCGCCACAAGCGTATGGTCATCAATCTGTTTTTCACCTTCATGAAACAACGCATTATTCTTATCCATGAAGTAAAGAAATATGGTTGCTGCTATTCGTTTATTTCCGTCTGAAAAGCTATGGTTCTTTGTGACAAAGTACAATAAATTCGCAGCTTTCTCTTCTAACTAGTGGGATATAAATCTTCCCCACCCGAAATTCTACTCCTCTTTTAGATTTTACGCGATATCCTACGGAAATGATGGCATCAAGATTATAGTGTTCTGTCATATAGGTTTTTCCATCTGAAGCAGTTGTCGCAAATTTTGCGACAACTGAGTTTTCCTCTGAAAGTTCTTCTCGCAAAGCATTATTAATATGTTTTCCTATTGTTTTAATATCCCGACCAAATAGTTCTGCCATTTGAGTTCTATTAATCCAAGTTGTTTCATTTGCTATCGTGAGAGGCTAAATTTGGACAAGCATTTTGCCAGACTTCAAGATTATTCATCAAGGTCATTCATCGTGCAAAAACTTTTAAAGCCTTGCTGCCTCAATATCCCAGCCTCCCCGGCCCGATGCTGGGCGCCTTTCCAAAAAACCCCTTCCGGATAGCTCCCGGAAGGGGTTTGATGATAGTTCGAATTGCGGTGCAGTTCTTAACGTTTTGAGAACTGGCTTGCTCTTCTGGCTTTTTTGAGTCCGTATTTCTTTCTTTCCTTCATCCTTGAATCTCTTGTCAGGAATCCGGCAGCTTTCAGCGGCGCTCTGTAGGCGTCTCTGTCCGCTTCGCACAGTGCTCTTGAAATACCATGTCTCAGAGCTCCGGCCTGTCCGGTGTATCCGCCGCCGCTCACGGTAGCGATTACGTCAAACTTGCCTTCGCAGCCTGCGATTTCGAAAGGCCGCTTAACTTCTCTTTTTACGATTTCCATTGCCAGATAATCGTCCAGAGGTTTTCCGTTTACTGTCACGTTTCCAGTACCAGGGATTAATCTCACTCTAGCAACTGAAGACTTTCTTCTTCCTGTTCCGTAATATTGCGTTTTTGCCATTGTTCAATTCCTCCCTTCTCTAAATATCCAAAACTTCCGGCTTCTGCGCTGCGTGATCGTGTTCCGGTCCCGCATAAACCTTCAGTTTCTTGTACATCTGTCTGCCGAGTTTGCCGTTTGGCATCATGCCTTTGATCGCATGTCTTACCACTTCAGTCGGATGTTTTTCCATTAACTGCTCGAAAGTGACCTCTCTCAGACCGCCCGGATATCCGGTATGTCTCTTGTAGATCTTTTCTTTTCTCTTCTTGCCTGTCACTTCCACTTTGTCAGCATTGACGATGATCACATAATCACCGCAGTCAACGTGAGGTGTGTAAGTCGGTTTGTTCTTTCCTCTTAAAATAGCCGCGACCTGCGAAGCCATTCTGCCGAGGTTCTTGCCTTCTGCGTCTACAACGTACCATTTACGTTCAACTTCATGAGGCTTTGCGATAAATGAACTCATTTTCCTTTTCCTTTCTACCTACTGGGATCCCTGCGGGATCTGGTTCGGCTCTGTCTACTCGAATTCTAAAGAATTGGTTTCGACGAACTAAAACGATTTTTAGCCGCGCTCGCTCCGGACGGCTCTCCCATCCTGCTCGCGCGAAAAACGTGCCACTGTTTGCGACACGAGGATATTTTACACTTACTGGGCCTGAAAGTCAAAGGTTTTTGCACCTTTTGGGCATTTTCTTTTCCTTTCAGGCCCAATTACCGCAAATCGGACTAAAATCAGGCCATATCGTCACGGAGCACATCGATAATATTTTCTTTTTTGATGCGGCTGATGGCATAGAGCATGGTGATAAAAATGACCAGGAACACCCCGGCTATACTGATGCCCATGCTGCTCCATGGGAAGATGAATTCCAGATCCAGCCCGCCCGCTGCCATCACCTTGTAAATCAGAAAGGAGAGGACCGCTGCGATGGGAAGTCCCAGCAGCAGGGTGCGCATGCCATAAAAGGCGCATTCAAAATTCATCATTTTCTGGAAATCCCGATCAGACATTCCCACAGAACGAAGCATAGCCAGCTCCCGCCTGCGCAGTCTGATATTAGTGGAAATGGTATTGAACACATTGGCAATGGCAATCAGCGAAATCATGATAATAAAAACGTATGCGAACAGATTTACCACAAAGAGCAAGCTGCGGTTTTGCTCAAATATTTTATGCACATTGTAAAGGGTATATTTGGATGCAAGTCCCGCACCCTGGATCATCTTTTCCATTTCCGCCGTCGACTGGGCCGGGTTCTTTGAGAGGAACGTCAATCCCATCTGATTTTGGACCCCGGCACCATCGAATCGATCCTTTAACTGATAAGGAGCCACTGCGATAAAAACATACCGCTTTACCTCAGAAGGATCTGTTGGCAGCGTATCCGACGGGATGGTATCGACAAAGGTGATGCTCACATCCTGTCCCTGCTTTGCCTGGGGCTTACCGTCTTTTTCAGGCGCAATGCGCACGTCAATTGAGTTTTTTGCGAACAAATCAATCAGGGAATTCTTTTCATCCTGCTTCTGCCTGTCATTTTTCACCTTGGCAGCAGCGATCAATTTGGCGTTTTCCCCGGTATATTCTGTTGGAGACAAACCCAGGCTTTTGATAAAATCCAGATATATGCTGTCCTCGATGAATTGAATATCCATGGACAGATCAACCGTTTCCTTTGTCCCATCAAGTCCGGCAGCTTTTTGAGACCCCTGGGAAAAATCCCCGGCTGCGGCCGGACAGCTGTACTTTAAAATGCTCTGATAAGAACTTTCGTAAACACCTCCCGCAGTCCGAAGCCGGTCATAAAGTCCAAATAACTCGTCGTCATTTCCATTTTGTGTATAGAGACAGATATCATAGTCGCTGTTTACCGCCGACCGCTCCGCTCCCTGCTTCAGATGAGCACCGAACGTTCCTGCCGAAACGAACAGAACCACGCTCAAAGTGAGAGAGAGGACAATGCTCCGATAACGCCCCTTGTTGCGTTTAAAGTTTTTCAAAGCCAGTGTGCCCTCCAAACCGTAAAGCCGCTGCGCCAGCTTTGATGTTTTAACGGCTTTTGGGTCCACTTTCACCTCATTGGTCTGCCGAATGTTCTCCATCACAGGAGTGCCGGCAGCTTTCTTAGCCGGGATATAAGCGGAAATCAAAATGGTAATCATGCTCACCACCGCCGCAGCGATAATGGCCGGAACGGACACCATCAGTTTCAAAGGTACGCTGCTGTAAGCAAAGCTGGCAAAGTTTTTGGAGATTATGGAAATGACCAGGCTGATGCTGCCGATTCCCGCCAGCACGCCGATGGGTATGCCCACCGCGCCGATGCAAAATCCTTCAAAGAGCACCGAGTTTCGCAGCTGTCTGGCTGTAGCTCCTACCGATGATAAGATTCCGAACTGCCGCGTGCGTTCATTCAGGGAAATGTTGAAGGAATTATAGATCAAAAAGATCGAGCCGATCATGATCATAACGACCAGAATTCCCACCACTGAATACAAAAGCATATTGAACAAGTTGTCGTTTGAAAGACCCATGAACCGCAGCACATCGTCGTTAAAGACGCAGGCATGGCTTCCGGCCGCGCTGGCTGCATAATCCCGGGTTCCCTTGGGATTGTCCAGGGTGACAAAGACACTGAGACTGCCTGCTGGGTGCGCCGAGTCCGCCGCAGTAATCAGGGTATAGCCCGGTGAGGAAAACTCTTCAAAAGCCGGTCTTTCGCAGATTCCGACGATTTTGTAAGTCCTTTGGTCATTTGTTTCCAGATGTTCTCTGACCGCATTCTTCTCATTGCCGGCAGCGTACGGGTCGTGCTGGCCCAACTCCTTTCCGCCCGCTTCCCGATCGCCGACAGCCAGGGACAAGGTATCGCCCACTTCGTATTTCACGCCTCCGTTTGAAGCCACGTGGGCAGGAAGAACAACTTCCCCGCTGTTTTCAGGCATCCGCCCGGAAAGAAGATCAATCGGCAGGGTATCAAAGGCTTCCTTAGAAAATCCCGCCACAAACAAATACGGTTTTTCCGGGTTTTTTCCGCCCTTGAGCGCTGCATAGCCAATATTTTCAATGGCCGCGGTATTTTTAACTTCTTGATCTTTGGCCTGTTCCTTGACAAAAGCGTCATTTACGTCCAGAAACTCCACATGCCAATCTCCGTATTTCTCCATTGCGCCCTTTACCATATAGGTTTGCAAAGAGACAGCAAACGCGGCAACCGCCGTAATCATCGCAGCGGATAGAATCACGCCGATCACCGTTACGATGGTACGGGTCGGACTCTTTTTCATGCCTTGGAGGGCAACTTTATTAAAGATGTTCATAGCCGTACCGCCTGCCTCTCGTCCCGCACGACTTTTCCGTCCGCGATGGAAATAATGCGGTCTGCCTGCAGAGCAATGTTCTCATCATGGGTAACCAGGATCAGGGTTTGGCCGTATTTTCGATTGCTCAGCTTGAGCAGGCTTATAATTTCCTGTCCGTTCTTGCTGTCCAAGCTGCCGGTTGGCTCATCGGCAAGGCAGACCTGCGGGGCGTTCATCAGAGCCCGCCCGATGGAAACCCGCTGCTGCTGGCCTCCTGAAAGCTGATTGGGCAAATGGTTCCTCCGATCCTGCAGACCCAAAAGCTCCAGCAGATCGCTAAGCCGCTCCTGGTTTACCTTGCGCTTATCCATCAGGATGGGCAGGGTAATGTTTTCCACCACATTGAGGGTTGGAATGAGATTGTGAAACTGATAAATCAGCCCCACCTGACGACGGCGGAAAACAGCCAGCTTTTCATTGTTCTGAGCATAAACGTCCTGTCCGTCCAAGTACACTTTGCCGCCTGTGGGCACATCCACGCCGCCGATGATGTGCAGCAAGGTGGATTTGCCCGATCCTGACGAACCGATGATGGCAGTAAATTCCCCCTTTTGGATTGTCAGTGAAACGTGGTCCAGGGCGATCACTTGGTTGGCGCCCTTGCCGTAGACCTTACTTAGATTTTCAATTCTTAAAAAGTCCATTATGTGAGTCTCCTTTCTCTTGGTTTACCCATATAATAGAACCTTAAACTTACATCTCCGTGACTTTCAAGTGAGAGATCCGTCACTTTGGAAAACGGATGATGAAAACCGCCCCTCCTTTGGGATGATTCTTGGCTGTAATCGCTCCGCCCTGGCGCGTAAGGATGGTCTTGCAGAGGGCCAGCCCAATGCCATATCCGGCTGCGTTTTCGCTTTTTCCCCGGTAAAACCGGTCAAACAGATGAAGCAAGTCCTCTTTCTCAAAGCCTTTGCCGCTGTCGCGGATGGTAATCTGGGCAAACAGCGGGTTATCTGCGCAATAAATCTGAATTGTCCCCTTTTCCCCAGCGCTTTCCATGCAGTTTTTGATAATGTTCTGAACCGCTTCTGAAAGCCAGCCGCCATCTCCTTCAATCACCATTCCTTCAGGCACGTCCACCGTCAGATCGATATCGCGCAGCTCCATGGAAATGGCCAGCGGCCGGACGGCGGCGGAGATCATTTCTCTCACATCCACCTGCTGGCACTGAAAGACAACAACCCCTGCATCCAGGCGGGACAGCTTTAATAAGGAAGTGAGCAGCCAGTCCATCTGCACCAGGAGTTCTTCTGTTTCCCGCACAAAGGCTTTCCGCTCCTTTTCATCCGTGCAATTGTCCAGCAAGGATAAAATCAGGTTTACCGAGGTCAGCGGGGTGCGGAGCTGGTGGGCGATGTCGGCCAGGGATTCGGCAAGATGTGCCTTTTCTTTTTTTAAAATATCGTTCTGCTCCCGAATCCGCAGCGTCATTTTTTGGATTTCGCTGCTGAGGATGGAAAGCTCCCCCTCTTCCGAATCGCTGATAAACAGATGCTCCGCATTATGAAGCACCTGATCGATCTGGTCGGAGATTCGAGCTATGTTTTGATACCGGGCTTTGGTAAACACACAAAAAGCCGTCGCAAAAGCAGCGGCTCCGCCCAGGAAAAGGATTCCCGCGGCCGCGTTTATGGAAAATCCCAGCGCTGTAAAAATGGCGGCGATCAGGGTAAACACCAGGGCGAACCTGCGAAATTCTCTATTCCGAAGCATATCCGTCCCCCAGTCTGTAACCGGTCCCGCGAACAGTGAGGATGATCTGCGGGTTTGCCGGGTCCCTTTCGATCTTTTCCCGCAGGCGCTTGATGTAGACCGTCAGTGTGTTGTCATTGACGAATTCGCCGGCTGCATCCCATAGTTCGTCCAGCAGCCTACCTCTGGTAATAATGCTCTTGGGATTGCTGATAAAGATCAGCAGCAGGCGGTACTCCAGGGCGGAAAGAAACACCTCACTGCCGTCCTTTCGAACAACGCCGCTGGCCGTATCCACATGAAGTCCTCCGATCTCAACCTCCGATCCGGGGCGTCCCCTTTTCCGCAGAGCCGTCTTGATTCTGGCAATCAGCTCGCGGGGGCGGAACGGTTTGGTGATATAATCGTCTGCTCCCATATTGAGTCCGGTAACCACGCTGGCTTCGTCGCCGGAAGCCGTCAGAAAAATCACGGGAATGTCCTGGGACGCCTTAATTTCCGTGCAAACGGTGAAGCCGTTGCCATCGGGCAGGGAGATGTCCACAAGGGCCAGATCAAACTTATTTTCCTCCAGTGCCTCCAGGGCTTCTCCGCGCGAGCCGGCGCAGGTAACCGTAAAGCCCTCGGAGCGGAGCAGCAGCATTAGATTTTTGGAAATGGCCTTGTCGTCCTCGACTAAAAAAATTCGTGGCATTGGATCCCTCCTTACATGATTTTGCAGCACCTCTTCAGACGATTACTTCTTTATGTGCAGATTCTGATTGTGCAGCTTTTTTTTCATCCAAAAGCAGATTTCTGAGGAACGCTTCAAGGTACTCCGTTGTCCCGTAAATACCTTGCTGCAGGTCGGTATAGTTGGCGCGAACAAGGGCATTTCTGAAATACCACGCATGTTCTGCAAAGATATCATTTGCCGCTGAAAAGCCAAGTGTTCTCAGATACTTAATAAAGAACACGGCCGTTGTTCGCGTATTGCCCTCTCCGAAAATATGGATTTGCCACAGCCTTGAAACAAACACCGCAAGATGAATATTCCCTCAAACAGTTTGCAGTGGATTGAAATATACTCGTTTGGCGAAAACGAAAACGCCGTTTCAGAAAGTATGTTCTTTTCAGAAGTGCTTCAAACCATTTTATACATGCAGTTTATCATAAAATCACAATTCAATCACACAATTATTGATAATTCTGTGTGCATCATCACACTTTTATAAGTTTTCATGTGACAGCCCTGTTTACAGGAGTGAAGATAGGCCGCCCGGCGCTTCGGGAAAAAACTGAAACAAACTTTCGCTTTTTACGCAAGTTCCAACGACCAGGCGCTGTCAAATTCGCTATGAGGCCGCGAGGACCGCAAGCTGCCGGGATCAGGCCCTGCAAACCCACAACTTTGCGTAAAGAATGCAAATTTTTACAGAAGTTTTCCGCAATGCCAGGCTGCGGCGGCTTGGAGATACAATGTGGGGATCTTCGGGAAAAAACTAAAACAAACTTTCAATTTTTACGCAAGTTTCAACGATTTGGCGCTGTCAAATTCGCTATGAGGCCACAAGGACCGCAAGCTGCCGGGATCAGGCCCTGCAAACCTACAACTTTGCGTAAAAAATGCAGATTTTTACAGAAGTTTTCCGCAATGCCAGGCTGCGGCGGCTTGGAGATAGGCTGTGGGTTCTTCGGGAAAAAACTGAAACAAACTTTCAATTTTTACGCAAGTTCCAACAATTTGGCGCTGTCAAATTCGCAGCAAGGCCGCGAGGGCCGCAAGCTGCCGGGATCAGGCCCCGCAAACCCACTGCTTTGCGTAAAAAATGCAGATTTTTACAGAAGTTTTCCGCAATGTGAGGCTGCGGCGGCTTGGAGATAGGCTGTGGGTTCTTCGGGAAAAAACTGAAACAAACTTTCGCTTTTTACGCAAGTTTTAACGATTTGGCGCTGTCAAATTCGCTATGAGGCCACGAGGACCGTAAGCTGCCGAGATCAGGCCCTGCAAGCCTACAACTTTGCGTAAAAAATGCAGATTTTTACAGAAGTTTTCCGCAATGCCAGGCTGCGGCGGCTTGGAGATACAATGTGGGGATCTTCGGGAAAAAACTGAAACAAACTTTCGCTTTTTACGCAAGTTCCAACGATCTGGCGCTGTCAAATTCGCAGCGAGGCCACGAGGACCGTAAGCTGCCGGGATCAGGCCCTGCAAGCCTACTGCTTTGCGTAAAAAGCGAAAACTTCCAATAAAATTTTCCCAATTTAAGCCAAGGCACGGCAAAGACGGAACTGCAAAAGTCCCGTCTCATTTCAACAGATTTTCAACACTTTATATCCCCGAATATACAGTTTTTCCATCCATCACCGTCAACACAACGGAGGCATCCTTGATTTCACTGGCATCCGCTGCGAACAGATTCCGGTCCACCACTGCAAGATCCGCCAGCTTTCCTTCCTGCAGGGCTCCGATATCCTCCCTTCCATACGCCCTCGCCGCCCCGGATGTATAAGCTTTCAATGCTTCCGCCAGACTGATGCGTTCTTGCGGATTGACCCCTGCGGGCTGTCCCTGATCGTCCATCCGGGTGACAGCCGCATAGATCGATGGAAACGGATTAAAATCCACCACCGGATAATCGGTGCCAAAGGCCAGCTGGCCGCCCTCATCCAAAATGGAACGGTGAGGCCATTCCCATCTGCAGCGGGCTTCTCCGATGCGGCTGATTTTTTCATTCTGATCCAGAACCAGATGGTAAGGCTGCATGGAAGGGATCACGCCCAGCCGGGCAAAGCGGGGAAGGTCTTGAGGATGGATGCTTTCAATATGTTCAATGGTGTTCACCTGGCCGTGGTTTCCATTGGCTTTCAGCGATCCTTCATACAGGTCCAGTGCCATACGAACCGCGCCGTCTCCGATACAATGAAGCCTCACGCCAAGCCCCGCCTTGTTGGCCGCCGTAACGGATGCCTGGTTTTCCTCAAAGGGAGCACCCGGCACCCCCTCCCCGCAGGTCTGAGGCCGATCGGAATAAGGCTCCAGCAGCAGACCCGTATAGGTGGAAGTGACCCCATCAAGAAACCCCTTTACTCCCGACAGCCGCAGCTTTTCCGAGCAGTACCTGGCCTGCAGTTTCTTAGCTTTTTCAAAGTCCGTATAGCCATCCAAACGGGTATAAATGTGCAGACGGCAGGTGAGTTCTCCAGCCTCTTCCATTTCCTTTATGATCGCATAATTCCGATTTGCCGTCTCGTTGTAATCATCGGCGGACATTTCGCTGATGGAGGTAACACCGCAGGCATTGATGCGGGATAGGAATGTTTTATGAAACTGTTTCATCTCTTGGGCATCAAAATCCATGACTTTGGCCATCGCAGGACCAAAGGCTTCCGGCTCAAAGAGCAGTCCACTCAGCTCACCGTTTTCAAATTTACCGACAGACCCGCTCCTGGGACGCAAATCTTCCGTAATCCCCGCTTCTTCCAGGGCCCTGCTGTTGAGCCAAAAGGTGTGGACATCCGCGGAAATGAGATAGACCGGCTTATCTGTAAAAATTGCGTCTAAAGATCGTTTATCCGGAAGGGGCGCATCGTTCCAGTTGGCCGGAAACCAGCCCATTCCCAGAATGCGCTTTTCCTCCGGGTGTCGGGCGGCAAAGGCTTTCACCATCCGCAGACATTCCTCTTCAGATGCGGCCTTTGCGATTTCCGTACACATACGGCCGCTTTCTGCGATCGCTCCCAGGAAATAATGGACGTGGGCGTCTACAAAACCCGGAAGAATCAGCTTGTCTCCATAGTCCAAAACCACATCGCAGTCATATTGGGAAAGGTCCGTTTCTCCCACTGAGAGGATGCGGTTTCCTTTTATGATCACCGAGCCGGAGATGGGAGCATCATCAAGCCCCGTAAAGATGGTCCTGCTTTTCAAAATCAAATCTGCTTTCACTTGCTTTCCACTCCTTCATTGTCCGGGCAATATTTTCTTTTTTTAGTGGTACTGAAGCCACGGATCACAGCTACCACTGCCAGAATAGCCGCCATGATCAGCCATGGAATCTGATAGGAACCGAAATGTTCGTACAAGGCTCCCAGCCCGGCGGCTCCAAAGGCTCCGCCGATTCCAACGAACATGTTGACATATCCGATGAGCCTGGGCATATCCTTTTCGCCGTACATGTAGTTCATCAAAAGCGGGGAAATGATATTGATGCTGGCAACACCGAAGATATAGAAGGCGCTGTACACGATGACCGCGCTCTTGGAAACGCTGAGAAGGGACAGTCCCACAGCAGATCCGGCAAAGCACAGGGCACTGCCTACTGCAGCGATGGACAGACGCCACCGATCGCAGATCCATCCTACTACGGGTCCTGTTACCACCATGATCAGGGAAAGGATAGAGGTGATGGCCGTGGCCTGGGGCGCGGAGAATCCGGCAATTACCATGGTGGGAATGCCGTGCTGTAAAATGGAGCTGGACGCGATCACAGCCAGGCTGCATGAAATCAGCACCAGCCAGGTAATGGGCCTGCGAATAGCGACGCTGAAAGCAATTCCTCTGGTTCCCGAAGCTTGCAGCTGCTCCCTTTCTGCGTCTTCCACATCACCGATTCGTTTTAGACCCTTTTTCTCCGGACTCCAGACGACCAGCTTTGCTGCGATTAAAACGGCAATTGCCACACATACAGCCAGGACGATGTATCCTGCGCGCCATCCCATTTTGCCGATCACCAAATTGAGGATATTGAGCTCTGCGATGTAAACCAGTGTCATACCGGTGAGCAGCAGGCTGATCGCCCTGCCCTTTGCTTTTTCGCCAAACCAGTTGGACACCAGCAGCTGGCATGGAGTCATGGTCATGGCAGCAAAGCAAAAGCCCTGAGGCACGGCAAAGATATAAAACATGGTCAGACTTTTAGCTGAAGCGAACCCAATAAAGGAAATGACCCCGATGATTCCCGCGGTGATCATGATTTTTTTAATCCGCTTTTCGTCCAAGAATTTTGAGACAATGGCCAGGGTAATGATTCCGGTGATGGACATGATGGTCAGGTAAAAGGAATAGGCTGCCACCGAAAGGCCCAGGTCCTGGGTGACCGGCAGCATAAAGACGCCGGTCACGGACACAATGCCGCTGTAAACCAGACCGGTAATAATGGCACCGGTGATGACGATCCACCATCCGTAATAAAATTTTCCGTTTTCATCTTTGAACGAGAATGATTTCATAATACTTACCTCCTATTTCTGTTTATATACAATCGTTCCATCCACCATAGTCAAGCAAATCCGCGCTTTTAAAAGCTCCCTGGGCTCCAGTTGGAAGAGGTTTTCGCTGAAAACGGCTATGTCGGCCAGCTTTCCCTCCTCCAGGGTGCCCAGCTGCTGCTCTGCATGAAGGCAGTAAGCGCTGCCATAGGTGTACGCCCGAAGTGCCTGCGCTAACGTGATATTTTCCCGAATCGGCTCTTCCACCTGCTGTCCCTCTTCATCGCACCTTGTTACAGCAAAATAGACATTCGGCAATGGCTGGAAAGGCGCCACCGGATAATCGGTGCCGAAAGCTGCATTGGCGCCGATTTCCAGCAGGGACCTGACTGCATATTGGTATCTGGCCCGTTCTTCGCCCAGCTTATCTTTCAAACCGCTGCCGATGGCCATTAAATGAACCGGCTGCATGGAAGCGGTAACATCCAGCTTGGCAAATCGCTTAATATCGGATTCTTGGAGCGTTTCCACGTGTTCGATGGAATTTCTCACCGGCAGCGGTCCGTTGGCCTGACGGGAAGCTTCATATGCATCCAGAGCCATTCTCACGGCCCCCTCGCCAGTACAGTGGAGCTTGACGCCAAGACCGCACCCATTGGCAGCGGTGACCTGCCTCTTGTAATGTTCAAACGGGTAAAAGGAAGCGCCTGCTCCGTCCGCCTGATCCGCATATGGGCTTAGCAGCAGCGCCGTATGGTTTCCATGAACGCCGTCCACAAATGCTTTCAGACCGGCCACGCGCAATTTATTCGAATGAAACCGCTGCCGGTATTCCTCAATTGTGGTGAAGTCCGGCGATGTCCCCAGGCTGGGATAAAGATGGAGCCGTATATCCAGATTTCCCTCCTTTTCCAGATCCCCAACGATCTCCAATTCTTCGCTAACAGGACCCGGCTCCGGGAGCACGGTGATGTCGGTGGTGCTGGTGATTCCATGGCTGGAAAGCTGGCGGATAAAGTCCACAATCAGCTCCCGTTTCTGCCCTTCCGGCAGGGCCTGAGCCGCCGCCGCACAGGGCGCGCAGGCATCCATCTCATGGAGCAGGCCGTTAGGCTCGCCCGTTTCATCCACCTCGATGGAGCCGAAAAGCAGCTTTCTGTTGGGATCGACCCGGCATTCTTCCAGGGCTTTTGAGTTGAGCCAAAAGGAATGTCCGTCAGCGCACATCAGGTAAACAGGCCTGTCCGGGCAAATTTGATCCAGCATGTTCTTGTGGGGCGGCTCCCCATCTTCCCAGCTTGGAATAAACCATCCCATTCCTGTAATCGTTTTGTAGTCGGGATGCTCTTCTGCAAATTTTCTGATTACCGACACGCATTGGCGGGCGGATTTGCAGGCGAAGAGTTCTCTGCACATGTACTTGCTGTTTTGAAAAATGCCGTCAAAAAAGTGCATATGTGCATCGATCAGTCCCGGCATGATGAGCCCGCCGCCGCAATCGATAACCTGGGTATGGCTGTCAATAAAATTCTGCTCATCCGCGTCTCCCCGGCCGACTTTGATGATTCGCCGGCCTTTGACTGCAAGAAAACCTGCGAAGGGTTCATCCGCAACCGCATCAAAGATTGCGGCTCCTTTCAATATGTAATCTGCTCTCTCCATAATTGCTTCCTCGTTTCCTTTGTAATGTTCAACGAATTCGTTTAATTAAAGTTTAAATCTTTTGAAAATTTTTAAAACACTTAGAATCTGTATTTTTCTACTACCGGTCGTACCTCTTTTTTACCAGAATACTTCGATGGAAGTATAAGGGGTATTGAAATTTGCTGCATAATGAAAAAAGCCCCCTGTAGTCTTTCGTAACTACTTTAGGGCTTAAATAGTCTTTGGGTATTCGCGCAAGAAATATGCACTTTATTTTAATTGTGGTAACGAACATTACAAAAGTAAAAAATAGGTGGAACCCCGGTCTGAATGAAGGATGCACCCCCTCAGTTTCTCTTTCCCGATTCACCTCTTCGCGTCTTTCAGAGCCTCGATGACCAGTTCCTGATCGTTATGGGGACTAACGGCCACCCCTACGATCGTTCGACCGTACAAGTCCATAATTGCCGCTAAATACAGCCAGCCTTCTTCCGTTGCGATCTAGGTCGTGTCGCTGACGAATTTCCGGTTTGTTCGTTCTGGCGCGATTCTTCTTGCTCCCATGGAGCACCTGCTGGCAAGAAAGCTCTCCAGAAGGTTATGATAAATCTTCTCGTTTTCTTCTTCTCTTGGACTGACCTTTACCATATTATCAGTGCCTTGTCCCTTGGTGTCCGTTTTTTGGGGTCCACATTAGTTTTGACTGTACCCAATGAAACGGAAAACCACTGGCTGACTTCCTCCATTTTGGGCAATGGGTCTTTGTATCGATATGTACCGAACTCAATCTGCGCTGCCAGAAGGCCGTATATGATTTGATGTAATTCCATCACTTTATCCAAGTCTAAATCGCGAATGCCCCATCTGTGCTGTCTGAAGCAAGCGATTTTCCCAGTATCAAGGTTTAAAGTTCACAAAAACCTCGCCCGCTTCTGCCCCTGAAAAACTCAGCTTTAAAGCCGCGGAAGTGTAGAAACCTACAATGAGAAAGGCAATAATGTGAATTATCCGACAATTGTAAAAGCTTTTTTTCAGAGCTAGAATGAAGAGAATTAAAAGGAGGTGAAACAGCGATGAATTCAAACAATATCACAAATGCGCCCTACCCAAAATTGATCGTCGATCTGAAAAAACTCAGGCACAATATTGACGTGGTTTTGGAAAATTGTAATCAGGCAAACATTAGCGTCTGCGGAGCCATTAAAGGATTTAACGGCCTTCCAAAAGCCGTAGAAGAATTTGCCCAAGCCGGCTTTTCCCAGTTGGGAACATCCCGCATGCGGACGATAAAAGAACTTACCATGCTGGGCATAAATGCCAAGTACCTGCTCCTTCGAGTGCCGATGCTCAGTGAAGCAGACGATGTGGTAAAATATGCGGATATTAGCCTGAATAGTGATCTGCAGGTGATCCGGGCGCTGAATGATGCGGCCGCGAAAGCTGGGACGTCCCACGAGGTGATTCTTATGGCTGATCTGGGCGATTTGCGCGAAGGGTTCTGGGACCAGGAAGAACTGGCCAGCTGCGCGGAGGTTATCGAAACAGAGCTGGACCATATCGTTCTCAAAGGTGTGGGAACAAACCTGGGATGCTATGGGTCCATCAAGCCCACTGTCGCGAAAATGAATGACCTCATATCCATCGCAGAGCTTGTGGAAACACGAATCAGTCGAAAGCTGGACATCATTTCGGGCGGAGCGACCAGTTCCTACGTCCTTGTCCTGGATCAATCCATGCCGGAGAGAATCAACCATCTGAGGATCGGAGAAGGAATCCTGAATAACTACGATTTACCGGAAATATGGGGCCTTGATATAGAAAACATGTACCAGGATGTCTTTACCTTCCAGGCTGAAGTCATTGAGGTAAGGAATAAACCGTCCCACCCGGTCGGTGAAATATGCATCGATTCTTTCGGCAGACAGCCTGAGTACAAGGACAGGGGCATTCGAAAGAGAGCACTTTTGGCGGCAGGCAAGCTGGACTTTACCCTTGATGATAAAATATTCCCCAAGCTGGAAGGAGCCGCGGTAATCGGCTCCAGCAGCGACCACATGATTCTCGACATTGAAGACTGCAAAGAAGAAGTCAAAGTTGGAAATATCGTCACATTTCATATCAGCTATCCCTCAATGATGTATTTAAGCAATGATCCATATGTGAATGTAATTTATAAGTGAAAGGAGGAAAAAAATGAAACCACTTTTAATAATTGTGAAGCTTTCACCCATATTTCTTCTCTGCGGTTTGGTAATGAAAGGCTTTGATACCCTGATGGCTGCCCCGATCGCTCTGCTTTACGCGGCAATCATTTGCTGGCTTACCACAAAGCGAAAAGTCATGGATATATTGGAGAGCGCATTAGGCGGCGTAAAAGATGCCATGATGGTCTTTTTCATTTTTATGCTGGCCTACGCAGTCGCGACATTCTTTATGACCACAGGCGTTGGTGCCAGCGTTATTCTAGCGGCAATTAAAATGGGCGTCAGCGGCCGGAGCATCGCCGTCGTAGCCTTTCTGGTCAGCTGCGTGTTATCGATGGCAACCGGGACTTCCTGGGGGACCTTTGCGGCAACCATTCCAATTTTTATGTGGCTCGGCCATATTGTGGGCGGCGATCCGGTAATGACCATGTGCGCATGCGCCGGCGGAGCGGCGTTTGGTGATAACGTAGCGCTCATCTCCGATACAACCATTATGACATGCGCCATCCAGAAGGTTGAGGTCGTTGATCGGTTTAACAAGCAATTGGCATGGTCCCTTACAAACGTAGCCCTTGCATCCGTTCTCTTCTACATCGTCGGAATCGTAAAAGGATTGCCCACGGAGGCGGCTGAGGCATCCAACGCGATATCTGATATCCCTGCGGCTGCATGGAGTACGCTGGAAGAAGAAAGGCCCGCGGCGGTTGAGCTTCTCCATCAAGTCGAAGGAGGCAGTATCCCGATTTGGATGATCATTCCCATCATCATAATCATTGCTATGGCAGTGCTGCACTTCCCTACCCTCGTTTGTCTGGCTTCCGGAATTATCAGCGCGGCAGTCATGGGCGCATTTATCGGAACCATTACCTCCTTCACTGAATTTACGCAGATGATGTACGATTCATTTGCCGATGCAGGAAGCTGGATTCTGATCATGGTTATGTGGGTTATTTTCTTTGGCGGAGTCATGCGGGAGATGGGCGCCTTTGAACCGTTAGCCAAACTGTGCATGATGCTTTCAAGAAAGGTCCGCCATTTGATGTTCTGGAATGCGGTTCTTTGTATCATCGGCAATATGCTCTTGTCCGACGACCAGGCGCAGATGGCGACCATGGGGCCCGTTATTAAAAATATTGTTGACGAAGGCGTTGAGGGCAGCGAAGAGGATTTGTACGATCTCAGATGCAGAAACGCGATGTACGGCGATGCCATCGGGGTCCTTGCAGGCGAACTGATTCCCTGGCATGTATGCAATATCTATTATGTAGGACTGGCGGGAGCCGTCTATCCACTGGTTAAGTTCGGGGCCTTTGATCTGATTCCGCTCAATTTCTTTGCATGGATTTCGGTGCTTTCACTGCTCGTTCTCACACTTACAGGGTTAGATCGAATCTTCCCCAAATTTGGAATCCCCAAGGAACCTGCAGTAAGGCTTAAAAAATATGCAAATGAAAAAATAGCTGAAAGGAGTTGATATGATAACGGTTCAGGATATCATGGCGGACCCGCTGTTCAAAGGGTTTCGAATCGTTGCAGGCCATAAAGGGCTGTATAATGAAGTTCTGGGGACAGGAATCTTTGACTGGGAAGAGCCAGAAGACATGGCGAGGACCTTTTCCAGGAGAGAATTCATAATCACCACATTGAGTGAAGCCAAATACAGGCCCGACGATTTGCTGCGAAGATTCAAGGCACTTTTGGAAAATCACGCATCTGTCGTATGTATAAAAACCCTTTTTTATAAGTCCGTGCCAAAGGAAATCATCCGATTGGCAAACGAAAAACATGTTCCCATATTTTTATTTGAAGACACTTACACGGATGACATTATCTTTGTTGTCAGAAACGCCCTTCAGGAAGATGTGGTAAGAGATGTTGCGGCGGAAAAAATCGAAGAGCTTCTTTGGAGTGAAGAGCCATCCCGCGAGGACTCCGCAAAGGCTATGAACAGGGTCAGTCCCTTCCTTTATGAACATTATCTCTGCATGTATGCAACGCCAAGATATCACAAAGACCAGAGGATCGGCACTCTGGTCGTGGAGCAGTGTGAACAAGCCAGAGAATATTTCCAAACCCAGTGTTCAAATTTTGAAAACAGCTTTTCTGCTGCAATCAAGCTTAGAGATTCCTTTCTTATTATTTTCTCTATGAAAGCAGAAGCAGGTGATCAGTCGGTTTTTCAATGTGCGGAAAAAATTCTTTCGGCGCTGGCCATGAGAAAAAAACTATTTATCGGTTTTAGCGATGTCCATCATAAGCATAATGAGTTTAGCTTTGCGCTGAAAGAAAGCATGTACGCCAACATATCGGCTTCCGTGGACAGAGAGGCCGTGCTCAGATATTGTGATCTTGGAATGGATTCGCTTCTGATTCCAATTTGCAATCATAGCTGGATCCGGACAGTCTATGAAGGGGAGGTAGATAAACTCAACAAGTACGACAGAAAACATAATGCACGGCTGTTTGAAACTCTGATGACCTATGCGGAAAGCGAGGGCAGCATCTCTCTGACTGCGGCAAAGATGCTCCAGCACGAAAATACGATTCGGCACAGGCTGGAGCGGATAAGATCGATCATTGGAACGGACAAGCCGGAAGATGCTTATGTGCATATGTATCTCTTAGCAAGACTCTATAAGATATTGCAGGTAATGATAAATCTATAAGGAGAAAGAAATGAAAAAGAATTTTAAATTTGACGTGGACTACATCAGGGAGCAGTTCCCGGCATTGGCGAAAACAGTAAACGGATATCACGAAGCATTTCTGGACGGCCCCGGAGGGACACAGGTGCCGCGCAGAGTCGCCAGGGCCGTATGCGACTATCTGTTTTACTACAACGCCAACGAAGAAGGCGCATTCCGAACATCCGTCAAGAGCGACGAGCTGGTTGTAAACTGCAGGAAAATTTTTGCTGAGTTCTTTAACTGCGACCCCTGCGAAGTTGCTTTCGGTGAAAACACTTCATCCAATAACTTTAAGATGGCCTTTTGTTTCGCAAGGATGTTTGAGCCCGGAGATGAAATTTTAATTACCAACATCGATCATGAGGCGAACCGTTCGCCGTGGAGGCTTTTGGAGCAGCTGGGTTTTGTCGTTAAGGTTGTCGATATTCATCCTGAAACAATAACACTGGATTTTGAAGACTTTCAGTCAAAGCTTTCTCATAAGACCAAGCTATTTGCAATCAACTGGGCCGCCAACTCATGCGGAACGATTACGGATGTTAAAAAATTTATCGCCGAGGCTCATAAGTACGGAGCGATTACGATCGTAGACTCTGTACACTACGCGCCTCACAAGCTCATTGACGTGAAAGAGATCGACACCGATATTTTACAGTGTTCCGCCTATAAATACTTTGGCCCCCACCTTGGCGTTACATACTGTAAAAAGGAACTGGGCGACAAGCTGAATTCAACCAAAGTCCAGGCATATGATAATACCCGGATGCCGCTCAAGCTTGAAACCGGCACCCTAGCCATGGAGCTTGTAAACGGCGCAGCAGAAGCAGTTAAATTCATCGCAGACGCAGGGAAACATCACATGAATCAGTTGGAAGATGAGGTTAAGAATTATTCGGGCCTGAGAAAAGAAATCGCAGCAGGCATGAAGGCCTTCGAATATTATGAGGACGAACTGGCGGATGCGCTTAGGGCAAAGCTAACGGATATCGCAGGGCTCAAAATTTACGGCCCGGGAGAAGGGGCTCCAAGAACACCCACTGTTTCCTTCCGGATCGAAGGCGTCCATGCCCATGACATTGCCGCTGCCCTTGCTGATAAGGGGCTTAATGTCTGGGATGGAGACTACTATGCCATCGCCACCATAAGAGATGTTCTGGGACTTGAACCGGTCGGCGGGCTTGTCCGAGTCGGATTCGCGCCTTATAACCTCATGTCTGAGGTTGACCGGGTGTATGAAGTGGTAAAGGAGTTTGGAAGATAAGAGAAAGGATTCCTGCCTCCATCTGAGACCTAGAATTGCACTAATTTGCGTCAAAAATCCCGTTTTCATTACGGTAAACCAACAGCACCGGCAACCCACCGCCTTCACACCGCCGCCCGGACATTTTCACCCTTGCGGCTTCTTTAGTCGTTTCAGCAGTTCCACCCGGTTGTTAATGCTGAGCTTGCTAAAAATATTGCTGATATGTTTTTTCAGAGTGTTTTTGGAGATGGAAATTTCCTGGCAGATTTCACTGTCTGTCAGGCCTTTGCTCCACAGATCAATGACTTCCAGCTCACGATCGGTAACTGCGTAAGCTTTTTTTAGAGCATACAGGGAGGGACTGAATTCCTGGTTCAAGATCTGCGGTTTCCTTTGCTTCCAAAGCCAGAGGTTGAGATGGGACTTTAAAAGATTCAGGATCAGGATTTCTTTGTCTGAAAACTCCTCTCCCTGTCCTGTCCGGTAAAGGCTCAGGGAGCCAAGGGGCCTCCCCTCATATCCCAAACCGGCGAACAGAGAATATTGAATGTTTTTCGGTTTCCAAGTCCGCTGATAGTATTCGGTCTCTTCGATTTCCCGATTTAGAACATAGTCGCTCACTCTGATGGCAGAATGTTTTGGGTCGGAAAGCAGGGACCATAAGGGCCGAAAAGGATCGATCGGCTCCAATTCCCGGATATAGAATTCCAGCTCTTCCCTGGATAGCCCCACGCCTACAGGCCGGGCAGGCTTTCCCTCTTCCTCTAGGTAAAAGGACGCATAATCAAATCGGATCAGCGTTTGCAGCAGGGTCAGAAACTCCTTTCTCATTTGATCCACATCGTCATGGGTATGAACTTTTAATGTGATCTCATGAACAAAGTTCCATTCATTGTTTAAAAGTGTTTCAGCCATTTTCAAATTCTCTCCCATCGGGCTTGTAATGCAAAATCAGCCGTCCGGCAGGAACTTCCTTCCCCGGACGGCTGATTGTTATTTATACTAATTCAACGACCAGTTTCTTCTTCTTTCCTTTTTCAACCAGCAGTTTTCCATCCTTAAAGGTGTCAGCTGTAATCATCATCTTTTTGTCCGTCACCTTTTCGCCGTCCAGCTTCAGTCCGCCCTGTTCGATGGTCATGAAGCCTTCCCGGTTGCTGGGTACAAGCCCCAGTTCCTTGATGAAAGTAACGACGCCGATGCCTTCACCCGCCAGGTCTTCTGCCGCTTTCTGCACGGTTGGAATGTTTTCCAGGGATCCGCCGCCGCCAAAGGCCGCACGAGCGCCCTCCTGAGCTTTCTTTGCTTCTTCCTCGCCGTGAACCAGCTCGGTAACCTGGTAAGCCAGAATTTCTTTCGCTTTATTCAGCTCAGCTCCTTTTAGAGCGGCCAGAGCGCGAACTTCATCCATGGGCAGGAAGGTCAGCATGCGCAGGCATTTTTCCACATCTGCGTCAGCGACATTTCTCCAGTACTGGTAGAATTCATAGGGAGACGTTTTTTCCGCATTGAGCCACAGAGCGCCTTTCTGAGTCTTGCCCATTTTCTTGCCTTCACTGGTGGTCAGCAGGGAAAAGGTCATTCCGTAAACCTGTTTGTCGCAAGCTTTTCTGGTCAGCTCGATACCGCCCAGCACGTTGGACCACTGGTCATTTCCGCCGAACTGCATCTTGACGCCGAAGTCCCTGGCCATAACCATGAAGTCGTAGCTCTGCATCAGCATATAGTTGAACTCCAGGAAGGACAGGCCCTTTTCCATTCTCTGCTTAAAGCACTCGGCCCGCAGCATGTTGTTGACGCTGAAATGGCAGCCGATCTCACGGATAAACTCAATATAGTTGAGGGGCAGCAGCCAGGATGCGTTATTGACGCAGACCGCTTTTCCCGGCTCAGGCGTCTTATTCTCTTTTCCCGGGCTATATACGCCGTTGTTGCCGCTGTACTGCCACTCTTCATCAAAATCGATAAATTTCTCGAAAAGTTTTTTAAAGCAGCTGCAGTTGTCCTGAATGGTGTCCGGCGTCATCATCTGCCGCATATCCGTGCGGCCGGAAGGGTCGCCTACCATTCCCGTGCCTCCGCCGATGAGAACCACCGGCGTATGGCCGTACTTCTGCATGTACATCATGATGATGACCTGCATGAAATGCCCTACGTGCAGGCAGTCGGCCGTCGGGTCGAAGCCGATATAAAATTTTATCTTTTCTTTTCCCAGCAGCTCCCGAATGGCTTCGTCATCGGTGGTCTGCTCGATAAAGCCTCTTTCTTTTAATACATCATATACGTTGGTATGTTGGCTAACATGATCAGGTATAAAATTCATTCTTTTCCTCCAGTTACTTTGTTCCGTACAGCCGGTCCCCCGCATCTCCCAGGCCTGGAACAATGTATGCGTGTTCATTTAATTTTTCGTCCTTGGCGGCGATGAAGATATCAACGTCGGGATGGGCCTTCTGAAGCACTTCGATGCCTTCCGGAGCCGCGATCAGGCACATGAAGATGATCTTTTTACCGCCTCTTGCCTTGATGAAATCGATGGCTGCGGCCGCGCTTCCACCAGTGGCCAGCATCGGGTCCACAACGAAAATCTCTCTCTTTTCAATATCATTGGGGAGTTTGCAGTAATATTCAACCGGTTCATGGGTATCCGGATCTCTGTATAATCCGATGTGTCCAACTTTCGCATTGGGTACCAGCGCCAGCATTCCGTCTACCATGCCCAGTCCTGCTCTCAGGATCGGTATAATGGCGATGTCCTCGCCTTTTAACATATTGACCATTGTATCGCAAATAGGCGTTGTAATTTTCACTTCCTCCAGCGGAAGCTTTCTCGTAGCTTCATAGCCCATCAGCATGGCGATTTCTTTAACCAGTTCGCGAAAATCTTTGACGCTTGTTTCCGATTGTCTTATCATTGCTGTTTTGTGCTGAATTAACGGATGATCGAATACATATACATTACCCATTTTTTTACCTCCCTGCAAGACCTGTTAAAGTCCTCTTGTGCTTGAATTAATTTATCAACTGCATCGAGTACATTTCAACAGGCTCTTTCTGGCTGCGTCCTGTCGAAATGATTTCTTTATCTGAATGCGGTATCCCGCATTAGTAACGATTGAGCATATCGACACGGCGCTGATGGCGTCCGCCTTCGAACTCCGTATCCAGCCAGGCGGCCGTGATCGCCAGCCCGGTCTCGGTATCGGTTATTCTCCCGCCCATGGCGAGAATATTGGAATCGTTGTGCTTCCTGGTCAGTTCGGCCATAGTCACATTGGTGCACAGGGAGCAGCGGATTCCTTTCACTTTGTTGGCAGCGATTGAAATTCCAATGCCAGTGCCGCAGCATACGATGCCCCGGTCGGCTTTTCCCTGAGCAACCGCTTCGCCGCAGGCATATCCAAAGGCTGGATAATCCACCGATTCTTCAGAATCGGTCCCCAAATCCAGGACCTCGATTCCCCTCTCTTGCAGATATTTTTTTACTTCTTCTTTTAACTGGTAACCGCCGTGGTCGCTGGCAATGGCTATTTTCATCGGCCTTTCTCCTTTATTCTATACTCTTACAATATTGTATCCCGCTGATTTGAGCATTCGGTTCATGACTGCAAAGCCCACACCGTCGGTGTCGCTCATGGCTCCCGCCAGGATCAAATCTACTTCCTGCTTGTCCAATTCTCGCAGCTTTGCGAAGAAGTCATGGGCTGCCTCGATAAAGGCTCTTTCTTCAAAGAGAATGACCCCGACTTTATTTCCAATTCGCTCGTTGAGAACGCGCAGCCGTTCAATCTCGGTTTTCACTTTGTCCCGGCTGCCTTCGATGATGGTCATATCCGCCTTGGGCGCATAATGCTTGTACTTCATTCCCGGGGACTTGGGTTTAAATTCCTCGTCGCTCACATCCCGGGGCCGATTGACGTACAGCGCCGGATCCACCGCCACTTTTTTGCCGATGGCTGCTTCGATGTTCTCTGCAGTAATGACCCCTGGCCGAAGAATTGTCGGCGTATCGCCGGTCACGTCCAAGACTGTGGATTCAATGCCGACTCTGCAGTCGGGTCCCTTTATGATGGCGTCAACCTTGCCCTGCAGATCCTCGATCACATGCTCTGCCTTGGTGGGACTGGGCTTCCCCGATAGATTGGCGCTGGGAGCCGCAATAGGGCATCCGGACCAGGTGATCAGATCCAGTGCGATTTTGCTGTCAGGCATGCGAACGCCCACAGTGTCCAGGCCGCCGGTGGTTCTGTCCGGAACGCAGGACTTGCGCTTGACCACCAGGGTCAGAGGACCGGGCCAGAAGTTCTCGATCAGGGCTACGATATCCGGGCTGAGCCTGGGCGTCAGCTGTCCGATATCGCTGGCTCTGCCGATATGAACGATCATTGGATTGTCGCTGGGACGGCCCTTTGCCTCATAGACCTTGGCAACCGCCTGGGCGTTGAGCGCATCGGCGCCCAATCCATATACGGTTTCCGTCGGGAAAGCGACCAGCCCTCCGTTTTTAATAATATCCGCCGCTACTTTTATATCTTTCTCAGTTAATAGTTTCGTATCCATTAGAAATTCTTCATCTTTTCCGCCTGGTCGCTGGTGATCAGGCCATCAATAATTTCGTCCAAATCGCCGTCCAGAATATAGTCCAGCTTGTAGAGGGTGACGCCGGTTCTGTGTTCGGAAACCCGGCCCTGGGGGAAGTTGTAGGTACGGATTCGTTCGCTCCGGTCACCGCTTCCAACCTGACTCTTTCTCTGGGCGGAAATTTCGTCGTTCTGCTCCTGCATTTTCAAATCGTACAATCTGGATTTGAGAACCTTGAAGGCTTTATCTTTATTTTTAATCTGCGATTTTTCGTCCTGACAGGTTACAACAAGTCCGGTGGGCTCGTGGGTCAGCCGGACAGCGGAGTCCGTCGTGTTTACACATTGTCCGCCGTTTCCAGATGCGCGGTACACGTCTACCCGCACATCATTGGGATTGAGATCCACTTCCACGTCGTCCACCTCAGGCAGCACCGCCACCGTAGCCGCCGACGTATGAACTCTGCCGCTGGATTCGGTCTCGGGTACTCGCTGGACGCGATGGGCGCCGCTTTCGTATTTAAGCCTGGAATAAGCGCCTTTGCCCTTGATGAGCATAACCGCTTCCTTGATGCCGCCAAGACCGGTATCGTTGATTTCCATCAATTCGGTTTTCCAGCCCTTTCTTTCCGCGTACCTGCTGTACATGCGCAAAAGGTCGCTGCCAAAGAGAGCCGCCTCTTCGCCGCCGGTTCCGGCGCGGACTTCCAGGATTACGTTTTTCTCATCGTTGGGGTCCTTGGGCAGCAGCAAGACCTTCAAATCTTCTTCCTGCTGGCCGATGGTCTCTTCCAGCTCGGAGATTTCCATCTTGGCCAGTTCCCGCATTTCCTCGTCGCTCTCTTCCAGCATTTCCTTGGCGTCAGCCAGCTCGGATTTTGCCTTTTTATACTCTTTGTATTTTTTTACGATGGGTTCCATTTCCCCCATCTCTTTCACATACTTCTGCCAAACCGGCTGATTGTTAATGATGGCCGGATCGGAAACCTTCTGTGAAAGCTCTTCATATTTTTCCAAAATGAAGTCTAATTTATCAAACATGTTTAACTCCCGCGATTCTGTATTTTTTGGGCTTTCAAGCCTACTACTTCAACTTAATATTATAGCACCATATGGGAAAAAAACAAACCAAAAATTTGATTATCTTCGATCATTCTCAACTTTTTTATCAATTATGCATATTTACTCTGCCCGCGTCGTTTTTTATACGGCCGCATTGACAGCTCTTTCCGGCTTTTATACAATAGAGCCATCTTTGAAAATGAGGCGAAGGAAATGATACATAACCAAATAAACGGCGCGCCCATGCCGCCGGAAAAGATAAACGCATATTTGAAGCGGATCGGAATGCCGGCTCCGGAAAGCCTGGATCTATCCTATCTTTCCCGTTTGCAATGGGCTCATATGCAGCACATCCCCTACGAAAACCTGGATATCATGGCAAACAAAAAAACGTCCCTGGAAAGGGAAGTTCTATATGGGAAAATGATCCGAGGCGGCCGGGGAGGCGTCTGTTCGGAGATCAATACCCTGTACAACTGGCTGCTGGAGTCCCTGGGCTTTCAGGTTGTCAGCTACAGTTCCCGCATCATCGCCAAAACGCTGCCCATTCAGCCCCAGAGTCATCGGGTGATGGGTGTGAAGTTGGATGGCAGGATTTATCTCACCGATGCCGGGTTTAACTATGAGCATCACCGAATTCCCTTGCTCCTTGAGGAAAACCTGGTCCAGTCGGATGGAGAATGCGAGTACAAGCTGGTCCGCGATGAATTCTGGGGCTGGGTGATGTGGCAGAACCGGCCGGGCCATGGATGGCGCAGAAAGCTGGGCTTCACCGAGGAGCCGCATATTGATCTGGATTTTGTGCCCGCCACCTTCTATGCAGAGGCTCATCCCGATTCCAGGATCAATAAAAGGACGAAAGTTTCTTTGTACATAGACGGCTGTTTTTATGCCCTTCGCTCCGGGTCCTTTCTCAAAGAGCGGGGCGGTGTGGAGGAAATCATCGAGGCCGATCTCACAAAGAAGCGGGAGAAAGCACTGCTGGCGGAGGTCTTTCATCTTTAGGTTGGTGCCGCGTTTGCAATCCGCCTTCGCGGTGCATTGGCTTCAATCGGGAAAACTTTATAGAAAGTTTTCGGTTTTTACGCAGAGTTGTGGGTTTGCGAGGCCTGATAGTAAGAAAAAGCAGGCTTTGCTGCCTCTGGCTGAGTTTGAGGGGGCGCAATCGTTGAAAAATGCGTAAAAACTAAAATTTATTTTAATTTATTTCCGAAAAACCGCAGCGCTGGAAATTAAAAAATATGCTGCTGGGCGTACCACAAAAAGGCTGCTGCATGAAAAGCGATTAGCTTCACGCAGCAGCCCAATGTCCGTACGATTCTTTTAAAATGTTTTCTTTAATCTTCTTTTGGAATCGGGTCACACTTCTTTCCAACCAGGAACAAAACAGCGCCCAGAGCCAGCATGGCTACACCGCCCCAGCGAGCGATCTTAATCATTCCCCAGAAATTGCTCATGATGCCGGAGCCGTAGGTTTCCAGATAATAATCAGGTCCCCATGACCCTTCGTACCATACCAGAAAGAAGGACCCCAGGAAAGCAATGATGCCAAACAGAAGGAAAAAGATTCCAAATCTTCCGATGTCGCCCTTGGCCAGCTTGGTCTTGGGGTTGATCGGATTTCCTTCCGGGTCGGTTTTGCTCAGACCGCCATAAATCCATTTGAAGATGGGGTAGAAGATGACAGCCGCAATGATAGCGATGAATCCCAGAAGGAAATATTCAGTTCCGTTTACCAGGAAGCTGATAATTCCTACGATCAGCGGTCCTCCGCATATGTAAAGGGGAGCCAGTTTTCCTTTCATATAGTACAGATTTCCTCTTTTTTCAACCGGATAATCCTTTCTGATCTTGACATATGCAAAGCTGAGGCCCACATACAAAACGAACAGAACCGGCGACAAGATGGTAACCAGGATTTCAAAGTTCAGGTTTACCAGCACCAGGTTGAGCGCTGCCAGGATCAGGATCGGCCAGACAGGCACTCTTCTCTTCTTGGAAACAGTGGATAAGAATTTGGGACAAAGATTATCCTGACACAATACAATAAAGCTCCTTGATGCCGCGGTAATCGCTGCGTTGAAAATCGCACATTGGGCGATAACGGCAACGATCATGAAAGCCGCGCCTGCCCAAGGTCCTACATGCTGGTACAGTACCGATGAATAGTCGATGCTGACGCCCCATTCGGTCCACGGTCCCGTAGATACGATACCGCCCAAGGTAGGCAGAATGTAGCTGAGGGCGATGACAACGATGCCGATTTTCATTCCTTTAGGGATAATCTGCGGATTTTCAATCTCGCCGCCCAGGAAGGAAACCGCCACATAACCGCAGTACATCCAAACGCCGATGGCAATTCCGGTTCCCCAGCTGGACAGAGCGTTCTGTCCCTGGATAACGATTGGGTCCATAGGATTATACTGCCAATTGGCCATACCTACGAAAGCCACAGCCGCAAAAGCGATCAGAATAATGATACTGAAAATCGTACTGGCTGTACTTACCTCTTCCAGTCCCATCAAATTGACGATGGTAAAAATAATGATGATTGCTGCTTTAATGGCAAAAGACATCAGGGGCGTAAGATTTACGAAAAGCCCGATATAGTCCGCGGCCAGCACGACATAAGCCGCTCCGGTCAAATACATGGCCAGGGAAATCCAAAATCCGAATGAAAATCCCCAGAATTCGCCGAAGGCCATCTTGGCCCAAACATATGGGCCGGATTCTACCGGAGCCAGGTTTGTAAGCTCTGAGCAATAAAGCCCGATGGGCATGGCCCATAGAATTGGAATCAACACTAGCAGAATCAATGTAAGTCCCGGGCCTGCCGATGAAATCATTGACTCGATACCAAACGCACCGCCCGCGCAAGCGCAATAAATGAAGAACGTCATGGCTGCCAGCGTGAAGGTCTTTTTCTTTAACCCAGGTGTGGCATCAAGTAGTACCTGCCCCCCTGTGTAACCTTTTTTGGACATCGTTTGTCTCCTTTCAACATGATTAAAATAATAAAATGATTGCCCGATCATTCAAAAATTCGAATGATCGATATACATAACCAAACTGGTTTGTAACTGTAATAAATGTCCACTACGCTTTGTAAGTGGTTACTCCGTCCATAATGGTCTCGCAAACCTTGACTTTATGAATGTTTTCTGGAGGTATCTCTAAAATATTTTCTTCCAGGATCACAAAATCAGCATATTTACCCGCTTCGATGGATCCAATGACATCTTCCATATGCATCTGATAGGCATTATTGATGGTAAATCCTTCGATGGCCTCTTTCACAGTCGCGGCTTCGCCGCTGGGTTCCAGCACCGGAGCCTCCGGCTGTCCGTACATTTTTCTAGTTACGCACATTTCAATGCTTTTAAGAGGCTGCCTGCCGTATTCGTCCACCGGGAAGTCGCTCCCCAATGCCATGCGGGCGCCGCTGTCGATAATGCTCCTCATGCGGAAGGTTTCATTGTTGATGTGACCCAGCACTTTATCCATCAATGGATTGCCATACATCCATACACCTGTGGAATTAGCAATTATGTTGTATTTGCCGAACAGCGGTATGTCATCGGGCGCAATATACTGAGAATGGGAGCATGTGATGCGGCAATCGTCATAACCTGCTTCTCTTACCGCCTTAGCCATTGCGATCACCGACTTGGCCGCCACATCCCCGATGGCATGCATATTGATATTCAGACCGGCTTTCGCCGCTTTTACGCCCACCTCAGCGGACAGCTTTTCATCCATGAGGGGTTTAACCACAGAGCCGTCTTCCGGGTATGGCTCACTGATGGCCGCTGAGCGGCTTTCCATGGTACCGTCATTTATGATCTTGAGAAAGTTCATTCTGAACTTATCATCGTTGTAAATCTTCTGTGCCTTCAAAAGTTCGGAAATTCGAAAATCTACCATCTGCGTATCATCCACGTGGCAGGTGCAGCCCACAAATCGCTGCAAATATCTGCCGCTGCCTTTTATGGCATCCAGAGCTTCGAAATACTGCTTCTCCAAGTAAGTATACATTCCCATATCCGCAGTGCCTGTAACGCCCATGGCCGCATAGTCCTCAGAGTTTTTGGCCATGAGGTTGATCACGCTTTCTTCATCAAAGAAGTCGATCTTGCTCATAATCATCGCTTGAGGCTGACCTTCCACAATATGACCTGCCGGATTTCCTTCCGCGTCTCTTGAAAAATAATGAAGTCCTGGCACAGGATCGGGCGTGTCTTTGGTAATTCCCGCAGCCTCAAAGCATTTGCTGTTTCCCCAAGCCTCATGAGCGCCGCTTCCCAGGAAAAACATCGGTTTATCCATACAGATGGCGTCCAAAAGTTCCTTGCGCGGCCCTTTCTCATCGAAAATCCATTCCGCATAGCCCAGGCCGAAATAAGTTTTGTTATCGGGATGCTCTTCCACATATCGTTTAATCTCTGCAAGGCACTCATCCAGGGTCCAATCGATATCGAATACGACTCCAGACAGCACATGGGCCGCCATCACCGGGTGGCAATGTCCGTCGATGAACCCGGGCAGCATCATTTTGCCCTTCAAATCGCAGACTTGCGTGTTGGCATCGCAAAATGCGTCCGCACCGGCCTGATCGCCTGCGTAAACGATTTTATTGCCGCGGGTAACCACGGCTTCGACCCACTCGCAATCCTTGTTTACTGTGAAAATCCTGCCGTTTGTGTAAAGTTTATCTGCGCTCATGATATCCTCCTTTTATAATAATCATTTAAATTTTTTAAAAATTTCAACTTTTCATTTATTATATTATCTTGCCTAGGGGTTAGGTCAAGGTGTTTTTTCAGGTATTTTCTAAAAAACGCAAAGTAATACTTTACATTTGTGCTATAATGTCCCTCAGTAGTTGTCGTTTTAGGGTGGGGGGTGCGTCATGAAAATCGGGGAGTTCTCGAAAAAGTTCAATGTTTCTGTTTCTACGGTCCGTCATTATATCAATCTTGGGCTGCTGGTGCCTGAAAAAGATGGATTCCAATACCGATTTACTGCTTCTGATTGTAAGGAGATGGAAATTATCATTTCTATGAAGGATGCCGGATTCAAGCTGAATGAATTGAATAAATATCTGAGTATCTTCCGTTTTTACAACAAGGACGATTACTTTCTCTATGAAAAGCTTGTGGAATACTTGAATGATAAAAAGAATCGTTTGTATGAGGAACGCAATCAAATTAATACCTATATCCGGATGATCAATAAGAAAATCAAAGAAATAGAAGCCGATCACATCTATTCGGCGGGCAAGACCGTATATACGGCTATGCCTGAACAGAACGGCCAGCTGCCAGGCTTTCCTCTCAGCGCGGTCACTTTGCTTTATTGTCCTCACTGCCAATGCAAGCTCACACTTTCCAATGTGGATATTTGCGGTGATTCAATTGTGAGCGGCATTCTGACCTGCAGCTGCGGATATCATGCAGCGATTCGAAACGGAGTGGTGTTTACTGAGAATTTAAAGGATTTGGAGAATGACCCCAAGTTCCTGGAATGTTATTTTGGTGAAGAAAATCTAATCACTAATGAGGATGGGATGCTTTTAATGGGGATGAAAGAGCACAGCAATGAGTATCTGACCAACTTATATAAAAGCAGTCTCTGGATATATAATGCGCTGTCCAGCTACGATTTTCGCGGAAAAACGATCCTTTTTCCGGATCTGTCCTGCCAGTATTTATACAGCCGCCATGACGGAGAGAATGCCCGTAATTGCATCTTCCTGGTTACGGCTTTATCCGAACGATCAATCCGCTCCATGAGGCAGCATATCGCAAATGCCAATCCCAATCTAAAGGTGGCGTATATCATCAATCAAAATGGACGTCTGCCCCTTAAAAATGGCTGCATCGATGTCATAATCGACTACATGGGTTCCTGTAATCTGGGATTCTTTCAGAAAACTCACTATTTGGATACGGTTATCCCTTATATCGCGCCGGATGCACTAGCGGTAGGTACAGCAGAATATTATTGCCCCGGCAGTCCTTCCATTAGGAGAATTCACGAGCTATATTCCAATGCGGCCGCTGATGTCTTTACCTTCGATTTTGTCAAAACGACCTTGGAGAAAAATGACTTTATCATGGAAAAAATCGAAAAAATAAGCAAGGGGTACAACCCCGGCCGATTTTTTGAATATCATATCGCCGGGGACACCAGAACCAACATCGTCTATCTTGCTAAACGCAGGATTCTATAGCCGTTTTGGTTGGATTGAACGTACCTTGCCTCGATGTATCTTTTGATTGCTAGCTCTTATATACGGTTTTGCCGTCCATAATTGTTTCACATACTTTAACCTTATGGATTTCGGACAGCGGAACATCAAAGATGTTCTTTTCCAGGATAACCAAATCTGCATATTTACCTGCTTCTATGGAGCCGAGCCTATCATCCATGTGCATCTGGTAAGCATTATTTATGGTGTAGCTTTCGATCCCGTCCTTGACGGAAAGCTTTTCTTCGTAAGGTTTCAGCACCGGCAGCTCGGGATGATTGAACAGCTGTCTCGTGCATCCCATTTCAATGCCTTTGAGGGGTTCTCTTCCGAATTCATCCACCGGAAAGTCGGAGCCCTGTCCCATGCGGCAGCCGCCTTTTATCATGGTTTTGATCCTGAATGTATGATTCTGTCTGTCGCCGATTACTTTTTCCATGTCCGGGTTTCCGTAATGCCATACGCAGGTAGTGTTGGCGATCACATTGTATTTGCCGAACAGCTCCAGCTCTTCGTCCTTCACATAATCGCAGTGGGAATTGGTAATGCGGCAATCTTCGTACCCCGCTTCCCGGACTGCCTTTGCCATGGCCAGAGTCCCGCTGATGGCTTCGTCGCCGATGCCGTGGACATTGATATTCAGCCCTTCCTTTGCGGCCTCCACGCCCAGCTGTGCGATTTCTTCTCTTGTAAAAAGCGGCTTTACCATGCTGCCGTCCTCATCATAAGGCTGGCTCAGGGCTGCGGATCTGGTTTCAAGGGTTCCGTCATTAATGATTTTCAGGAAGTTAATTCTGAATTGATCGGTGTCATAGGTTTCTTTATACCTTCTAAGCCTGGGCATCACGATTTCCACATCGCTCTTTTCGGAAACCATGCGGCCGCAGCCGACGAATCTCTGTTTGTAAGAGCCTTTTTCAATCATTTCCGGCACAGTCTCAAAATAGGCTCGCATAACAAATTCCGGCGCGCCCATGTCACAGGTCGATGTGACGCCCATGGCCGCATAGCCATCTGAGGCCGCTGCCAGCACTTCTTCGATCTTGTCCGCATCAAAGAAATTTATGTTTTCCATAATCATATTCTGCGTGGCCATCTCCAGCAGGTGGCCGGTGGGATTTCCCTCCCCGTCTCTGTGGAAATAATGAAATCCTGGGATGGGATCCGGCGTATCTCTGGTGATTCCAGCCAGTTCCAAGGCCTTGGTATTGACCCATGCCTCGTGGGCGCTGCTGCCGAGGATCATCATCGGCTTATCTGGGCAGATGGCATCCAGCAGTTCTTTTTTGGGTCCGGTTTCATCGAACATCCACTCCGCGTATCCGATGCCAAAATAAGTGTCGCTTTCAGGATGTTCTTTCACAAACCGCTGGATTTCCGCCAGACATTCCTCCGGGCTCCATTCGATCTGAAGATATACGCCGCAAAGGTAATGGGCTGCCATCACAGGGTGGCAGTGGCCGTCGATGAAACCTGGCAGCATCATCTTTCCTTCCAGATCGCAAATCTTCGTATTCTCGTCGCATAGCGCTTCCGCTCCGTCCCTATCCCCCACGTAAACAATCCGGTTTCCTTCTACGGCGACGGCCTGCGCCCACTCCTGGTCCTTGTTCACTGTGTAAATTTTGCCGTTTATAAATAGTTTATCCGCGCTCATTTTTTCCTCCTCTTTTTTTCAATCCCGGGCTCTCTTGGAAATATCTTATAATTGTCAGCCGCCGGACCGCCCAACGCCTTTTCATGAAATCTATCACAGAGCCCGCCTTGTTATGCTAATTTTTTAAAAATTTTTACTATTTAATTAATTATAGTATCTTCTCTAGGGGTTAAGTCAAGATGTATTTTGATTTGTTTTTGTGAAAAATCTGAAGTGATGCTTTAGGTTTTGGGGAAATGAGGCGGCGCTCGTTGAGCCGCCGCCAGATTGGCGGGGAGGCGAGATGCGCAATTCGGTTTATTATCGTCATCTTCCTTTCCTGCATTGCGTTACGAGGTGGCCGCAAAAGTATGAATATCGCAGGATTTTCGGCTGGTTTCTGATAGTCTGCTGATTCACCAGCTATAAGTAAAGGTTTTCCTGGGAATATAATTTTCCTTCCACTCTCCTTCTTCTCCACAAAAAAATAACCACCTCCCAGCGCTATGCTCCCCTGCATCTCTGCAGAAAACAGCGCCCAAAAGATGGCTATCATAATAATCAATTTGCTTTGAACTAGTCCAATTTGTACTTGTTCTTGAACTTCTCAACACGTCCACCACGATTGATGAACTTCTGCTGACCTGTAAAGAATGGATGACACTCTGAGCAAACGTCCAAACGGATTTCTTCCTGTGTGGACTTTGTAACAAATGTGTTACCGCATGCGCAAGTTACTTTACATTCCTTATAGTCAGGATGGATTCCTTCCTTCATGCTTCTCACCTCTTTCCTGCTCGGGTCTTACCACCCTTTGCAAAATTACTGATATACAGCCTATATAATATACCACAGCTGGCTCTGAAAAACAAGTGTTTTTTTGCAATCCTTTTATTCGTCAAGGCAAGACATAGTGATGTTCATTTTAAATTATTACTTATTACGAATCAAGACAAAATTTATTGTCTATATTGCAGATTTAATGTATAATAATGGAAAAGAGCCTTACCGAAGAGTGGTGACCGGCTGTACATCTTTCAAGGAGGTGGTTTCATGACCAAATCTAATGAAAGGAGAGGCAGCCATCGTGTTTGAGCTATTGTCGTTATTATTTACGGCTATCGGCATGATGTTTAGCTATGCTTCATACATAGCTAACAAAATCCGGTAAAGTAAAAACCACTCATTGCTCTGCCAAGCTGAGTGGTTTTTCAAATCATTCGTTATAGTTTTGGTGAGCCGGTTATCACTGGCTCTCTTTCTATTTTTATTATACACCAAATTTACAGAAAGACAACAAAAATTTTCATTGCCAATATACTCCGCCCCGCCTAATCCCGGTTCATCACTTTCCGCTCAAAGCGATCGGCGTCGGCGAACTTTCCGATGACTAAAATGGCGTCATCCTCTGTCAACATCTCGTCCTGACTGGCGCCTGGCAAAGTTATATTGGGCTCTTTCTCCAGCGCGATTAAATTTAAGTCATATTTATCCAAATGCAGCTCCCGAATCGTTTTGCCATAAAGATGCTTGTTGACTTTAATCTCCGAGATCACATAGTCATCGTTGAGCCGCATCATATCCAGCGCCTTCGATCCCAGCAAAACAGCAGCCAGACGGGTAGCCGTCTCCATTTCCGGATGAACCACTTCCGCGCCGATCCGCTCCAGTATGATTCCGTGCTCCACGCTGTCAGCCTTGGCGATGACCCTGGGCACGCCCAAATTTAAAACATTGAGAGTGGTCAAAAGGCTTACGTCCACCTTCTCACCAATACAAACCACAACCGTCTCGCATTCTCCAATACCTGTCTCTTCAAGGGCGTCCTTAGTCAGCTTTCCCAGCCTGAACGCATCCTGAACATGATTTCGGATCAGCCGCAGTTTATTTTCATCGCCATCAATAGCAATTACCTCGGCGCCTGACTCCGCCAGCGTTTTTGCTAGCGCCAGGCCGAAACGGCCTAACCCTATGATCCCGAACCCGGATCTTCTTCCTTCCTTCATCCTAACTAACCTCCTTATCCGATCGTCACATCTTCTTCCGAATAGGTAACGGCCGGGGCATCTCTATTGAGCCAAATCGTCGCAATTGTCAAAGGCCCCAGTCTTCCTACAAACATGGTAATAGAAATAATAATCTTGCTTGCCCCGCACAGGGAAGGGGTAATTCCCGTAGAAAGCCCCGTAGTCGCATATCCGCTGATGATCTCAAAAAAGATCTGCTGAAAGGTGAATTCCGGCTCCAGAACACAAACAAGAAAGGTACTGAATATAATCACGCCCACCGCCATGGCGAAAACCGTGAATGCCTTCATCACAACCGCCTCTGGGATCTTTCGTTTAAAAACCGTACAGTGCTTATTAAAAATAACACTGCGCGCCTTCTGAAATAAAACAAAAATCGTAGTTGTTTTCACACCGCCTCCCGTTGATCCCGGAGACGCCCCAATGAACATCAGTACCATCAGAACCAACAAGCCGGCCTTGCTCATAGCGCCGATCTCAACACTGGCAAATCCCGCCGTCCGTGCGGATACACTTTGGAAAAAAGCATCCAGCCAGGTAAAGGAACTGCCTTCCGTAAATTTGAGCAGAACCGTTCCGCCTGCCAAAAGAATCAGCGTTGTGGAAAGAACCACTTTCGTCTGCAGTGACCATCTTCTAGGGGATTTACCTGAAACCATCTCGCTGATCACAAAAAAACCCAGCCCTCCGAAAATGATCAAACCGCTGGTCACCAGGCAAAGCCACACATCGGAATGGTATCCGGTCAGACTTTGAAAATTGCCCAGCACATCAAAGCCGGCATTGTTAAAGGCCGCGATGGAGTGAAACAGGCTTACCCCAATAGCATCCCCGGTGGAAAAATCTTTGGAAAACGATATATAACTGCACACTGCCCCTAAAAGCTCAAAGGCTACCGTCACATACAATACAGCCCTCACCACCGCAGTCAGCCCCTTTCCCGAAGAAAGGTTGAGAGATTCTTTAATCAGCCGCTGCTTTCCGATACCAAACCGGCCGCCTGCGCTCAAAATGACAATTACACCGATGGAGGTAATACCCAGGCCCCCGATTTGTATCAGCGCCGCCAAGACCACCTGTCCGAACAAGCTGAAAGATGTTCCTGCATCGACACTGACCAGCCCTGTTACGCATACGGCGCTAGTAGAAGTAAACAAGCTGTCCACAAAGGAAATGCCCCTGTCTGTCGCAGAGGCAGCAGGCAGCATGAGAAGAACCGTCCCCAATAATATTACGCATAAAAACCCAAGAACGACCATCCTCCTGGGCTTCAACCTTTTCGATTTCATGTTCGTTTGACCTCTCCTTAAAGTCTATTTCTGGCAGACGGGATTATTATAGCACAATATGGGCAAATAAAACATATTTGCCCATGTAATTTATTCCTATTATGTACTTAAAAGTCCTTCCCTATTCCGGCATCTGGATTTTATCCAAAATCCCATTGAGCTTAGCCATTGTAATGCCATAGTTGGTGATGGCTACCCCTGCGGCCTGGGCTTCCGAAATCCGAGAGAGAAGATGCCGTCTGTTGAACATACAAGCTCCGCAATGTATGATTAAATCGTATTTGCTTAAATCCGAAGGAAACTTTGCTCCGGCTGTCATATCGATCTGCAGATTTTCTCCAAAACGATTTCGCAGCATGCGCGGAATTTTCTCCCGGCCGATATCCTCTTCCAACGGCGCATGGGTACAAGCCTCAGCGATCAGTACCTTGGAACGAGCCGTTAAGTTGTCTATAGCCGCTGCTCCTTCTGCGAAAACATGGATATCCCCTTTATAAGCGGCAAAGAGAACAGAGAATGATGTCAGGCGGCTTTCTCTGGGTTTATGTTCGAACACTTCCTTAAAGCACTGAGAATCGGTAATAATCAGCCCAGGCGCGCGTCCCAGTGCTTTAAGGCTTCGAATGAACCCATCGGCAGTCGTACATACGGTAGTGCACTTATTATCCAAAAGCTCGCGGATCGTCTGCACCTGCGGCAGAATCAGCCGCCCCTTCGGCGCCTGAATATCTTGAGGCATGACCAGCATAACCAGTTCACCATGTTTAACCAAGTCCCCCAAAATTCGTTTCCTCTTGAAGTCTTCCGGCACCGCCTTTTCAATCGCCTCCTTAATCTCGTCCATCCCTTCTCTTCTAAGGGCACTTACAAAAATAGGGTCAATCTCCATTTCTTCCTTTATGGCCTTTGCCAGCGAACTTTCTCCATAAATCTCGTCAGCCTTTCCGATCACCGGGATTACCGGAATTCCTGCTGCCTCCAGTTTTTGTACCCAGCGTTTTTCTTTGCTGAAATCTACGTCTTCAAAGAGCATAACAGCCACATCGGTCTGACTAATTATTTCACTGGTTTTTTCAACCCGCAGCAGCCCCAGTTCTCCATCATCATCATCAAATCCGGCAGTATCAATGAATACAACCGGCCCGATGGGATGCAGCTCCATAGCTTTGAACACCGGGTCTGTCGTCGTTCCCGGCCGGTCGGATACCAAAGAAATATTCTGACCGGTCAAAGCATTGATCAGCGAAGATTTTCCTGTATTTCTCTTTCCGAAAATGGCAACATGCAGTCTGTCCGCTCTCGGTGTTTCATTTAAACTCATCATATCCTCCTCAAAGTTACAGTCTGAAATCGCGGCGCCCCTCATGGATATCGCCGAGGTGTTCCCTCACGACTTCTCTCACCTTTTCGTTGGGGATCATTTCCAACCTCTTGGCAATGATCTCCTCGCCTTTGGCTTTCGTCTCCGGTGAAGCATAGTCTTCCAGATATTCCTTTAAGGTCATCAGCGCATTAGGCTGACAGATATTCGCGATTTGCCCGTTCTTTACCAGGCTCATAAAACGGTCACCCGTCCGGCCTTCCCGATAGCAGGCTGTGCAGAAGCTGGGTACGTGTCCTTCATCGATCAGCCAGTCAACCACTTGGTTCAGCGTTCTTGTATCGCTGACTTCGAACTGGGCGGAATTATCCTCTTCCGCTTCTTCCTCCACATATCCGCCCACGCTGGTACGGCTGCCGCCGCTGAGCTGGGATACTCCCAGATGAAGGGCTGCTGCACGCATTTCTTTGCTCTCTCTTGTGGACATGATAATTCCCGTGTAAGGAACTGCGATTCTAAGTAAGGCAATAATCCGCTTAAAGATTTCATCGGGTACCCCGTTGTCAAATGCATCCGGATCGATATCGTCTGCCGTACGCACCCGTGGCACGCTGATCGTATGGGGTCCGCATCCGAAGGTGTCTTCCAAATGCTTGGCGTGCATCAGAATTCCCACAAAATCATATTTATATAAGTTAAGCCCGAAGAGAACACCGCAGCCCACATCATCGATGCCTGCTTCCATGGCCCGGTCCATGGCTTCGGTATGATAAGCATAATCGCTCTTTGGTCCCGATGGATGAAGGTCTTCATACGCTTCTTTGTTATAGGTTTCCTGGAAGAGGATGTAGGTGCCGATTCCTGCTTCCTTGAGCTTTTTATAGTTTTCCACGGTGGTAGCGGCAATGTTGACGTTCACCCTGCGGATGGCGCCGTTTTTATGTTTGATTCCATAAATGGTTTTTATGGATTCTAGTACATACTCAATCGGGTTCATCTTGGGGTCTTCGCCGGTTTCTAGTGCCAGCCTCTTATGGCCCATATCCTGCAGGGCCGTTACTTCCTGCACGATTTCTTCCTGCGTCAGTTTTTTGCGGCGAATGTGCTTATTCTGTCCGTGATAAGGGCAGTATTTGCAGCCGTTAATACAGTAATTGGAAAGGTACAGCGGAGCAAACATCACAATACGGTTGCCGTAAAACTTCTCTTTGATCCGCTCGGCCAGGCTGAAAATCTCCTGATGGATTTCGGGATCTTCACATTCCAGGAGCAGGGCGGCTTCCTCATAGCTAAGTCCCTTACAGTCTTCCGCTCTCTTCAGAATCCGGCGCATGGCGTCCAGATCGTCTTTATGCTCTTTGGCGTATTCCAGGGTGCGTTTAATTTCTGCATCATCGATAAATTCAGTTGCGATTTTGGATTTACTGTTGTACATGGTTCTTCCTTCCTTTTTTCTAGAGGGGAATTCTTCCCAGCCCTCTAATCTGCTCCTCTAATAAATTCCTGTCTTTTTGAATATCGGTTTTCTCCAGCTTTGCCGGATAGATTTGGTATGCCTCTTTATAAGGATCCGGCGTTACTTTTTTCATGATGACGTTAGCCCCGCAGGCAAAGGCGTTTTCTTTTTCCTTTTGATTAATCACGCCCAGGGAAGTGGTCACTGGCAGGTTGGCTTTGGGCAGAACCAGCCTGGCCAGGGCCACCGCCCGCTTGGTCAGTTCCGGACTTCCTTCTTTTTCATTCCAAAGGGGCGTATCCGGGTGGGGAATAAAGGGGCCGATTCCCGCCATTTTGCAATGAAGCTGCTTTAGCAGCAAGAGATCATCGGCAATGGTCTTTAGGCTTTGCCCGGGCAGACCAATCATAAATCCGCTGCCTGTCTCATACCCAAGACGATCGATGGTCCGCAGGCATTCAATCCGATCTTCTAAGGTGCCGCACGGATGAAGCTTTCGATAGAGAATCGGATCGGCTGTTTCATGTTTTAAAAGATAGCGATCAGCGCCGCATTCCTTCAGGTACGCCAGCTCGCTGGAGGTGAGCTCGCCGCAGCTAAGGGTCACGGCCGCTCCCATTTGCTTGATTGCTTTGACGATTTGACCCATCGTCTCTTTATGGAAGCACGGATCTTCCCCGGACTGTAAAACAATAGTACGGTATCCTGCCGACACCGCCTGCCTTGCGGTTTCCACAATCTCCTCCGGGGACATGCGGTAGCGGATGATGCTTTTGTTGGTGCTGTTTATTCCGCAGTATCTGCATTTTCTTCCGCAGATGTTGGAAAACTCGATGATGGCTCTGATCTGTACTTCATCGCCCACATTTTCCCGCCTCACCTGGTCGGCTTTTTCATAGACCGGGCCGAAATCCTCCAGGGCCAGCAATCTTACCAACTCGTTTTTGTCCATAACTTACTCCATTCAATCAAAAAATCTCTGCCCAGGCTATGGCTGTACAGAGATTGTTCCTTTTATACATATGCCACCGCCTTTCCATAAGAATCCCTTCTTTCTGGTTCAGTACGATTTATATTTCTGTCCCTTTGAAATCGGTTAATCCCTTTTTCTCAGGTGTAATATGATTTTACCACAAAAATGGAAATTCAACCACCTCATTTTCAGTACAATGTTGCTGCATATACGACCCGATCATGCCCTGCCAGGTCCTTCACCACATTGACTTTGGTAAACTTCCTTGTCGCTCTAATCAGCTCGGACACGTCTTTTGCCTGGTCATGGCCGATTTCCAGCGCCAGGATTCCTTTTTTGCGCAGACGGGCCGGCGCTCCTGCGATGATCCTGCGATAGAAGTCCAGACCGTCCTCTCCTCCGTCCAAAGCCATCAGAGGCTCAAAGGATTTTACTTCATCCTGTAAAATGGGAATCATATGGGTGCGGATGTAAGGCGGGTTGGAAACGATCATATCAAATCGTTTCTTGGCCACCGCTTCATAAAGGTCGCCCTGCGCAAAACGGATTTTTACCCGGTTTTTCTCTGCATTAAATCTGGCTGTCTCAAGGGCCGGTCCGCTGTAATCGCTGGCGGTCACTTTTATGTTTTGGCAGATCCGGGCCAGGGAGATGCCGACAGCGCCGCTTCCGCAGCAAAGATCCAGCACTCTCCAGCTCCTTCTGCCTGGGATGCGGGGGTTATCTCCCCGTAGAATCTTCGCGGCCTCTTCAACTAGGATCTCTGTATCCTGCCGGGGAATCAGAACATCGGGATTTACCTGAAAGGTCAAGCCCATGAATTCCTGCGATCCGGTAATATGCTGCAGAGGGATCCGCTTTTCCCTCTGGCTGATAAGATCAAAGTATCTGCGCTGCAAATCCGGATCCACCGGCCTGTTGGAAGCCAGAAACAGATCCACCCGATCCTGTCCGGTCAAATAATAATACAGGAGTTCCGCATCCAGCCAGGGATCCATGCAGTGGGCCTCGATGAGCCTGATCTCTCCAGCCTTTATCATTTCTCTAACGAGCATGTATCGTCTTCCTTCTCTCCTTCATTTTCTTTCGTTTGCGCCTCCTCTTTTTCAAGGGGTCTGCCGTCCTTATCGCACAAGCCTTCAAAGCAAGGCGTTTCGGGGTCAACCATCACCGCTTTCATGGCTGCAATCGCCACTTCCAGCTGCTCCTTGTCCGGTTCGGAGGTTGTCAGCTTCTGCAAGTACAGTCCTGGCAGGCTGAGAACCTTGACCAGCCAGTTATCGCTGCGGCCCGCCCATCTGAGAAGCTCATATGAAAGACCGGCGATCACTGGAATGAGCAGCAGCCTTGAGGCAATCCTCCAGAACAGATTGGGCCATCCTAAAAGGGAAAACAGTACCAGGCTGATTACCATGACAAACATGAGAAAGCTGGTTCCGCATCTGGGGTGAAGGGTGTAAAAGCTCTGACAGTTTTCCGGCGTCAGCTCCAGTCCGTTTTCAAAGCAATGGATGCACTTATGCTCAGCTCCATGATAGCGGAATACAGTCTGGATATCCTGCATTTTGGAAATCGCCAGCACATAGATGATAAAGAGCAGAATACGAAGAACGCCTTCTACCAGATTGAGCAGGATGCCGCTGTCGGTAAAGTGTCCCAGCCAATTGACCGCTGCCGTGGGCAGGATGATAAAGATGCCGACGGTCAAAAGCAGAGCGATCACTACGGAGGCGTAAAGCATCACATTCCATGCCCCCTTTTCACCGAACCGTTTTTCCAGCCACAGACTCAATTTATCATCTTCATATTCCACTGCATCGGGGCCGTCATAACCTTCCAGGACCTCTGCCGAATACATCAGCGTCTTTGTTCCTGTCACCAGGGAAGACACAAAGACGCCCACCCCTCTAAGGATCGGAATCTTCATCCATTTGGCAGGTTTTTTCAATTTCTCAGTTTTGAGGTGTATTGATTTATTGGGAAAGCGCACGGCAACTGCTGTTCGGTCCTCCCCCTTCATCATGATCCCGTCTAAAACGGCCTGTCCTCCCACCTTTGTCGGACAGGCGTCTTTTACAAATATTCGTTTCAGATCCATGTTTACCCCTCAAGCCTTACCTTCCTGATTACCTGGATAAAGTCCCGATTGTTTTTGGTATGTGCCAGATTATCGATGATAGTCTCTGTCACATCCTGGGTGCTGCCGTTTGACAGGGCTCTGCGCATGGCCCATACGGCCCCCAGCTCTTCCTGGTTCATCAGCAGGTCTTCTCTTCTTGTTCCCGATTTGTTGAGATCGATGGCCGGGAAAATCCGTTTTTCGGAAAGCTTTCGATCCAGATGCAGCTCCATATTTCCGGTGCCTTTAAATTCCTCGAAGATAACGTCGTCCATGCGGCTTCCAGTCTCCACCAGGGCAGTAGCCAGAATGGTGATGCTGCCGCCTTCTTCCATGTTTCTTGCGGCGCCGAAGAATTTTTTCGGCTTGTGAAGCGCTCCCGGATCCAGTCCACCTGACAGCGTTCTTCCCGATGCCGGTACCACCAGGTTGTAGGCTCTGGCCAATCTGGTGATGCTGTCCAGCAGGATAACGACATCTTTTCCGTGTTCCACCAGGCGCTGAGCGCGGGCCAGCACCATTTCTGCTACCTTGACGTGATGCTGGGGCAGCTCGTCGAAGGTGGAATAGATCACTTCACCGCCCTGGAGCGAGCGTTTCATATCCGTAACTTCCTCCGGCCGTTCATCCACCAAAAGCACGATCATTTCAACATCGGGATATTTTTTTTCAATGCTGTTGGCCACCTTTTTCAAAAGCACCGTCTTACCCGCTTTGGGAGGCGCTACAATCAGGCCCCTCTGCCCTTTTCCGATGGGGGCGATTAAGTCGATGAGGCGCATGGACAGATCTCTGGTTCCATCTTCCAGCGTCAATCTTTGGTTGGGAAAGATCGGCGTCAAATCTTCAAAATGAGGGCGCTTTATTGCCACTCCCGGTTCGTCTCCATTGACCGTTACCACGTAGAGCAGTGCGCCGAACCGTTCTCCTTCATTGGGTTTCCTTGAGATTCCGCGGATTTTATCACCTGTTTTCAGATTGAATCTGCGGATCTGAGCAGGGGACACGTAGATGTCCTTGTCGCTGGTGAGGAAGTTGGAAAATCGCAGAAAGCCGAATCCCCCTTCGGCCAGCTCCAGGATGCCCTCTACTTCCGGCCGGTCCTCTTTATCCGGTACAATTTTTCGTTCGTTTTTTCTCGGTCTGGTTTCTCCAGTTTCTTCTTCTGGCGGAGCGGTCGCTTCCGTTGCTTTCTCAGTTTCCTTTTCTTTCAGCTGCTTTGGTTCAGCCTTGGGCTTGGGCGCTTTAGCCCTCTTCCCGTCCCTGCCCTTTTCGTTCCCAGGCTTTGCCGTGTTCTTATTGGTTCTTTCTTTGGTTTTGGGTTTTTCCTCCGGCTTCTCTGCTTTGGCCTCCGGCTGGGCAGGCTCCTGCATGAGAGCAGCAATCAGTTCCGCTTTCCGCATGGAATCGCAGCCTTTCATTCCCAGATTCTTTGCCATTTCCCTCAGTTCGGCCACTTTCTTTCCCTTTAGCGTCTTTTCTTCCATAAATCACATTTCTACGCACATCCGAACGGTGCGTTCCTTTCTTGCTTTTGTCATCCTGTTTTGGTGATTTCACTAGATTTCGTGTAAATAGATAAAACAGATAAGATTTTGAGACATTCTAATATTAATAATATATACCAATTCGAGAATTGGTACAATGGTTTTCTTGCGTTAGAAGGAAAAATATGCCGGGGCTGGGGGTTGTGAGCAGAAGCCGGGCCGGAAGGCGGCCACTTGGGGTGTTGAGGTGTGGCCCGGGATGAATAAGGGCCGGGCGGGGCGGAATTATCGTGATCTTGCCTTTTCGGTGCGGTTCACGATGAAATTTTTTCTGGAGAGGCTTCGGCTGGGGCGAAAGCTGCAGCGAGGCGGTTTAGTACGGCTGGAGCGGAACGGGAAACTTGAGGAGCTGCAGTTGATTGGGGGGGTGCGGCCGTCGAGGGATCGGCGCGGCGCATAGAATCAAAAAGAGACTGAACACAAAATGAACAGTCTCTTTTTCGTTGCTTTATATTTATGCGATTGTTTATGTATCGGTTTATTTGCTGTAGTCGTAGAAACCAATGCCGGTCTTTCTACCCAGCTTGTTGGCTCTAACCATTTTTCTCAGCAGCGGATGCGGTCTGTATTTGGTGTCGCCGAATTCGCTGTACAGGGTTTCCATGATAGCAAGGCATACGTCCAGTCCAATCAAATCGCCCAGTGCAAGAGGTCCCATCGGGTGGTTGGCGCCCAGCTGCATTGCAGTGTCGATTCCTTCCACATCAGCAACTCCGTCTGCAAGAATTCCGATTCCTTCGTTTACCATCGGGATCAGGATTCTGTTTACTACGAATCCAGGAGCTTCCGCTACATCTACCGGTGTCTTTTTCAGTGACTTGGTCAGCTCGATGATGGTTTCTCTCGTTTCTTCGGATGTGGTCAGTCCCTTAACAATTTCTACCAGCTTCATGGCAGGTACCGGGTTGAAAAAGTGCATTCCGATGATTTTGTCCGGTCTGTTGGTTGCCGCAGCGATTTCTGTGATGGACAGTGCAGAAGTATTAGTAGCGATGATTGTATCCGGCTTGCACAGTTCGTCCAGTTCCTGGAAGAGTGCTTTCTTTGCTTCCATGTTTTCTGTGGCAGCTTCGATGATCAGATCAGCGTCCTTAACGATGCTGATATCTGTTGATCCATGTACTCTGCTAAGGATTTCATCTTTGTCAGCAGCTGTAATCTTTTCTTTCTTTACCATTTTGTCCAGATTCTTTGTAACAGTAGCAAGTCCGTTATCAACGGAAGTCTGTCTTCTGGCTCTCAGTACAACTTCGTATCCGTTCTGAGCAAGAACCTGAATAATTCCGGCACCCATTGTGCCTGTTCCTAATACTCCTACTTTTTTCATTGTATGTCCTCCTTGTAGTGTAACAATCCGCCTTCTCGGAGCCGATTGTTAAAAAATTAACTTTATCCTCATGGTATATTATATACCACACACTCATCTATTGTAAACTATTTTTGCCTTCTTTGCATTAGGAAATTTCTTTTTTCATTTCTTTTTTATATGCTTCCACGCCCGGCTGGTCGAAGGGGTTTACTTCCATCAGCATTGCGGTAAGAGCGCAGGTGGTTTCAAAGAAGTAGATCAGCTGGCCTAGATGATAGGCGTCAAGCTTTGGAATGTCAATGCGGACCATGGGGATCTGCGCCCCGCTGTGAGCCTGGATGACGCCCTTGACCGCCGCCTTATTGAGCTGGTTCAGCGTCTTTCCCGCCAGCGGCCCCGATGGAATGGTCAGATCGACGTCCGCTTCCATCACATTGAGTACCGTTTCAAAGAAAACCTGGTTTCCCTGCTGCAAAAACTGCCCGATGGAATGAAGGTCGGTGGTCAATTCCAGACCGGACGGAAAGAGGCCGGTTCCGTTTTTGCCTTCGCTCTCTCCGTAAAGCTGCTTCATCCATGAAACAAAGGATTTGAGCCTGGGCTCAAAGTACTGAATCCCTTCAATGACTTTTCCTTTTTGCAGGAGCAAATACCTTGCGATGGCATAGTCCTTGGCGTCAAAATCCCAGTCCGTAGAAAGAGCCGCAGCCGCAGCGCCGTCCAGCATGGCCTTGACGTCGGCTCCCGCAGCCGCGATGGGAAGCAGTCCCACAGGAGTCAGAACCGAGTAGCGGCCGCCGATGTCAGAGGGAACAGAAAAGCTGATATAACCTTCCTTCTCCACTTCTTCCCGCAAAGCGCCTTTTTCCGGATCGGTTATCACATAGATCCGTTTTCTCGCTTCTGCTTCTCCATATGTACGAATCAGCTCTTTTTTGAAAATGCTGAATGCGGCGGCCGTCTCTACCGTAGTGCCGGATTTGGAAATCACGCAGAGGCAGACTTCTTTTCTGCCCATTTCCTCCAGCAGCTGTGCATGGTAGGCAGCGCTTAGATTGGTTCCCGCAAACTTCACCTCCGGCGCGCCGGGTTCTTTGGGAAGGGCCTCGATCGCAGCTTTCGCGCCGAGGTAGGAGCCGCCGATGCCGATTACAATCAAAAGCTCGCACTGGAGGCCAATGGCGTCGGAAACAGCCAAAAGGCTTTCCAGCTCTTGTTTATCATACTCCATAGGCAGTTTTACCCACCCTGTAAAATCTTCTTTTCCTGACCATAGCCTTTCCAGGGCCTCATCGGCCTTTTCTCTTTTGCGGTCTATATCCCCTTGTACCAAACAGCTTCTGGAAACGTCTATCTTTATATCCATACAAAACCTCCTTTATCCCTATCCTTTTTATTGTAATCTGCCTGTTCCTGTTATTCAAGAAAATGTTTTCCTGATTTATCTTCAAGTCACTCAAAAAACAGTATTAATTTGTGTTTTTTCCCTATTATTCTGTCACCTCTTTCGGCTTTTGACCAAAAAAAAGACAATGCGACTTTGCGGTCCTTGCAATTCATTGTCTTCATAGCTTTATAACGATAAATTGATTTCACGTTATTTAATTATTCTATTACACATTAACGGAAAGAAAGGTAAGGTAAAAAATGAAAAGAAAATGTCTATTTCTCGTTATTGCATTAGTGCTGGTGTTTGGATCGGTCAGTGTGGTCAGTGCATATACCACGTCTGCAACCGTCAACGCCAACCGGACTAGTAACACATCTGCTAACGTATCAGCAGATGTTACATATTCGAGCGTTGTAGATTCCTGTACAACTAAAATGACTTTACAAGAAAAGTATAACGGGTCATGGAGAACTGCAACGGGTGTCTCTGTAAAAACAGTATCCCGTACTAAGTCGAATACTCGAAGTTTATCTTTACCATATACCTTTAAGTTGGTTAAAGGCAAAATCTATCGTGTTAAAGCAGTCTTTACTAGTAAAAAAGGAACTTCCAGTGTTTCTAGAACTCTTTATAGTGGTACTTTCTAGTTATGTTTTCAGATCGCTATGCTCAGGGCATAGCGATTCTATTTATAATATCTATTAAATCATCTGTGTTTATCTTACCCATAACAGTTAAATCACTAGCACCGCTTTGTTTTATAATAGTAGTTGGTTCTTTATCATCTTTTAATATATATACCTTACCCTGCTTAGTTACGATTTCCTCAGCATTCCCCTCAAGTAAAACTGTTTTAACATCTCTTTTATTATATTTTCTTTGTTTAATAAATAATTCTTCATCACCTTTATTAAATTTATATTCCGCGTTAAACCCATCTTCTTTATAAATTTCGATATGAAGCACTTTAAACTTATATCCTTCAGGAACATAATGTGGAATCCCTAATTCAGGAACATCTTTCCTATAATTTTCAATATTCTTCCAATCGAATTCATCAATTTCTACCATTCCACTATCGCCCTGGATTTCCCCTTCATTAATCACAATCTCTCCATCCCCGGTCTCAACCCGCTGTTCCGTATTTTTGTCGGCGTCGACCGGAACTACTGTTTCCGGCCACGCCATATAAACCACCGCTGCACACACAATTACCGCAACTGCCGCTACACTAGCACACCTCGCCGCTCGTTTTCTGCGCTTTTTTTTATCTGCAGCGTCCAAAGCTTTGAGCTCCTCTACCGTAATCGACACTTCCGGGATTTCCCCCATATCATCAGATAGGGCCTTTACCAATGCGTTCTCAACTGCGCTTCTTGCCGTCGTTCTTTCATCCTTATTTTTCTCAGCCATGTTCTTTCCTTTCTTTACGGTGTTACCCCTTTATCTGTAGTTGCCACTGCGGTGTACTTAATAGGTTTATTATAATTCAATCTAATGTTCTATGCAATTCTTTCAAATGCTTCGATACGGATCACTCTTCCTTGCCGACAATTCCTTCCACATAATATCTTGCAATCTGCTCCATACATTTCAACTGTTCTACCGAGCAGGCCGAGAGCGGACCCATAATATTTTCCTTAATTCGCTCTATTTCCGGATCTGCAGTATCTGTGGCGGCCTTGTCTCCAGCCAGAATATAATCAGCACTCAAATTCAAAATCTGCGTCAACCGATATAAGGTTTGAATAGATACCCCTTTATCTCCATATTCAATATCTGCTACAAACTTACTGGAGACGCCTAATTTGGCTGCCAGCTGCCCCCTGGTCATATGAATCGCTTCACGCTGCGTCCGGATCCGCCGCCCCATTTTCTTAAGATCGATCTCCTTTAAACTGGTCTTTTTCTTCATTCTTCTCCTCCCAGGAACTGTTTCCACTCACAGTTACAATTATCTCTACTTATAGTCTAGTGTTCTCAGCTCCCGCGGAAATAAACTATTGGTGTAATTAAGTATATCTTTAAAGAGAATTTTTGGAAAATTTTATATCATTTGTCGAAAGTTGCGTCTTTTTGTCTAAATTTGTAGTCTATAATATCGTGTTTTTTGAACCCTAAATTACGGAAAGAAGGTGTTTATGAAAATCGATGATCATTTAAGACTTTCCAGGAACTTAAAAACATTGAGAAGGACTGTCCGGCTCAACCAAGCAGAGCTGGCCGCAAAAATCGGATTATGCAGATCTTCTTACAGCCTGCTCGAGCAGGGTGAACGGCTGCCGGATCTCAATACACTTTACTCCCTTTCTCAATTTTATCATGTGGAGATGGATGCTTTGGTAAAATGTGATGTGCAATCGATTTTAAGCGATTACTTTCTGCACCAGAACATTACCAAGGACGAACACCAACTTCTCAATCTTTATTCAAAGCTTTCGGAAGTATCAAAAGGACAACTCCTGGAACGGGCGGAAGAGCTGGCCCGGCTGGACATTCGGAAAAGACAAGAGGCTCTGCAGGTGGATTATTAACACCAAAAAAATTAAAGCCGGTACTCATATTATGAGGCCGGCTTTCATAATATTGCATTTAGGTTTATATCGTTGAGAGGAAGAAGGTGACACATGGCCACATACAACTTTCCGGACAGAAATGCACTTCGTCTTTTTGAGCAGGGCGATTATATCTTTTGCTATCAAAGTTTTGGCGCCCACAAGGATCGAAAGGACGGCCAAAGCGGTTACCGATTTACGGTCTGGGCTCCAGGCGCAAGAAGTGTACGGGTCATCGGCGACTTCGACGATTGGCAGGGACGGGAAACCTCCATGCGGCAGCTAGAGGAAAGCGGGGTATGGGAAACCTTTGTTCCACATGCAAAAGAAGGCATGCTGTACAAATACTTAATTGAGACGCCCTCCGGCGGCCTGCTGTATAAAGCAGACCCTTTCGCCTTTTATGCCGAAAAGCGGCCGGGAACGGCATCCAGACTGACAGACCTTTCATACACGTGGTGCGACTCCAGCTGGATGGCACAGCGAAAAAAACAATCTCATTTTAAAAAGCCCCTGAACATCTATGAGGTCCACCTTGGTTCTTGGAAGCAGAAGCGAGGCATACAAGAGGGGGAGGAACCGGTCTTTTATACTTACCGGGAGCTGGCCAAAGAGCTGACCGATTATGTGAAAGAAATGGGGTACACCCATGTGGAATTGATGCCGGTAATGGAGCATCCCTTCGACGGTTCTTGGGGCTACCAAATCACCGGCTATTATGCCCCTACCAGCCGCTATGGACCGCCGCAGGATTTCAAATATCTGATCGATTGCCTGCATCAGGCGGGCATCGGCGTGATCTTGGATTGGGTTCCAGGCCATTTCTGCCGAGACGGACATGGGCTCTGCAGCTTCTGCGGCTCAAAGTTATATGAATCCCAGGAACACGCCCACTGGGGTACGTTTAATTTTGACTACAGCAGACCGCAAGTAGCTAATTTTCTTATCAGCAACGCCGTTTTTTGGCTGGAGGAATATCATGCTGACGGGCTGCGGGTGGACGGCGTCAGCAGTCTGCTCTATCTCAACTACGGAATCGATAAGCCCAGCCTAAAGCGATATAACGAGCGGGGAGGCGAAGAAAATCTCCACGCACAGGCCTTCCTGCAAAAGCTCAATCAAACCGTAGGCCAGCTCTTTCCCGATGCCTTTACCATCGCAGAAGAAAGTACAGCCTGGCCCCTGGTTACCTATCCGCCGGAAGAAGGCGGCCTGGGCTTTCATTACAAATGGGATATGGGCTGGATGAACGACACCCTCAAATACTGCTCACTGGACTTTCCTTTCCGCGACGGCAGCCATAACCTGCTGACCTTTTCCATGATGTATGCGTTTAATGAAAACTTTATCCTGCCCTTGTCACACGATGAAGTGGTCCATGGTAAAGCTTCTTTAATCGGCCGCATGCCGGGCGATTACTGGCGGCAATTTGCGGGGCTGAGACTCTTGCTCCTTTATCAAATGTGCCACAGCGGCGCCAAACTTAACTTTATGGGCAGTGAATTCGGCCAATTCATCGAGTGGCGATTCTACGAAGGACTGGAATGGTTCCTGCTGGACTATGAAGCCCATGCAAAACATCAGCAATATGTAAAAGCGCTGAACCACTGTTATCTTCGTCAGTCCGCCCTTTGGAAAGAAAACTATACTTGGAACGGTTATCAATGGATCGATGCTGATAATTGCCGGCAAAGTATTTTGATATTTAAACGGCAGGGTGAGAAAAAAACGGATTTTGCTATCATCCTCCTCAACTTTCAGCCTCAAACCTATAAAGACTTTAAGATCGGCGTACCGGAGCCGGGCATCTACCGGGAGGTATTCAATTCAGACGATAAAGATTTCGGGGGAAGCGGCTGCGTCAACCGCCGTCTCCTAAGAACAAGAAAAGGCGAGTACCACGGGCAGAAGCAGTATCTATCGATCTTAGTTCCTCCGGTCGGCGGGATGATCCTTACTTACTGTCCGCCAAAAAAAAGATCGGAGGAATTAAAGGAGGATAACAAGAATTATGTTTGCAAGCAAGGATGACTTTAAGGAACAATATCTGGCGGAATTTACTAAAACCATGGCAAAGCCCTTTGAAGAGTGCACCAAGCGGGAAAGATACGAAGTACTGGCAAAAATGATCTGCAGCCGAGCAGCAAAGCTTCACACTGAAACCAGGCTGCGGCACATAAGCCAGCAGCGAAAGCAGGTCTATTATTTTTCCATGGAGTTTCTCATTGGCAGGCTGCTGAACAACTACCTGATTAACTTGGGAATCGAAGAAACAGTTCGTCGAGGACTCAAAGAACTGGGAGAGGATTTGGATCAGCTTCTTCCCATGGAGCCGGACCCTGGCTTGGGCAACGGAGGACTGGGACGGCTGGCAGCCTGTTTTTTGGATTCCATGGCCTACCTGGATCTTGCGGGGATGGGTATGGGCGCCCGTTATCGATTCGGACTATTCAAACAGACCATTGAGGACGGCCGTCAGACCGAAGAACCGGATCCCTGGCTGGTCAACGGGTATCCCTGGGAGATCCGCAATTCGGATAGCGCCGTTTCCGTACACTTTGGCGGTAAGGTGGAACGGACCTATGAAGATGGTAAAATCAATTTTGAGCACACGGCTTATCAGACCGTCCTGGCCGTTCCTTACGATGTACCCATTGTGGGATATGACGGCAAAACTGTAAACATGCTGCGGCTCTGGCAAGCCGAACCAGCAGAGGAAAAGATTGACCTTGCTGCTTTTAACAACGGTAAATACAGTGAAGCAGTCCGTGAGCGGAATGAGATTGAAGCGATCACAGCCATCCTTTATCCCGACGACAGTACACCTGCCGGAAAAGAACTGCGCTTAAAACAGGAATATTTTCTCACCGCTGCCGGAATCGCTTCCATCATTGATAACTATAAGCATCAATACGGCGCAGATAACTGGCGCGCCTTTTCAGACCGCACAGCCATCCATACCAACGATACCCATCCGGCGCTGTGTGTTCCGGAGCTGATGCGGATTCTCCTGGATCAAGAAAACCTGGAATGGGATGATGCCTGGGACATTGTAACAAAAACAATTTCTTTTACCAATCATACGATCATGCCCGAGGCTCTGGAAAAGTGGCCCATTGATCTCATACAGCGATTGCTGCCGCGGGTCTACATGATTATCGAGGAAATCGACCGACGTTACCGCGAAAATATTGACCGCAGCCAAGCAGATTGGCAGGACCGGACCCGTTCCTCTGCGATCCTCTGGGACGGCCAGGTGCGCATGGCCAATTTATCCATTATCGGCAGCCATTCCGTCAACGGCGTAGCCTCCATTCATACCAATATTCTTAAACACGATGTTTTTCAGACCTTTTATCAGGAGAGCCCCGATAAATTCAATAATAAAACCAATGGGGTCAGCCACAGGCGCTTTCTTCTAGAGGCCAATCCAGCTCTAGGCAGGCTGATCACCACTTCAATCGGACCGGAGTGGATTTCCAATGCCTATCATTTGGAAAATCTGCTCCCCTATGCCAATGACGATTTGTTTCTGAATCAGCTGGAAAAAATCAAATATGTCCAAAAGTGCCGTCTGGCGGAATATATCAAAGAACATAACGGAATTACCGTCGATCCGGCATCCATCTTTGATGTACAGGTAAAGCGAATTCACGCATATAAACGCCAGCTGCTCAATATGATTAAAATTATGTACCTTTATAATCGGCTGAAAAAAGAACCGGATCTGAACCTCCATCCCCATACCTTTCTTTTCTCAGGAAAAGCAGCCCAAAGCTATGAGTTCGCCAAGGAAGTGATCCGTCTGATTCATGCGATGGCGGATGTGGTCAATCATGATGCGCAGATAGGCGGAAAGCTGAAGGTCGTTTTTCTTGAGAATTTGAGCGTCAGCATCGGCCAGCTGATCTATCCGGCCGCCGATATCAGCGAACAGATTTCCACTGCCGGAAAAGAGGCCAGCGGCACCGGTAATATGAAATTCATGTTCAACGGCGCCCTCACCCTGGGAACCATGGATGGGGCCAATGTGGAGATTCATCAGCTTGTAGGCGATGATAACATGTTTCTTTTCGGCCTTACTTCCAGTCAGATCACGGATCTTCGGGGGAACTATCGTTCTTTGGACATTTGCGAGCGTTCTTCTGCACTCATGGAAATCATCGACCAACTGGTCAATGGATTTTTTGGCTCCGATAAGGACGCCTTTTGGAGTATACACGATGCCCTCATCCGCTACAACGACGAATATTTTGTACTTGCGGACTTTGAGGATTACATGAGGGCCTTCTTTGAGGCAGACCAGGCTTACACTGACAGGCGGCGCTGGAACAAAATGGCCCTTACCAATATCGCAATGGCCGGGCATTTCAGCAGCGATCGCACGATTTCCCAATATGCGAAAGAAATCTGGAAGATAAAATAAAAGGTCGTATCGTTTAAGTACTTGTTTACTAAGGAGGGTTTATTATGCGAAAGCAAGAATGCGTAGCGATGCTGCTGGCCGGCGGGCAAGGCAGCCGATTGGGCGCGCTGACCAGAAATATTGCCAAGCCGGCTGTAGCTTTTGGCGGAAAATATAGAATCATTGACTTCAGCCTGTCCAATTGTACCAATTCCAACATCAATACGGTGGGCGTGCTGACACAGTATAAACCTTTGCTGCTCAATTCCTACATTGGTACCGGCGCCGCCTGGGATCTGGATGATGCTTACGGAGGCGTATTCGTGCTGCCGCCCTACGCCACCGAGGCAGGCGGTCAATGGTACCAGGGAACTGCAGATGCTATCTTTCAAAACATAGATTTTATTGATAACTACGATCCTCAATACGTTTTAATTATTTCTGGCGATCATCTTTATAAAATGGATTACAGCTTAATGCTGGAAGAACACAAGCAGACCGGAGCCGACCTGACCATTTCCGTAATGAAAGTGGCCTGGGAAGACGCCTGCCGATTCGGCATTCTGACTGCCGATGAGAAGCATCAAATCGTCAAATTTTCCGAAAAACCGAAGGATCCCGACAGCAACCTGGCCTCCATGGGCATTTATATGTTTAATTGGAAGGTTCTAAAAGAGGCCCTTATAGGGGATCATCAAAATTCCCGCTCCGACCATGATTTTGGCAAGAATGTGATTCCCATGCTCCTAAATCAGGGCAAAAGGCTCTGTGCCTATACCTTTTCCGGCTACTGGCAGGATGTGGGAACAATTGACAGCTATTATCATACAAACATGGAGCTTCTCAATCCCCAGTCCCAGTTTAATATCTTTGAAGAGGATATGCGAATCTTCAGTAATTCCAATATTTATCCGCCCCATTACATCGGCCGCGGCGCTGTGGTGGAAAACAGCCTCATCTGCAATGGCAGCCGCATTTTGGGTGATGTAAAAAATTCCATTCTCAGCTTTGAGGTCTCCATTGAGGCGGGAGCCAGTGTATCCGATTCCATTCTCCTGCCCGGCGCGTCCGTGAAAAAAGGCGCCCAGGTATTCCGGACCATTGTCGGCGAACATGCCATAGTAGGGGAGGACGCTATCTGCGGAAACAGAAAAGGACACGAAATCACGGTCATCGGCGACAATCAGACCGTGTTCAAGCAACAGGAAGGAGGAAGCCATGAATAAGGTTATCGGACTGATTACCACCAATTATACCAACGGCCATTTCGGCCCCCTGGCCCAGAACCGGCCGGCAGCTACCATTCCCTTTGGCGGCAGATACCGGCTGGTGGATTTTCCTCTCTCCAACATGGTTCATTCCGGAGTTCGTTCTGTGGGCATCACCACTTCTCACTGCTACCGCTCCATCATCGACCATCTGGGAGATGGAAAGTACTGGTCTTTAGATCGAAAATCAGGAGGCCTGTTTTTCCTGCCGGGTTCCATCTATGGATTAAAGCGGTTTGAAGGAAAGTTCCTGCTGCGGGACTTTATTGACAATCGTCCGTATCTTGCTCGGGCCAATGGGCATCTGGTCGTTGTAAGCGCCAGCAATAAGATCTATAACATGGACCTCCAGCCGCTGATTCGCCAGCATCGCCAATCGGGCGCCCAGATCACCATGGTTTACAAAGAGATCGCAGACGCCCATATGAAGCAGGGCCCCTTCCTCGATCTGGGACAGGACGGCAGGCTGGTGGGAATCCGCAGGCAGACAGCCGGTCACGCCGCCTGGTTCATGGACTGTTTTGTCATTAACCAAGAAGATCTGTTGGCCTTGATGGATTGGTATGAAACCATGAGCTATGTTGATCTCATGGAAATTATTTATGAAAATATAATTGATATGAAGATCGATTCCTATCGTTTTGACGGCTATGTGGGTGCAGTTGACAGCACTTATGACTACATGCGCTGCTCGCTGGATTTGCTCAAGCCCGAAATCAGCGACGAATTATTCAATAACGGCCGCAAAATTTTTACAAAGGTGCAGGACTCGCCGCCGTCCAAATATCGATCTGGATCCCATGTGTCCAATTCGCTGATTGCAAACGGCTGTGTCATCGAAGGAACTGTCGAAAACAGCATCCTCTCAAGGAGCGTCCGCATCGGCAGGGGAGCAGTGGTCAAAAACTGTGTGATCATGCAGCAGAGCAATATTAAAACCGGCGCCTTTATGGAAAATGTGATCTGCGACAAATTCGTGCGGATTAACGAGGATACCCGCCTCAGCGGCAACCGCTATACGCCGCTGGTAATCGAAAAAAGTAAAGAAGTTTAGAGCAAAGGAATTCAATATGACCAACAAAAGCAACCATACACAAAAGACAAGTCCGATCAAAGTTCTATACGCCATATTCGAAGCCGACCCTTTTATTAAAACAGGCGGCTTGGGAGATGTAGGAGGATCCCTTCCCGCTGCCTTATGCAAAACCGGCGTGCAGGTAAGGGTCATCCTGCCCAAGCTGGCCTCAATCCCACAGGAATTTAAAAGCAGGATGATCACCATTACCCAGTTTGAAGTTCCGCTGGGCTGGCGGCGGCAGTACTGCGGCATCCAAATGCTGCGGGAAAAAGGCGTCACCTATTATTTTGTGGACAACGAATATTACTTTAAGCGGTCCGGACCTTACGGCTATGAGGATGATGGTGAGCGTACCGCTTTTTTCTGCAAGTCAGTACTGGAGTGCCTCCAGCATCTCCCGGATTTTTTTCCAGATATCCTCCACTGCAATGATTGGCATACGGCTCTAATTCCGGTATTCCTCCGTGAACAATACATGGAAGCCCCAAAATATACGCGGCTACGCACCGTATTTTCTGTACATAATCTTAAATTTCAAGGTATTTTTCCCAAGTCGATGCTGGCTGATGTCCTGGGGCTTGCCCATAGCAGGTCCGCCTCTGACCAGCTGGCCTTTGAGGGGAGTATTAACTATCTTCAGGGAGCCCTTTATTACAGCGACCGGCTCACCACAGTCAGTCCTACCTATGCCAAAGAAATCCGCACTGCATATTACGGAGAGCACATGGAAGAAATCTTTCGACGACGAAGCTCCGTTCTCACTGGAATTCTCAATGGAATCGACCAATCAAAGTATTCTCCGGCTAAAGATCGATGCCTTTATGAAAGGTATCGGCCGTCTTCCTTTCAGCAGGGAAAGGCCGCCAACAAACGTGCTCTTCAGGAAGAACTGGGGCTAAAAAGGGATGAAAGCATACCGCTTCTTGTCATCATCAGCCGTCTGACTGAGCAGAAAGGCCTCGATCTGGTTCTGGGAATTCTCGATGAGCTCCTCTGTGAGCGAGTCCAGCTGGCTGTCCTGGGAGTTGGGGATGCCAAATACGAGGATGCTTTCCGCGGCTATCAGGCCCGCATGCCTCAGAAAGTTCGGGCCTGCATGACTTTTGACGCTCCCATGTCATCTAAATTTTATGCTGCTGCTGATATTCTGTTGATGCCGTCCAAGTTCGAACCTTGCGGCCTGTCACAAATGGCAGCTATGCGTTATGGCACGATTCCCATAGTACGGGAAACCGGAGGGCTGGCGGACAGCGTCATCGCCTATAACCAATATGAGGATACCGGCGACGGATTCAGCTTTGCCAACTATAATGCTCATGAACTGCTGTTTACCATCAAGAGCGCCTTGGATCTTTACACCAACCGCAGAGCGTCTTGGGATGCTCTGGCAGTGCGCGCTATGAAAAAAAATTTTTCCTGGAAAGCTTCGGCAGAAAAATATGCTGCCCTTTACCGGGATTTAATCCATCTATAAAAGGAATGATTTATGAACGTTTATCACAATTCACAGGATCCGGCTTATCGGTCTCCAAAAGGCGCTGTAGCTGCAGGAACGCGCATTTGTCTTTCCCTGGCGGTGGAAGGGGAGTGTCCGTGCCCCGGCTGCTTCTTGTACTTGTATATGGACGGGACGAATGCTGAGCCTGCTGCAATGGAAGGTGTGCGGCACTCCCGGAATCTGCAGCTTTTTTCCATAGAAATCGTCGCTTCTGCCAGCCCGGCATTATGCTGGTATTATTTTTCTATAACCGGCACCGACGGATCTCCCCTTTATTATGGGAACAATCCCCAGCAGCTCGGCGGAGAAGGCCTCCTGTACGACCATATTCCGCCGCCCTTTCAGATTACCGTCTATGCGCCGTCTTCCGTTCCTGACTGGTATACTCATTCCATTCTTTATCAAATTTTTCCTGATCGATTTGCCCGAGATGACGCCTGGCTTTCCAGACAGGCCGATGCCGCCGCCGAGCCATTCGCAGAGACTTTCCCTTCGCGGCTGATTCAGCAGAACTGGTACGATCAGCCCTTTTATAGCCGGAATACAAAGGGAGAAGTAATTCGCTGGCCTTTTTTCGGCGGCAGCCTGGAAGGAATTCGCAGCCGGCTCTTGTATTTAAAAAGCTTGGGGGCGGGAACCATCTATCTCAATCCTATTTTTTTGGCACGCAGCAATCACAAATACGATACGGCCGACTACCTGCGCATTGATCCGTCCTTTGGCAGCCTGGAGGAGTTTTCCCGCCTAATCCGAGATGGGGAGCGCCTGGGAATCCGCTTCATACTGGACGGGGTTTTCAACCACACCGGCGCCGACAGTAAATACTTCAACCGCTTTGGCCGCTACCGAGAGCCCGGCGCTTGCCAGGGGCCGCAATCGCTTTATTACGATTGGTATTCCTTTACCAGTTTTCCCGATGAGTATGCCAGCTGGTGGGGGGTTGCCGATCTTCCCGCGGTTAATAAAAGCAATTCCTCCTATCAGGAATTTATCTTCGGCGGCAGAGACAGTGTCATCCGCCGCTGGCTGAATGAGGGGGCAGGCGGCTGGCGACTGGATGTGGCTGACGAGCTTCCCGATTCCTTCATTGCCGGCATCAAAAAAGCCATGGAGGATTATGATCCCAAGGGCGTCCTCATCGGGGAAGTGTGGGAGGATGCCAGCAACAAGATCAGCTATGGGCAGCGGCGGCGGTATTTTCTGGGAGGAGAGCTGGACGCGGTGATGAACTATCCCTTGCGCGGTCTTCTAATGGATTACATGTGCGGCCGGTGTTCTGCGGAAAACGCAGTGCGCCGCCTTTTGAGCCTGGCTGAAAATTATCCGCCTCAGAACTTCTACGCGTCATTTAATCTCCTTGGAAGCCACGATCAGCCTCGTATTCTCACTGTGCTGGGCGATGCTCCCCAGGATTTGGAATACGACAAGAAGGAGGGATACCGACTGTCAAAGGATAAATATGCCCTGGCAAAGCAGCGGCTGAAGCTTATCAGTCTGCTCCAGTTCATTCTGCCGGGAGTTCCCGCTGTCTACTATGGGGATGAGGCTGGCTGTCAGGGATACGAAGATCCTTATAACCGGGGCACCTATCCCTGGGGCCGGGAGGACCAGGAACTGCTGGCACATTATCGGATGCTGGCTGCTTTGAGAAAGCAGTATGCCTTTCTTGCTGATGGAGACTACCGGTTTTCCTGGGAAGGGGAACATGTTTTTATATGTACCAGGTGGGAAAAAGGGGACGGCCGCAGGCTAATCGCCGCTGTTAATCGTCATATCTTTGGAGCGGTCTCTTTTCAATTGTCCCTGCCCGAAAAAACGACCTATGTACTGGAGCTTCTTACTTCGAGGGTCTTTTATCCAAAGGATGGCAGCCTCTTAGTTAATCTGCCGCCGCTATCGGCCATGGTCCTCGACTGCCGTACCAATCCGCCCCAAAAGCGTTCGCTGAAGCGGCGGGCAGGCGTGTTATGCCACATCTCGTCCATACCTTCGGCAAAGATGGACTCTGGAGCAAAGCAGTTTATTGATTATCTGTCCGATTGCGGTCAGAAATTATGGCAGATCCTGCCCCTCAACCCCGCGGGAGGGGAGGGAGATTCGCCCTATTCCAGCCCAGCAGTCTTTGCGGGAGATGAGCGTCTTATGGATGAGGATGCTCCCCTGGATTGGGACCGTTATCAAGCCTTTTGCCGCCAGGAAGCCTTTTGGCTGGAGGACTTTGCGCTATATATGGTGTTAAAGGAAGAGTTTTCGGATTTACCCTGGCAGAAATGGCCTCAGCCCGAGCGGGATCGAACGAACCTGGATTCTTGGAAACAGCAGGCGGGACAGCGGCTGGAAGCAATCCGCCGCCGTCAGTTCTGCTTTTGGTCCCAGTGGGAACATTTAAAGACCTATGCCAATGAAAAAGGAATCTCGGTCATCGGGGATCTGCCCTTCAGTCCCGGGACCGACAGCGCCGATACCTGGGCCCACAGGGACTTGTTTCTCCTTGGGGATGACGGTCTCCCACTGGCTTATGTCGGGGCGCCCGCCGATGAATTTTGCCCGGACGGACAGAGTTGGGGTAATCCATTATGTGATTGGGATCGGATGAAAAAGGAAGACTATTGGTGGTGGCGCCGGCGCATTTCCCAGGCAATGAGGCATTATGACTATATTCGCTGCGACCACTTTCGAGGATTTTCAGCTGCTTACGCCATTCCTCCTGGTAAAGCAGCCTGCGAGGGCGTATGGCTTCCCGGTCCGGGCGAGGATTTTTTCCGCTGTTTAACAAAGCATCTGGGTCAGCTGCCCCTTTTAGCGGAGGATTTAGGTTGTCTGGACATCCAGGTTAAAAACCTGCTCCATCTTTGCCGATATCCGGGGATGATGGTCTATCAGTTTTCTCATGGCGAAATGGAGTGCCTGCCCGATAAGGCGGCGGCAGAAAAACTTTACTATACCGGCACCCACGACAACCGGACTCTCGCCGCATGGTGCGCAGAAAATACTACCCAGCCCCGGGGAAGTGATGCTATAATAGAGTCATTATATAAAGGCAATGGCGCCTGGATCATCACGCCTCTTCAAGATTTGCTGGGGCTGGGGGATGAAAGCCGGATGAATGTGCCGGGCCGGGCACTTGGCAATTGGACCTGGCAGGCCCAGCCCTCTCAGTTGACACAGGAGCTGGCAGCAAAAGTGCGAAGATGGGCGTTAGACAGTGGCAGATAGCCTGGCTGCGTAAAGGGCCGCTCCCAGCGATGGGGCGGTTTCATCCAGGATGAGACGGATGGGGATCTCCTCCAGGAGATCTCGTACCCGGCCCTTATCTAGAAATGCGTTCAAAAAAGCATTCTGGTCCAGCAGAGGATGGATCTTTGGAAGAATGCCGCCGCTGAGATAAATGCCCCCCGATGCCATGAAGATCAAGCCAAAGTTACCGCAGGCAGAACCTAGGATCTGAGAAAACACCGTCATGGTTTCCATGGCATCGGGTTCTTGCTTGAAAGCTTTGTCAGTGATCTGCGCAGGGCTCAGGCCCCAGGCACCGGTCAGTGCACCATAGATATTGACAAGTCCCTGGCCGGATAGCAGCCGTTCACAGCTGAGACGGCCATATTGCTTGTGCAGTGTATCGCAGATTTGCTGCTGGCGCAGGTCTCCGGGAGCAAAATCCATATGGCCGCCTTCTGATGGCAGTACTTCCCCTACAGGGGTAATCACACAGACCCCCAGGCCGGTTCCCAGAGAGAGGACTGCCTTTGCGCCTTTTTGGGGAGAGCCTTCTTTTAAAGATAAGAGCTGCCCCGTCGCAATGGCAGGCAATGCGTATCCCACCGCTGCAAGATCGTTCATGAGTATAATCGTCGGGATTTGGGGAAGCGCATTTTTCAGGGAGTCCCGATCAATACGCAGCCCCGTGCCGGTCAGTTCCACCGTCTGCCTGTGGACGGGGCCAGCGGCTGCAATGCAGAGGCATTCCACGGTCCTGCCGCAGGCCAGCTGGGATATGAGACGGCCAAGGTCATCGATTGATGCGGTGGGGATCCGCTGTCTCTCCGCCGGCCGGCCGTCCTCCCAGAAGGTGCATAAGGTTTTGGTTCCGCCAATATCCATTGTCATGATCATAGGTAAGGCCTCCGTGTCTTAATTATATTCAGTATATCACAGATCAACTCAGGAAGTGAGGGAAATGCTATGTTAAATAAAGAAGTCGAAGACCGTTATCAGCAGTGGCTTACCAGCCCGTATTTTGACGAAGCTACGAAGGCGGAGCTCAAGGCTATAACCGATGAAAAGGATATCGAGGATCGCTTTTACTGCGATCTGGAGTTTGGAACTGGAGGCATGCGCGGTATGCTTGGAGCCGGAACCAATCGTATGAATCTATATCTGATCCGTAAACTGACAGCCAGCTTTGCCCGCGTCATTGCAGACCACGGCGAAGATGCGAAAAATCGGGGAGTAGCAATCGCTTATGATTCCCGCCGGTTTTCAGAGGATTTTGCTATGGAGACGGCCCTGGTACTTGCAGCTCATGGTATTCGGGCATACTTGTTTGAATCTCTCCGTTCAACACCGGAATTATCCTTTACCATTCGCCACAAGCATGCCATTGCCGGCGTCATGATCACCGCCAGCCATAATCCAAAAGAATACAACGGTTATAAGGTCTACTGGGAGGACGGCGCCCAGCTTCCTCCGGCCCAAGCCGATGAGATCATGGCCAAGATGGACGAGTGCGGATGGGATGTTTCTGTCCTTTCCCGCGAGGAAGCCCTTGCTTCAGGGCTGTTGGAAATGATCGGCCAGGAGGTGGACGATTGTTATATGACTTGCGTCCAGGAGCAGCTGCTCCATCCCCAGCTGGATCAGCAGAAGGGCTGCGGACTGAAGATCGTTTACACCCCGCTCCACGGCGCTGGCCGGGTTTTTGTTGAGCGCATCCTTTCCCAGAACGGATTTTCCCAGATCTTTACTGTCCCTGAACAAGCTGAGCCCGATTCGGAATTTTCTACGGTTCACGTTCCCAATCCGGAAGATGAAGGTGCATGGGAACTTGCTTTGACCTATGCTAAAGAACTGCAGGCCGATCTGCTGCTGGCTACGGATCCGGATTCGGACCGTCTGGGAGTTCAGTGCAGGACCAGCAAAGGGGAATACCAGCATTTGACTGGCAATCAGGTAGGAGTCATTTTAGCCAATTACATCATTGGATCGCAAAAAGCGGAAAAGGGCCTGCCCGCAGATGGTATCATGCTGCAAAGCATCGTTTCCACTGCCCTGACCGAAAAGCTGGCGGAGGAACTGGCCGTACCACTGAAAAAGGTACCGGTCGGCTTTAAATTTATCGGGGAACAGATTAAAGAGATGGAAGAGACGGGCAAAGGAAGTTTTTTGTTTGGCTTTGAGGAAAGTCTGGGTTATCTCAAAGGCACATACGCCAGGGACAAGGATGCGGTCCTGGGCGCTGCACTTGTAGCGGAAGCCGCGCTCTATTATCAGGAGATCGAGGGAAAGACATTGACCGATGTTCTGGACGGACTCTTTGATACCTACGGCTATTTCCTCGATGAACAGGTTGCTTGTACGCTCATGGGAAAAGACGGAAAAGAACGGATCGACCAGATTATGAAGTTCTTAGCAGCCGATGATCGCTGCCGGATCGGCGGCCAAAAAATCATCAGCCGGGAATATTATGACAGAGGCAAGCAGTTAAAAAACGGCTGCATGCTGGATTTGGATTTTCCAAAGGTCAACATCGTCGGACTGACTTTTGAAAACGGCGGATTCATCAAAGCCAGACCGTCGGGCACGGAACCCAAGATTCGCTTTTATTTCTGTGTCGCCGGCAACGGCCGCCGGGATGCGGAGGAAACTCTGGAGCGGACAAAGAAGGATTTCTTTTCCTTGATCGAGCAGCTTTTGTGACATATTGACCAAATTGTTGAGATTTTTCCAACGGCTACAGGCTGCAATTCCTGACAAATGCTTTGTTATACAGGGTGATTTCCATTTGGGCAGCGTTCCGAAATCAGGTTCTAGGCCTGGAGGCCATGGCCCAGGGCCGGGAAAATTTTTATAAAATTTTTTATTTTTTACGCAGAGCAATGGGTTTGCGGGGCCCGATCTTGACAGAGAGTGAAGACTTCTGCTTCAAGCCGGATTTGAGGTGGATCAATCGTTGAAAACAGCCGACCGGCATCAGAATCCGATTCTGACCCTTAGCGCCAAAATTCTTACAAAAAAATTCGGCTGAGCAGCTGAATGGACAGGGGTATGGTAATAACCGAGATCAGGGTGCTCAGAAAAAGGATCTTGCTGGACATGGTCTGATCCTCCCCTTCCTGTTCCGCCAGCATGGATACCATAGCAGCCGCCGGGAAGCAGCAGCCCAGCACCAGCATCGCCTTGATCAGCGGGTCGATGGGCAGGAAAACAGCCAGGCCAAAGGTCAAAAGCGGCAGCAGAAACAACTTGTTGACCGTCGCCTCGATCACAATATGATCTTTGATAATCTCCAGCAAATTGCAGTTTGCCAGGGTGGACCCGATGAAGATCATGGCCATGGGCGTTGAAACATTTCCGATATACAGCAGATATTCATCCACCGGCTCGGGCAGACCCACATGGGTAATGCTGATTAAAAAGCCTGCTGCCAGAGCAATAATGTTGGGGTTGAGCAGAACCTTGAGAACCGCACGGGCTGCAGCCCGGGGCGTCCGCTTTCTCACCTCGTCCTTATTGCGCCTCATCAGCCGCACGCCGTAAGCGAAAAAGAAAAAGTTCATTGCAGCATTGTGGGCCAGCATCAAAAATAGCCCTTCTTCCCCAAAGAAGATCAGGGTAATGGGAAAGCCCATGAATCCATTATTAGGACAGAAAGAGGAAAACTCCACAATATGGGAGAATTCCCGAGGGGTCTTGCGCAGTCTGCAGTACCAGTACATATATGCGGCGTAAAGGAAAAAGCAGACCAGCGTCAGAATCAGCATCAATAAAAAGTTGAAAATCAGCCGTCTGTCCATGGTGAGGGTCCCCAGATTATGTACGATCATACAGGGGTATGCAAAATAGACGATGAACTTATTAAGTCCATGGTTCATGTTATCGTCTAAAAAATTGATTTTTCGCAGAAAATATCCTGTGAACAAAATCGCAAACAAGACAAAATATTTGGCGTACATACTCGTTCTTCTCCCTAATAGAATCCGGTCTATTTCTTAAATGGCACAAAGGTTCCAGACGCAGTGGCCACGATTTTTCCGCTCTGCTTTTCCCGTGCAATGCAGGTGGCACGGATCAGTGTCTTGCCCATACTAGTAATCTGCGTGGTAAAAATAAACGCTCCGCTGAGAAAAGGCCGGATAAAGCTGACTTGAAGATCGGCGGTAGAAACACTGCCTTGTTTTTGAAATGCGGCAGCGCTGACACCCATCGCCGTGTCAAACATGGATGCGATGGCGCCTCCATGAATTTCATTTCTTTGATTCCGCTCCCATTCTTGTGTACAAAACAAGATGTCGGCAATCATCTCATCTTCGTCTGCCCCCAAAAAGTACGGGTCCAGCATATTGTTCAATCTGACCTCTTTTGGATGTTTGATATAATTTAAAATTTCTTGAAAACGTTCTTCCATATATATAAAATCCTCCTTTAAATTGTTTCCTGTCGTTTTGTCCGCTTTTTGCGTACTCTCTATTATAAAACAAAAACCCTGATCGGACCACTATTTCTTTTGCAATCCCGGCGAAAGCAAAGAGAATGTCTCCACTCTTTTTCCGTGAGGCATTCTCCTTGACTGAATATTGTTAATGTTAAAAGAAGGAACGATTATTAGAAATACAACTGGCCTGCTGACTTGCAGTAGTCCTGAAACTCTTCTCTAAGCTGGTCCCTGAATTTTGGATGGGCGATGTTAATCAAAGCTTCGGCCCTCTGCTTGATGGTCTTGCCAAACAGATAGGCGATTCCATATTCGGTAACCACATAATGTACATCCTGTCTGGTCGTTGTCACTGGGGTTCCTGGCTTGAGTACGGCGGAAATTCTCGAAATTTCACCGCCCTTAGCCGTTGACGGCAGGGCAATGATCGGCTTGCCGTTCTTTGCCTGTTCTGCGCCTCTGAGGAAATCCAGCTGGCCGCCTACACCGCTGAAAGTCTTGGATCCAATGGCATCGGCCACGACCTGACCCATCAAATCTACTTCCAGAGCCGAGTTAATGGCAACCATGTTATCATTTTTTGCGATCACCGCCACATCATTGGTATAGTCCACAGGCATCAGCTGAATCATATTGTTGTTATCTACATATTCGTACAGCTCTTTTGTACCCTGTACAAAGGTAGAAATGATCTTGCCCCGGTTGATGGATTTTCTTCTGCCGTTGACGATACCTGCCTTTACCAGCGGGATCAGGTTGTCGGAAAACACTTCCGTATGAATGCCCAAATCTTTTTTGTCTTCCAAAAATTTGAGAATGGCGTTGGGAATGGTCCCCTGACCCATTTGAAGCGTAGCTCCATCCTCGATTAAAGTCGATATATTATATCCAATTTTCTCTGCAACCGGATCATCACTGCTGATCAGCGGAATCTCATAGATATCCTCGTCGTATTCGACAAAATAATCAATATCCGATACATGTACCAGCGTATCTCCGCACAGATGAGGCATATTCTGGTTTACCTGGGCAATGGCCACTCTGGCCTTTTCAATAGCTACCCGTGTCTGGTCGCAGGAGGTTCCCATATTGACATAGCCGTTTTCATCCGGCGGCGTCACCTGAACCAGCGCGATATCACAGGGCAGGATCCCTTCCCGGATCGCCCTTGGCTGGGCGTAGAAATGGATGGGCAGGAACTCGCCCCGGCCCTCCTGGATGCACTTGCGGTTATTCTTTCCGCAGAAAAAGCTTACGTTTACAAAGGCGTCTTTGTATTCCGGCGCTGCGTAAGGCGCATCGCCGATGTTAAGGCCCTGAGTAATTCTCACGCCTTCCAGCTGATCTTTGCGTTCCAGCAGCTTGTTGATCAGGTACTGCGGCTCTGCCGCAGCATGAGCGGGAACGACGCTGTCGCCCGATTTTACATGGCTCAGCGCTTCTTCTGCGCTGACGGTTCTTTCTTTATATATCGTTTTCCAGTCCATCTTCTTTTTTGTATCCTTTCTGTCTCATGCTGTTCAACGCATAGCTAGTGTTACCAGTCCTGTCGTGGAAATTTCGCCCTTATTATATACGACAGCTTCACAGGTAACCACGGCTTTGGGTTCATTTACCTTAACGATCTTTGCTTCTATTTCAATTTTGTCGCCCGGTTCGATCTTTCTCTTGAATTTCACCTGATCGATGCCGATGAACAGAGGCACCTTGCCTGCGTATTTTTCCATGGACAAAAGCAGCACATCGGCAGTCTGGGCCATGGATTCCACGGTCAATACTCCCGGCATAACCGGCTCACCCGGAAAATGTCCGCGGAAAAAATCCAGTTCCGGATCCAGGTAAAACGCCGTCTTAATCATTTCACCCGGCACCATTTCTAAAACTTCATCGATTAAAAGCATCGGTTCCCTATGGGGGATGACTTCTTTGATCTGATCTTTGTTCATTGTGATTGTTTCCATTTTATTTCTCCTCTTTATGGCTGATTTCATATGCAAAGACTGCCGCGCCGATGGCTCCCACCGCTTGACAATGGGGGACAACCGCCACATCGCAGCCCATTTCCTTTGACATACATCTTACCATATCCTGGTTGAGGGCGACACCGCCAGTCATAGCCACTTTTGGTTCATAGCCTACTCTTCCAGCCATACCCATGACCCGTTTGGCAATAGCCATATGGGCCCCTCTAGCAACATCTTCCACTTTTTCTCCTGCCGAAAGTCTGGAAATGACTTCACTCTCGGCGAATACGGTGCACACGTTACTGATCGATATTTCTTTCGTGGATTTTTGGGCAAGAGATGAAAGCTCATCAATTCCGCAGCCCAGGACTCTGGCCATTACTTCCAGAAACCGGCCTGTTCCGGCAGCGCACTTTTCATTCATAACAAAGTTCGCTACCTGACCGTTTTCGCCCAGCTTGATGGCCTTTGCGTCTTGACCCCCGATGTCAATAATGGTATGTATGTCATCCATCAAAAATCCCGCGCCCTTTGCATGGCAGGTAATTTCTGTAATCTGTTTGTCTGCGCCTTTAAAGTTGATTCTACCGTATCCAGTAGCAACGATATATAAAATGTCCTCTTTGCCGGCACCAGCCTGTTCCATTGCATCTTTTATTACATCTTCATAAGCATTCGTCCCAGTTCCCAAGTTTAGAACCGAAACAGCAGCAATCTGTTTTTGGCTATCAAGAATGGCGACTTTCGATGAAGATGAGCCAATATCAATTCCTAAATACATGGTATTTTCCCTTCCACATTTATTTGATCATTTATATGAGCATTTCTGTAAAGCTCTGGACTCTCGTTCGAATTTGTTCAAAAGAGTCAATCTGCTGATCAATTTCCAGATACAGCATCGGAATACCCGCAGCTTCCAGTTCCTTTTTATAAATCGGGTAATCGAATTCTTCCGGATCACAGAATTTCATCATAAAGATCACAACTGCGTCAGCCTTCTTTTCTCTTACCAGGTCAATGAGCATTTGGCCTCTTGTCTTTTCTTCTTCATAGAGGAAGGTATCGCCTTTTTGATCACAGATTCTGCCGGCCATTTTTTCAAAGAAACTTCCCTGGCTTCTTCCCGGCGTACGGAACTGCCTTGATTCCTGAGCCAGATCATCGGCTGCAAAGGCAACCTGGTTTTCTTCAAAGATATCAAGCAGTTCAACCGGTTCTGCTAAAAGGCCGGTCGCCACCACCCGGTTTCCGGCAAAGGGCTTCTTTTCCTCTGCGTTCAGTCCGGCGATAATATCCCGGATATCTCGCGTGTACGCTTTTTTATCCATAAAGTATCCGGCTTTTATGATAAGATGCCGCGTCTTGGCCCCTATGATGTGGGGATACTCGGCTGCAACATCCGTAAATTCCCGCATTGTTTTCCGATACTCTTCGTAGAGCTCCCAGGCAGCCTCCAGATCATCGCTGCTGATAACCTTGCCTATCCGTTTTTCCAGCTCGCCTTTTACCCGCTGCAGCTCTTCTACGATGTAGGTAAACCCTGCATCGATGTTGCGGTTCTGCGGATAAACGATGGGTACGATGGGTACTTGGGGCACCGCTACCTTCCAGTTTTCGCAGATGCATTTCAGCGTATCGCAGAAGGTAGGTAGAATAATTCCTTTGAGCATATTATAAGTACCTTTCATCCCATATTCGATATTGGAACGCATGATCGAGCAGCAAAAACTCTGCAAATACCGGTCCGCCAGCTTCAGCTCAGTTTTTCCTCCCCACATGCCTATGGGCAGAAGCCCCGCCGCGTAGATGATTTCTTCCGGCGTGTAGATGGGGAAGCATCCGAAGGCGTCTTTTCTGGTTTCTTTGATCTGTTCAGTAACCGTCTTGGCCGGATGAAGAGCCGCCTGCTCTAATTTTTTGATCGTATCCTGATAGCTCATCTTAACCCCTCCTCTTTGCTTCCTTATTTTTTTCCATCATTTCAACTAATGCCTGAATTCTCGTTTCGTACTGTGCTTCAGAAAAGTTTCTAGGGTCGGTCTGATCTCCATCAAATACAACAGAAGGGACTCCTGTGGCCTCGGCGACTCTCCGCTGTACCTCATACTGTCTAAAGTCCATCAGCTTGCAGCTTCGATTGGAGTGATAGACGATTCCGTCCACGCTGAAGTCTTCTACGAGAGCTTTCATATTATTTGTATCATAGTCCAGGTTGCGGTTGGCATAATTGGACGCATAGGCCTTTGCCATACCAGAAAGATCATTGGTTTCATAACGAACGTTCCAGGATTCGGGATAAGTGGACGTTACCATATTGATCCCGTATTTTTTCAGAGTCTTGAAGGTCACGGCCAAATGGGGCCAGCATGCGATTCCATCCCAGATTACCCGGTATTTCTCATCAGCGGAATTCCACGGGCCTTTGCCTGCCTTGGCCTTAGCCTCCATCTCATCGTGCCACAATTTGAAAAGTTTGTGTCCGTCCTCATTACCTCGCATGCAGACGATCATGGCCATGTAGTTGAACATATCAAAACCATTGAGCGGGGACGGTTTTACTTTGGCCCAGTCAGTCGCTTTTTTCCACCACTCACAGGTAGCGTTGGAAAGCTCCATGACCTGGCCGAATTTATCATAATCAAATTTTTTCTTTGTAAAGTCCTCTAATTGTTTAATGGCGTATTCGATCTGTCCCCGCATATACTTTACACTGTGCTCGGGCACTTCGTATGTATGGTTAAAGGGCATATCAAACATAATCAACGGAATATTGAGCTTTTTCGCAAGATTTTCATACCACTTGATCACCGTATTGCAGATATTGCTGCAGCAGAAAATCAGATCCGGAAGCGGTATATCCTGTGCCTCTGCGTGCTGAATATCCGCATATCCCATATTTACCCTCGCATAAGAACAGATATCCGCCGAATAGCCTTCCGCTTCGGAATGTTCGATAAAGGTCAGCGCCTCTTTTCTTGCTCCGATAGCCGCAGCATGGTTCTCCGGATAAACGGTGGTCAGGTCCATTGTTTCAAGCAGCTCCTGCGGGCAGATTGAGGTGGCCCAGACAACGGGTCTGCCTTCTTTTTTCGCCTGCAGAGCGCCTTCGTAGTGTTTTGCCACCAAATGATTGAGCATTTCTTTTGATGTCATTGGTTTGCCATCCATCATGTCTCCTCCTCTTAACTATTTATTCTGAAAGTCCGGTTTTCGCTTTTCAAGGAATGCACGCATGCCTTCTTTCTGGTCTTGGGTTGTGAAGAGTTTTGCCCAGTTGTCAGCCTCAATCTCAATGCCTTTCGTATGACTTTGCTCTTCCTGTCCGGCCTTGATCGTCTTCTTTGCCATAGCCATTGCGATCGGGGCTCTCTTTGCCAGCTTTTTTGCCAGTTTCATCGCTTCGTCAAAAACATGTTCGTCGTCGGACACCCGATTAACAAGGCCCATGGACAGAGCTTTTTCCGCTGTTATCACATCACCGGTAAAAATTAATTCTTTTGCTCTGGCTTCTCCAATAATTCTGGGAACGCGGATGGTACCGCCGGCTCCGGGCATGATCCCCAATGTGATTTCCGGGAAACCCATCTTGGCGCTCTCGCCGGCAATGCGGATATCTGCAGTCATGGCCAGCTCCATTCCGCCGCCCAGTGCATAGCCTTCAATGGCGGCGATAACCGGTATACTCAGGTCCGCAATCTTGTTGTAGGTGGGCGAAAAGAGGAAAGCCCGTGCTTCCTCTTCGTTGCACTCGACCATTTTCTTGATATCTGCGCCTGCCGCAAAGTTTTTTTCACTGTGAAGGATCAGGCAGCGAATGTCCTTATCCCTCATCACTTCTTCTACCAGCTCATCCATTTCATCAATGATGCTGCGGCTTAGGGCATTGAGAGCTTCCGGCCGATCTACCCGGATAATGGCAATGTTCTCCTCTTTTTTTAATAATACCTGTGCCATATTCTCTGCCTCCTATTTCTCGTAGTCATAAAAACCGGCTCCTGATTTTCTGCCCAGTCTTCCCGAATCCACCAGCCTTTGTATAACAGGGCTGGGTCTGAACCGTTCTCCATATCCTTCAAACAGGATTTGGTCAACGCTCTGATTCAGGTCATGGCCGGTAATATCAAGCAGTGCAAAAATGCCCATTGGATGGCCCAGACCGTATTTACAAATCTTATCCACATCCTCTGGTGTACAGACGCCTTCTTCTACCAGTCTGCATGCTTCCAGGTAAAAGCAGTGGAATAAGCGGTTCAGCCCGAAGCCTACCACGTCCTTAACTTTTACCGGTTCTTTCTCAATGTACAGCAGCAGCTCTTTGGTAATATCTACGGTTTCGTCATCGGTCAAAAGCGCTGGTATGATTTCTACTAATTTCATGACACTGGCCGGTGAGTTGAAGTGAGTTCCAATGAACTTGCCTTTTCTGCCTTCGCTGACAGCAGATGCCAATTTCGTGATGGAGATACTGGAGGTATTGCTGGCAATAATGGTGCTCTCTTTGCAGATTTCATCCAGCTGTTTATAGATTCCCTGTTTGATCTCCAGATTTTCCAGAACAGCTTCTATGATAAAATCGCAGTCCGCCATATCGGAAAGATCTCCAGTGGGCGTAACCTTTTCCAGCGTCGCCGCTTTGGCTGCCTCATCAATCTTGCCCTTTTTTATACTCTTATCCAGCACTGCGGCTTGTTTTTCTTTTCCTTTTTCTGCTATTTCCCGGGAAGTATCGCTGATAATGGTCTCAATCCCCGCCCGTGCAAAGCACAGCGCGATTTCTGCTCCCATCATGCCGGCGCCTACAACTCCTACTTTTTTTATATCCATGGATTTGATTCCTCCTGCTTATCTATTTGCAATTCTCCACGATCATTGCCATTCCCTGACCGCCTCCAATGCAGAGAGTGGCCAGACCATATCTTGCATCCCTACGCTTCATTTCATAAATCAGGGTTGTCAGGATTCTGGTACCGCTATTTGCGAGAGCATGGCCGTGGGCGATAGCTCCGCCGTTGACATTGACCCGTTCCTTGTAAAAATCGGTGTCCATGCCGATCCCTAATTCTTTCAAGCAGCCTAAGCTCTGGGCCGCAAAAGCTTCATTAAGTTCCACCAGATCCATATCTTCCAGAGTTAGATTGGCCTTTTTCAAAGCTTTTTTAACAGCCGATACAGGGCCGATTCCCATGATTCTGGGATCGCAGCCTGTCGCGCTCATGCTGATGATCTTTACCAGAGGTTTTTTACCCAGTTCCTCGGCCTTTTCTTCTGACATGACAACGACTGCAGAGGCACCGTCGTTCATGCCGGAGGAGTTTCCTGCTGTAACCAGACCGCCGTCCCGTTTAAAAGCAGGTTTCAGTTTGGCCAGACTTTCCATCGTTGTATTCGGCGTGTTATGTTCATCCTCGTCGACGATAAAGTTCCCTTTTCGGTCTTGTACCTCGAAAGGAACAATCTCTTCTTTGAATTTGCCCGCAGCTTTTGCCGCGGCCATTTTTCTTTGGCTGTCAACGGAAAAAGCATCCATCTCTTCCCTTGTAATACCATATTTATCAGCAACGTTTTCTGCTGTCAGTCCCATGTTGAGACCCGGATATTTTTTGGACGATACCATCGTTACCCCGTGGTTGAAGGTGTCAAACAGTGGTTTATCCCCCAGCCTAAATGGTTTATATCGGGCGGATGGATCTAGGTAGAAGGGCAGCCTCGACATAACCTCTACCCCGCCTGCCATGACGATGTCCGCTTCGCCTGCTGCGATCTCATAGCAAGCACTAACCACTGCCTGCAATGAAGATGCGCACTGACGGTCGACGACATAGGCAGGAACTTCTTCAGGGACTCCCGCAACCAGAGCTGCGCATCTGGATACGTTAGGTGTGTATCCATATACATCGCCCATAATGACTTGATCCAAATCCCCAAGTTCTATATCGGATCTCTTTGCCGCAGCTGTGATAGCCGCAGCGCACAAATCCTGAGCTTCAACTGTCTTTAAGCTTCCTAGATAAGCTCCTACGGCTGTTCTTGCCGCACCTGTTATTACGCATGGTTTCATTGTTTTCCTCCCTTAAGTTGTTACTCCTGGTCCCAGGCTTCGATGATTTCCGGAATGACCTTCTTCAGATCGCCGCAGATGGCGTAGTCGGCCAGCTGCATCATCGGCGCTTCCGGATCCTTATTGATGGCCACGATGATATCCGAGGTCTGCATCCC